>CAIOVE010000043.1 GCA_903861645.1 uncultured Hyphomicrobiales bacterium
ATCTCGATGAGCGATCATCGCGGCGGGGTTTTTGTTTTTGATGGGCGTCGTGGGATGGCGGGCTACTTGCCCGCCATCTTGCGGTCGCGCTTGCCGAGCGTGCGCAGGCGCAGCGCGTTGAGCTTGATGAAGCCAGCCGCGTCGCGGTGATCGTAGGCGACGGCGCCTTCCTCGAAGGTGACGAGATCCTGATCATACAGGGAGTAGGGCGACTGGCGCCCGACGACGCGGACCGTTCCCTTGTAGAGCTTGAGGCGCACGCGGCCGGTGACGAGCTGCTGGCTGCGGTCGATCAACGCCTGCAACATCTCGCGCTCGGGCGCGAACCAGAAGCCGTTGTAGATGAGCTCCGCGTATTTCGGCATCAGCTCGTCCTTGAGATGCGCCGCGCCGCGGTCAAGCGTGATGGACTCGATGCCGCGGTGCGCCTGCAAAAGGATCGTGCCGCCGGGCGTCTCGTAGACGCCGCGCGACTTCATGCCGACGAAGCGGTTCTCGACGAGATCCAGCCGGCCAATGCCATTGGCCTTGCCAAGTTCGTTCAGCTTCGTGAGCAGGGTCGCGGGCGACATCTTCACGCCATCGATGGCGACGGGATCGCCCTTCTCGAAATCGATGGTGATTTCGGTAACGACGTCGGGCGCGTCCTCGGGCGAGATCGTGCGCATGTGCACGTATTCCGGCGGCTCGACCCACGGGTCTTCAAGCACCTTGCCCTCGGAGGACGAGTGCAGCAGGTTCGCGTCGACGGAGAAGGGGGCCTCGCCGCGCTTGTCCCTGGCGATCGGGATCTGATGCTTCTCGGCGAAGTCGATCAGCGCCTCGCGGCTCTTGTATTCCCACTCGCGCCAGGGCGCGATGACCTTGATGTCGGGCTCGAGCGCGTAATAGCCGAGTTCGAAACGCACCTGATCGTTGCCCTTGCCGGTCGCCCCGTGACAGACGGCGTCGGCGCCGACGGCGCGGGCGATGTCGATCTGTTTCTTGGCGATGAGCGGGCGGGCGATCGACGTGCCGAGCAGGTAGAGGCCCTCGTACTGGGCGTTGGCGCGGAACATCGGGAAGACGTAGTCGCGCACGAATTCCTCGCGCAGATCCTCGATGAAGATGTGCTCGGGCTTGATGCCGAGCAGTTCGGCCTTCTTGCGCGCGGGCTCCAGTTCCTCGCCCTGACCAAGGTCGGCGGTGAAGGTCACGACCTCGCAGCCATAGGTGGTCTGCAACCACTTGAGGATGATGGACGTGTCGAGGCCGCCTGAATAGGCCAGCACCACGCGCTTGATGTCTTGCTTCGCCATCGGCATTGAACTCGCGAAAAGCGCGGCGAAATCCGCCGCCATTGAGGGCGGAACTACAGATTCCGCGCGTCCGGCGCAACCCCGCGGGGATCAGCGTTCGCCTGGTCCCATGATCAGGCGTCGCAGCGCGAGCGTCAGCAGCAGTGTCAGCAGGGCGGCGAACAGCACATCCGACGTGAAATGGCCGCCAATGGCGATCCGGCCGAGGGCGGTGAGCGCGGTCACGACCAAGGCCGCGGCCATGGCGGGGGCGCGAAACGGCGGCGGCGCGAGGCTCGCGGGCGCGATGAGCCAGGCGGCGCTGGAGGCTTCGCCCGACACGAATGAACAGTTGCGGATACAGGCGCCATCCACCCGCCAGTAGGGGCGGAATTCCATGGTCCCGCCGAATTCCGCCACCTGAACGGGCCGCGGGCGATGCCAATGGTCCTTGAGGCCGAGGTTGACCAGCGCGCCCGGCCCCAGCGCGAACGAAATCGCCATGAAGGCGAGCCCGCGGCAGGAGAGGGCTTTCGTGCCGGGAAGATTCTTGCCAAACTTGCGCAGGCCCACGCCGAGCGCCGCGTAGATCATCACGGCGGGAGGCAGCCAGTAAAAGACGAAGCGACAGGCGCGCCCCAGAGGCGTCGCGGCCACGAAGGCGCCATTGGCGAAGAACCAGCGGGCGATGACCAGATCGAGTTCGGGCCACAGATAAAAAACCAGCGCCGCGGCGCAGAGGGCCGCGAAAGCGAAGATCGCGAAGGTGCGGAACACGAATATCTCCTGACCGGGCAGCCTTAGCGGAACCATCGAGGACGGGGAAGGCGTCGACCTCGGTTTACACTGGCCGAGGGTTCGGACAGACTTCGCCGATGCGAGGGAGAACGTCATGACGAAACGCAAGATCAGGCTGGCGGCGGGCTCGGGGCCGACATTCGGCGTGGACGATCTCGCTTGCGCGGCCGCCACGCACCTCGGCTGCTGGAGCGACGAGGGGCTCGACGTTTCGTGGACGCCCGCCCGTGGCGGCGTCGCCGCCATGCAGGCGGTGCTCGATGGCGCGGTGGACGTTTCCTACGGCGGGCTTGGCCCGGTGCTGAAATTCCGCTCGGAGGGGCGTCCCGTTCGCGTCATCGTCTCGATGGCGCGCGGTCTCGCGCAGAATCTCGTCGCGCAGAAGCGCATCGACAGCCCGGAGAAATTGCGTGGCGCGTCATGGGCGCTCGACGGCATCGGCGCGCTGAGCCATCACATGGCGCGCGTGGTCATTCGCGCGCTCGGCATCGACGATTCCGAAATCAAATGGGAGGTTGTCGGCCCGCCGCCACAACGCATCGAGCGATTGCTGGCCGACACCATCGATGTCTCGCTCATTCGCGTCGAGGAGGCGATCGCGCTTGATCTCGATCCGGGCAATTCGTTGCACAATCTGCTGGGCTTCGCCGAACTGAAGAAGCTGGCGCCGACGCAACCCCATGGCGTGCTCGGGACGACGGAAGCCTTCGAGCGCGCGCATGGCGAGGAACTGTCGCGCCTGACGCGTGGCATGATCAGGGCGTCGCGGGCGCTCAACGATGACTTCGACGCGTTTCGGAGCGTTTACGATCGCTACGTCACGGTTTCCGTACCGGCGGATCGGGTGCGCCAGATATGGAGTCAGGAACGGGAGTCGCATGGTTTCGCCGTCAATGGCGAGGTGACGCCCGCGCATTGGGGCAAGCAGATCGATCTTTTCTACGCGTTGAACCCCAAATTGCCGAAGGTGACGATGAAGGACGTGGTCGCGGATGGGTTCGTTCGCGACGCGCTCGCCACGCTGGGCGTTGTTTCCGGCCCCGACGCGCCTTGAACAGGCGATAGGTGTTGCGCCGGGGACGCCGGCTGCTAGAAGGGTTGCATGTCCCTGTCGGAAGAAGAAATCGAACGCTACGCCCGCCACATTGTCTTGCGCGGGGTGGGCGGACCGGGTCAGCAAAAGCTGAAGGCGGCGCGAGTGCTCGTGGTGGGGGCCGGCGGCCTCGGCTCGCCGCTGATCCAGTATCTCGCCGCGGCGGGCGTGGGCGAGATCGGCATCGTCGATGACGACACCGTGTCGCTGTCCAATCTGCAACGACAGGTGTTGCACGGGACCGAAGATATCGGCCGCGCCAAGGTCGCGAGCGCGCGCGACGCGATCACGCGCATCAATCCCAACGTACGCGTCGCCGCCTACGCCTGGCGCCTGACCGAGGACAACGCGCGCCGGATCATCCAGAACTACGACATCGTCGCCGACGGATCGGACAATTTCGAGACACGGTATCTCGTCTCCGACGCCTGCTTTCACGAGCGCAAGCCGCTTGTTGTCGGCGCCGTGGGTGAATTCGACGCGTCCCTGACAACGCTGCGACCGTTCGAGACGGGCGCTGATGGCAAGCCCAATCCGACCTATCGCTGCCTGTTTCCCGTCGCGCCGGCGGCGGGCGCGATTCCCGCCTGCGCGGAAGCCGGCGTTCTCGGCGCGCTGACGGGCGTGGTTGGCTCGATGATGGCGCTCGAGGTCGTGCGCGAGATCGTCGGCTTCGGCGAGGGACTGGTCGGACGCCTGCTGCTCATCGACACGAACGCCATGCGCTTCGAGACGATGAGCTACGGCTGGGACGCGGAAAACCCGTTGAGTGGATCGGTTGCCGCGACGACGCCTTGAGCGGGGAATTTTTTTCCTCTAACACTCCCGTGGCTGTATTTTTCAACCAAGGGAGGCCTCCATGTCGCTTTATGAATCCTCGATCCCGACCTATCAGCAAATCCTTGGCGGCATGCAAAACGTGCTCGACAAGACGATCGCGCAGTGCACGGCCAAGAAGTACGACGAAGCCTATATTCTCGGCGATCGTCTTTATCCCGACATGTTCAATTTCGCCCGTCAGGTGCAGTCGTTCTGCGACCACGCGGCGGGTTCGAGCCTGCGCCTGGCCGGCAAGGAAGCCAATCTGCCGGCGCGCGACGAGACCACGCTGGCTGGCCTGCGCGAGCGCGTCGCCAAGTCGCTCGCCATGGTGAACTCCGTGTCGAAGGCCGATGTCGACGCCCATGCCGACAAGCCCGTCACCTTCCCCATGGGACCGCGTCAGGTCACCATGAAGGGCGCGGACTACATGATGCATTTCGCCTTCCCGAATTTCTATTTTCACGCGACGACGACCTATAATATCCTGCGTCATCGCGGCATCGAGATCGGCAAGCGTGATTTCCTCGGCGTGATCCCCGGCTTCCCGGCGGCGTGATCTTTCAAAAGGATTGGATGGCATGAGCATTCGACGCATTGGCGTGGGCCCGCGCATGAGCGCGGCCGTGGTGCATGGCGACACCGTGTATCTGGCCGGGCAGGTCGCCGACAAAACCAAGGGCGCGAGCGTCGCCGAGCAGACCGCGGAAATCCTGTCGATCATCGACGGGCTTCTCGCGCAGGCGGGCTCCGACAAGTCGAAGCTGCTGTCCGCGACGATCTATCTGCCGGATATTTCCACCTTCGCGCAGATGAACGGCGAGTGGGACAAGTGGGTGCTGGCGGGACACACGCCCGCCCGCGCGACCGTCGAGGCCAAACTCGCCGCGCCGGACTACAAGGTCGAGATCGCGGTCATCGCGGCCGTCTGATTCAAGAATCAATTGTTGCTTGAAGCCCCGCCACTGGCGGGGCTTTTTGTTTGCGCGTCATTTGGCGCGCGAGCATGACGGCAACGAAAAAGGGCCGCCCTTTCGGACGGCCCTTTCTGTTCCGGGTGAGCGGAGACGGATGGATCAGAAGTCCATGCCGCCCATGCCGCCCATGCCGCCGCCACCGCCCATGGGGGGCATCGGCGACTTGTCCTTCGGGGCCTCGGCGATCATGGCTTCCGTCGTGATCAGCAGGCCGGCCACCGAGGCGGCGTCCTGCAGGGCCGTGCGCACGACCTTGGCCGGATCGACGATGCCGGTGGCGATCATGTCGACATACTGCTCGGTCTGGGCGTTGAAGCCGTAGGTCTCCGACTTGTTCTCGACGATCTTGTTGACGACGATCGAGCCTTCGACGCCGGCGTTCTCGACGATCTGACGGATCGGGGCCTCGAGCGCCTTCAGAACGATGTTGATGCCGGCCTGAACGTCGGCGTTGTCGTTCTTGAGCTTCGAGACGGCGCCCTTGGCGCGCAGGAGAGCCGTGCCGCCGCCGGGGACGATGCCTTCTTCCACCGCCGCGCGGGTGGCGTTCAGCGCGTCGTCAACGCGGTCCTTCTTCTCCTTCACCTCGACTTCCGTCGCGCCGCCGACGCGGATCACCGCGACGCCGCCCGCGAGCTTGGCCAGACGCTCCTGGAGCTTCTCGCGGTCGTAGTCCGAGGTGGTCTCCTCGATCTGCGCCTTGATCTGCGCCACGCGGGCCTCGATTTCCTTCTTCTTGCCGGCGCCGTCGACGATGGTGGTGTTTTCCTTGTCGATGCGGACCTTCTTGGCGCGGCCAAGCATGTTGATCGCGACGTTCTCGAGCTTGATGCCGAGGTCTTCCGCGATCATCTGACCGGCGGTCAGGATGGCGATGTCCTCGAGCATGGCCTTGCGGCGATCGCCGAAGCCCGGCGCCTTGACGGCGGCGACCTTCAGGCCGCCACGCAGCTTGTTGACGACGAGCGTGGCCAGAGCCTCGCCCTCGACGTCCTCGGCCACGATCAGCAGCGGCTTGCCGGTCTGCACGACGGCCTCGAGGACCGGCAGCATCGGCTGAAGCGACGACAGCTTCTTCTCGAAGATGAGGATGTAGGGGTCGTCGAGCTCGGCGACCATCTTCTCGGCGTTGGTCACGAAGTAGGGCGAGAGATAGCCGCGGTCGAACTGCATGCCCTCGACGACGTCGAGTTCGGTCAGCGCGCTCTTGGACTCCTCGACGGTGATGACGCCCTCGTTGCCGACCTTCTGCATGGCGTTGGCGATCATCTTGCCGATGTCGGTGTCGCCGTTCGAGGAAATCGTGCCGACCTGAGCGACCTCGTCCGAGGACTTGATCTTCTTGGCGCGCTTCTGGATGTCCTTGACGGCTTCCGTCACGGCCAGATCGACGCCGCGCTTGAGGTCCATCGGGTTCATGCCGGCGGCCACGTACTTGGCGCCTTCACGAACGATCGCCTGGGCGAGAACGGTCGCGGTCGTGGTGCCGTCGCCGGCGGTGTCGTTGGTCTTCGAGGCCACTTCGCGCACCATCTGGGCGCCCATGTTCTCGAACTTGTCCTCGAGCTCGATTTCCTTGGCGACGGTGACGCCGTCCTTGGTGATGCGCGGCGCGCCGAAGCTCTTGTCAATGACGACATTGCGGCCCTTGGGGCCGAGGGTCACCTTCACCGCGTCGGCGAGGATGTCGACGCCGCGCAGCATGCGCGAGCGGGCGTCGGAGGAGAAACGTACGTCTTTGGCTGCCATGTGTGCTTACTCCTGAACCATCTGGTTCGCAGAATGGGGAAAAACGGTCGTCCGGCTCAGCCGAGAACGCCCATGATGTCGCTTTCCTTCATGATCAGCAGATCCTGACCATCGATCTTGACCTCTGTGCCCGACCACTTGCCGAACAGGACGCGGTCGCCCTTCTTGAGGTCGATCGGAATCAGCTTGCCGGCCTCGTCGCGGCCGCCGGGGCCCACGGAGACGACTTCGCCTTCCTGCGGCTTTTCCTTGGCGCTATCCGGGATGATGATGCCACCCTTGGTCTTTTCCTCGCTGTCGAGGCGCTTGACGACGACACGGTCGTGCAATGGACGGAACTTCATGTGATGATTCCCATGGTTGACCCGGGCCAGACCCGACGCCCCTCGTGCATCGCGCCCCCGCCCGTTCAGGATTGGTTGCTGTTAGCACTCGCCTTGCACGAGTGCTAACAGAAGGGGAAATAGTGAGCCCCTCGGGGGGAGTCAAGGATCGGGCCGACGATTTTCATCCGATCGCGGGATGGCGCGTTGCATGGTTAACGCGGCCGAGGCGCGGTTGGGCCCGTCAGGACACGCGGGCGGCGAGGGCCCGCGCGATGGCGTCGAACATGGGTTTCTGGGTCATGGCGGCGTCGAAGGGCAGCGGTCGCGCGGCCCTGCCGCGTTTGCGGGCGATCGCCGGGTCCGCGTACCAGCTGTAACGGTCGGCGAGTTGCCAGCATTCGAGGATTTTCACCGCCGGACAGGCCAACGCGTGGTTGAGATAGGCATAGACGCGATCGGCGATGATTTCATCGCGCCGGGCGATGTCGCCGGGCAGGCCGAGGTCGTCCACGTCCAGCTCGGTCAGATAGATTTCGAGGCCGCGGCGGGCAATCTCGTCCAGAAAGACCTGAAAACCCACGTCGTCCGACGGGAACTGGGGTTGCAGGTGAGATTCCAGGCCGATCGCATGGAGCGGTACGCCCGCGTGCTGGAGGTCGTCGATGAGACGCAGGAGCCGACGGCGCACCTCCAGCCCGAGACCATCGCCACGCTCGGTGAAAGCCTCGTTGATCACCAGCTTCGCCTTGGGATCGGCGGCGGCCGCCCGCCTGAGCGCCCGCGCGACGTAATCCGGCCCGAGGGCGTTGAACCACGGCCCCTTGCGGAAGAAACCCGGCGCCTTGTCGTCGGGCCAGAAAGGCTCGTTGACGACATCCCACGAATGCACCCGCCCGGCGTAGCGGCCAACCATTTCGTCGACATGCCGGTCCAGCAGCGCGCCTGTCTCGGTCGCGCTCAGGGACTTCAGCCAATCCGGGTTGCTCTCGTTCCAGATCAGGGTATGGCCGCGGAACAGCATGTTGTTGCGCGCGGCGAAGTCGATCAGCAGATCGCCATCGGCGTGGCGCGGCGCGCCGGCGTCCGGTCGCACGACCGCGAATTTCATGGCGAAGTCGCTGGTGACGATGCGGGCCTGATCCAGATAAAGCTGGCGGTATTCGGGAATGTTGACGCCCTCGCTGGCGATCGAGGCGCCAAAAATCAGCCCGTTGTTCGCCGCCAGCGCGCCGAGCGAAGGCGCGCGGCCGACCGGACGCGGCTCCGCGGGGGCCTCGCGCCGCATGGCGGTGGCGGTCGACAGAACACTCCAGCCGGCGAGAATGGCGATGGCCGAACGGCGCGTGAGCGTGCCCACGGACATGCTGGCGATGGGGTCTACGGACGACGATGCGCGCCCGCGCCCCCGTTCATTGCTTGACATACGCATTCTGGCCTCGAAATCGTATCGTTTTGATACTATCGGGCATGAGCGCCGGCCGCCACGATTGTTCTTTATTAGGCTTAATTGCCATGGCGGCGAAGCTCGTCCACCTTGCGTTCACGCGTCGGGCGTAGGGTTCCCGGATGTTTGATTCAACCAACAGCGCCCATCAGGTCCGCATGGCCCGCGCCGCGCGCGCGGAGGCTCGCGCGTGAGGGTCATCGCCGCCTTTCTGGTCAATACGCTGTGCAATTTCGCCATCGGCCTCCTGGTGGCGCGGTTTCTCGGTCCGGAGGAGTTCGGGCGCTTCGCGCTCGCGCTTTCGGTTGGTCTCGCCTTGCAGACCTCCCTGTTCGAATGGATCCGGCAGTCGGCGATCCGTTTTTATTCCGCGCGCAGTCGTCTCGACGAACCGGGCCTGCGGGCGACGCTGGACGTCAGCTTCGCCGGGCTCGCGGCGGCCGCGATGGCGGTCGTGGCCGGCGCCATGCTAGTTGGCGTCGACCTGCCCATGTCGAACGCGCTGATCGGGCTGGCGCTGGCGGCCTCCATCACCAACGGCCTGTTCGATTACAACACCGCCATGGTGCGCGCCCGCTTCGACGACGCGCTTTATGGCAAGCTGATCCTGACCAAGAATTTGGTCGCGGTGGTGGCGACGGCGGGCGGGGCGTTTCTTTTCCATTCAGCGACCATGGCGCTGGTCGGCGTTTGCGTCAGCATGGCCGGTTCGCTTCTGACGTTCCGTTCGGCGCTGGCCGATCCCGGCGTCGCGCCGGCGCTGGCCCGACGGGCGACCGCGCGGTCATGCGTGAACTACGCGGCGCCCATCGTGGTCGCCAACCTGCTTTATCTTTTTATTCCGCTGGCCAATCGCGCGCTAATGGCCCGGTGGTACGGCTTCGCCGAAACCGGACAATTCTCGCTGGCCTTCGACATCGGCACGCGCGTCGTCGCGTCCATCGGCTCGACGCTCGATGTCCTGCTGTTCCAGCTCGCGGTGCGGGCCGACGAACACCACGGCGCCGAGCATGGGCGCGAGCAGGTGGCCCGCAACATGGCGATTGTCTTCGCCATTCTCGCGCCTGCCTGCGTGGGCGTCTGGCTGACCTTGCCGAGCATCGAGCGACTGGTCGTGCCCGAACAATTCCGCGGACCATTCCAGTTCTATTTCGGGCTGGTGCTGCCCGGTCATTTCGCCTCGGGGCTCCTCTGGTACGCGATCAATCCTGTCTTCCAGATCGCCAAGCGGACCTTGCCGATGATCATCGGCGCGCTGGTCGCCTGCACGGCCAATCTGTTGCTGGTGGCGGCGCTGCCGCAGGTCGCGTCCAGCCTCGCCATCGCGCAATCGGGCGCGATGATCGCCGGCTTGCTGACGCTGATCGTCGCGTCCATGTTCGCGCGCGCCCGGTTTCCCGCGGCGCGGGACATTCTGGTCGTGGTCGTTGCGACGGGCGTCATGTTGCTGACGCTGCTGCCATGGCGCGCGGCCTCGCCCGGCGTCCTCACGCTGGCCGGGCAAGCGATTGTCGGCGTCGTCATCTACACGGCGTTCATCGCCGTCTTCGACGTCGCGGGTTTGCGCGGCGTTGGCCTCGAGGCCATTGGCGCGCTGCGGGCGAGGCTGGCCCGGCGCCGGCTTGCGACGGAACCCGCCGCGGTCGTGAAAAAGGCGGGCGAGGCCTGACCCCGTCCGCCTGATATCGCCGTGATCGACGTCGCGCGCGACGTCGAGGGTCAGACCTGCGTCAGCATCTTCTCGACGCCGGACTCGGCCGTGCCCGTGGCTTCCTCGATGTTGAGGGTCTTGACCACGCCATCCTGCACCAGCATCGAGTAGCGCTTGGAGCGAACGCCCATGCCGCGCTCGGTCAGATCGAGCACCATGCCGATGGCCTTGGCGAAGGCGGCGCTGCCGTCGGCGAGGAACTCAACCTTGCCGTCGCTGCCGGTCGAATCGCGCCAGGCGCCCATCACGAACACGTCGTTGACCGAGGTGACGGCGATGGTGTCGACGCCCTTGGCGGCGAGCGCGGCCTGATTGTCGCGATAGCCGGGCAGATGGTTCTTGTGGCAGGTCGGGGTGAACGCGCCGGGCAGGCCGAACAGAACGACCTTCTTGCCCTTGAAGACGTCATCGGTCGTCTTCGGCTTCGGGCCGTCGGCGGTCATGACGGTGAAAGTTACGTTGGGCAGCTTGTCGCCAACCTTGATCATGCGGGTCTCCCTCCAGGGAACGGTTGCGGGATATTTTGTCCCTGACGACTCTCATAGCGCATGCCGCGGCGCGGGGCATGTGGTTCCCGCGCCGATCACGCGAATTTTTCCGCGTGGCCGTCGCCTCAGGCGTTCATGAACGACAGAATGGCGGTCGCGGTCGTCCTCGGCTGGTCGAATTCGGCGACATGGCCGGCGTTGCGGATCGACTTGATTTTCGATTTTCCCGCGATGGCCTTGCCGAGACGGCGGGCGTAGGCGGCTGGAATCACCTTGTCGCCATCGCCCCAGATCAACAGCGTCGGCGCGGACAACCGGGTGATGCGCCGGAGCAAGCCCGTATCGCCCAGGGGCCAGACGATGCTTGCGGCGGCGACGCGCGCCCGCAGCGCGTGAATGTCCCAGTCGCCGCGGTTTGCGCCGGCCGGGGCCGCGAGAAAGGCGTCGAAATCCTTCGGCTTGTTGGACAGGATCGCCGACATCGCGCCGGGCGGCTGGGCGAAGACGTCGACGATGGGCTCCGCCTCGTCGAACATGCCGAAGGGCGCGATCAGGGCGAGGGTTTTCACGTCGCCCGGCCAGAGGGACGCGGCTTCCGCGGCGAGCGCGCCGCCAACCGACGCGCCGACGAGATCGGCGCCAACGAGGTCCGCCGCGATCAGCGCGTCGCGCGTCGCGACGATCCAGTCGAGGTGCGTATCGAGCCCGTCCGATGTCGGGCCGCCGGGAAAGCCCGGCAGCGATGGCACCACCACCTGCCGCGTCTCGGCGAGGGCGTCGAGAAAGGGCGTCCATCTGGGCTGGCCGCCAAAGCCCGGGAGCACGCCAAGACGCTTGCCCTTGCCCTTGCGCCAGACGCGCATGGGGCCCTGCGGCGTGGAGACGATGGTTTCGCGTGGCTCGGTCATTGCGCGGCGATCCCCGAAATGGCGTCGAAGGTCGCGCCCGGCAGCACGCGGTTTTGCGCGGGCATGCCCTTGGGCCACCACTTGTTTTCCCACTTGTCCTCGAACAGGTCGCGAATCTGCGGCAGCACCCGCGTCGCGAAGAGGTCGGTGTTGTAGCGCGTCAGTTGCGCGCTCATGTTGCCGAAGTGCAGCAGCAGCATGAGATTGCCGACGTTCATGTCCTTGCACACGGAGCGAATTGTTTCGGCCACTTCGTCGGGCGAGCCGATGACGACATGGCCCGCGTCGAAAATATCGTTCTGGTCGGCGCGCACCTTGCGGCGCGATTGCTCGGCGGCCTGCATGACCTGCGAGCCAAGCGCCGAACGAACCGTCGCCTCG
The DNA here is from genome assembly GCA_903861645.1 of uncultured Hyphomicrobiales bacterium. Classification (GTDB taxonomy): domain Bacteria; phylum Pseudomonadota; class Alphaproteobacteria; order Rhizobiales; family Beijerinckiaceae; genus Terripilifer. The sequence goes on from CAIOVE010000043.1 coordinate 11,972, forward strand.
GTCGTGTAGCCGGGCGGGTTGGCGTAGGCGGGATCGGTGTGCAGGCAGCGATTGTAGAAATAATCCGCGGGCTCGCGATAAAGATCGAGCGCCTCCTTGCGGGTTTCCGCGACGCCAACGAATTGCAGGAACCCCGCCTGAAACGGGTTGGGCTCGCGGCCCATGGCCTTCATCTCGTTCCAGAAGCCGGCGATGGCGGCCTTGCTCGCCTTGTGGCCGAAGTAGGAAAGATTCGCGTAGACGAAATCCTTTTCCGCGCACATGCGCCACGTTTCGACCGAGCCGCCGCCGGGCACCCACACGGGCGGCCGCGGCGACTGAATGGGTCGCGGCCAGCAATTCACATAGCGTTGCTTGTTGAATCGGCCATTGAAGGCGAAGGGCTTTCGCTCCTTCCATGCGCGCAGGATCAGTTCGATGCCTTCGTAATAACGGGCGCGCAGCAGCGCGGGATTCTGGCCATAGGCGTAGCAGGCGTCCATGGGCGTGCCGACCGGGAAACCCGCGATCAGCCGGCCGCCCGATATGCAGTCGAGCATGCCGAATTCCTCGGCGACGCGCGTCGGCGGATTGTAGAGCGCGACGGAATTGCCCATGACGCAGATCGCCGCGTCGGTCGTCTCGCGCGCCAGCGCCGACGCGATGAGATTGGGCGAGGGCATCATGCCATAGGCGTTGGCGTGATGTTCGTTGACGCAGACGCCATCGAAGCCCATGCGCGCGGCGTGCACGAGTTCGTCGATGTATTCATTGTAGGCGCGATGGCCGATCGTCGGATCGTAAACGCCGGGATCGATGTCGACCCATACGGAATTGTGCTTCTGCTTGAAGTCGTCCTTCAAGTCCGGATAGGGCATCAGGTGAAACCAGAGCGCCTTCATCGACTGTTCCTCCCCCGTGTCGCGTCGCCCATCGGCGAAACCACGCGCGCTCTGACCCGACGGCCGGCGCGATTGCCTTGAGGCTAGCGCTTTCCCGCGTCTGTGTCAGGCGGTTTTTGATCAGCCGCGAACCTCGGTCGCCGCGCGCGCCGCTACGTCCTCGATCGCGTCGACGATGGCGTCGGGTCGCGCCCAGTGCGGCGAATGGCCGACGCCGGGCAGGACGACAAGCCGCGCGCCGGGAATGTCGCGCGCGCTTCCGTAGGAGTGGATGCGCGTCAGCACGATCGAGTCGCTGTCGCCGGTGACGATGACGGTTGGCGCCTTGATTTCACGCAGGCGTGGCGCCTGCTTGACGACGGCGGCGTAGGCCGCCGTGACGTCCTGCGCGTTGGCGCGGAATATAGCGGGTCGGAATACGCGCTTCAGGCCGACGCGCTCGACATAGTCAACGGGTGTCGCCTGTGGCGCGAACACGCCGGCAAGTCCCTTGTCGAGCAAAGCCATGCCGACCGGCAGCGCGACAAGCTGGGTGAATATTTCGCCGATCACCGGCATGGCGGCGATGTTGTAATAGGCGTCGACGTCGCCGCCGGGCCACGGGTGCGTCACGGGCGCGACCAGCACGAGGCCACGCACGATGTCGGAATCATCGAGCGCCAGCGCGCAGGAGGCCATGCCCGCGAGCGAATGGCCGACGACGATCACCGATGCGACGCCAAGATGGTCAAGCGCCGCGCGAATGAGCCGGGCTTGCCGCGTCGGGTCGGCGTCGTCGCGTCCGTCTGGCCGATCGCTCCAGCCAAGGCCGGGACGATCGATGGCGATGACGCGGAACCCCTTCGCCGCCAACTTGTCGCCAAGGGCCAGCATCATGTCCGCCTCGTTGCCGCTCGCGCCATGCAACAACAAGACGGTCTGGCGCGGCGCGCCAGCCGGCGTCATCTCGGTGTAATGCAGGCACCCGCCGGGAACCTCGACGAAGGCGCCGCGCGGCGGATAGGCGGCGGCGATGCGCCTGTCCATGATCGCCGTATAGAGGGCGAGACCCGCGATCACGGCGGCGAATACATTGGCGAAAAAGGCGAGCATGGGCCGTCTGCGTGAGAGCGGGTGCATTTGGTTCCGCGCGCGCGAGGGCGCTCAGATGTCGCGGCCGTCAACCTCGACGGTCAGCTTCTGCACTGTCTTACGCAGATCATCCTGCGCCGGATTGATTTCCAGCGCCTTGCGGAACGCGGCGAGCGCGCCTTTTTTCATGTCCATGCGTTGAAACATGAAGCCAAGGCCCGCCAGAGCGCCGAAATGGCGGGGCTCCAGCGCGAGAACATGGGCGATATCCTCGATGGCGCCGGGGTAGTCGTCGGCCGTGAACCGGGCGGTCGCGCGCTTGTTCCAGCCCTCCGCCCAGTCGGGCGCGAGGATGACAATCTTGTCGAGCACCGCGCTCGTGAGATCCCAGTCCTTGTTCTCCATCGCCTGCGCGGCGCGGCTCATGAGCAGGTCCGCGGTGTCCGAGCCCGACCGCATCCAGACGCGCTCGATCGCCAGCTGAAGCGCATGGGCTTCCCGTTCGTCCGTCGCGCGCGACAGGCGATTGAAGAGATCGTCGAGAATTTTCTTGCGGCCCTCGGGCTGGTTGATGTCGGGCGCCGGAAGCGTGGCCTCGGTTGGCTTCGCGCCCGGCGGCGATGGCGCTTGCTGCGCCCATGCGCCCGTCGTGGCGAACACGAGACAGAGGGAAAGCGAGCGAAGCGACGGCATGAGTCCACGCATGCAAACAGACTAGGACGCCGCCGGCGCGCCGTCAAAGGCGGGCGCGGAACGCCCTGGCCGTGGCGATTCCGCGCGCTTCAAGCCGGGCCGACATCGACGATCGCCGCGACGGGGCCCGAGCCATGCGGGCCGGAGTGCATGGCGTCGACGGATATGAAGACGGCGGGATCGCCGATCGCGGCGGCGATCATGCCGCCCGCCGCCGCCTTGACGTGACGATGCACGGACACATCGGAATCGTTGAACATGACCTGTCGCCGTCCGCGCAGGCGACCGTCGCGGTTGGGCTCGCATTTGATGAAGCAGTTGACGAGCCGCCCGTTCAGATCGCTGGCGCGCGGCCGTTCGGGCAGATCGAGGCCCGCCGAGCGGATCGCGGCGTAGATGGAATCGAGATCGAGCAGATCCTCCATCATCGAATGGCCAATGCGGAAGCGCCCGCCCGCGCCCGGCTTGTTGCCCATCAGCACCACCTGGGCGCGCGTCGCCTCGACGCCCGACGAGCAGCAGGCCACCGACGAAAAGATGCTCATGTCAGCGCATATCTGGTCGGGGCGTGGCATGGCGATCTCGCCCAGTCCCAAGGCGACGCCAAGCGCGCTCGTGCCATTGGCGACGCCGGCAGACTCCTGAATCTTGCAGGCGACCGTCTTGCCGCGGGCCTCGGCGGCGCGAACGGAATCAACCGTCAGCACGGGCGTCTTGGTCTGGACGAAGTGCACGTCCTCGACGCTTTCGATGCCCGATTGCCGCATGGCCGCGCGCACGGCCGAGGCGACCTTTTCGATCATGGCGGGCCGACCAATGTCCTCGGGCAGAATATCCTCGCTCACGGCGACGCCGACCGCGAGCCGCTTTTCGCTGTCCGCGCCCTTCGCCGACGTGCGCGCGAAAATCGTCGCGTGTGGCGACAGCACGCCGTCGCATCCGCCCGACCACGCCATGGGCAAATCGGCGATGTCCGCCGCCGGGCGCGCGCCCCTGTCGGCGAGAAAGCGCCGAAAGGCGTCATCGGCCACCATGCGGCTGAAATCATTGACGCCGCCGTTCCCCTCGGTCTTGCCGACGATGGCGATGACCTCATCGGCGGTGAACTGGCCGGACGCGATGCAGCGCGCCAGGCCTTCCGTGTCCCTGACGCCCGCCAGGCCGATTTTCGCCACTTCGATCGCCATGATGTTTCATTCCCTGATTGAAGAATGGACGGGTTCACGCCGCCATCGCGGGCCAAAATCGAGGGCCGTCGAAAATCGCCTCGAGCGATTCCGCGAGGTCGAGCAGCAGGGCGTCCGATCCCGGCGCGCCCACGAGATGCAGGCCGATGGGCATGCCATCGGGCGCGGGCCGCATGGGCACGGACAGGGCAGGTCGCCCGCAGGCGTTGACCCAGCCGGTGAAAATGGCGTGGCCGCGCGGCCCCACCGGGCGTCCATCGATGACGGGTGGATATTCCGTCGCCGCTGGCCACGGCTGCGCCGCCGTGGTTGGCGTGGCAATCACGTCGAAGGGCGCGCATTGCTCCTCGACCTCGGCGCGGAAACGCTTGATCGCTTCGATGGCGGCCATGAGTTCAGGCGCCGAGCGCTTTTCGCCCTCGCGCGCCGCGGCGACGAAATCCGCCCCGACGCGGGCGTCGAAGTCCGGATGTTCGCGGGCGATCATGGCGAGACCGCTGTTGGAAAACATCGGCATGACCGCGATGGCGGGCGCGATGTCGAAGGGCAGGGGGCCGCGCTCGACGACGTGACCCAGCCCGCGCATGCGTTCGATGGCGTCCGCGAAGCTGGCTCGAATGTCCGGGTCAACCGGCGCGCCGTCGATCGTGTCGACGCACAGGATGCGCAGATGCCTTGCGCCGATGGGGGTGGAGGGCCGGCCTCGGCTTAAACAGTCAAGCACGAGGCGGGCGTCATCCACGCGTCGGGCCAGGGGGCCGACGACCTCGAAGTCGAAATTGATTTCGGGAAAGCCGCCGCCGCGTGGCGCGACATCGCGTCCGGGCTTGAGGCCCACAAGCCCGGTATGCCCGGCGGGCCGGCGGATCGAGCCGCCGCCATCCGTCGCGAGGGCGAAGGGAACCATGCCGGCGGCCACAGCCGCGGCCGCGCCGCCGCTGGAGCCGCCGGGCGTGAGCGCGGGGTTCCATGGATTGCCGGTGACGCCATGGATCGCGTTCGCCGTGTAGCCGCGCAGGGTGAACTCGGGCACATTCGTCTTGCCCAGAAAGACGGCGCCCGCCGCCCGCAATCGCGCCACGGGCGTTTCATCCCGGTCGCCAACGTAATTTGCAAAAAGGCGCGAACCCCATGTCGCGGGCATGTCGCGCGCGATGAGATTATCCTTGAGCGCGCAAGGGATTCCCTCCAGAGGCCCACGCGGCGCGCCAGCGTCCAGCAGTCGGTCGCTGTGCTCCGCCGCCGCGCGCGCGCCCTCGCGGTTGATGAAAGTAAAGGCGTTCACAAGCGGGTTCAGTCGATCGATGCGCGTTAGACAGGCGTCGACAAGCCCGCGCGCGGTCAGGCGTCGCGCGCGCAATTCGACGCCGAGTTGTCTGATCGACATATCGCTTCGTGGCACGATGGCGGCCCGTTCCAGTGTGGATTCAACGATGCGAATGCCATGCCGTTGGAACCACGCGCCAGTCACGGTGCGGCAATACGCGCGCGCGTCGCCGCAGCCATGGCCTGTGGATTGCATTCCAACGCTTCAGGAGATCGCGAAACAATCCGTTCGCGATGGCTGCGCTTGACGAGGACATGCAATGAAACGTGCGTTGGCGATCGGGGCGATCCTGGGCTCACTTCTGAACGTCTTGCCGGCCCTGGCCGCCGACAAGGTGATTGTCGCCATGGGCAAGACGAGCTCCAACCTGCCTTATTACATCGCGGACCAGCGCGGCTTCTTCAAGGAATTCGGCATTGAAACGGAACAGAAGATCATCATCGACAATTCGCTGGTGATCACCGCGCTCATCGCCGATCAGGTCGAGGCGGCCGCGGCAGTTCTCGCCATCGACGGCATGAACGCCAATCTCAAGAAGCCGGGCGCGGTGAACTGGATCACCCTCAACGCGCAAAACGATCCCCACAAGATGGAGCAATTCGTCATCCGCTCGGGGTTCAAGGCGACGACGCTCGCCGATCTCAAGGGCGCGCGCATTGTCTGCGCGCCGGGCCTCGGCAATATCTCCATGGCCAAGGCCGCGCTCGCCAAGGCGGGCCTCAACGAGGGCGATTACAAGCTCGATCCGATGGACCCGAACCAGCACATCAACGTGCTGCAATCGGCCCAGTACGACGCCGCCTACACGCTCGAGCCCGGCGCGACGCTGATGCGCAAATCGGGCGTCGCGACAACGCTGCAAAGCGGCGTCATCGCGCAAGTCGTTCTCGGCGACGCGAAGGCCAACGCCTATGTCGGCGGCGCGGTCGTGACGGGAACTTTCCTGAAGAACCGCCCCGATGTCGCCAAGCGCTACGCGCAGGCCTGGGCCAAGGCGATCGCCTTTATCAACGACAGCCCGGACGAGGCGCGCAAGTACCTGCTCAACAACACGCCCATTCCCGAGAATGTCGTCGCGGATGTTCCGCTTATTCTGTTTACCTTCGCCGGCGACACGAGCGCGCAGGACAAGGCCAATCTGCAAGCCTATCTCGATTACGCGGTGAAGATGGGCGCCTTGTCGGAGGCGGTGACGGTCGCTCCCTACATCAAGACGTTCTGAGGGCGCGGCGGTGTTCGGCTCCCCGGAGCGCGGGATCGAGGATAACGCGGCTCCGACACGGCGTCCGTTGCCCGCCTCGGCGTTCAAGCGGCCTCACATCACGGTCCGGGGTCTCAAGAAGTATTTCGGCCCAAACCCGGTTTATGACGGGTTCGATCTCGACATACCCCGCGGAAAATTCATTTCCGTCTTCGGCCCCAATGGATGCGGCAAGAGCACGCTCATCAATCTGATGGCGGGCCTGTTGCCGCTTGATGGCGGCGAAATCCTGTTCGATGGCGAGCGGGTGTCGGATATTCGCGTCGGCTACGTTTTCCAGAACTACCGCGAGGCGCTGTTCCCCTGGATGCGCGCGCGCGACAACATCGCCTATCCGCTCAAGTTTATGAAGATCGACAAGCGCGAGCAGGAGCGACGGGTCGAGGCGCTGGTGACGCGGCTTGGCGTGCGCATCGACCTCAATCGCTATCCCTACGAAATGTCCGGCGGACAGCAGCAGCTTGTGTCCATCCTGCGCGCGCTCGTCATCGACCCGGAAGTGCTGTTTCTCGACGAGCCTTTTTCGGCCCTCGACTATGAAATGACGCTGTTCATGCGCGAACAATTGCAGCGCATGTTCAAGGAGATCGGCGCGACGACATTGATTGTCTCGCACGATCTGGAGGAAGCGGTTTATCTCGCCGATCTCGTGTTGCTGCTTACGCGCGCGCCGACGCAAATCGCCGACATGGTCAGCGTCGATTCGCCCCGGCCGCGCACCGACGCGACGCTGGCCGAACCCGGATTCGTCCGAACCAAGGCGCATTGCCTCGAGATTTTTCAACGCGAGGTTCGCAAATGAGTTGGTCGCGCGTCGCGCCTTTGGCGCCCCTGATTGGCGTCGCCGTCTTTCTGCTGATCTGGTACGTCGCCGTCGCGACACGCTTCATCGATCCCGTTCTGCTGCCGACGCCCGTCGTCGTCGCCAAGAGCATCTGGAATGGCGTGGCGACGGGCAAGATCGGCGGCGACCTCTGGAAAACCATTCAGCGCGTTCTCATGTCGGTTTCGCTCGCGGCTTCGATCGGCATTCCCGTGGGGGTTGTTCTCGGCGCCTCGGAGCGGGTCTACAAGGCGCTTGAGTTCATCATCGACTTCTTCCGCTCGACGCCCGCGAGCGCGGTGTTCCCCCTGTTTCTGGTCATTTTCGGCGTCGACGATCGAACCAAGATTTACATTGGCGCCTTTGGCGCGATGCTCGCGATCATTTTCAACACCGCCTACGGGGTGATGAACGCCCGCAAGACACGCGTGCTGGCGGCGCGGGTCATGGGCGCGTCACGGGCGCATATCATGTTGGTCGTGTTGCTGGAGTCCCTCCCGCAAACCTTTATCGGTCTGCGAACGGGCGTCTCCATTTCGCTTGTGTCGGTGATCGTGGCCGAAATGTTCCTCGGCTCGACCGATGGCATTGGCCAGCGTGTTTTCGAGGCGGAACAGATGTTCGACATGCCGCAGATGTACGCGGCGATTTTCTGCTCGGGAATGCTCGGCTACGCCCTGAACCTGGCGCTTGGCCTGTCGGAAAAGCGCTTTGTTCATTGGGCCGGGCGGTAACGGAGTGGCGCGCGACAATGTCTGAACCAACCACGAAATCCGGCAAGTGGGACGTCGATCACGCGGCGGCGATGCCCGACCTGCCACCCGCGCATGATCCCGCGCTGCGCGACGCGGTCAATCAGGATCGCCTGCCGCGCGATCTCGACGAACTCGCCGCCATGGCTCGGCGCGAACTGGAATTGACCCAGTATCCGAGGAAATCCTGGGTGTTGCCGAAAATGGCGCCCGATGGTTCGCGCGCGCTGGATGTTCTGATCGTCGGCGCGGGGCAGGCCGGGCTTGCGACGGGCTTCGCCCTGTTGCAGCAACGCGTCGACAATATTCTGCTCATTGACGAAAACCCGCCCGGCCTCGAGGGTCCATGGGCGACCTATGCGCGCATGGACACGTTGCGCACGCAGAAGGACGTCGGCGGCATCGAGTTCGGCGTGCCCAGCCTGTCGCTGCGCGCGTGGTACGAAGTTCAGCATGGACAGGGCTCCTGGGAAGCGATGTACAAGGCGCCGACCGACGCGTGGCGCCGCTATCTCGAATGGTATCGCGCGGTCACGCGCGTGCCCGTGCGCAATCATTGCCGGATGTTGCGCTTTGGTCCGGCGTCCATCGAGGGCCTGATCGAGGTCGATGTCGAGAGCGGCGATGGCGTTCGTTCAACGCTCTGGGCGCGCACGCTGGCGCTCGCGACGGGCATCGAGGGCAACGGGCGACGCCACATCCCCGCCGTGGTGGCGGACAACGCGCCCAGGAAATTCTGGGCGCACACACAGGAAGCGATTGATTTCGCCGCGCTGGCGGGCAAGGACGTCGCGGTGATTGGCGGCGGCGCCTCGGCCTTCGACAACGCGATTGTCGCCGCCGAAGCCGGCGCGCGGCGCGTCGATCTTTATCATCGCTCGCCGCTGGTGCGACCGGCGAACGCGGTCGCGTGGGGCGAGTTCAACGGCTATCTCGCGCATTTCGCCGATCTGCCGCTGGCCGATCGATGGCGTTTCACCCGGCGCATGAAGAGTTTTCGCGGCGGGCCGCCCTTGCGCACCATCGCGCGGGCGCAATCCACGCCCAATCTTGAAATTCACGGCGGCGCGACCTGGTCCGACATCGTCGTTGAAGGCGATCGGTTGCGTGTCGTCGCGACGGACGGCGCGCGCGCGTTCGATTTTCTCATTCTTGGCACGGGCTACGAGACGGGCCTGCATCTGCGGCCCGAATTCGCCGAGCATCTCGATCTCATCGCGCTCTGGGAAGATGTCTTTTCGCCGCCCGCGCACGAGCGCGACGAGGGGCTGCTGCGATCCTGCTATGTGGGTCCGAATTTCGAATTACGCGAGAAGCGTCCGGGCGTCGCGCCATGGCTGTCGTCGGTTTTCAATTTCAGCCGCGGCGCCAATCTGAGCATGGGCTCCATGTCGATCGGCCTCAGCGGCATCAAGTTCGGCATCCCCCGTCTGGCGCGCGGCATCACGCGGCGCCTGTTCGTCTCGGACGCCGACGCCTTTTACGAGGGCATGGGCATCTGGCAACAGGGAGACGATATCTATGAACCCTGACGAAGGGGCCCGGGCATGAGCGGCGCGATCATCGGCGGTCTGTTTCATGTCGCCATCAAGACCGGCGATCTCGACGCGACGCGTCGCTTCTATTGTGATGTCATCGGCTTGATGGAGGCGCCGCGCCCGGATTTCGGTTATCCCGGCGCGTGGCTGGCCGTGCCGACGCCGATGGGTTCCGCGATCATTCACATCTACGCGGGCGGGCCGGCCATGGGGCCGGATGGCCGCGCGCCAACGGGCAGCGGCGCCATTGATCATCTGTCGTTGAGCGCGTCCGGCTATCATGCGTTCATCGAGCGATTTCGCGCGGCGGGTCTCGACTGGCGCGAATTCCTCGTGCCCGGCACGAGCCTCTGGCAGTTGTTCATTTATGATCCGAGCGGCGTGCAACTTGAACTAACCTTCGAGGGTCGCGTGGAGAGCGGACCTCCACCCGACATGTCGGAGGCGCGACGTTATCGCGCGGGAGAATCCTTTTTCCGTCCATCGCGTTCGGCTGCCTGAGGTCGACAATGGCAGGCGTGAAACATCCTCCTTCGCACGGGCGGTACGATTACGAATCCGTTCGCGCGCCATCGCCGGTCGCGTGGCCCGATGGCAAGACGCTCGCCGTCTATATCGCGATCAATCTCGAGCATTTCGAATTCGGCGCCGGATTGGGCGCCACGCTTGTGCCGCCCGCGCCCGGCGAGCCGGACGTGCTGAATTACACATGGCGCGATTACGGCAATCGTGTCGGCGTCTGGCGCATGATCGACATGCTGGACGAGTTGGCGTTGCCAAGTTCCGTGCTCGTCAACAGCGACATCTACGATTATTGCCCCGAGGTGATGGACGCCTTTCGCGCGCGCGGTGACGAAGTGGTGGCGCATGGGCGCACGAACGCCGAACGGCAGGGCGGTCTCGACGAGGCCGCCGAACGCGCGCTGATCGAGGCGGCGACGCGGCGCATCGCGCAAGCCGAGGGCGGGGCGCCCGCCGGCTGGCTCGGGCCATGGGTGTCGGAAAGCCTTGTGACGCCCGATTTGCTGCGCGAGGCGGGCTACGCCTATTGCCTCGACTGGTGCATGGATGACCGACCCGTCTGGTTGCGCACGCGCGACGGCGGTCGGCTGTTGTCCATTCCCTATCCGCAGGAGATCAACGACATTCCGGCGCTCGTCGTCCGCCAGCATGCGGCGCGCGAATTCGCCGACATGATCATCGATCAGTTCGACGAAATGCTGGCGCAGTCGCGCGATGGCCCGCTCGTCATGGGCGTCGCGTTGCATCCCTATATCGTCGGTCAGCCGTTCCGGTTGCGGCAATTGCGGCGGGCTCTCGCGCATATCGCGAGCCATGGCGACCGCGCGTGGCTGACGCGCGCTGGCGACATTGCCCGACGTTTCATCGACGGCTAGGCCGCCTCGGCGAGGGCGTCGAAGGCGCGCAGCGCCGGCATGACCTCGTTGACGAACAGACCAACGGAGCTTTCAAGTTCGGCGATCGACTGATCGCCGAAAGCGAACTGGCCCACGCAATAATTGCATTGCGCCGTGGCCATCTGCTTCTTGAGGAAAGCGGTGACCGTCGCGGGGCTGCCGGCGACGCCCTTGCCTTGCTCGTGCAGGATATCGAAGGTTTCGGGCCGCGGATGGCGCTGCATGCGGCCAAGTTTGCGGAACAGATGGGTGAAGCCCGCGTGCCAATGGGGATAGGCGCGTCGCGCGATGGCTTGCGCCTTCTCGTCGGTTTCGGCGACGACGATGAAGCGGCCAAGGCCCATCAGGGGCAGGGGCTTGCCCGGCTGCGCCTCGCGCCAAACCCTGCGGAATGTTTCGTTGCACTCGCGCGCTTCGTAATCCATGTCGAGGTTGATCGTATGCCATCCGCGACGCGCGGCGCGATCGGCGCTCTCCGGCGTATGCACGCCATACCAGACGCGCGGCGTCGGGCGCTGCACGGAGGGAATTTTCAGTTCGAAATCCCGATGTTTTTCGGCCTGCTCGGGCGCGTGGAACACGCCTGTCTCGATGGCTTCGAGCACGCGCGGCAGATAGACGCGGAAAATTTCCTCGGTCTTTTCCGTATCGACCCCGAAATAGCCGATTTCGGTCGGCGATGAGCCGCGGCCGAAGCCGATTTCAACGCGCCCCCGGCTCAACTGGTCAAGCATGCAGATTTCCTGCGCGAGCCGCAGCGGATGATAAAGCGGCAGGGCATAGACCATGGGGCCAAAGCGCAGTTGCCTGGTTCGCTGCGCGACCGCCGACAGAAATACGTTGGGCGAGGGCGCCATGCCCAGCGGCGTCGCGTGATGTTCGGCTATGTGATAGGCATGGAAGCCGGCGCGATCATAGAGTTCGATCAGCCGCAGCCGTTCGTCGTAATAGTCGGCGACGGGCAGATGATCGTTGTCCAGATGATCGAAAATGCCGAATTCCATGGTCACGCGCGTCTCCTCGAATTTTTATTGATCGCAAATTGCCACATGCGGGAGGCGCGCGGCAAGCCGCGCGCCCGTCATGCGGCCATGCGTCAGACAGGGTCGTAGTAGTGTATTTCGAGCAGGATGCAGCCCTTGTCCGAGCGGAACGGGCCGTGCGCCGCGCCCGGCGGACGGCAGGCATAGGTGAAGGACGGAAAGGACTCGCCGCCCTTGCCGTGCGCGTCGTTGCCGACGGTGAGATCGCCGGTGACCAGGAAAACCTCTTCCCAGTAGTCGTGCACGAAGGGCGCGGTCGTGTAGACGCCGGGATCAAAGCGCAGCAGGCGCGTGCGCGTGCCGCGCTTGTTGGTCTCGTCGAGGCCGCCGGCGATGATCTTCTGCGCGATGCCCGGCGGGTAGCCGGCCGGGGTTTCAAAACCCGTCGTCAGGTCGAGCGTGTGAAATTCGTCATGCAGTTTGTTCACGGGCATTGATGTTCTCCTCCTGAGGTGATGGCGCGTTGTCGCGCTGTTCATTTCGTGTTGCTGTTCCACGGCACGGGGTCGTTCATGCCGACATCCCGACGGCGCTGACCGATCAGTTCGTCGCCGAAGGAAAAATACTCGCTGGCCGTGGCGAGGTTCGCCTGCCGCTCAAGATGCGGCGGCCAGACGCCAAGATCGTAGCCGTGCCAGGGGTTTTCCGGCTTGAGGGCCGGCAGGCCAAGGCGTTCCCAGATGGCGCGCGCCTCCTCCATGAATTCCTTCTTCGGCAGGGCGACGGGCGCGAACGGACCCTTGAGCAAGGCGTTGATGAGCACGGACGCGCTCTCGCCATTGTCCCTGGGGCCGCGCGGCCCATGGCCGGGATCCTTGCCGTCGATCACCTTCATGTCGTGTTGCGGCTGGCAGCGATAGGACATGGCCCAGAACAGCGCGTCGGCGTTTTCGGGGTCGATGTCCTCGTCAACGGCGATCACCCATTTGCCGGCGAAGCGATGCAACGTCGCGACGCCTTGCAGCGCGCGCCAGACTTCCGTGGTCGGCAAGCCGCGCTCGAACTGCACGGCGATGACGGCGTAAAGGCTCGTCAGCGGTTCGTGCATCGCGACGCGCTTGACGCCCTTGATGCCGAGCCCGTTGCGCAGATGGTTCAGCAACACCGGCTCCATAGCAACCTTGCGGATGACGCTCGATTCGCTCGGCGTCACCTGGCTGATGAACGACGGCACGATGGGATGACGCCGGCGCGTGATGGCCGTCACCTCCATGAAGGCGTTGTATTCCTGCAAATTGACATAGCCGTGGGATTCGCCGAAGGGCGCCTCGGGCTCCAGCCATTCTGTGTCGATGAAACCCTCGACGACGATCTCCGCCTCGGCGGGCACCAGCAGATCGACGGTTTTGGCGCGCACGACGTTGATGGGCGAGCCAACCAGCGCGCCCGCCACCGCCATTTCGTCGAGATGCTCGGGCATTTTCTGCACCGACGTGTAGGACACCGCGGGCGGGCAGCCGATGACAACAGCGCAGGGCATCTTCTCGCCGCGCGCCTTGTACTTCAGCCAGTGGGTGTAGATGCCGGCGCGCAACTCAACGGAAGGATTCATGCCGAGGCGGCGCGGCGCCTTTATCTGGCCGCGGTAGTTGCCGATATTCTGCGTCCCCGTGTCGGGATCGCGCGTGATGTAATGCCCCGCCGACAGATAGGGGCCGTTGTCCCAGCCCGGCGTCGAGATCGGCACGGGGATGCCGTCGAGCGCCGCGCCTGGCGCGTTCAGATCATCGCCGATGGTGACGATCTCGTGGCAGGGGGCGTCGCTGATTTCGCGCGGCGGCAGGGGTGAGGCGATCGCCTTGACCCAGACGTCGCCGATCGATTCCAGCGGCTTGCCAAAACCGACGCGGTAAACATCGCGCGTGGCGGCGAGGCCGGCCACCAGAACGGAGGCCGCGAAGGTTCGCTTCTTGCCGTCGGTCGGGTTCGTGAAGAGAAACGCCTTGCGGTCGGCCTCGGGGATGCCGCCGCGATACTGCCAGCGCACCAGCGGGTGCATCTGCGTATCCTTGTTGATGGGCTCGTCGATCACATGCAGCAGGCCGGCGCTGGCCAGCGCGCGCACGTGGTCGTGCAGGTCGGGGTAGGCGCGCGCCGGCGCGCCCGCCTCGGGCTTGTAGATGTCGAGCGAGGCGGGCGTCGTCATGTCGTTGTCGCGGGTCATGCGCGCTCCAGCGTGATCGAATTGGCGCGCGCCTGCATGTCGAGCATGCCGGTGCGGCGAATGAAGGCGCGGGCCTTCGCGGGATCGGCCGCGGCCGCGGCGAGTTCCTCGAAATTCTTGCGGCGCGCCTCTGGCTCGCGCGCTTCCAGTCGCTTCTTGTTGGCGATCGTTTGCGCCTGCGTGAATTCGACGGTCACGGTGCGGCGTTGCAGGTCATAGAGATCTAGCAGGGTCTCGGATTCGCCATCGGCGACGACGCGCCCGAGCTTGTCGCCGAGATTGTCGGCGTCCTGCAAACCGCCGTTCAGGCCCATGCCGCCAATCGAGTTGTTGAGGTGTGCGGAATCGCCGGCCAACAACACGCGGCCCTTGCGGAAGGTCGAGGCGACGCGCTGGTTGATCGTGTAGATATTCTTGTGAACGATGTCATATGGTTTCGACGATGGGAAGAACCGCTGGAGACGCGCTTGCGCGGCCTCGTCGTTCATCAACGATTCCTCCGACACGTTGGGATCGGCCGGATAGACCGTGCGCCACAGGCCGGGCGGCCCATTGGCCGAGACCTTGAAGCAATTGCACCATTCCTCGGGGTCGGCGAAATAGCTGCGCTCGCAATAGCCGCGGTTGGCGCGGAAATCGAAGGGCGTCGTCAGCACGAGAAAGCGTTCGTCGTAGGTGAAGCCCTCGAAGCCGATGCCCGATTGCTTGCGCACGATGCTGCGGCCGCCGTCCGCGCCCACGAGCCATGCGCCGACGTGGCGCTTTTCGCCATCAGGGCCGCGCGCGATGACGCTCGCCGAGCGCGCGTCCTGATCGATCGAGATGATCTCGTGATTGAACAGCACCTCGACGTTCGGCATTTTTTCCAGCCGGTCGAGGATCAACCGCGCCGTCTTGAACTGTTCGCATTGCACGACATACGGGTAGGCCGTTTCGCCCGCCAGAACGGCATGGTCGAATTCGGCGATCAATTGGCCCGTCGGGCGGTCCCAGAACTGGAAAATGGGCGTCACGAGGCCGACGCGCGCCATGTCCTCGGCGAGGCCGGCCGCGCCCATGATTTCGAGCGTGGCGGGATGGGTCGTGGCCGCGCGCGGATCGTCCTGCAAGCAGGGGTTCACGTCGAACACGCGCACGGGAATGCCGCGTCGCCCGAGCAGCAGCGCGCAGAACAGGCCGACGGGGCCGCCGCCGGCGATCAACACTCGCTTATCGTCGCTGGTCATCTTGATTTTCTTGTCCTTGCTGGTTTCTCAGCCCGCGTTCGGCAGGGTTGCGATCGCATAGCCATGCGCGATCCGCCTGTGCAACACGGGATCCTCGATCTCGAAATCGAACCGGCCCGATGGGCGCACGCCGCCCTTCGCGGCGAGCGTGCCGCAGAACATCGCCGTGCCCTCGGCGAGCCCCGCCGCGCCGGACGCCAGCGCCATCAATTCGCGCGGGTCGAGCATCGCCGCGACCGTGCCTTCCTGATAGGGAACGCTCGCGCCATTCTCGGCGATGCGCGAGCGAAGGATGAGCTGGTCCCAATGGGGAACAGCTTCGTCGAACAGCCAGAAATCGGGCGAGATGGGCTTGTCGCACATCTGCTTGGAGACGGTGACATTGTAAGCCTCGACCTTGCGATCGGTGTGGTCCGAGCCGACGCCGACCCACAGGGAACCGCGGTCGCGTAGCAGCACGAACTCGACCTCGCCGCTCGACGCGTCGCCGATTGCCTCGATGGCGGTCGTGGTGGTCAGGCGCGACGCCGAGGCGCGGTAGAACACCGGCACGCTCGCCGGCCGCTGGACGCCGATTTCCTCGAGTTCGCGGATGTGTTTTTCAACCGCGGCGCGGTCGCGGCCAGTCCAGCCCGCGACGATGAGATGGCGAATATCGACGTCGCGCGAAACGACGCCGGCGGTCGAATGGAAGCGAAGCGCGAGAACGGTCAAGGCGGCGGAATCTCCACGGGGAATGTCGGGATTCACGCTAGCGGTTGGTGGCGCTTCAAGTCAATCAACGGGCGTTCAGCGCGCCCGCGACACAAAGACGTCGCGGAAGATTTTCTTCCATTTGGTCGATTGATCCAGCGCGATCGCGTGGTCGATGTAGACGGCGTTCGCCGGCTCGGGCGCGACCCTGATGTTGGTCGGCCGTGTTTCCCGGCCGAGGAATATTTTTTGCGCGTCCGTCAACAGAAAATCGATGAACAAGAGCGCGGCGGCGGGATGGGGCGCGGTCCTGGATAGACCGACGCCGATGGGATGAACCACCAGCGGCTCGAAGTCGAGCGGGGCGATGGGCGCACCCTCGCCGCGCAATTGCTCCTCGCGATAGCGGTAGAGGCCAAGGCCGATGGGCGTTTCGCCCGACGCCACGAGATTGGCGAGCAGCGTATGGCCCTTGCGCAGGGTCACGCCATTGGCGCCTATGGTCCGGAACAACGCGATGGCCTTTTCCTCGCCCATGTATTCGGCGAGGGCGCTCAGCCAGATGGCGTTCTCCGTCTCGACGCCGATCTTGCCCTTCCAGCGGGGCGCGGCGAGGTCGGCCCAGCTTTTCGGCGCCTCCTCGGGTCTGATCGCGGCGGTGTTGTAGGCGTTCGACTGAACCTGAAAGCGCGACGCGATCCATGCGCCATGGGGATAGCGGCCTTTCGGGGAAATGTCGGCGAACACGGGCGAAACGACGGGTTGCAGCAATTCCTCGCGGTAAAGCGCCTCCATCGTGGCGCCGCTGGTCTCGATGACGTCGAACTCATTGTGTCCGCCGCGCGTCTCGGTGACGGCGCGTTGCAGGATGCCCTCGGAATCGCCGCGCCAGAATTTGACCTTCAGGCCATATTTTGCCTCGAAGGCCGGCAGCACAACCGCCATGTCCGCCGTCGTGGCCGATGAGTAGAGCGTCGGGCCGCCCTCGCGCCGGGCGTTTTCGAGCAGTTTTTGCTGTCGGTCCGCGCCCTTATACGTCGCGATCGTCGCGATCTCGTCGGCGGCCAGGACAATTGACGTCGTCATGCATGACGCCCACAGCGCGAGCGCCGCCCCAAGATAGGATTTCATCGCGTTCCCGCCCGTTTTCGTTCGCGCTTTTGGCGAAAGCCTAGGAAGCGACCAGGCCCGAGTCAATGAAAGCCGGCGATTGTCAGCCGGGAGGTTGGCTGATACCAGCGTCGGCGATGGCCGTCCTTGACGGGCGGTCGTCGGATTGATCCGCTGTCAGGAAGAAAACGCCCATGTCGTCGCCGCCCGCGCCTCGCGATGCCGCAAGGTGGTTGACGCCATTCGCGACCCTGATCGTCGCCGCCCTCGTCATCGCCTGGTGCTGGTTCAAGGAGGGGGATGGCGTAACCCTCGTCTTCGCGCTGGCGACGACCTTCGGCTTCATGGCCGCTGTTCTTCTGGCGAGTCGGCGCCTTTTTTTCTCATCCGTTGTCATGGCCGGCATGGTCGGCGCCGTGCTCGCGCTTGGCTGGCTGAAACAGGCGCGCGGCGACATGATCCTGCACGCCTGGGACATCGTGGAGTTCGTCACGGCGCCCGACATCGTTTCGGCGCTATGGGCCGACAGGCGCGCGACCTTGCTGGGCGGCATGGCGTGCGTGGCTATGTTCATGGCCTTGCTCGCATGGTTGTTCCGACTTGAACGCCCCTTGGCGCGGCGCTTGCCCGCGGCGCTGGCGCTGGCGTTGTGCCTCGGTGTTGGCGCTTACGCCGGCTGGGCGCGTCCGGTGCGCGCCCACATGCAGTATTTCTGGTTCGACCTGCATCTCGCCAGTTTCTACGGATCGTTTCGCGAGGCGTTCGAGGCTTTGCCGCGCGGGGGGTTGTTCACGGCGGCCACGAGATCCACCGAGGGGCCGTTTCCGCCGGACCCAATCTGCGCGCCGGAACGCAAGCCGCCGCACATCCTGCTGATTCACGAGGAATCGGTCATGGATCCGGCGCTGTTTCCCGATCTTCGATATGACGAGGGATTGAAGCCGTTCTTCCGATCTGACGATGGCGCCTCACACGCGCTGCGCGTCGAGACCTATGGCGGCGCCTCGTGGCTGACGGAATTCTCGATTTTCTCCGGCGTGTCGACCAACGCCTTTGGCTCCATGCGCAATTTCGTGCAGGCCTTCACCACGGGCAAGCTGCGCGACGCGCTGCCGCGCGTGCTGGCGGGATGCGGTTATCGCAACCTGATGTTCACGCCATGGGACAAGACGTTCATGGCCGTGGCGCGTTTTTATGAATCGATCGGATTCAGCGAGGTCATCGATCGCAAGTCGCAGGGCGCGGGGCGCGACGACGAGCGCGACCGTTTCTATTTCGGCAACGCCCTGCGTCGCATCGAGGATCATGTGACGACCTCGCGGCAACCGCTTTTCGAATTCATCGAGACCATGTCGGCCCACTGGCCCTACGACGTTGTCTACATGCCGGAGGTCGCGGTTCCCGGCGGCGGACCGGGAACGCCCGCCGGCATGAGTGAATATTTGCGTCGTCTCGCCATGATCAGGATGGACGACGAATGGTTGCGCGCGGAACTCGCGCGGCGCTTTCCGGGCGAGCGGTTCCTTCTTGTTCGCTATGGCGACCATCACCCGACGGCGACCCTGCCGCTGTTGGGAAAATCCGAGGCGCTGAGCGCGGAGGAAGCTGTTTTCCCGCCGGATTCTCCCGCCTACGTCACCTTTTACGCGGTCAATGGCGTTGGTTACGCGCCGCCGCCGCTGCCCGCCATCGCCACGGTCGATGTCGGCTATCTCGGCGCCATTCTGCTGGCGGAAGCGGGATTGCCCGCGCCGCCCGCCTGGGTCGAACGCGCGCGATTGATGATGGCCTGCGATGGCCGTTTCTGGACATGCGCGGACCATGACGCCATTCTGGCATTCAACCGGCGGCTGCTGGACGCTGGCCACATACCGTCGAAATAACCAATGATTCATCCCGTGGCGGAAAATATCATTAAAGCAAAGCGATACGTGTCGCGCGCCGGTCCCATTAACCGGGCGGCAAAACTCGTTGTCTAATCTGTCGACAAATTACTTTCGTGGCAGGCTATTAACGAGTTTTTCGATGATTAACGGGGTGATCAAGTCCGCGGCAGGCGTCGCCATTCTGGCGGTCATTGGCGCGTCCTATCTGTCCGACGCGACTGGCAAGGGCGAAGAAAAGGGCCTTTCAGGCGCGCGTGGCTGGTTCTCGTCCGCTCCCGCGGCTCCGCCCAGTCCTCCGCCCATGCAATTGCGCCCTGCCGTGCAGAGCCTCGGCTATGGCCGCGAGCAGCTGAAGCCCGATGCTGGCGGCCAGTATCACGCCAACGTTGAAATCGAGGGTCGCCTGCTGCCCATGCTCGTGGACACCGGCGCGACGCTGGTTTCCTTGACCTATGACGACGCGGAGCGGCTCGGCTACGCGCCCGCTCCCGCCGATTTCACCGTCCCTGTACAGACCGCGAATGGCCTTTCGAAAGCGGCGAATCTCACGCTGCGCGAGGCGCGCCTTGGCACATTGATGGTTTCGAACGTGCCCGCGATCGTCCTGCCAAGGGGGATCAACGGGGTTAGCCTGCTCGGCATGAGCTTTCTGAAGAAACTGAGCGGCTTCGAGATCGCTTCCGGCGACCTCATCATGCGGCAATAGGCGGGCCGCGCCAAAGCGCCTATGTCGAGGCGCGGGGTCGTCGCGACAGGCGGCGATCATTCGTCCATTCACGCATTGGCCAGGCGATGGCCCCGGAGATCAACATGTACCCGAAGCCATCACGCCATCTCACGCCCAATACCTACGCCTATGAATCCTCGCCGATGGTGAAGGAAACGGGCTTCCGCGAATATGACGCGCGCTGGCTGTTCGGCGAGGAAATCAACCTCATGGGCGTGCAGGCGCTGGGGCTGGGCCTCGGCACGCTGCTGCGCGAGATGGGCGTCAAGCCGGAACTCGCCACGGGCCACGACTACCGGAGTTATTCGGCCTCGATCAAATACGCGCTGGTCACCGGCCTGATGGCGGCGGGCGTGAAGGTCCACGACATCGGCCTAGCCCTGTCGCCGATGGCCTATTTCGCACAGTTCGAACTCGACGTGCCCGCCGTCGCGATGGTGACCGCCTCGCACAACGACAACGGCTGGACTGGCGTGAAGATGGGCGCGCAGCGCCCGGTGACGTTCGGCCCCGACGAAATGGGACGGTTGCGCGACATCGTGCTGAACGGCAAGTTCAGCTATGCCGATGGCGGCTCCTATCGCTTCGTCGAGAACTTCCCCGATCGCTACATCGCCGATCTCGTTAACCGGCCCAAAATCAAGCGCAAGCTCAAGGTCGTCGCGGCCTGCGGCAACGGCACCGCCGGCGCCTTCGCGCCGCGCATGCTGGAACTGCTCGGCGTCGAGGTCGTGCCGCTCGACACGAACCTCGACTACACATTCCCGCGCTACAATCCCAATCCCGAGGACATGGAAATGCTCCACGCCATGGCCCACAAGGTCAAGGAAGTGGGCGCGGACGTGGGTCTCGGCTTCGACGGCGACGGCGATCGCTGCGGCGTCGTCGACAATAACGGCGACGAGATCTTCGCCGACAAGATTGGCGTCATGCTGGCGCGCGACCTGTCGAAGTTGCATCCCGGCGCGACCTTCGTGGTCGACGTCAAGTCGACGGGACTTTTCGCCACCGATCCCGAGTTGATCGCGCGCGGCGTGAAGGCCGACTACTGGAAGACCGGCCATTCCTACATCAAGCGGCGCGTCACCGACCTCAAGGCGCTCGCCGGCTTCGAGAAGTCGGGCCACTTCTTCTTCAATTCGCCGGTTGGCCGCGGCTACGACGATGGCCTGCTGACGGCGATTCACGTGATCGAGATGCTCGACCGCAACCCCGGCAAGAGCATGGCCGAACTCTACGGCGCGCTGCCGCGCACGTGGGGCTCGCCCACCATGTCGCCGCATTGCGCCGACGAGGTCAAATATGGCGTCGTCGACAAGATCGTCGAGCGCTTCACGGGCATGCAGGCGCGTGGCGAGACGATTATCGGGCAGAAAATCCGCGATCTCGTGACGGTCAACGGCGTGCGCGTCACGGTCGAGGACGGCACCTGGGGCCTCGTTCGCGCCTCGTCGAACAAGCCGGAACTCGTCGTGGTCGTTGAAAGCCCCGCCACGGAAGCCAACATGCGCGCCATGTTCAAGGCGGTTGACGACGTGATCCGCGAGCATCCGCAGGTCGGCGCTTACAATCAGACGATCTGAGCGCGGCGTTCCGTCGGTTCAAAATGAAAACGCCCGCGCTTGCGCGGGCGTTTTGCATTCCGGAACAGGCGATCAGCCTTCGATCTGACCGTGCACGGGCCCCATGAAATCACGCTTGGCGAGCGGCACGCCGCTGTGACGGATGAGGTCGTAGGCCGTGGTGCAGTGAAAAAAGAAATGCGGCAGGGCGAAGTGCATCAGGAAATCCTTGCCCTTGAACTTGCGCAGGTTTGGACCAGCCTGAAACGCGATGATCGTCTCGGCGGCGGCGTCGATGGCCTTCGCGTCGCAGGAGCGGGCGAATTCGATGGCGCGGTGAACGCGCGCCTTCAGGTCGTCGAATGTCTTGTCTTCGTCGGCTGGTTTGGGCGCGTCGACGCCCGACAGCTTGCCGGGGATGAAGCAGCCCCACATGGCGGCCACCTGCACCTGCTTGCCGAATGCGTACATGTCGGGCGCGAACCGCGCGTCGATCAGCGCGCGCGGGTCAATCTTGCGCTCCGTGGCATAGGCCGCGGCCTTGTCGATGACGCCCGAAAGTCCGGTCAACATCTGGACGACCACGGGGACCGAGGCTTCCGACAGTGAAAACGACATGCGTGAACTCCTTGCGTTTCAGAGAGGCTTGAATTTTGGCACGGATACGTTTTCCGCGACATCGTCGAAAACCACCGCGACGGGCATGTCGCAACGGACCTGCTCGGCGGGGATGCCCACGATGTTGGAGATCAGGCGCGGGCCTTCCTCCAGCTCCACCAGCGCCACGGCATAGGGAACCTCCGTGGCGAAAGCGGGGTGATAAACGCGGTCATAGATGACGAAGCTGAACACCTTGCCGCGGCCTGACACGGTTTTCATGTCGACGTCAGCCGACGTGCAATGGGGGCAGGTGCGCGAGGGTGGAAACCAGAAGCCATCGCAGGCCTGGCAGTGGGGCATGTCCAGCCGGTGTTGGGCCGCGGCTTCCCAGTAGGGAAGGGATTCGGGCGCGGGGCGCGGCAGGGGTTTGCGCGGTTCGGTCATCAGGCCCTCCCGAGGATCAGTGTCGAATGGCAGACCTGATTGCCGCCATGGCCGGAAACAAGCGCGATTTCGGCGTCCCTGACCTGACGGTCCGCCGCATAAGTATGCCGCATCTGCCGCGCGCCCTCGACCAGTTGCAACATGCCCTCCGCGTGCGCCTCGGAAAGCTGTCCGCCCGAGGTGTTGGTCGGCAGGGCGCCGTCCATGCGCAAGGCGCCGGAGGCGACGAAGTCGCCGCCCTCGCCCTTCTTGCAGAAGCCATAGTCCTCGAGTTGCGTCAGCACCATGTAGGTGAAGCAATCGTAGATCTGCGCCGTGTCGACGTCGCGCGGCCCGACGCCGGCCATGGCGTAGGCGCGCTCTCCGCTTTGTTTCGCCGCCGTCGTCACCATGTTGTCGTCGGCGAACCAGCCGCGCGTATTGTTGTGCGTGCCAAAGCCCTTGATGACCACCGGGGGCTGGCGCAAATCCTTCGCCCGCGCGCGGCTGGTGACGATCACCGCGCCCGCCGCGTCGCTGCGCAGGCTGCAATCGTAGAGGCCAAAGGGCCGCACGATGGAGCGCTGCGCGTGATATTCCTCCAGCGTCAGCGGCTTTTTCATCTGCGCCTGCGGGTTGCGCAGGGCGTGCTCGCGAAACGCCACCGCGATCTGGCCGAAGTGGTCCTTGGTGGTGCCGTAAAGATGCATGTGGCGCGTCGCGCCGAAGGCGTGCGTCGCCGCGGCGCTGTAATAGCCGTATTCGGGACCGAACTCGCGCGGCAACTGGCTCGGCGGGCGCGTCTCGTTGCGCACGCGCGCTTCCTCGTTGGCGTGGGTGCGCGACCAGGCGTCGCGTCCGTAGCCGCAGATCACCGTGGTGGCGAGGCCATGGCGAATGGCCATCACCGCGAGCGCGACGGAGAGAATCTGGCTGGCGCCGCCGTTCGTCACCGTGGTGGAGAATTTCGCGTTGATCCCTAGTCTTTCGCCGACCATCTGGTGATGGCTGTAGACGTCGTCGGGGCCGCGGCAAAGGATGCCGTCGACGTCGCTCGCCTTGAGGCCGGCGTCGTCGAGCGCGTTGCGCATCGCCTCGACAATCAGATCAAGGCTCGAAACGCCGGGCACCTTGCCCAGCCGGCTATTGCCGATGCCGACAATCGCGCAGGTGTCGCGCAGGTCGCGGGAGGCTTCGATCATCTCCATCAGGTCTCCTATTTCGCCAGCGCGCGCAGGCGCTCGACCAGTTCCTTGGGCGCGGTATAGGCGCGATCCAGCAGCGCGTTGATCGTGGCGCCGTCGACGGGCGCGATCTCGGCGTTGGCGCGCGCCGCGTCCGCGAGGAAATCCTTGTCCTTCATCGTGGCGTCGAAGGCGGCGCGCAACGCGGCCACGCGCTCGACGGGGACGCCGGGGGGCAGCACGAAGGGCCGGCCCATGACCTGCTCGGCGAAGGCGATTTCGAAAAGCTGGCGGTCCTCGGGGCTCGTCATCAATTCCATCGCCGTGGGAACATCGGGATAGGACGCGTCGCGCGCCTTGCCCATGGCCATGATGACGCGCGCCGAACCCTCCCTGACCCATGGCTCGAACCGCGCGCGGAACTCCGCCGACGATCCACCGGAAATATGGCCATCGGTTTCGTTGCGCTCGACCGCCATGAGGCAGGCCTGCGACCCGTCGTAGCCTTCGATCGGCTTGATGCGCGCGCCATAAAGGGCGTTGAGCATGCGGCCATAGATGGAGCTTGGCGAATTGCGGGCGGTGGAGCTGATCGTCAGTTCGCGCGTCTTGATGTCGGCGGCGACCTTTACGCCGGTGCGCGCGTTGACGATGAAAAAGCCCGTCTCCTGCTGCGGCGAGCCGAGCCAGTGAAACTTGCGGGCGTCGAACTGAATGGCGGCGTTGTTGAAGTCGTAGAAACGCGCGAGGCCGGTGTTGCGCGACAGGCCGCCGATGACCGTGCCATCCTGCGCGGCGACGGAATAGAGATGATTGGCGGCCTTGAGCCCCTCGGCGCCCACCATGTTCTGCACGATGATCGAGGGTTCGCCGGGAATGTATTTCGCCATGTGGCGCGACAGCAGGCGCGCGTAGAGGTCGTAGCCGCCGCCGGGGGACGCGGAGGTGACGAGATTGATGTGCTTGCCGCGATAGAAATCGGCGACCGTGTCGGCGCGCGCCAGGTCCGGCGTCAGCGCGGCGGCCACGCCCAGCAGCGCGCGACCAGCGTCGCGGCGGGTGAGAAGCGGGCCGCTCACGCGCGCGCCCGCGCTTCCGCGAGAACTTCCTCGGTATGCTCGCCCAGTTCCGGTGACGGCGTCGCGATGCGCGGCGGCGTGGCCGACATGCGCAATCCGTTGCGCACAAGTCCGACCTTGCCCATGCGCTTGTGGTCAACGTCCTCGCGCATTTTCAGATGTCGCACCTGCGGGTCGGCGAAGACCTCGTCGAAATTGTTGAGCGGGGCGGAGGGGACATCCTCCGCCGCCAGCTTCGCCAGCCAGGCGTCGCGCGTATCGGCCTTGAAGATCACGCCGAGCGCGTCGTTGAGCGCGCCATAATGCTTGCCGCGGGTCTCCTTGGTGGCGAAGCGTTGATCGGCCAGCCACTCGGGCCGATTGACGACGCGCGTCAGTCCTTCCCAGAACTTTGTCGGCGATGACAGGTGTACGACGAAGGGCTTCCCGTCGCCGGCCACGAAGGCGTAGACCTGCGCGCGATGGGTGCGCGTCGCGCGGCTGGGCACCTTGCCTTTCTCGAAATAATTGGCGGCGTTTTCGCCACAGAAGGAAACCGTCGACTCCAGCAGCGATGTATCCACGCGCTGGCCCTTGCCGGTGCGGGCGCGCGCGATGAAGGCGGCGAGCATGCCGTTGGCGGCGACCATGCCCGCGAGATGGTCGGAGAAGGAAATACCCATCGGGCGAGGGTTTTCGATGTCGGTCAGCAGGCTCAGCAGGCCGCTCATGGCCTGACCCACCGTGTCGTAACCCGGTCGTTGCGCGTATGGCCCATCCGAGCCGAAGCCCGTGATCGCGCAATAGACGAGGCCGGGATTGTCGCGCGACAGCTCATCGTAGCCGAGCCCGAGACGCTCCATCGCGCCGGTGCGGAAATTCTCGATCAGTCCGTCGGCGGTTTTCACCAGCGCGCGCGCGTCGGCGCGGCCCTGATCCGACTTGAGATCGAGGGTGACGCTCTTCTTGTTGCGGTTCACCGATCCGAAGGTCGGGCTGTATTCGACGCGGCCCCAGCCGCGAAAGGGGTCGCCCTTGCCGGGCGTTTCGACCTTGATGACATCGGCGCCGAGATCGGCGAGCAGCATGCCGGCGTAGGGGCCCGACACGTAATTCGCGAATTCGATGATGCGGAGACCGCTGAGCGCGCCCGTCACGTGGATCCTCCCGGATTGATTTCGCTCGCATTGTATCCCGCGGCGCGGTTTGGCCAAGGGCAAATGTCGCGATGGCTTTGTTCAGCGGCCCCTGAAGACTGGTCGACGCTTTTCCATGAAGGCGCGCCGGCCCTCCTGAAAGTCCTCGCTATCGGCGCAACGGTCGGAAATCGCCCGGCATTTGTCCATGTCGACATGACGCATACTGTCGGCGACCTCGTTGACGATGATCTTGGAGGCGGCGGTCGCCAGCGGCGCGTTGTCGGCGATTGTCGCGATGTATGCGCTGAAAAACGCGTCGAAGCCGGCGACGGGGACCACGCGTTGCACGAGGCCCATGGCCAGCGCCTCGTCCGCCGGGTAGCGGCGGGCGGTGATGAGCATTTCCTTCAGGCGCGCCGGGCCGATCATCTCGTTCAGCCAGGCGATGAAGTCGGGTCGATAGGCGATGCCGAGGCGCGCGGCGGGGATGGAGAACAAGGCGTCGTCCGAGGCGACGCGCAGGTCGCACGCCGCCGCCAGACCCATGCCACCTCCAAAACAGAAGCCGCGGATGCGGGCGATCGTCGGCTTGGGAAATTCGCGCACGGCCGTGTACATGCGCGATGAAAAATGCGTGTGGAGCGCCGCCGCCTCGGCGTCCTTGCGAACTTTTTCGAACTCGGAGATATCGGCGCCCGAAATAAACGACGCTTCGCCCGCGCCGCGCACAACCAGCAGGCGCACGTCGGGATCGGCGGCGAAGCCCGCGAGCAGGTCCGCCGCCTGCCGCGACATGGCGACGGAAATGGCGTTGCGCCGGGCCTCGTTGTCGAACAACAATTCCGCGACGCCGTTTTCGACCTTGCCGACGACGCGCCCCGGCGCTTTTTCCTCGCTCACGTCGTTCTCCCGTCGCCCATTGGATGGATATGCCGCCCGTGGGCGATGTATAGGCCGAATCCTCGGAGGCGCGGAAGGCCGGCGCGGCCGGCTTTCCAGCCGCCTCGCTTTGACGCGGCGCGGGTTCGTGTCTAACCATGAGCGCCAGAAGATAAAATAATCGGGAGAGGACGCCTATGTCGAAGGGCATTCGCATCGCGCGCTGGCTTGTCGCCGGCTTCGGGATCGTCGCGGCGGGCGGACCCGTGGCCGCGCAGGACGCCGAGACCTTCTATCGCGGTCGCAACGTCGACATGATCGTCGGTTACCCGCCGGGCGGCAGCAACGATCTCTACGCGCGCATCGTCTCGCGTTTTCTCGGCAAATACATTCCCGGCAACCCAACGGTCGTGCTGCGCAACATGCCGGGCGCGGGCAGCATCGTGGCCGCCAATTACATCTACAACATCGCGCCGAAGGATGGCGCGACGCTGGGCATCATTTCGCCGACGTCGCCGCTCGACGAGAAACTCGGGGCGTCGGGCGTCAAGTTTGAATCCGCGCGGTTCACCTGGATCGGCCGGGCGGCATCGTCGGTCAACGTCAGCTTCTTTTCCCGCAATGGACCGGTGCAAACAACCGCCGACATGTTCACGAAGGAATCGAAAATGGCCGCGACCGGCGCGGGTTCGACGGTCGTCGTCTATCCGACGGTAATGAACAAGCTGCTGAAAACGAAATTCAACCTGATCATGGGTTACAAGGGGTCGGGCGAGGCGATGCTCGCGCTCGACCGCGGCGAGGCCGACGGTCATTCGACCAGCCTCGACGCGTTGAACGCCGAGCATCCCGACTGGATCACCAATGGAGCCGTGCGGATTCTCGTTCAGTATGGGCTCGAGCGCCATCCGCTGTTGCCCAACGTCCCCACGGCGGTGGAACTCGCCAAGACGGATGAGCAGAAGCGGATCATGCGACTGGTGATGAGCTCGGTCGAGGTCGGCAAGATGTTCTTTTCAACGCCGGGCGTTCCCGCCGAGCGGACGGAAGCGTTGCGCCGCGGCTTCGACGCGTTGATGAACGACGCCGAGTTCAAGGCCGAGGTCGCCAAGGCGCGCATGGACCTCATCCCGATGCGGGGCGAGGACTTGCAGAGGCTCGTTGGCGAGGTCGCGAACATGCCGCCGGACATGCTCGCGAAAGTCCGCGACATCTACCCTTCCGGCGGCTGAAGACAGCTCGCGGGTCGATCAGCTCGACATGAACACCGGCAGGTTCGCCTTGGCGAGGATGTAGCTGGTCGCGCCGCCGAAGATCATCTGACGCAGGCGGCTTTGCGTATAGGCGCCCTTGACCAGCAGATCGGCGCCGAGCGCGGTCGCGCCCTCGATGATCGCCTCGCCATGGCCGCGCACCTTGGCGCTTCGCTCGACCGCTTCCGCCAGCACGCCATTGGCGCGCAGGTTATGGGCCATCTGCTCGCCCGTCGGCCCCTCGACCTTGTGCTCGGGGATGGTCAGGACAATGACCTTTTTCGCCTTTTTCAGAACGGGCATCGACAGCGCCGTCGCGCGGGCCGTCTCCATGCTCTGGTTCCAGGCGATCACAACGGTCTCGCCAAGTGTTCCGGGCGCCGTGGGCGGCGCGAGCAGGATCGGGCGTCCGCTGTCGAAGAGCGCGGCTTCCGCGGTCGCCATGCGCGCGTCGCCACGCTCGGCGCCGGGACGGCCGAGCACGCAGATGTCGAACAGGCGCGCGTAGCTCGACACGTGGGAATCGCCGAACGACGATTCGCCGGCCCACCCCCATGACAGACCATCTGGCGCCGCGTCATGCGTCGGCACATTGGCCGTTTTCATGAAATCCTCGAACTGGCGGTGCGATTCGTCCGCCATTTCCTTCCAGGTGTGCTGGTCGGCGACGC
The DNA here is from genome assembly GCA_903861645.1 of uncultured Hyphomicrobiales bacterium. Classification (GTDB taxonomy): domain Bacteria; phylum Pseudomonadota; class Alphaproteobacteria; order Rhizobiales; family Beijerinckiaceae; genus Terripilifer. The sequence continues at coordinate 40,541 of CAIOVE010000043.1, forward strand.
TCCAGCTCACGGGCATGTCGAAGGCGACGAGATCCGGCAGGTCCGGTCCCAGCGGCATGCCCTCGACGTAGCCGTCGAAGCGTCGCGCGAACAGCAAAGCGGTCGTGAAAACCGAGTCGATGGTGGAATGCAGCTCCACCGGCACGAGAACATTTTTCACGGATGATCCCTTCCCCAGACGCGCCCCCCGGCGTCATCTCGGGTATTATATACGAAACGGTAGGGGCTGGCGCGTCCAATCGACGGAGGCGCGGGTCGTTCATCCAGAAGCGATGGAGAAAACGCAATCATGCTTGGGATGACGCGGCGGCGGCTATTTTCGTTGGCGGGCATTTTCATGGCGGCGCTCGCGCCGTCCGCCACGCCCGCCGCCGAGCTGCTTGATCTGCGCTATGGCGAAACGGCCTCGCCCCTGCAAAGCATTTTCGCCTTGCCGGTGTTGATCGCCGAGCGCGAGGGATTTTTTCTGAAGCGCGGGCTGAATTTCTCGATTGTTCCCGTGCGCGGTGGTGGCGAGGCGACCGTCGACGCGCTGGAAAAAGGCGCCGCCGACATCAGCCATGTCGCCACCAATTTCCTGATCACGGCGGCGCTCAAGGGGTCGGACGCGGTCGCCATCGCCGCGGAATTCAACAATCCGATCTACAGCCTCGTGGCCCGTCCATGGGTGAAAAGCTTCGCCGATCTCAGGGGCCGGACGATCGGCATGGCCGACATGACCGGCACGGTGTCGCTCGCCACGCTGGCGTTGTTGGCGCGCAACGGCCTGACGCGCGACGATTTCAAGGTCAAGGTCGTCGAGGGCACGCCGGACCGTTTCGCCTGCCTGCGCAAGGACGATTGCGACGCCGCGCCGCTCGGGCAACCGCAGGACATCATCGCGCGGCGTCAGGGCTACAACATCCTCGGCCTGTCGAGCGACGCGACGCCGGACTTTCTCTACACGGTCACCATCGCGAAGCGCTCGTGGGCGAACGCCAACCCCGAGGCCGTGACGCGTTACGTGAAGGCCTTGTCGGACGCGTTCGTTTTCATTCGCGCGCCGGAAAACCGCGACCGTGTCGCGCGCGCCATCATGGACGCGTGGGGTTCGTCGGACTCCACGGCGCGCGAGACATTGGCTTTGTATTTCGAGCCCGAGCGCAACGTGCTGCCGATGCGTGGCGAGATTTCCATGCGTGGCCTGCGGCAGGTGATCGCCTTCCTCGCGGGCTCTGGCGCGCTGAAGGGCGAGCCGCCCGATCCGCTCCGTTTCATCGACACGCGCTATCTGCGCGCGGCGGGGATCGCCGACGCGCCTTAGGCGGCGGCTTGTTTCAGCGGGCGCCGCTGGATAGTCTGGCGCTCATAAAAACGTCGGGGAAACGCCATGCGTCTGGCGCTTGTATTGTTGATGGCTTGCGCGCTCGCCCGCGCCACGACGGCCATCTCCCGCGCCGAGGATTTCTATCGCGGCAAGACGATCAATTTCGTCGTTGGCTTCGGCGCCGGCGCCGGCATGGACACCACCGCCCGCACCATCGCGCGTCATTTGCCGCGCTTCATTCCCGGCGCGCCCAATGTGCTGGTCCAACAGATGGAAGGCGCCGCGGGGCTGATCGCCGCGAACTATATCTCCCATCGCGTCGCGCCCGATGGCCTCACCATCGCGGCGCCTGGCCGCAGCTTTTTCATCGAGCCCATGGTGGGTACGGCGTCGGCGCAGTTTGATCCCGTTCAACTGGGCTATGTGGGCGGCACGGGCGCGCAGAACACGATTCTCTGGGCGTCGGCGGCTTCCGGCGCGCGCGATTACAAGGGCTTGCTCGCGGCGCGCGAGCCGCTGGCGCTGGGCGCGCTGGGCACGGGCACGCCTGGCGCCATCGTCGCCGCGCTGCTGGCCGAATCGGGCGCGCGAATACGCATCGTCACTGGCTACACGTCCGCCGCGCGGCTGATCATCGCGCTGGCGCAAGGCGAGTTGCAATCCGTTTTCCTTTCGGAGGATTCCTTCGCCACCCAGCGCGAGGTGATCGACAACAAGATCGCCTTGCCCGTTCTGCAATCGAAGCCCGTCATTCCCGGCGTTCAACTCATCGGCGATGTGTTGCCGGCCGCGCGTCGTCGGACGCTCGATCTGGCGCAGGCGGGCGAAAGCCTCGGGCTCATCATCATCACGCCGCCCGGCCTGCCGCGCGAACGGCTCGATGTTCTGCGCAAGGCCTTCATGGAGATGTCGGGCGACGCCGCCTATCAGGCCGACATCGCGAAGTTCGACCGCGGTCGCATGCCCGCGCTTTCCGGCGGCGCCGTCGCCGCCTATATCGCCGATCTCGCGCGCACGACGTCGCCCGCGGCCATCGAGGACTTCAACCGTCTGCGGCATTGACGCGGTTGGGTTCAGCCCAGTCCGGGAATTTCGACGCCCGCCGCGCTCAGCAACAGAACGGCGTTCAGCGCCAGAATGATCGCCGCGGCGACGAGCGACGCGATGCGCATGGCGGGGCCATTGACGAATTCGCCCATGATGTCGCGCCGCGCGCCCAGATGCAGCAGGGCGATCATCGGCACGGGCAGCACGATGCTCAGCACGATCTGGCTCATTACGAGCGCGTCGGTGGCGCCATAGCCCAGCGCGACGACGACGAAGGCGGGGATCATTGTCAGCAGCCGTCGCAACCAGAGCGGCACGCGGAAGCGCACGAAGTCCTGCATGATGGACTGGCCAGCCATCGTGCCCACCACGGAGCTCGACAGGCCCGAGGCCAGCAGCGAAATCATGAACACGGCCGCCGCGGCGTTGCCCAGCAGCGGCGCGAGCGTGTGATAGGCGGTTTCGATTTCCGCCACGTCGGGATTGCCCGCGTGGAACACGGAAGCCGACATGCACACCATCGCCATGTTGACGAGGCCGGCGAAGCCGAGCGCAAGCAAGACTTCGAGATTTGAAAACCAAAGAACGCGGCGGGTTTCGCGGGCGTTGTTCATGGGCACGCGATCACGCGTCAGATTCGAATGAAGGTAGATCGCGTGCGGCATGATGGTCGCGCCGATCACGCCCACCGCCAGCGCCACGGAGCGGGCGTCCGTCAGGCGCGGCGTAACGACGCCGCTCAGGGCCGCGGACCAATCCGGTGGGGCGATCCAGAGCTCGACGACATAGCTCGCGCCGATCACGCCGATGAAGGCGGAAATCAGCGCCTCCATCGGGCGAAAGCCCGCGCCCTGAAGACCGAGGATAAGATAGGTGGCCACGCCCGTCAGGACGAGACAGGTCATCAGCGGCAGGCCCGACAGCAGGCTCATGCCGATGGCCGCGCCAAGGAACTCCGCGAGGTCGGTCGCCATGGCGCCGATCTCGCTGACGATCCACATGAAATAGACGATCGGCTTGGGATAATGCCGGGCGGCGAGGGTCGCTAGGCTCGCGCCGGTGACGATGCCCATGCGGGCCGACTGCGCCTGAAACAGCATCGCGGCGATATTGGCGAACAGCACCACCCAGAGCAGCATGTAGCCGTATTTCGCGCCCGCCTCGATGTTGGTCGCGAAATTGCCGGGGTCCATGTAGGCGATGGAGGCAATGAGCGCCGGGCCGACGAAGGGCAGAAACGCGCGCGGGCCATGCGTGCGCCCCTCGATGGACGCGCGTCCCGCCGAAATCGTTCTGTCGGACCAACCCGTGGAGCTCACCTTTCAACCTTGCCCTGTTCGACGGGTTTTGAACAGGGCCGGGCGCGCGACAGTTTGGCGTTGCGCCGGGGCAAGCCTATTCGGCCGCCTCGCGCATGCCCGCGCGCATGGTCTCGCGCAGGGTGTCGATGGACTCCAGTCCCGCCGGCGTTTCAAAGCGCCAGTAGGTCCAGCCGTTGCAGGCGGGCAGGCCCTGCGCCAGCGCGCCGATCTTGTGGATCGAGCCGATCGCGGCGCCCAGTTTCAACGATCCATCGGCGCGCACGACCGCCTGATGGCGGCGGCGTTCGTCGGTCAGCGTCGCGCCGGGCGCGAGGAGACCGGCCTCGATAACGCTGGCGAAGGCGACGCGCGGTTCGGAGCGTTTTGTCGGCGCGGCGGCAACCGCGTCGGCGGGCAGCGGCTCGACGGCGGCGATGCGCGCGTGGGCGGCCTTCGCATAGGCCTCGTCGCGCTCGAAACCGATGTACGAGCGGCCGAGGCGGCGCGCGACGGCGCCCGTGGTGCCCGTGCCGAAGAAGGGATCCACGACGACGTCGCCGGGGTTGCTCGCCGCCAGCATGACGCGGGTCAGCAGCGCCTCGGGTTTCTGCGTGGGGTGCGTCTTGCGGCCCTCGGCGTCCTTCAGGCGCTCGCCGCCGGTGCAGATCGGCAGATACCAGTCGGAGCGGACCTGACAGTCCTCGTTGCCCGCCTTGAGCATCTCGTAATTGAACGTGTAGCGCTTCGCCTTGGAATCGCGGGCGGCCCAGATCATGGTCTCGTGGGCGTTGGTGAAGCGCCGGCCGCGGAAATTCGGCATCGGGTTGGCCTTGCGCCAGACGATGTCGTTGAGAATCCAGAAGCCGAGATCCTGCAGGATCGCGCCGACGCGGAAAATGTTGTGGTAGGAGCCAATGACGAACAGCGTCGCCTCGGGCTTCATGGCGCGCCGGGCCGCGCCCAGCCATTCGCGGGTGAAGGCGTCGTATTCGGCGAAACTGCCGAACTTGTCCCAATCGTCGTCGACCGCGTCGACCACGCTCTGATCCGGCCGCGACAGCGAGCCCTCGAGCTGAAGATTGTAGGGAGGGTCGGCGAAGACGAGATCGACGCTCTCGGGCGGCAGCGCCCGCAGGCCTTCTATACAGTCGCCTAGGATAATCTGGTTCAGCGGCGCCGCGGCCGTTGGAGCGACGACGCGGGGGACGGTCGAAATCCCGGTACGCGAGACCTGAATCCGGGATTTCGAGCCGGTCACCCCGGCGTTAACGCTACGCATGAAACACAACCGGGTAAGCAACTGACATCGCGACTATGCGGGGGCGAGGTAAAAACGTGGTTTAGAGACCGCCAACGCCGGTGTGTCTTTTTCGGACGATTCCGTTAAGTATTTCAAAGGGTTTTGGGTCGTTTTCGACCCCCCGGCGCCATAAGGTTAAGGGCGGGTTAGCGCGAACGCGCCAGCGCGGCCGCGACGGGCGCGAAATCGCGACGATGACAATCGGTCGCGCCATGCTCGGCCAGCGCCTTCAGGTGGGCCGCGGTGCCATAGCCGGCGTGCCGATCGAAGCCGTATTCGGGATGCAGCAGGTGCAGGCGGGCCATCAGCCGGTCGCGCGTGACCTTCGCGACAATGGACGCCGCGGCGATGGACAGCGAAATGGCGTCGCCCTTGACGATGGCCCGCGCCGGGCAAGGCAGATCGGGTGGAAGGACGTTGCCGTCGATCAGCGCCATGTCCGGGGCCAGCGTCAGCGCCTCGATCGCGCGACGCATGGCGAGCAGGCTCGCGGCGCGAATGTTGATCCGCTCGATTTCGGCGACGGAGCCATAGCCAATGGCGATGGCGCGCGCGTCGCGCGCGATGATCTCGAATAGCTCGTCGCGGGCGCGGGCCGAAAGCTTCTTGGAGTCATTGGCGCCCAGGGGCAGCCGTTCGGGATCAAGCACCACCGCCGCCGCGACGACCGGGCCCGCCAGTGGACCGCGGCCGACTTCGTCAACGCCCGCCACGACGCGCGCGCCAGCGGCGAAAAACGCGCGTTCCCTGTCAAAGCCGGGTCCAGTCATCGCTTGTTGTTCATTGGCTTCGATCCGCCGCCATGACGGCCGGCTTGGCCGGGGTCGCATGGTTATGCTTAAGTGAATTCATATCATCCCGTTTCCCTTCGGGAATGGGCGGTTTTTGCGGAGAGAACATATGACCAGCGGTGTGGGCGATCAGGATTCCGGCGGTCTTCCCGTCGCGCAGGCTTTCGGCGCGGCGGATTCGGACCGCAACGAGGTGTTTGGCCAACTCGTCACGGGCGACGCGGACATCGTCGGCCTCGTGGCCTATTCGATCTACAAGCAAAACAAGCACGACTGGCTGGTTTCGTTCGCCAAACAGAAGGGGCGCGAACCCAACGAAAGCGAGCTTCAGTCCTATATCATTGGCGAAAGCACCGCGCGCCGGCTCGCGACCTATCGCCATCTGGCCCAGTCGACGCTCGACGGCAATGGTCCGGAGGTCTCGGCCTCGCCTTCCAGCGAGGGCTTCGCCCAGCGCGGCTACGCCATCGCCCAGCGCAACAAGATGGCCGCCGCCCGCGGCGCGACGAACCCGGCGGTGAAAGCGGTTGGCTACATCGTCGCGGCGGTCGTGGTCGCCGTGGCGATCTATCTGGCGGCGAAATTCGGTTTGCCGGGCGTCGGGCGCCCCTGAGGGCGGCGCTCAGAAAAGACTCAACTGCGCGCCGGCCCGGCGCGGCGGCTTGAACAGGTCGGCGCGCAGCCTGACGCGGGTCCGGTTGAAGCCGAGCTTTTCGGCCGCGACCTCGAAGCGCCGGCCCGTCATCCAGGCGTAGGGCCCTTCGCCTGTCATGCGCTTGCCCCAGGTCGCGTCATAGGCCTTGCCGTCGCGCGTCGAGCGCACCAGCGACATGACGCGCCGGTATTTTTCCGGCGCCTTGTCGATCAGCCATTCGCCGAAGAGATCGCGGACCTCCAGCGGCAGGCGCAGCATCACATAGCCGGCGTCGCGCGCGCCCGCCGCGTGGGCGCGGGTCAGAATGGCTTCTATTTCCGCGTCGTTCACGCCGGGAATGATCGGCGCGACCATGACGGACGTGGGGATCCCCGCCTCGCTGAGTTGGCGGATGGCGTCGAGACGTCGTTCGGGCGTCGCCGCGCGCGGCTCCATGGAACGCGCGAGCCCCCGGTCGAGCGTCGTGATCGACAGCGCGACCTTGGCGAGGCCGAGCCGGGCCATGGGCGCGAGAATGTCGATGTCGCGGGTCACGAGCGCGCTCTTGGTGACGATGCCGACGGGATGGTTGGCGCGCGCCAGCACCTCGAGGATCGCGCGCATGGCGCGATGGGTTTTCTCGATGGGCTGATAGGGGTCGGTGTTCGTGCCGATGGCGATGGTGCGCGGCGTGTAATTCGGCGCCGAAAGTTCCCGTTCCAGCAAGGCCGCCGCGCCTTCCTTGACGAACAGCTTGCGCTCGAAGTCCAGACCGGGCGACAGGCCCATGTAGGCGTGGGTGGGGCGAGCGAAGCAATAAACACAACCATGCTCGCAACCCCGGTAGGGATTGATCGACCGGTCGAAGGAAATGTCGGGCGAATCATTGCGGGTGATGATGGTCCGCGCCCGCTCCACGGTGACTTCCGTGGGGAAGGCCGGGGCCTCCTCCTCGATGTCCCAGCCGTCGTCCACGGGGACGCGCGCCTCCCGCTCGAAGCGGCCGCTGACGTTCGAGGCGACGCCACGCCCGCGCGGACGATCCGGGCGGGACGGCGCCTCGTCGAACCCTTCGCCCTGTCGGGCGCCCACGAATTTCCGCCCCGCGCGCGGTCGCGCCAATGAAAGGTCCGAGGCGGCGTCCCTGGGGGCGACGGTGGGCGCTTCGGTCAGCATGGCTGCTCCTTGGTGCGAACGGGAGAGGAACAAAAGAACAAATAAGGAACATATACTCTTTCGTCAAGGCGACTGTGGACAAGTCTGTGCATGACGGCAAAACCACGCGCGTTTTCCGTGATATGGAATTGTCATGCTTTCAGTGGTCGTGATTGCCGCCGACGCGGCCGTTCGCGTTTCCCCCTCGCCCGAGGCCATCGTTCGAACGCTCGCCGCGCTGGTGCCGGCGGTCGTGGCCGGCGTCGCGCGGGATTTCACGCTGGCGGGCCTTTCGGGCGCGCCGGGACTGGAGGAGATCGCCGATCACGCCGGTTGCGCGCTGGCGCTGGCGGACGGTCCGGATGCGGTTTTGGCCGCGGGACTGGGCCGCGCGCGCGGCGATCATTTGCTTGTGCTGCGGGCGGGCTTCGCGCCCGGCGCGGGCTTTCTCGAAGAGGCGGGCGACCTGATCGGCGGGGCATTCGCCGGGGCGGTCTTGCTGCGGTCGGAGGCCGAGACGCTGGTCACGCGACTCGCGCCCGATCTCGCGTCGGTTCAGGGGGTCATTGTCGCGCGGTCGCGGATGGCGTCCGGCGCGCGCGACATCGCCGGACTGGCGCGCGGCGTCAAGCCGGCGCGCACGATGCGCGCGCGTTTGCGGCGGGTTGATTAGGCGGGAGCCTTCGCCGAACCGCGGCGCAGGTGTTCATCGAGGCGCGGCATGATCTCGACGAAATTGCAGGGCCGGTAGCGATAGTCGAGCTGGTGGACAAGGATGCCGTCCCACGCGTCCTTGCAGGCGCCCGGCGAGCCCGGCAAAACGAAAATATAGGTCGCGCCGGCGACGCCAGCGGTGGCGCGCGACTGAATGGTCGACGTGCCGATCTTGTCATGGCTGATGCGATGAAACACCGCCGAAAAGCCCTCCATGTGCTTTTCGAACAGGGGCGCGATGGCCTCGGGCGTGACGTCGCGCCCGGTGAAGCCGGTGCCGCCGGTGGAGATGATGACATCCACGGCCGGGTCGGCGATCCACCGGCGCACGGTCGCGCGGATGGCCTCGACATCGTCGGTGACGATGGCGCGGTCGGCAAGCCGGTGGCCGGCTTTTTCCAGCCGCTCGACCAGCGTGCTTCCTGATTTGTCGTCCTCCAGCCGCCGCGTGTCGGAGACCGTCAGGACCGCGACGCCAAGCGGCACGAAGGTCCGGGATTCATCGATGCCGGGCATGGCGTCTCACCGCGCGAAGGTGTTGCAACTGTCGATCTGACCGGATTGCAGGCCGGTTTGCAGCCATTGCACGCGCTGGGCGGCCGAGCCATGGGTGAAGCTGTCGGGCACGACGCGCCGGCCCGCCGCCTGTTGCAGCTTGTCGTCGCCAATGGCCTGCGCGGTGGCGACGGCCTTCTCGACGTCGCCCTTTTCGAGGATCTGCCACTTGCGGTCGGCGTTGGCGGCCCAGACGCCGGCGAGGCAATCGGCCATCAGCTCGATGCCGACGGACCATTTGTTGGCCTCGGCCTGACTGGACGCCTGTTGCTGGCGCTGCTGCACCTTGCCGAGCACGCCGAGCTGGTCCTCGATGTGATGGCCCATCTCGTGGGCGACCACGTAGGCGTAGGCGAAGTCGCCGCCGCCGCCGAAGCGGTTCTGCATCTCCTGGAAGAAGGACGTGTCGAGATAGATTTTCTTGTCCACCGGGCAATAGAAGGGCCCCATGGCCGACTGCGCCGCGCCACATCCCGAGCGGGTCTCGCCCGTGAAGAGCACGAGCGGCGCGGGGGTGAATTTGACGCCTTTTTGCGCCGGCAGCACTTCCGACCAGACGTCCTCGTTCTGCGCGAGAATGGCGGAGACAAAGCGACCGATCTGGTCGGTGGGCGCGCCGGTGCGGGCCGGGCGCGCGGGCGCCGACTGGGTCTGGACGGTCTGCGTCGCGCCGTTGAGCATCTGCGCGCCGCCGATGAGAATGCGCGGGTCGATGCCAAGCGCGTAGGCGATGACGCCCAGAATGATCATCGTGCCGATGCCAAGTCCGCCGCCGCCGATGGGCAGTCCGCCGCCGCCCCCGCCGCTATCGTCGCCGCGGCGGTCCTCGATATTCTCGGACTGACGGAAATCTTCCCACTTCATCGAAATCATCTCCACGCGCGGCGATCATCCGTCCGCGACGGCAACGCGTCCCTTCTAGCAAAGGCAAGCGCCCGCCGGTAGGGGGCGCGTTGGCGCGGCGTCTTTCCGACGGTCCCGCGGCCTCGACGGTCGTGGCCACGTTCAAGGAAATGACTCCGCGTGCATTGGGTCGATCAAACGGCCCGCGCCGGTGAAATCACGGCCCTTCCATCGCCTTTTTCAGCGCGCGCAGGTCGGCCCAGGCGCCGCGCTTGGCGATGGGGGTTCGCAGCAGATAGGCGGGATGCAGGGTCGCCAGCGCGCGGATCGTCTTGCGCGTTCCATCGACGCCCTCGACATGGAAATCCCGCCAGCTTCCCCGCGCGCGCGTGATGCCCTCGCGCACGCCAAGCAGGGTCTGCATGGCCGAGGCGCCGAGGCAGACGAGAATGTCGGGGTCGCACAGGGCGATCTGGCGATGAATGAAGGGCAGGCAGATTGCCGTCTCCTGCGGGGTCGGCGCGCGGTTGCCGGGCGGACGCCAGGGCACGACGTTGGCGATATAGACATGCGACCGGTCGAGGCCGATGGCGGCCAGCATACGGTCGAGCAACTGGCCGGCGCGGCCAACGAAAGGCTTGCCCTGCTTGTCCTCGTCGGCGCCGGGCGCCTCGCCCACCAGCATGACGCGCGCGCCGCGCGCGCCGTCCTCGAACGCCAGCCGGCTGGCGGTTCGCTTGAGGGCGCAGCCCTCGAAGGCGTCCATCGCCGTCCGCAGCGCGTCGAGATCGTGGGCGTTCGCGGCGAGTTCCGCGGCGGTGCGCGTCGCGGCGTCGGTCGCCAGAGCGGCGGGCGTGGGGGGCGGGACATTCTGAGCTGCCGCGACGAGGGGCGCGCGGGGCGCTTCGGCATCGCCCCGGACGGGCAGGGCGCGGGCTGTCGCCTCGGCCCTTGCCGGCGGCGTTTTGATCTGCTCGGCGGCGCAATCGGCGAAACGGTCGCGCGGCGCGTCGCCGACGATGCAATCGACGCCCATGTCGAGATACCAGCGCATGATGCTGGCGAGCTGGGCCGGATCGAGCGTGTCTGGCGAGGGGAGCGGCATGTCCCGACCATAGAAGCGGCGGCGCGCGAAGGCGAGTCGCGGGCGCATGGTTAACGATTGCTTTCCCTTTCGGGGCGATCGTTATATCGCGGATCGTCGAGTCGCCGTCGTCGACGCGAATCCGCCGGTCCGCGCGGAGGGGATGATCCCGCCATGTTTGAACTGTTGCGCCAACTGAAAACCGCCCTGAGCGAGCGCGCTCGCCCCGGCGAGTTCGAGGATGGCGACGACCGGCTCGCCGCGGCCGCCCTGCTGGTGCACGTCGCCAACGCCGATGGCGTGCGCACGACGGCGGAAAGCGCGCGCCTGCTGGATGTTCTGTCCACCCGCTTTGGCCTGGACCGGGACCGGTCCGCGCGACTGGTCGACGCCGCCATCCGTCGCGACAAAGAAGCGATCGATTACAATGAATTCGTCGATGTGTTGAAGCGGTCGCTCGACACGGACGGGCGGCTGCGGCTGATCGAGATGATGTTCGAGATCGCCTACGCGGATGGCGCCCTGCATGAATTCGAGGGCGATCTCGTCGCCCGCGTCGCCGAACTGCTGGAGGTGCCCGAGGCCGATGTCGCGACCTCGCGCCGGCTCGCCGCGGCGGCCGGGGGCGGCGCATGACGGAGGTCAGGCGGGTCGCGCTCGTCACCGGCGCGTCGGGCGGCATCGGCGCCGATCTCGCGCGCGTCATGGCGCGCGGGGGTCACGACCTCGCGCTGGTCGCGCGAAGCGCCGGCAAACTGGCGGCGCTGGCGAATGAAATCGCGGCGACCGGGCGTCCGCGTCCGCTCGTTCTGGCGGTCGATCTTGCCCGGACGGGATCGACGGACGAACTCGCCGCGGGGCTCGCGGCCGCCGGGGCCAGCGTCGAAATCCTCGTCAACAACGCCGGCTTTGGCCTCAATGGCCCGGCGAGCCAGCTTGATCGGGCGTCACAGACCGAAATGATCGATCTGAATGTCCGCTCGCTGGTCGATCTCACGCTGCGTTTCATGCCCGATATCGTCGCCGCGCGCGGCCGCATCCTGAATGTCGCCTCCGTCGCGGCCTTCTTGCCGGGGCCGGACATGGCCGTCTATTACGCGACAAAGGCCTTTGTGGTGTCTTTCAGCGCGGCCATCGGCGAGGAATTGAGGGCGTCGGGCGTCACGGTCACGGCGCTGTGCCCGGGCTGGACGGCGACGGATTTTCAGGCCCGCGCGGGCATCAACGCGCCGGTGACCGCGCTTATGCCGGCCATGTCCGCCATGACGGTCGCGGAGGCTGGCTACGCCGGCCTGATGGCCGGACGGCGGCGCGTCACGCCAGGGCTTTTCAACAAGATCGCGGTCGCTCTTCTGCCCTACATGCCCCTTTCGTTGCTGCTGCCGGCCATCGCCCGCATGCAGAAGTCGCGGAGGCATGTTTGATGCTTGTCGCCATCACCCTGACGAGGTCTTACAACCGCAAAGCCGACCATGATCGAACATGATTTCAAACATGGCGAGAAACATCCCGTTCTCGTCGTCCTGCATCAGGAGCATTCGACCCCCGGCCGCATCGGTCGCCTGCTGGAGGCGCGCGGCCATCGTCTCGACATCCGTCGCCCGCGCTTTGGCGATCCCCTGCCGTCGAGCCTTCATCACCATGCCGGAGCGATCTATTTCGGCGGCCCGATGAGCGCGTCCGATTCCGACGATTTCGTGCTGCGGGAGATCGACTGGATCGGCACGCCCCTGCGCGAGGGCAAGCCCTATCTCGGCATATGCCTTGGCGCGCAGATGCTGGCGCGCCATCTGGGCGAAACCATCAAGTCGCATCCCGGGGGCCATGTGGAGCGGGGCTATTACCGCATCGAGCCGACCGCCGCGGGTCGCGCCCTGTGCAAGGCGGCTTTTCCCGAACATGTCTATCAGTGGCATCGCGAGGGATTTGATCTGCCGCGTGGCGCCACGTTGCTGGCGCGCGGCGAGGTTTTCCCGACGCAGGCCTTCGCCTATGGCGAGGCGGCCTTCGGCCTTCAGTTCCATCCCGATGTCACCTTCGCCATGCTGTGCAAGTGGACGACGAAGGCCGAGGCGCAATTGCGCGATCCCGGCGCGCATCCGCACGAGGTTCACCGCGCGGGCTGGTACCAGTTCGACGCCGCCATCGATCGCTGGATCGGCGCCTTCCTCGATCGCTGGCTCGCCAGCGGCGTCCGCCAGCACGGGCATGCGCGCGCGGCGTAGATTGATTTTCCCCTCCCGCTGATTGCATGATGCGTCGTCGGCGTGACGGCGCGTCCACTTGGCGCGCCCGCGTTCGACCCAAGGAAAAAACGGGAGGAACATGATGGCGAATTTCGTCGCGCGCCTGATCGGCGCGGCGGCCTGCGGCGTGGCGTTGCTGTCGACGGCTTCGGCGCAAACCTACCCCACCCGTCCCGTGACAATGATCGTGCCCTTCGCGCCGGGCGGTCCCGCCGACGTGCTGGGTCGCCTCGTCGGCCAGAAGATGAGCGAGGATCTCGGCCAGCAGGTGATCGTCGAGAACCGCCCCGGCGCGAACACGATTCTCGGCGCGCAGGTCGCCGCCAAGGCGAAACCGGACGGGTACACGATCCTGCTCGCGATCGACGGTACGCTGGTGATGAACCAGTTTCTCTACAGCAAGCTCGCCTATGATCCGGCGAAGGATTTCGATCCGGTCGCGTTGATCGCGCTGATCCCCTCGGCGCTGATCGCCAACGTCAAGACGCCCGTCAATACTTTGAAGGACGTCATCGACGCGGAGAAGGCGAAGCCGGGCACGTTTCAGGTTGGCGTCAGCACGCCGACCTCGCAGGTGGCCGCCGGGCTACTGAACATGCTGGCCGGCATCAACATGACGATGGTCAACTACAGCGGTGGCAACACCCAGATCACCGGGCTCATGGCGGGCGACATTCCGCTCGGCCACGAGAGCGTCAATGTCTCGCTGCCGCTCTATCGCGACAAACAGATCAAGATCATCGCGTTGACGGGCCGCGAACGCTCGAAGCTGGCGCCGGAGCTGCCGGTCGTCTCCGAGACCTTCCCCTCCTTCGACATGGGCATCTGGCAAAGCGTCGTCGTGCCGACGGGCACGCCCAAGCCGATCGTCGACCGGCTCTTCGCGTCGCTGCAAAAGGCGATGTCCTCGCCCGATCTGCGCGAGAAGCTGCTGGCGGCGGGCATCGAGCCGACCATCAGCAAGAGCCCCGAGGAATTTCGCGACTTCATCCGTTCGCAATCGGAGGTTCGCGCCAAGGTCATCAAGGCGATCGGCATGAAGCTGGATTGATCGGGGTCGTCCGGACGGGGGCGGGCGTTCGCGTTTCGGGTCAGCGCGCGACCTTCATCGCCTGTCGCGCGCGGGCGACGAGTTCCGCGTCGGGCGCGCGCAGCGATTGGGCGAAACGCGTCATTTCCTCGCCCGACAGCGGGCCAAAATCGGCGCGGGCCTTCGCCATCGCGCCGAGAAACTCGGGGTCGGCGATCATCGCGTCGAACGCCGCGCGCAACGCCGCCAGCCGTTCCGGCGGCACGCCGGGGCCGGTGGCGAAGGCGCGACCCAGAAAACCGCTGCTGCCGAACAGCGCGAGAATCGCGCGGTCGCGATCATCGCGCGCGTATTCGACGATGGCGGGCACGTCGGGAATTTCCGGAAAACGCTGGCTGGCGTGGGTGACGATGACGTTCACCTTCTTCTGTTCGAGCCAGTCCGGATGCACGGATTTCAGCGTCGTCCAGGAGGTAAAGGCGCCGTCGGCCTCGCCCTTCTCGATGGCGCCGAGCATGTCGTTGGAGGCCTTGTAGCCGGTGACGATGCGAAACTTCGTGTCGAGCAGGTTGTTGGCGAGCGCGTGGTCGATGACGGTGGGCGAGGTGGCCGCGGTCGCGGCGATCGGCACGGACACGCGTTGCGCGTCGGGAATGCTTTTAACGGCTGAGTTCGCGGCCATGACGGTGATGTCGACGCTATGGGCGAGCCGGCCGATCCAGCCAAATTCGGCGCCATGATAATCCGCACCCGGTTCGCCCAGCGCCTCGTTGATGAGCGCGTCCTGCAAGGGCATGACGATCCACGCGCCGTCCCTGGGCGCGACGGAATAAACGTAATTGAGCGGTCTGAGGCCGCCGGCGCCGGGCATGTTCTGCACGTTGATCGACGGCGCGCCCGGCAGGAATCGCGGCAGGAAACGCGCCAGCATGCGCGCGTAAAGGTCATAGCTGCCGCCGGGGTCGGCGGGCACGAGAACATTGATCGTCTTGCCACGATAGAAGGCCTCGACGCCTTGCGCGCGGGCCGCTGTCGCGCCCAGCAAGGCCAGCGCGAGGCCGATGATGGCGCGCTTCATGGAATCGCCCGATTGCCGGCTCAAGCGCCGACCTTGGCGAACTTCAGCAGGAAACGGTCGCTCTCGCCGATGGCCGTGTATTTGTCGCGATCCTGATCCTTGAGGCGATAGGTCGGCGGCAAGGCCCACACGCCCGCTGGATAGTCCTTCGTGTCGCGCGGATTGGCGTTGATCTCGGAACTCGCGACAAGCCGGAAGCCCGCCGCTTCCGCCATGGCGATGGCCGCGTCCTGCCGCACATAGCCGCTTTTGGCGAGCGGATCCTGCGGCTGGTCGGTCCGGCCGCGGTGTTCTTCCACGCCAAGCACGCCGCCGGGCTTGAGCGCCTTGTGGAAGGCGGCGAGGCATTGCCCGGTCTCGCCCGAGGCCATCCAGTTATGGATGTTGCGGAAGGTCAGCACGAAGTCGGCCGAACCCGCCGGCGCGATGGGGTAACGATCAGCCTTGAATTCCGTGACCTCCACCTTGCCATAGGCCGCGGCGTCGGCGGCGACCTTGGCGAGAAAGGCGGCGTTCTCGCGCTGCATCTCGCCGGAGTCGGTGTCCTTGGGCGCATTGGCGGCGATATAGCGGCCATGGTCCTTCAGATAGGGCGCGAGGATTTCCGTCCAGTAGCCGGCGCCGCCCGGCAATATTTCCACCACCGCGCTGTTGGGCTCGACGCCGAGAAAGGTCAGCGTTTCCAGCGGATGGCGATAGGGGTCGCGGGCGCGGTTGCCGGCGCTCCGGCGGGGGTGGCCGACGAGTTCATCGAGTCCGCCATCCCGTGCGAAAGCCGGGGCGACCGCCAGCGCGGCGAAGCCCGCCATCGCGCCGCGACGGGTCAGGGCGGCAAGGGGCTGGCGGGGCGAGGGTTTCATGGCGAACTCCTGAATATTTCGATCAGCCTAGCCGAGGGCGCGGCCGCGCGCCAAGCGCGGGCGGCGGCGCCCGGATTTGGCAAAATGAATTATATTTCCTTTTTTTGTGTTTTGTGACTAGTCAGGCAAAATTAAATGCATTAAAACACATTCAACCAAGGAGACGGGGATGGGCATCGCGCTGATTTCGGAGACCGACGCACAGGCGCTTGCGCCGCGGCCACGGGCGTCCTTCATCGATTTCCAGACGGAGCCGTCGCGCTACCGCCACTGGAAGCTCCGCTTCGAGGGCGAAAGGGCCGAGCTCGCCATGGACGTCGATGAAAACGGCGGCCTCTTCGAGGGTTATCTGCTCAAGCTCAATTCCTACGATCTCGGCGTCGACATCGAACTCGCCGACGCCTTGCAGCGGCTGCGGTTCGAGCACCCGGAGGTGCGTGTCGTGGTGCTCAAGTCGGCCAAGGAGAAAGTTTTCTGCGCGGGCGCGAACATCCGTATGCTCGCGGGCGCGACCCACGCCCACAAGGTGAACTTCTGCAAGTTCACCAACGAGACCCGCAACGGCATGGAGGACAGTTCGCGTTTCTCCGGCCAGAAGTTCCTTTGCGCGATCAAGGGCACGGCGGCGGGCGGCGGTTATGAACTGGCGCTCGCCTGCGACGAGATCATTCTGGCCGACGATGGTTCCTCGACCGTTTCCCTTCCGGAAATTCCGCTGCTCGCCGTGTTGCCGGGCACGGGCGGCCTGACGCGCGTCACCGACAAGCGCAAGACGCGCCGCGACCGCGCCGACGCCTTCTGCACCATCGAGGAGGGCGTCAAGGGCAAGCGCGCCGTCGAATGGCGGTTGGTCGACGCCATCGCCACCACCTCGAAATTCGACGCCGCGGTGAACGCCGCCGCCGCCCGCCTCGCGGCGACGTCGGATCGCCCCGTCGGCGCCGCGGGTATCGCGCTGACGCCCCTGATGCGCGAGATCGGCGAGACCTCGCTGACCTACGCGCTCGTCCGCGTCGACATCGACAACGCCGCGCGGCGCGCGACGATCACGCTGCAAGGGCCGGCGTCAGCGCCGCCCGCCGACGTGGCGGCGTTGCACGCCATGGGCGCTGATTTTTATTCCCTGCGGCTGGCGCGCGAACTCGACGACGCCATTCTGCATTTGCGCGCCAACGCGCCCGAGATTGGCGTCATCGTCTTCAAGAGCGAGGGCGACCCCGCCCGCGCGCTGGCCCATGACGCCTTTCTCGGCGACAACGCTGGCCACTGGCTGGCGCGCGAGATCGTCAATTACTGGAAGCGTCTGCTCAAGCGCATCGACATGACCTCGCGGTCGCTGGTGACGATGATCGAGCCCGGCTCGTGCTTCGTTGGCATACTCGCGGAAATCGCCTTCGCCAGCGATCGCGCCTTCATGTTTTCCGGCCGCATGAAGGGCGACGACCGCCCCGAGGCGACGCTTGCCCTGTCGGCGCTGAATTTCGGCCCCTTGCCCATGTCGAACGACCTGACGCGACTTCAAACGCGCTTTATCGGCGAGCCGGAGAGCGTGGAAAAGGCGCGCGCCACCATAGGCTCCAGCATCGACGCGTCGGACGCCGAGACGCTCGGCCTCGTTTTCGAATCGCTCGACGACGTCGACTGGGCCGATGAAACGCGCATCTTCCTCGAGGAGCGTTCGAGCTTCTCGCCCGATGGCCTCACCGGCCTCGAGGCGAACCTGCGTTTCGCCGGCCCCGAGACAATGGAAACGAAAATATTCGGTCGTTTGACGGCCTGGCAGAACTGGATTTTCCAGCGCCCGAACGCGGTGGGTCCGGAGGGCGCGTTGAAGCGCTACGGCAGCGGCGTGAAGGCCGGTTTCAATCGCGAGCGCGTGTGACGCGACGGACTTAACGGAAAGGTTTGAAGCCATGAACGGTTCAGCGGCCTATGTCGAAGGCGCCGTCGATTACACGACCAAGATCCCCAACAACGTGAACCTCGCCGAGGACGGTCGCGTGCTCAAGGCGCTGGAGCAGTGGCATCCCGGCTATATCGACTGGTGGATGAGCATGGGGCCGGAAGGCTTTCAGGCCTCCGAGGTCTATCTGCGCACCGCCGTCTCGATCGACCCCAAGGGCTGGGCGAAGTTCGGTCACGTGAAAATGCCCGAATACCGCTGGGGTGTTTTGCTCGCGCCGCAAGAGGAAGGCCGGCTGGTCAATTTTGGCGCGCACAAGGGCGAGAAGGCGTGGCAGGAAGTGCCCGGCGAATATCGCGCCATGCTGCGCCGGTTGCTGGTGATTCAGGGCGACACGGAGCCCGCGAGCGTCGAGCAGCAGCGCCATCTCGGCAAGACCGCGCCCTCGCTCTACGACATGCGCAACCTGTTTCAGGTGAATGTCGAGGAAGGCCGTCACCTCTGGGCGATGGTCTATCTGTTGCAGAAATATTTCGGCAAGGATGGCCGCGAGGAAGCGGAGGGCCTGCTGGAGCGACGCTCCGGCGATGTCGACAAGCCACGCATGCTCGGCGCCTTCAACGAGGCGACGCCCGATTGGCTGTCGTTCTACATGTTCACCTTCTTCACCGACCGCGACGGCAAGATGCAGCTGGAAAGCCTCGCGCAATCGGGCTTCGATCCGCTGTCGCGCACCTGCCGCTTCATGCTGACCGAGGAAGCCCATCACATGTTCGTCGGCGAGACGGGCGTCGGCCGCGTCATCGAGCGCACCTGCGAGGCGATGAAGGCGGCGGGCATCGAGGATCCGTTCGACATCGCGCGCATTCGCGCGCTTGGAGTCATCGATCTGCCGACCCTTCAGAAGAAGGCGAACCTGCATTTCTCGCTGTCGCTCGATCTGTTCGGCTCGGAGGTTTCGACCAACGCCGCCAATTTCTTCAACAGCGGCCTGAAGGGTCGCTTCATGGAAACCAAGATCGACGACGATCACCGTCTCACCAGCGCGGTTTACCCCGTGCTGAAATTCATCGACGGCGAAATCCGGATGGTCGACGAGCCCGCCCTGACCGCGTTGAACATGCGGTTGCGCGATGATTACGTGAAGGACTGCCAGGGCGGCGTTAACCGCTGGAACAAGCTGATCGAGAAGGCCGGCGTGCGTTTCGCGCTGTCGCTGCCGTCCGTGGCGTTCAACCGGCACATCGGCGAATTCGCCGGCGTCGAGGCGTCGCCCGATGGCAAGCTGCTGACCGCGGCGCAGTGGGCGAAAATGCGCGACCAATGGTTGCCGTCGAGCGGCGATGGGGAATTCATCGCCAGCCTGATGACGCCTTGCTGGGAGCGCGGCGAATACGCGCGTTGGGTCTCGCCGCCAAAGGTCGGCGTCGACAACAAGCCCGGCGATTTCGATTACGTGCGCATCCACGCGGGTTGACGCGCGTCCGCGCATCAGGGGCCGAGGAATTCTCCATGACGGACACGGCTGTATCGGGCGCCGCCATCAAGCAGCATCTGATCGATCCGGAAATCTGCATCCGCTGCAACACCTGCGAGGCGACATGCCCCGTGGGCGCGGTGACGCACGACGACAATAACTATGTCGTCGACGCGTCGAAGTGCAATTTCTGCCTCGACTGCATCTCGCCCTGTCCCACGGGCTCCATCGACAACTGGCGCGTGGTGCGCGCCGCGTGGTCCATCGAGGATCAGTTCGGCTGGAATGAATTGCCGGCGCAGGAGGAGATCGAGGGCGCGGACGACGCCGCGGCCGACGCCGATGAGGATGACGTTGGAAAGCTGCTGGCGAGCGCGCACGCGGGCGTTGGCGGCAAGGCCGTCGCGCCGGCCTCGGCCGCGCGGCCCAGCATCAATCTGTTTCGCCGCGACCGCCCGGCGATGGCGACCGTGCAGGGCAATTTCCGCATAACCGCCGATGGCGCCGAGAGCGACGTGCGCCACGTTGTCCTGTCGTTCGGCGCGACGCAGTTTCTCGTGCTCGAAGGGCAATCGGTCGGCGTCGCGCCGCCCGGCGCGCGCGCCGATGGACGCCCGCACGACATCCGGCTGTATTCCATTGCTTCCGCGCGCGATGGCGAGAAGCGCAACGGCAACAACATTGGCCTCACCATCAAGCGGGTGCCGGGCGGGCTTGCGTCCAACTACATGTGCGATCTCAGGGTCGGCGACACCGTCGCGGTCACCGGGCCGTTCGGCGCGACATTCTTGATGCCCGACGACACCCGCGCCAACATCGTCATGATCTGCACGGGCACGGGCTCGGCGCCGTTTCGCGCCTTCACCGAGCGCCGCCGCCGCGCCATGCGCAACGCCGCCGGCAAGCTCGTCATGTTCTTTGGCGCGCGCACGCCCGAGGAACTGCCCTATTTCGGCCCCTTGCAGAAAGTGCCGGCGAGCCTGCTCGACAAGCATCTGGTCTATTCGCGCGTGTCGGGCGCCGAGAAGGAATATGTGCAGGATCGCATCCGCGCCGAGGGCGCGAAAATGGGCGAGCTGTTGGCCGACGCCAACACGCACATCTTCATCTGCGGGTTGAAGGGCATGGAAGCCGGCGTCGAGGAAGCGCTCGCCGACGTCTGCCGCAAGCACGGCATGGATTGGTCGCGGCTCAAGCCCGACATGCGCGCCGGCGGGCGCTACCACGTCGAGACGTATTGATTTTCAGCCCGCGAGTTCCTTGAGGCCGCGGCGAATGAGGGCGCTGGTTTCCGCGTCCTCTCCCAGCGCCTTCACGCTGGCGGCGACGGCGGCCGCGGCCTGCGGGCGGCCGTAACCGAGATTGACGAGCGCCGAAACCGCGTCCTGCACGGGTTTGGGCGCGCCCTTCGCCTCGTCCGCGCCGGCTAGCCGCGCGACGACGGGATCGACGGCCGCGTGGGCCGGCGCCTTGTCCTTCAGTTCGGCGACGATGCGGGCGGCGAGCTTTGGGCCGACGCCGGGCGCGCGCGACACCATCGCCTTGTCCTGCGTCGCGATGGCGGTGGCGAGGTCGCCGCCCGGCAACACGCCGAGAATGGCGAGCGCGACTTTCGCGCCGACGCCCTGCACGCTCTGCAACAGGCGGAACCAGTCGCGCTCCGCGTCGCTGGAAAAGCCGAACAGGCGAATGGCGTCCTCGCGCACCTGCGTTTCGATGGCGAGCGCGGCGGCCTCCCCGACGGGCGGCAGGTTTTGCAGCGTGCGGCTGGAGCACTGCACGACATAGCCGACGCCGTGCACGTCGAGGATGATGAAATCATCGCCGTAGCTGTCGATTACGCCCTTGAGCTTGCCGATCATCGTCGCCGCCGATTCGTTGCCATGCGCGAGCCTATCCCGGCGGGGCGCTCGCGGCGACCCTCACGCCATCGCCACGCGGGCGCGGGCCCGTTGCAGCAGGAACGAGACGATGCCGAGATTGACGAGGTTCCACGCGAGACCGTTGAGGAACGCCATGCGGTAGGAGCCGCTGAGGTCGTAGACGACGCCCGACATCCAGCCGCCGAGCGCCATGCCGATGAGGGTCGCCATCATCACGATACCGACGGTCGAGCCGGCGCGCGAGGGCGGGAAATATTCGCGCACGATGATCGTGTACATCGGCACGATGCCGCCCTGAAACAGGCCGAACACGGCTGAAATCAGGTAGAGCGACACAAGGCTGTCGAACCACAGATACAGGAACAGCGCGAACCCCTGCGCCAGCGAGCCGATCAGCAGCGTCGCCAGTCCGCCGACGCGGTCGGCGACGAAGCCCGAGCCGACGCGGCTAATGATGCCGAGCCCCAGCATGGCCGAAAGCATCTCGGCGCCGCGGGCCGGGCCGTAGCCGAGGTCGGCGCAATAGGCGACGAGGTGGGCCTGCGGCATGGACATGGCGACGCAGCAGGCGAGGCCCGCCACGCACAACAACACGACCAAAGCGCGCGGCGACAGGGCGAGATCGCCATGGGCGTGGGCGGGCGTCGCGGCGGAAAGGGTTCCGCCGGGATGGCGGGCGCGCAGCAGCCAGATGAGCGGTCCGGTCGCCAGCAGGCAGAAGACGCCGACGCCGATATGCGTCGCCCGCCAGCCGTCGGCGGCGATGAAATGCTGGAGGGTGGGCGGCCAGACCACCCCGGCCACGTAATTGCCGCTGGAGCAGATGGTCACCGCCAGCGCCCGCCGCTTGCGGAACCAGTGGGAGATGTCGGCGAGCAGCGGGCTGAGAAAGGCGGACGCGCCGACGCCGATCAGCACTCCCTGATCGAGGGCGAGCAACGTCGCGTTGGGGCTGAGGCCGGCGCCGATGTAGCCAAGGCCGAGCAAGGCCGCGCCCAGCGTCAAGGGCGTGGCGATGCCGAATCGGTCGGCGAGGCCGCCCATGAACACGCCGCCAAAGGCGAAGCCGATCATGGTCAGCGTGTAGGGCAGGGAGGCCGCGCCCCGCGCGATGCCGAAATCCGCCTGTATGGCGGGCAGACTGACCACCGCCGACCAGAAGCCGACGCCGCCGATGGTCGCGAGGACCAGGCTGATCGACAGGCGAATCCAGGCGGGGCGTGAGTCGAGCGTTTCCATGCCGCGAGCCTAGCCGAAACCAGCCAGCCCGGCGACCGCTTCGCTTATCGCTCGAAGAACTCGGGCATGCCCGAGCAGTAATAGCCGATGTAACACTGGGGGTTGTCGCGGGTGGGCACGAAGGCCGCCCGTCCGTAAAGCCCGGTCGGACACAGCGTCTCCGAACGCACGTAACGGTCGTAGGAGGAGCCGCCCGACCCCAGCACGACGGCGCCGCGCCGCGTGACAAGGTCATTCGCCGCCTTGCAGGTCATCGCCGTTGTCGAGGCGCGGTCGCGCGCCAGCGCGGGCGTGGCCGCGATCAGCGCCGTCGCCGCGAGCATCGCGCCAAATGCTGTTTTCATGCCGGTATTCCTTTTGCTTGCGCCGTTTCCAGCCCCTGGTAACGCGTCCTTAACCCTATCAAGGTCTTAAGTTGTTCCGAGAAACCGGGAGCGGTCCCATTCACGGACGAGCCCCACAATTGACCGAATTTGCGGCAAGGAAGCGGCGTCGCGCCGCTCCCCGCGCTCAGTCGAAGGATTTTTTGCGATGAATCCAGCCGATCTCGCCTCCGGCGCCCTGGCCGCCCCGACCGAGGTGTCGCTGTGGGGCATGTTCTGGTCCGCGCATTTCGTCGTCAAGCTGGTGATGCTGGGGCTGCTGTCCGCCTCCGTCTGGTGCTGGGCGATCATCGTCAACAAGACCATGCTGTTCTCGCGGGTCACCAAGGCGATGGACCAGTTCGAGGAAGGATTCTGGTCCGGCAATTCGCTCGAGGAACTGTACACGCGGCTGTCCGCCAGCCCGACAACGGGCATGGCGTCGCTGTTCGTGGCGGCCATGCGGGAATGGAAGCGCTCGTTCTCGGCGGCGACGTCCTCCTTCATGGGGCTGCACTCGCGCATCGAGAAGGTGCTCGACGTCACCATCGCGCGCGAGGTCGAGCGGCTGGAATCGCAACTGCTTGTGCTGGCGTCGGTCGCCTCGGCCGGCCCCTTCGTCGGCCTGTTCGGCACGGTCTGGGGCATCATGAGTTCGTTCCGCTCGATCGCCGCCTCGAAGAACACATCGCTCGCGGTCGTCGCGCCGGGCATCGCGGAAGCGCTTTTCGCGACGGCGATCGGCCTGTTCGCGGCGATCCCCGCGCTGATCTTCTACAACATGCTGCAAGGCAAGGTGGCGCGCGCGCAGGCGCGCATGGAATCCTTCGCCGATGAGTTCTCGTCGATTCTGTCGCGGCAGATCGATCAGCATGTCGCCAACGAGCGCGATCGCGCGGCCTAGGGAGCACCGACATGGGAATGGCGGCCGCGGCGGCTGGACGCAAATCGGGACGACGTCGGCGCGGCGTGCCGCGCTATGGCGCCATGGCCGAAATCAACATGACGCCCTTCATCGACGTCATGCTCGTGTTGCTGATCATTTTCATGGTCGCGGCGCCGCTGCTCGCGACGGGCGTGCCGATCGACTTGCCCGAGACAAAGGCCGCCGCGCTCAATGTCGACCAGAAACCGATCAGCGTCGCGGTCGATGAAAAGGGCGCGGTCTTCCTGATGGATCAGCCGACGCCCATCGAAAACCTCGTCGAGCGCCTGCAAGGTCTCGCCAAGTCGGGCGCGGATGAACGCATCTACGTGCGCGGCTCCAAGGACGTGAATTACGGGCGCGTCGCGCAGGTGATGTCGATCATCACGTCCGCCGGATTCAAGAAGGTGGCGCTCGTGACCGAGCAGGAGAAGAAGTGAGTTCGCCGCTTTGAAAATCAAGGCATCCGAACCTGGCGTCATCGTCTCGGGCGTCGCGCATCTCGCGCTGCTCGCGATGACGCTTGTCGTCTTTTCGGACGCCAAGACCTTCGAGCCCGCGCAGGAATCCGTGCCGGTCGAAATCCTCACCGACCAGCAGTTCAACGAAATCACCAAGGGCGAAAAGACCGCCAAGACCGTCAAGCCGGCGCCGACCAAGGCCGACAAGGTCGCCGAGGTCGAGGAAAAGAAGCCGACGCCGCAGGTCGAGGCCAAGGTCGACGTGCCCACGCCGCCGCCGCCGCTCAAGCGCATCCCCGATCCCGGCGAGGACAACACGCCCGAGCCGCCGACGCCGCCCAAGCGCGTCGCCGCCGTGCCGCCGCCGCCTCCCGCGCCGACCCCGCCCGTCAAGCCCGAGATCAAGCCCGCGCCGCCCAAGGCCGAGCAGAAACCCGAGCCGCCGCCAAAGCCGCAGGCCGAGGCCGTCGAGCCGCCAAAGCCGCCGACGCGCCCGCAGCCGCCGAAGGAAGCGCCGACGCCGCCCGTCGAGGCGCGCCCGAAACCCTCGGAGAAGCCGCTCGACAAGGCGGCGCTCGCCAAGCTGCTGGACGACAAGCGCGCCACGGACGCGCCCAAGCCCGCGTCGCGGCCCAAATCCGGCGACGAGACCAGCGAGCCGCGCCACCGGTTTGATTCCAACGCGCTGGCCAAGCAACTCGCGTCGCTGGAGCCGCCGGGACAGCGACCCTCGACCGCCCGCTCGGTGAACCAGACCGCGTCGATCGGCGCGCCAACGGCGAGCGCCGCGCGCATGTCGCCATCGATGATGGGTCAGCTCGATTCGCTCATGCAGGACCAGTACAAGCAATGCTGGAATTATCTGGGGCTTGGCGGCGAGACCCGCTACATCCCGCAGATCAAGGTTGAATACGCGGTCAATGGCGCGCTTGTCGGCCAGCCCGCCCTGCTCAACCCGCCCGGCGATCCCAATCTGCGCGGTCTCGCCGAGAGCGCCATGCGCGCCGTGCGCCGCTGCAATCCCTTGCGGATACCGCCCCAGTTCGCGCCCTATTTCGAACAGTGGAAGGCGCGCATTCTCAGGTTCGACCCGGCGGAGATGTCCGGTTGATTTTAGCCATTCCCATTTCGCGCACAGCACTCCGGAACCGAGCGCCATGACCCTTCTCATCACCCGCCGACGCGCCGTTGGCCTCGTTTCGTCGCTGCCGCTGGCCTCCCTCGCCGGCGCCGCGCGCGCGCAATCGACGTTGACCATTTCCGGCGGCGGCAATTTCAAGCCCGTGCCGATCGCGGTCACGGGGTTTCAGGGCGATCCGCAACAGGGCGCGCTGATCACCTCGGTCATCACCAACAACTTTCGCCGGTCGGTGTTCATCACGCCGCTCGACTCGAAGACCTTCATCGAGAAGTCGACGAATCCGGAGGCGCCCGCCTTCGATCAGTGGAAAATGGTCAACGCGCAGTTCGTGGTGGCCGGGCGCAGCGCGCGCGGCGCCGATGGGCGCTTCAAGACCGAGTTTCGCCTTTGGGACGTGGCGACGGGCCAGCAGGTCGCGGGCCAGCAATACGTGACGGACGGCGGCGAATTGCGCCGGGTGGCGCATATCATTTCCGACTCCATCTTCACGCGGATCACCGGCGAGAAGGGCTGGTTCGACAGCCGCGTCGCCTATATCGACGAGACCGGCCCGAAGGAACGTCGCGTCAAGCGGCTCGCCATCATGGATCAGGACGGCGCGAACATGCGCCAGTTGACGCGTGGCGACGAACTCATCCTCACGCCGCGCTTCTCGCCCTCGTCGCAGGAAGTCACCTACATGGCCTTCGGCCGTGGCGATCCGCGCGTCTATCTGCTCAACATCGAGACGCGGCAGAGCGAGGTCGTCGGCAATTTTCCGGGCATGTCCTTCAGCCCGCGCTTTTCGCCCGATGGCCAGCGCATCGTCATGTCGATTTCGCAGGGCGCTGCCTCGAACATTTTCTCGATGGACCTTCGCTCGCGCTCGCCGATGCGCCTCACCGACACGCAGGCGATCGACACCTCGCCGTCCTATTCGCCGGACGGCCAGCGCATCGTGTTTGAATCCGACCGTGGCGGCACGCAGCAGATTTACGTGATGAGCGCCAGCGGCGGCGGCGCGCAGCGCGTTTCGCACGGCGAAGGCGCGCGCTACTCGACGCCGGTCTGGTCGCCCAAGGGCGATTACATCGCCTTCACCCGGCAGAAGGCCGGCGCCTTCGGCATCGGCGTGATGAAGCCCGATGGCTCGGGCGAACGCATCCTCACGGAAGGCTTCCACAACGAGGGCCCGACCTGGGCGCCCAACGGGCTGTATGTGATGTTCTTCCGCGAGGGGCAGGGCGCGGCTGGTCCAAAACTGTTCATGGCCGATGTCTTTGGCCGCGCGGAATTTCCCGTGCCGACGCCGGCTTTCGCCTCCGACCCCGCGTGGTCGCCGCTGCTCGCCTGACGTGAACTGGACGCCGCGCCGGCGGCCTGTATACACGCGCGCATGAAGATTTTCTCGCGTTGGCTCTGGAACCGCGCGCCGCCGCTTCTGGTGCTCGCCGCGATCCTGTGGGCCGGCAACGCGGTCGCCTCGCGCATGGCGGTCGGCAACGTCTCGCCGATGACGCTGGTTGCCGTGCGCTGGCTGCTGATCAGCGTCATCATGGCGCTGGCTGCGCCCGTCGCCATCCGCGCCAGCGCGCCGCTGCTGTGGCGGCACAAGGGGCTGATCGTGCTGATGGCCACGGTTGGCCTCGCCGGCTTCAACGCGCTGCTTTACGTGTCCGCGCATTATACCACGGCCGTCAACATCGTGCTGCTGCAATGCCTGATGCCGGGCCTCGTGCTGATCGGCGGCGGGTTTCTCGGCGCGCGCGCCGCGGCGACGCAATACGCGGGCGTCGTCATCACATGTCTCGGCGTCGCCATCGTCGCGACGCGTGGACATCCGCTCGAAATTCTCTCGCTGCAACTGAATTTCGGCGATGTTCTCGTTCTCGTCACCTGCGTGATGGGCGCGATCTACAATCTGATGCTGCCGCGTCGCCCGAAGACGACGGCGCCCGTGTATTTCGCGGCGCTCGCGATGGCGTCCTTCCTCGTGTCGATGCCGATGATGGCGGTCGAGGTGGGAGTCGGCGAGCTGCTATGGCCCAACGCCGTGGGGTGGGGCGTGATCCTGTTCACGGCGCTCGGGCCGGGCATTGGCGCGCAAGTGTTGTTCCTGCGCGGCGTCGACCTCATCGGGCCGGCGCGTGCGGGTATCTACAACAATCTGACGCCGGTGTTCGGCGCGTTGCTGGGCGTCATGGTGCTGGGCGAGACGTTCGCCGGCTATCACGCGGTGGGGCTGGCGTTCGTGCTCGCGGGCATCTGGATGGGCGAGCGCGGCAAGCGCCTGAAATAGGGACGCGCCCGTGCTAGGCTGCCACGCCCGCCTGGAGAAACGCGCATGAATATCGAATCCGGATCATGGCTGACATGGGCGCTGCTGTCGGCCGCCTTCGCCGCGCTGACCGCGATCTTCGGCAAGATCGGCGTGCAGAATGTCAATTCCGATCTCGCCACCTTCGCGCGCACGCTGGTCGTCATCGCCGTGCTCGGCGCCATCCTGATCTCGACCGGGCAGATGAAATCCCTCGGCGCCATCGGGGGACGGACGTGGCTGTTCCTGACGCTGTCCGGGCTCGCGACCGGCGCCTCGTGGGTCTGCTATTACCGCGCGCTCAAGATCGGCGACGCGGCGCGCGTCGCGCCCGTCGACAAGTTGAGCGTGGTGCTCGTCGCCCTGTTCGGCGTGGCCATTCTCGGCGAGCGCCTGTCGACGGCCGCGTGGGCGGGCGTCGCCCTGATCGCCGCGGGCGCGGTGCTGGTCGCGGTTGGCTGATCAGGTTTCGCCCATCGCGGCGCGCCAGATCGCCTCGATCCGCGCGT
Source organism: uncultured Hyphomicrobiales bacterium (assembly GCA_903861645.1). GTDB lineage: Bacteria > Pseudomonadota > Alphaproteobacteria > Rhizobiales > Beijerinckiaceae > Terripilifer. Next base: position 68,681 of record CAIOVE010000043.1, read on the forward strand.
CCTGATCGGCGGTTTCGATGACGGCGCTGCCCGCGGCGTAAACCTCCGCGTCGCCATAGGCGCGACGGCGCGGCCGGAACATGGGCGCGGCGACGCTGCCCAGATCGATGGAGAGATAACGCGCCGCGCGGTCGCCGACGTTGAACTGCTGATGGAAGGTCATGCCCGCGGGCGCGAAGGCGACGCCGTGCCGCCAGCGCGTTTGCGTCGGGCTGTCCGGTTCCTCGCTCCACGAAAGCGTCATGCCTTCGCCCGCCACGCCCAACAACAATGATCCGAACATGCGACGCTCGGCGCGGCCATGTTTGTTCGCCGCGATTTCCACGAGATCGGCGCCGATCGAACCCTTCGCCAGCGCGATGGGCAAGACCGATTCATTCGGCCTGATCATGTCGCCCGCTGGCGCGGCGAGGCAATCGCGCATGTAATCGCCGTCCGCGCGCGCGGGAAACTCCATGGGCGTGTCGAACAGAAACCGTTCGTTGCGGTAGAGCGAGAGCAGATAGCGCAGGTCCGTGACGCAGGCGACGCGCGCGGTCTCCGTCGATGTGTTGCGCAAGCGGACGCGCGCGTTCATCGGCGCGGAAAACAGGACGCCGGGGTCCCATTCCACGGATGTTTTCCCGCCGCCGGGCAGGTCGATCTCCGCGACGCCGCGGCCGGCGAGCCCGTAACAGAGTTCCTCGTGCAGATGGCGCGTTGGCGCGCGCGCGGCGCCGGGCGCGATGTCCTGCACGAACAGCGTGAGAAAATCATCGCGGCCATCGAGATGGCAAATCGCGCCCTTCACGCCGAACCGCGCCCATGGCCGCGTCTCGACCGCCAGCAGGTCGATCGCGCCGCCCGTCAAAACGGGCACGTCCTGCGCGCGCGCCCAGATGTCATAGGGATCGACGAGAAACTTGCCTTCCGGCGTCGCGAAGACCTGATCCGTCGTCGTGCTCATGGCGCGCTCCCGCGAAAACCGGATTCGTCGATGAATTCACCCATGCCCGATGCAACACCGTTGACGGCGATCTCCTTAAGCCACATGGCGTGAATGCATGGATCCTGATCCTCGTATTCGACCTGCGCGCCGCCTTGCTTGACGCTGCGGTCAACGCCGACGTCCCAGATTTCGCGCTTCATGCGGAGCAGGGGATAACGAACGGTGCCGATCTGCAAGGCGAGATAACGCGAGGGATGATTGGCGATGTTGAAGTGCTGATGGAACATCGAATCCGGCGGGCAATAGACGCAGCCATGCTCCCAGTCGACGCGCGTGTAATCGGGGTCGCCGTCGCGCCAGAGGAGCGAATAGCCCTTGCCCGTCACGGCGAAGACGCAGACGCCGTCGAAGTGGCGATGGCCCTTCTTGTAGGTGCCAACCGGCATTTCCGACGAATGGGCGCCGATGGTGGAATCGCTCAGCATGAAGCGCAGCATCGAGCCGCCCGCGCCGCGCGCCGCCCAGGCCTTCAATTCGAAGGCGGAGAGATCGGGCACGAAATTCGTTTCCCATTGATGGCGGCCGGGGCGCACGCCGATGAATTCACCTTCGCCGGCGAAGTAGTTTTCGGCGCCCATGCGTTCGGGAAAATCGACCGGACACTCAAAGACGAGCCGGTCGTCGCGGAAGCGGTTCATCGCGAACACCATGTTGTTGGCGCTGGCGAGACGCGCGGGTTCGCGGCCCGAGCCATTGAAATGCTGGTGAACGGCGTTGAGCGGAATCGAGAACAGGCTCTTGGGGCCCCATTCGAACGTGTGCCGGCGCCCGTCGGCTGCGGTCACCGTCGTCGAGCCGTGGCCGGAGATAACGTAGATGACTTCCTCGTAGATGTGTCGCACGGGCGCGGATTTGCCGCCCGGCGGCAATTCGAACGCGAAGATCGAAATAAAATCGTCGCGCCCCTTGAGGTGGCAAAGCGCGCCGAGGGTTCCATAGCGATCCCATTTCGCTACGGGAACCTTGCGAATGTCGATGCCGAAATCCTCGATGATGGGCACGCCCTGCGCATGGGCCCAGTCGAGATAGGGGTCGGGCAGCGCCCCGGCGGCCGCGTTCATGGGAGTCTCCTCGCGCGTATCCGGGGCTGGCCGCGCCGCGCGCGTTGACAGCCCCGGGCGCTTTGTTATTCGCTGGCGCGCCGGATGCAAGTCCGGGAGCGATCGGGGAGGAAGGATGAAAGCCGGTATGTTTCTCGCGGTCGCGGTCCTGTGCCTGACGACCGGCGTTGCGCTCGCCGCTGGCAAGCGCGGCGGCGGTGGTGGAGGCGCCCCGAAACCCTGCGCGCCCGACGCGCGCCGCCTTTGCGGCGATGTCATCGCCGATCAGCCGGCGCGCATGGCTTGCATGCGCGCCCACGCAAGCGAACTTTCGACGGAGTGCCGGTCGTGGCGGGCCAGTCGTGGCGCTGGCGCGGGGGGAGGCTCGCCTTACCAGATGGCGCGGCGCGCCTGCCTGCGCGAATATCAACTGGGCAACGGTCGCCACCTGAAATGGATTCGTCAGGTCACGCTTGACCAGTGCGTCAATCAGAAAATGAACGCGCGTTGAGCGCTCGGGGGAAGGAACTGGCTCATGTTGGCGCGTTTATTCATTTCGACGGTCCTGACAGGCGTTCTTGGCGGCGCCGCGCTGGCGCAGGAAAGCTGGCCGGAAGGCAAGGGCAAGGACGTCGTCTCGACGGTCTGCGTCTCCTGCCACGAGGCGCGGCGCTTCACCGCTGGCGGCGGCTACACACCCGAAGGCTGGCAGACAGTCCTCGACATGATGAAGAACATTGGCGCGCCGATTCCCCCGGATCGCTTCGACGACGTGAAGCAGTATCTGTCCTCCAATTGGCCCGAGAAGCCCAAGCCCAAACCGGTCGTCATCGCGGGCGACGTGAAGGTCGAGTTTCATTCGTGGCAGGTGCCGACGCCGGGCTCGCGGCCGCATGATCCGCTGGCGACCCGGGACGGCATGATCTGGTGGTCCGGCCAGTCGGCCAATGTTCTCGGGCGTCTCGATCCGCGCAATGGCGCCATGAAGGAATTCACGTTGCCGACCGCGCTGTCCGGGCCGCACGGACTTATCGAGGACAAGCAGGGGTTCATCTGGTACGCGGCGAACTGGGGCGCGCATATTGGCCGGCTCGACCCCAAAACGGGCGAGGTCGCCGAATATTTCATGCCCGACGCCAAGGCGAAGGATCCGCATACGCCGCTGTTCGACAGGGGCGAGAAGCATATCTGGTTCACACTTCAACAGGCCAACATGGTCGGCAGGTTCGACATGGCCAGCCACGAGATCAAGTTGATCACAATGCCGCAGGCGAAATCGCAGCCCTATGGCATGGTGTTCGATTCGAGGGGGACCGTTTTCTTCGAGGAGTTCGGCGGGCCGCGCCTCGCCAGCATCGATCCCGTCACGTTCGAGCTCAAGGAATACGCCCTGCCGAATCCCGGCACGCGACCGCGTCGTCTGGCGATCACGTCCGACGACCGACTCTGGTACACTGACTATTCGCGCGGTTATCTCGGCATGTACGACCCGAAAACGGGCGCGACGAAGGAATGGGCCTCGCCCAGCGGACCAAAAACCTTTCCCTATGCGATCACGGCGCTCAACGACGTGATCTGGTACGTCGAGGGCGGCGCCAAGCCCAACCTTCTCGTGCGCTTCGATCCCCGGACGGAGAAATTCCAGAGCTGGGAAATTCCGACGGGCGGCGGCGTCGTGCGCAACATGATGCCGACCGTCGACGGCAAGGGCATTGTGATGGCGGAAAGCGGCGTCAACCGCATCGGCTGGTTCGAGATCAGGCAATAGGTCGGCGCACGTTCGACCGTTGCGGATAAGTCACGCCGGGGGCGCGCCTTTTCATGGGCGCGCCCTTGCCGCATTGCGGCCATTAAGCGCCGCTTAACCACGTCGCGCATTGGCTCAAATGCCACGCATTCAAAATACCCTTCATCAAGGTTGATGGAACCTTCGCTTAACCATCGGGGCCTAGGACGGGGTCATGTATCGACTGGCACAGGAGTAGCCGTATGTTGTTTTCCACCGGGGGCCGCGGCCTCAAGCTCGCGCTCGCGCTGACAGCGGCCCTGTCCATCGCCGCTTGCTCGAAGAACCCCGATGACGCCAATGGCGCCAATGGCGCGGGCGGTCTTGGCGGCGTTGGTTCGGGCGTCGCGACGCCGGGCAGCCAGCAGGATTTCGTCGTCAACGTCGGCGATCGCGTGTTCTTCGAGACGGACTCGTCCGAGCTGACCTCCACCGCGCAGACGACGCTCGACAAGCAGGCGCGCTGGTTGCAGCAGTATTCGCGCTACAGCTTCACCGTCGAGGGACACGCCGACGAGCGTGGCACCCGCGAATACAACATCGCGCTCGGCCAGCGCCGCGCCGAGGTGACGAAGAACTATCTCGCCGCCAAGGGCGTGCCGGCCTCGCGCATGCGCACGATCAGCTACGGCAAGGAGCGGCCCGTCGCGGTTTGCGACGACATTTCCTGCTGGTCGCAGAACCGTCGCGCCGTCACCGTGCTCAATGGCGGCGGCAATAGCTGACCCACCCGTTTCCAGGGTGTCGCGATTGGCCGGCGCTTCCCTCGGGAGCGCCGGTTTTTCCTTGGGCGGGCTCGCCTCCCGAACGCCGCGGCCTCGCCGCATTTTGGCCGGAGGCGTGGCGGTATGATATGGCATCAGCGGTTCTCATTTCCTGGATTGATCCGATGTCCCGTACCGGTCGCGCCATCGCCCTTGGCTTCATGGCCTCCTGCCTGATCGCAAGTGTCGCCCACGCGCAGGATTCGCGCGTCGCCAGCGCGTGGCTGCCGCCGCGCGATATTCCCGGCGGCTCGACGCTTGTCGTGCCCGCGCAGGCGCAGGACGCAGCCGGCCTGATGGTGCGCATCGACCGGCTTGAAAGCCAGTTGCGCGTCCAGAATGGCGAAATCGAGCAGATGCAATTCCAGATCAAGCGGCTGGAAGACCAGTTGCGCAAGTTCCAGCAGGACGTCGATTTCCGCTTCCAGGAAAGCGGTGGCAAGGGCGCGCCGCCCCGCGCGCCAACGCCGCCGCCCGGCAAGCGCTCGGAGCTGAATGAAAACGGTTATCCGGTCGTCGCGGGCCCCGCGGGGGCGCCGCCAACCGATCTCGCGCCCGCGCCGCGCGTCGCGGCTGCTGGGCGCGCCGGTCGTCGTGGCGACGCCTTCGATCCCGACGCGTTGCCGGACGCGCCGGGCGCGCCGCGACCCATCGGCGAGACGCCCTCTCCATCGGCTCCCCTGCGCGCGACCCTGCCGAGGGGGCCGATCGCCGCTCCCGCCGCCGCGCCCGACGATGTCGAGGATCTCGCCGATGATTCCGGCGCGCCGATGGACATCAGCCATGGCGTGAACGCGCCGCGTTCGGCGGTCGCCGGCCTGAACCAGCAGCCGCTGGGCGCGCCTGGCCCGGCCGTGCCGCGCATTGGCGGGGCGGAGCCCATCGCGCCGACCGCCGTCGCGCTGCCGCCGGCCTCGCCGCGCGACGAATTCGACGCGGCGCTTGAAACCCTCAAGGCCGGTCAGTTCGACAGCGCCGAGGCGGCGTTCCGGACCTTCTTGCAAAAGCACCCGCGCGACCGCATGGCCGCGGACGCCACGTTCTATCTGGGCGAAAGCTTCTACAAGCGCTCGCGTCCGCGCGAGGCCGCCGAGCAATATCTCAAGGTCTCGACCGACTACGAGAAATCGCCGCGCGCGCCCGAGGCCCTGCTCAAGCTGGGCCTGTCGCTCCAGAAGCTCGGCGCGCGCGAACAGGCCTGCGCGGCCTATGGCGAGATCGGCCGCAAATACACGGCGGCCTCGGCCTCGATCCGCGCCACCGCCGACCGCGAGTCCAAGCGCTCGCAATGCTGACCGGCGCTGGTCAAGCGTGAGCGTTCCGGGCGGCGAGGCGGCGTCTAGCCTTTTCGCGGGCATGGCGGGTCGCGGCGGTTTGTTGATCGCGGTGTCCGGCGGGCCGGACTCCATGGCGCTGCTGTTGCTCGCGGCGCGCTGGCGGGCGGCCGGCGGCGCGGTCCCGGTTTTCGCGGCGACCGTCGATCATGGATTGCGTCCGGAATCGCGGACCGAGGCGGAAAGCGTCGCCGCGTGGGCGGCGTCGCTGGGCGTTCCACATGCAACCCTGATCTGGACCGGCGACAAGCCGAGGACGCGCGTGCAGGAGCGCGCGCGCGACGCCCGATACGAACTGCTCGCGGCGCACGCGGCGCGCGTTGGCGCCGACACGCTGGCGACCGCCCATCACGCCGATGATCAGGCCGAAACGATTCTGTTCCGCCTGTTGCGGGGCAGCGGCGTGGCGGGTCTGGCCGGCATGGCGCGCGAGATGCGACGGGGCGCGCTTTGGCACGCGCGCCCGTTGCTTGATTTCGCCAAGGCCGAACTCGTCGCCATCTGCGAGAGCGCCGGCCAGCCGTTTTTTCTCGATCCCTCGAATGAAAACCCTGTCTATGCCCGCACCCGCGTGCGCCACCTGGCGGAAACCCTCGCGGCGGAGGGGCTCGACCGGTCGGCGCTTGTCAGGCTCGGCGCGCGCGCGGGCCGGGCGGACCGGGCGCTCGCCGCCGCCGCGGGGGCGTTTGCGCGGGCGATCGGGGCCACCATCTCGGAAACGGGCTTCACCGCGCGCCTGCCGACGGGCGAGGCGGTCGCGGCCGAAATCCTGCTGCGCCTGATTGTCGGCGAGATCGAGCGACTGACGGGTCGAAAGCCAAGGCTCGACCGGGCGGAAGCATTGATCGAGCGATTGCGCGGGGCTCTTGAACGGGGCGTCGCCTTGCGCGCCTCGCTCGGCGGCGCCCTGGTGCGGTTGCGCGCCAACGGCGAGCTCGCGATTTCGAGGGAATCGCTTCGCCGGGCGACATCGGGGCGCAAGGGAAACGCAACCTATTGACGCCACCCTGTTCACGGTAACGTCAAAAAGCCACTTTCAAACGAGAGTTTGACCAGTGCTTCCCTTGGCAAGGGCCGTTACGAGGCATAAATAGGCAGAACACGGAGACCCGGCCGATCAACGGCGCCGGATTCCGGGCAAGGTCTGAAATGAACCCGAATTATCGGAATTTCGCGCTCTGGGTGATCATCTTTCTTCTGGTGGTCGCGCTCGTCATGCTGTTCCAGAATCCCGGACAGCGCACGCAGGCCCAGGATATCGGCTACAGCCAGTTCCTTTCCGAGGTCGATCAGGGCCACGTGCGTGACGTGACCATCTCTGGCAACGATATCAGCGGTCATTTCACCGATAACAATCGCGCGTTCTCGTCCTACGCGCCGAACGATCCGTCGCTGGTGCAGACGTTGATCAAGAAAAACGTCACGACCAACGCCCGGCCCCCTTCGGAGGGCAATTCGTGGCTGGTCACGCTACTCGTCAACGGCCTGCCGCTCATCGCCTTTCTTGGCGTGTGGATTTTCCTTTCGCGGCAGATGCAGGGCGCGGGCGGCAAGGCCATGGGCTTTGGCAAGTCGAAGGCCAAGCTTCTGACCGAGGCGCATGGCCGCGTGACCTTCGAGGACGTGGCGGGCATCGACGAGGCGAAGGAAGACCTCACCGAGATCGTCGAATTCCTCAAGGATCCGCAAAAGTTCCAGCGGCTGGGCGGTCGCATACCGCGCGGCGTTCTGCTGGTCGGCCCTCCGGGCACCGGCAAGACCCTCACCGCGCGCGCCGTCGCCGGCGAGGCGAACGTGCCTTTCTTCACGATTTCGGGCTCCGACTTCGTCGAGATGTTCGTGGGCGTCGGCGCCAGCCGCGTGCGCGACATGTTCGAGCAGGCCAAGAAGAACGCGCCCTGCATTATCTTCATCGATGAAATCGACGCGGTCGGTCGCCATCGCGGCGCGGGCCTCGGCGGCGGCAACGACGAGCGCGAACAGACGCTCAACCAGTTGCTCGTCGAGATGGACGGCTTCGAGGTCAACGAGGGCATCATCATCATCGCGGCGACCAATCGCCCCGACGTGCTCGATCCCGCCCTGCTGCGTCCGGGTCGTTTCGATCGGCAGATCGTCGTGCCGCTGCCCGACATCATCGGTCGCGAAAAAATCCTGAAGGTCCACGCCCGCAAGGTGCCGATGGCGCCTGACGTGGATCTCAAGACCGTCGCGCGCGGCACGCCGGGTTTCTCGGGCGCCGATCTGATGAACCTCGTCAACGAGGCCGCCCTGCTCGCCGCCCGTCGCGGCAAGCGCGTGGTGACCCACGCCGAGTTCGAGGACGCCAAGGACAAGGTGATGATGGGCGCAGAGCGCCGGTCGATGGTCATGTCCGAGGACGAGAAGAAGCTCACCGCCTATCACGAGGCCGGTCACGCGATCGTCGCCATCAACGTGCCGGCGAGCGACCCAATCCACAAGGCGACGATCATTCCGCGCGGTCGCGCGCTGGGCATGGTCATGCGTCTGCCGGAAGGCGATCGCCTCGGTTACAAGTACATCGAGCTGACGTCGAACCTCGCGGTCGCGATGGGCGGTCGCATCGCCGAGGAGCTGGTGTTCGGCAAGGAGAACATCACCTCGGGCGCGTCGAGCGACATCCAGCAGGCGACCCGCATGGCGCGCGCCATGGTGACGCAGCTTGGCTTCTCCGATGAACTGGGCACCGTGGCCTATGGCGAAAACCAGGAGGAGGTTTTCCTCGGGATGTCCATGGGTCGCCAGCGCAGCGTGTCGGAAGCGACCTCGCAGATCATCGACGCGGAAGTGCGCCGTCTCGTCCAGAAGGGCAACGACGACGCGCGCCGCATCCTGACCGAGCATCGCGAGGGGCTCGAACTGGTGGCCAAGGCGTTGCTTGAGTTCGAGACGCTCACCGGCGACGAGATCAAGGGTCTGCTGGCGGGCAAGCAGCCCGTGCGCCAGACCGAGGAGCCGCCGCCGTCGACCCGCGCCACGCCCATCGTGCCGACCGCGGGCAAGACGCGGCCGAAGCCGGAGCCGGACGGGACCGGCGGGCTCGAGCCCCAGCCGCAGGTTTGATCTACCTTGAAGGAACGCGACCGCGCGCCTAGAGACGCGCGGTCGTCGACAGGGTCTGGACGATCACGACTCCCGTCGCGATGAAGCCGAGCCCGACGACGGCGGGCGCATCGAGCGTCTGGTTGAACCAGACCAGGCCGACAAGACTGATCAGCACGATCCCGGCGCCGCTCCAGATCGCGTAGGCGACGCCAACGGGAATCGTTCGCACCGTCATCGCGAGGCATAAAAAGGCGATCGTGTAGCCAACGACCATGACCGCGATCGGCCCGGCGCGGGTCAGTCCCCGCGAGGCGGCCAAAGCCGAGGTGGCGGCGACCTCGCTGATGATGGCGATGGCGAGAAATACATAACCCATGCGGGCTCCCGTTGCCGAATCAGTCCACGCGCGGCTGATCCGGCTAGCGGACTCATCCGACGGAAACGTGACGGTTTCAGGCGGGCAGTATTTCCAGAAGGCGGTCGGCGGGCCGGCAGACGCGCGCGCCGCCGGGCGCCACGACGATGGGCCGTTCCATCAGAATGGGGTGGGCCTCCAGCGCATCGAGCAGCGCGTCGTCGCTCAGATCGGGATTGTCGAGGCCAAGCTCGTCGAAGGGCGTGCCGCGACGGCGCAGCAATTCGCGCGGGGTCATCCGCATTTTCGACAGGAGATCCCTGAGCACGACCCGCCCGGGCGGGGTCTTCAGGTATTCGACCACCTCGGGATCGAGCCCGCGCTCGCGCAACATGCCCAGAACCGTTCGCGACGTGCCGCAGTTGGGATTGTGGTAAATCGTGATTCTCATTGCGTTCGCGGGTCCGGATCGATGATTCCGCGCAGTCTATCCCCGTCCGGGCCGTTTTCCACCCCCGTATTCGGCGGGCGGCCCACATTCCCGGCTTCCGGGCGATCCGGCGTGTCGCGCGCGCCGCGCGCCGCGACGTTCCGCGATCTAAATGAATATGCTAGAGACGAGCGAGAATCGAAGTCTGGTCGCCGTTCGTATTCGGACCGCGCGGAAGACTGTTTATCCGACGCCATGCGGCCCGTATTCTTGCGCGGCCCGGGGGGACCACGGGATGGCTAGAAAGTATTTCGGCACCGACGGCATTCGCGGCAAGGCCAATGGCGTCATCACCCCCGAGCTCGCCCTCAAGGTCGGGCAGGCGGCGGGCATCGCCTTCCAGCGCGGCGAGCATCGCCATCGCGTGGTCATCGGCAAGGACACGCGGCTTTCCGGCTACATGATCGAATACGCCATGGTCGCCGGCTTCACCTCCGTCGGCATGGATGTGCTGCTGCTCGGCCCCATCCCGACCCCCGCCGTCGCCATGTTGACCCGCTCCATGCGCGCCGATCTTGGCGTGATGATCTCCGCTTCGCATAATTCGTTCGAGGACAATGGCATCAAGCTGTTCGGGCCGGACGGCTTCAAGCTGTCGGACGACGTCGAGAGCGAGATCGAGGCATTGCTTGGAAGCGATCTCGCGCCGCGCCTGTCGCCGTCGCGCGACCTCGGTCGCGCCAAGCGCGTCGAGAGCGTGCACGCCCGCTACATCGAATTCGCCAAGCGCACCCTGCCGCGCAACCTGTCGCTGGACGGCCTGCGCATCGTGCTCGATTGCGCCCACGGGGCCGCCTACAAGGTGGCGCCGGAAGCGCTATGGGAACTGGGCGCCGAGGTGTTCACCATCGGCGACGAGCCGAACGGCTTCAACATCAACCACGAGGTCGGTTCGACCGCGCCCGACGCGCTGATCCACAAGGTGCGCGAGATGCGCGCCGACATCGGCATCGCGCTCGATGGCGACGCCGACCGGGTGATCGTGGTGGACGAACGGGGCCAGATCGTCGACGGCGACCAGCTCATGGCGGTTGTCGCCCATGGCTGGCAGGAAGACGGGCGCCTGTCGAAGCCGGGCATCGTGACCACGGTCATGTCCAACCTGGGGCTGGAGCGGTATCTCGCGTCGATCGGTCTCGAAATGCCGCGCACGCAGGTGGGCGACCGCTATGTTCTCGAATACATGCGCGAGCACGGATTCAACGTAGGCGGCGAGCAGTCCGGCCATATCGTCCTGTCGGACTTCACCACGACGGGCGACGGCCTCGTGTCGGCCTTGCAAATCCTCGCCGCCGTGCAGAAGCAGCAGAAACCGGTCAGTCAGGTCTGCCATGTCTTCGATCCCGTGCCGCAATTGCTGAAAAACGTCCGTTACGCCGGCGGCAAGCCGCTCGCCAACGAAGGCGTCAAGCGAGCGATCGCGGAAGCCGAAAGCCAGCTTGGCAAGTCGGGCCGGCTGGTTATCCGGCCTTCGGGCACGGAGCCGGTGATTCGCGTCATGGCCGAGGGCGACGATCGGGCGATGGTCGAGCGGGTTGTCGACGCCATTTGCGCCGAAATATCGGGCGCCGCCGGCAGGATAGCGGCCGAGTAATGATTAATTCGCGATGATTATTAAGCTTAAGGATTAGGGTTAAACTTGCTTTAAGAAGTTTCGAGCATTCTCCCTTCTCAGTCGACGTGAGTGAGACGTTCGCGCCGTTGGAACGAAGGGAATTTTCAATGAGTCCGATCCGGGCCCTTGGTATCGCGACCGCTGTCGCACTGGCGCCGCAAATCGCGCGCGCCGCCGATATGCTTCCGCCCCCTCCCATGGTCGAGGCGCCGTTGCGCGGCGCGATCCTGTCGGATCCCGACATGAGCGGGTGGTACATCCGCGGCGATGTCGGCGCTGGCATCGAATCCGTCAGCACCAGCACGAAATTCACCGCCGTCGGCGTGACCGTTCCGGACAACCGGTTCGATGCGCAGTCGATTGGCTCGTCGGCCTTCGTGCGCCTCGGCGTCGGTTACCAGTTCAACAACTGGTTCCGGGCGGACATCACCGGCGAAATTCGCTCCAGCGCCGCATACCACGCGGTCGAGAGCTATAACGCGGGCCTGTTCCTGCCGATCCCGACCGCCGATCGCGGATACGACAATTATTCCTCCAGCATTCAGTCGTCGGTTTTCCTCGCCAACGGCTACTTCGATCTCGGCACCTGGTATGGGCTGACCCCCTACATCGGCGCCGGCGTCGGTTTCGCGGCCCATAACGTCAGCGGCCTGAACGACATCGGCGGCACCCAGCCGATCGGTCAGACGGCGGGCGGCGTTGCGATCTACGGCTCGGGCGGCTATGGTTTCGCGCCGAGCAAGGTGTCGATCGCGCCGGCCTTCGCGCTGATGACGGGCCTGTCCTGGGACGTGAACAAGCGCCTCAAGCTGGAAATCGGCTATCGCTACCTGAACATGGGCTCGGCCACGGCGGGTGTCATCACCTGTCAGCCGAACATCCCCTCGACGAATTGCCCCTTCGAGCGCCAGTCCTACAAGCTGTCCTCGCAGGACGTGCACATCGGCATGCGCTGGATGCTGTCGGAAGCCTCGACCTCGGCGAGCTATTCGGCCAGCGCGACGCTGCCCTCGGCGAATTACGCGGCGGGCGGTTACGGTTCCGGTCAGGTCGTCACCAGCGGCCAGGTTGTTCAGGGCGGCGGCTATGGCGCGGCCGGCGGCGCCTACGTGGCCAGCGGCAGCGTTTCGACCAGCCGTCCGCGGTACTGAGACTAGTATTCACACCATCGAACTTCGAAAAGCGCGGGATATCCCCGCGCTTTTTTTATTTTTACAAAGTCAATTCAAAAAAAGATTTATAGTTAAGCGACGATTAAGCAATCTCGTCCATCATCCTTGGGAATCACATGCAACGGTGATTGTCGAAGGAGTTTGATATGGTTGGCCTCGGGAGATTGGCTTTGGCCGGCGTCATGGCGATCGCGCTGACGCCGCGCGCGATGGCCGCGGACTGGCTCAAGTCCATGGTCGAGCCAGCGCCGGAAGCCGCGCTCGCCGCCGATCCGGTGGAGCTTGGAACGGGCTGGTATCTGCGCGGCGACGCGGGCCTTGGCTTCGACACCATTCCCAAGATATCTGGCAGCGCCACCAACAAGAACAATCTGTCCGCGTGGTCGGTTGATCTCGGCGTTGGCTACAAGGTCAACAACTGGCTGCGCTTCGATATCGGCTTCGACATGCGCAAGCCACAGAACAACACGGTGTCGACGCTCAAGCTCGCCGATGGCGTGTCGAACATCACCTGTCCCTATTTGCTGCAAGGCCTGACTTCGCAGGCGAACGGAACACTGCTGGGATATTTGTGGGCCGATCAGGCCGGCACCTGTCAGCAAAAAACGACCTCCGATCTTCGCTCGCTGGCGCTCATGCTGAACGGCTATGTCGATCTGGGCACCTGGAACGGAATTACCCCCTATGTTGGCGCCGGCGTTGGCGTTTCCCGTCTGACCTCAAGCGCCTCGGTCAACTACTACAAGACCTCGGATGGCTCGCTCTACACGGCCGATCTGACGCCGACGGGCAATTATCCGCTCATCTGGCTTGACCAGTTCGGCAATATTGTCGGCGGGAGCATCGCCAATCAGCCCAACATTCCCTACACGGGCAAGCCCGTGACCTTCGCCAAGCAGAACTGGACGCAGGTCGCCAATTCCACGCGCTACAACTTCGCCTGGTCGCTGATGGCCGGCGTCGCCTACGCGCTCAACGATCGCGCCAAGCTCGACATCGGCTTCCGCTACATGAACCTTGGCCAGTATCAGCCCCTGCCGGGCTCGACGGCCGCGGGCGTCGGCACGGTCAGCGTCAAGGAAGTCAAGGTTGGCGTTCGCTACATGATCGACTGACGCCAACGCGCCAGAAGTATCGTCAAGCGGGGCCTGGGGCCCCGTTTTTCGTTTGAGGCGCGCGATTGACAACGCGCCCCGCCGCACTAGCCTCCGGCCATAAACAATCACGGGCGGAGACGGGGAATGGCGGGTTATTTCGGCGCGAACAAATACAAGTTCGGCGTGTTCGGCATCAATTGCGCGGGCGGCATGACGCCCAGTCGCGCGCCGGAGCGCTGGCGCGCCGACTGGGACGAGATGGTCGAGGTCGCCACGCTCGCCGATCGATCGGGCGTCGAGTTCCTGCTGCCGATCGCCAAATGGCACGGACTTGGCGGCGAGGCGGACATGTGGGGCCGTTCGTTCGAAACGTTCACGCAGGCCGCCGCGCTTGGCGCCCTGACGAAGAACATCGGCGTCTTCGTCACGGCGCATGTTTCGCTGATCACCGCCGCCTTCGCCGCCAAGGCGATCACCACCGTCGATCACGCCACCCATGGGCGCGCCGGCCTCAACATCGTGTGCGGCTGGAACCCCGATGAGTTCAGCCCGCACGGCATCACCCTGACCGGCGAGCGCCGCTATGATCGTGGCTTCGAGTGGTATCAGATCTACGCCAAGATGATGGAGGGCGGACCGAAGTTCGACTGGAAGGGCGAGTTCTTCGACCTGCAGGGCGTGATCACCGATCCGCTGCCGGTGCAGAAGCCGCGACCGCCGGTCATGTCCGCCGCGCAATCGGGCGATGGCCAGATTTTCGCCGCGCGCACGGCGGACATCCTGTTCACCGCGTTGCAGAGCCTCGATGTCGCCAGCGCCACGGTGGCGAACCTCAACAATCTCGCCGCCACGTACGGACGCAAGCCCGACGTCTACGTGGAGACGCAATTCGTCTGCAAGCCGACCCGCAAGGAAGCGCTGGACTACGCCCATTACTACGCGGTCGAAATGGCCGACCCCGACGCGCCCGCCTATTTCGCGCGGCAGAAGGCGCGCACCATGTCGAGCAGCACGCGCACGGGCGACACCGTCGCCGACCGCGCGCTGGCGGCCTCGCTCGATGGCTCCAAGGCGCCGCGCTATCCCGGCATGTTCGCGGGCATGTATCCGGTGATCGGCACGCCCGACGATATCGTCGACGAACTGGAGAAAATATCCGCGCTCGGCGTCGCGGGCTCTACGCTGGTGTTCCTGAACTACCTCCAGGAACTGCCTTATTTCGTGCAGGAGGTCTTCCCGCGCATGGAGCGGCGGGGGCTTCGCGCGCCGGTCGCGACGGGATGACCGCCGCCGGCTCCGCTTGACGGCGCCGGTCGCTTCCCATATCGCCGACCTCGGGACACCTCCCCCCAACGGGAGGCGCCCATCTGAAAGGATGGTCTATCATGACGACGTCGATCCCCGGCCAGAGGCCGGCCAATCCCTGTTTCTCGTCCGGCCCCTGCGCCAAGCGCCCGGGCTATTCCCTGCAAAACCTGAAGGACGCGCCGCTCGGGCGGTCGCATCGCGCCAAGGCTGGCAAGGTCAAGCTCAAGCGCGCCATCGACCTGACGCGCGAAATCCTCGGCGTTCCCGCCAATTACCTGATCGGCATCGTGCCGGCGTCCGACACGGGCGCGGTCGAGATGGCGCTCTGGTCGCTGCTCGGCGCCCGCGGCGTCGACATGCTGTCGTGGGAGAGCTTCGGCGAGGGCTGGGTGACGGACGTCGTCAAGCAGCTGAAGCTGAAGGACGCGCGCGTTCTCAAGGCCGGCTACGGCGACATCGCCGATCTGGCCGCGGTGAATTTCGACAATGATGTCGTCTTCACGTGGAATGGCACGACGTCTGGCGTGAAGGTGCCGAATGGCGACTGGATCAAGGACGATCGCAAGGGCCTGACCATTTGCGACGCCACGTCGGCCGCCTTCGCGCAGCCGCTCGACTGGGCCAAGCTCGATGTCGTCACCTACTCCTGGCAGAAGGTGCTCGGCGGCGAGGCCGCGCACGGCATGCTCATTCTGGGACCGCGCGCGGTCGAGCGTCTTGAAAGCTACGCGCCCGCGTGGCCGCTGCCGAAGATTTTCCGCCTGACCAACAATGGCAAGCTCATCAAGGGCATTTTCGAGGGCGACACGATCAACACGCCCTCGATGCTCTGCGTCGAGGACTATATCGACGCGCTCGAATGGGCCCAGACCATCGGTGGCCTCAACGGACTGATGTCGCGCGCCAACGCCAACCTCAAGGCAATCGCCGACTGGGTCGCCAGGACGCCATGGGTGGATTTCCTCGCGACGAACGAGGCGATCCGCTCCAACACCAGCGTCTGTCTCAAGATCGTCGATCCCGCGATCACGGCGCTGCCGGCGGAAGGGCAGGCGGCTTTCGTCAAGAAGATTCCCGCGCTGCTCGAGGCCGAGAAGATCGCCTACGACATCGACGGATATCGCGACGCCCCTCCCGGCTTGCGCATCTGGTGCGGCGCGACGGTCGAGACCGCCGACGTCGCCGCCCTGACGCATTGGCTCGACTGGGCCTTCGCCAAGGCGAAAGCCGCGTAAACCGCTCGTCGTTCAGGCTCCCGCCCGCGTGGCGGGAGCCTGTCGCGGCCCGCGTCGCCAGCCACTCTTTCCCCACGTTCGCCGGCTTCGCCGGCCCCCTTTTCCCCAGAGAGAAGGGGCATATCCCAGGGAGTATTCCATGGCCCCCCGCGTTCTCATCTCCGACGCGCTGTCCACCGCCGCCGTCCAGATTTTCAAGGATCACGGCGTCGAGACGGACTTCCAGCCGAACCTCGGCAAGGACAAGGACAAGCTCGCCGAGATCATCGGCAACTATGATGGCCTCGCCATCCGCTCCAACACCAAGGTCACCGCGAAGCTGCTGGAGCGCGCGACGCGCCTGAAGGTCATTGGCCGCGCCGGCATCGGCGTCGACAATGTCGACATTCCCGCGGCGACCGCCAAGGGCATCATCGTGATGAACACGCCGTTCGGCAATTCGATCACGACCGCCGAGCACGCCATCGCCATGATGTTCGCGCTGGCGCGCGAGATTCCCGCCGCCGACGCCTCGACGCAGGCGGGCAAGTGGGAAAAGAACCGCTTCATGGGCGTGGAAATCACCGCCAAGACGCTGGGCATCATCGGCTGCGGCAATATCGGCTCCATCGTCGCCGAGCGCGCCGTTGGCCTGCGCATGCGCGTCATCGCCTTCGACCCCTATCTCAGCCCCGAGCGGGCGCGCGATCTCGGCGTCGAGAAGGTCGAGCTCGACGAATTGCTGCGCCGCGCCGATTTCATCACGCTGCACACGCCGCTGACGCCGCAAACGCGCGGGATCATGGGCGCGGAAAACATCGGCAAGACCAAGAAGGGCGTGCGCATCATCAACTGCGCGCGCGGCGAGCTGGTCGACGAGAAGGCCATGCGCGCGGCGCTTGATTCCGGCCACGTGGCCGGCGGCGCCTTCGACGTGTTCTCGGAGGAGCCGGCGACGTCGAACATCCTGTTCGGCCATCCCAATGTCGTGTGCACGCCGCATCTCGGCGCCTCCACCACCGAGGCGCAGGAGAATGTCGCGTTGCAGGTCGCCGAGCAGATGTCCGACTATCTTATGCGTGGCGCCATCTCGAACGCGATCAACTTCCCCTCGATCACCGCGGAGGAAGCGCCGCGGCTGAAGCCCTTCATCGCGCTCGCCGAGAAGCTGGGTTCCTTCGCCGGGCAGTTGACCGACACGAACATCAAGAAGGTCACCATCGTCTATGAAGGCGCCGTGGCCTCGCTCAAGACCAAGGCGCTCACCGCTTCCGCCATCGCCGGCCTGTTGCGGCCCCTGCTCGCCGACGTCAACGTCGTGTCGGCGCCGATCGTCGCCAAGGAGCGTGGCGTCGTCATCGACGAGGTGACGCGCGCGGCGGAAGGCGATTACGAATCGCTGGTGACGCTGATCGTTTCGACCGAGACGATGGAGCGCTCGATTTCGGGCACGGTGTTCCAGGACGGCAAGCCGCGCATTCTCAACATCAAGGGGATCAAGGTCGACGCGGAATTCGCGCCCTCGATGATCTACGTGACCAACGAGGACAAGCCCGGATTTATCGGCCGTTTCGCCAGCATCCTCGGCGACGCCGGCGTCAACATCGCCACCTTCGCGCTCGGTCGCGACACGGAGGGCGGTTCGGCGATCGCGCTGGTCGAGGTCGACAGCGAAGTGCCCGACGCGGTGCTGACCAAGGTGCACGCGCTCGCGGGCGTGAAGCAGGTCAAGGCGCTCAGGTTCTGACGAATCCGCCTCATCCAATGAACAAGGCGCCGGAGCGATCCGGCGCCTTTTTCATGCGCGCCCCATGCGCTCGGAAACGAAGATGCCGGCGAGCACCAGCGCCATGGATATGGCGTGGTAGGCGTGGAACGCCTCGCCGAGCAGCAGCACGGAGAGACCCGCGCCAATGATGGGCACGAGATTCTGGAACACGCCGGCCCGGCTTGGCCCGATCAGTTCGACGGCCTTGATCCAGGACATCTGTCCGACGAGCGAGGTGAAGATCGCGACATAGAAAATCGCGGACCATCCATAAGGCGTCGGCCAGATGAAGGAGCCGTCGAAGATTTCATAGGTCAGTCCCGGCAGCGAACTGACAAAGGCCGACAGCGCGATGCCGATGAAAAACGCGAAGGCCGTTATCGGCGGCTTCTTGCGAAGCGCGACGGTGAAGCCGGCGTAGAAAATCGTTCCGGCGAGTTCGATGAGATCGCCAAGATTGAAGCGCAGCGCGCCGATGGCCGTGAGATCGCCCTGCGTCGCGACGACGAGAATGCCGATAATCGTCAGGGCGACGCCGATCATCTGACGCCCACTGATGCGCGACCCAAAGACGATGCGCGCGCCGATGATCACCAGCACCGGAATGACCGCCGAAACGATGGCGATGTTGAGCCCGGTCGTGTATTTCGCCCCGCCGAAAAACAGCACGTTGGACATGCTGAAGCCGGCCGCGCCCATCGCCGCCACGTAGAGCCAGTGGGGCCGGAGCTGGACGAGCGCCGGCGCGATCGCGCGGCGCGCGAAAACCAGAACCAGCGCGCAAACGACCAGCCAGCGAAACGTCACGAGCGCGAAGGGCGAGACATGGCCAACGGCCGAGCGGGCGACCACGACATTGCCGCCCCAGACCGTGACGGTCAGGGCCAGCGGCAGCCAGGGGGCCTTGGTCAGTCGGCTGGGCAGGGGCGCGGCGGCGCGCGCCGGGGGCGGGTTTTCCATGAGCGTTTCAATCAGCGTTCGTTGGCGGCACCATGGGCGAGGCCGTCCAAGCCGTCGAGCCCCATTGGCGCATGGCTGGCGCCCGGGGCGATCATCGGCCCAGTCTCTCGGCCATCATCACACCGCCGATGACCAGCGCCAGCGCCACGGCGTGATAGACCTCGAAGGGTTCGCGCAGGAACACGGTCGAGAAAATAGCGCCAATGGCTGGCGTGAGATTGTAGAACAGCGTGGCGCGGCCCGGCCCGATCAGCTCCACGCCGCGAATGAAGAAAACCTGCGCGAGCAGGGTCGGGAAGATCGCGACATAAAGCAGGATCACGAGGCCCTTGCCCGTCGGCCAGAAGAGTTCGCCCAGCGCCCATTCGGCGCCGAGCAGGGGCAGCGACGTCAGCAGCGCCACAAAGCCAAGCGCGACGAAGAAGCCCATGGGCGAGGCCGCCGGGCGCGTGCGCAGCGCCAGCGTGTAGCCGCCATAGAAGACCGAGGCGACGAGCATGCCGATGTCGCCCAGATTGAATTGCATCGCGGCCAGTTGCGACAGCTCGCCGCGCGCGCCGACCAGCGCGACGCCGACCAGCGTCAGCAGGCATCCCAGCGCCTGCGCGAGCCGCACCGGCGTGCGCCAGAGCAGCCAGGCGCCAATGAAGACCAGAACCGGCGTCACGCCCTGCAGGATCGCGATGTGCAGGCCGGGCGTGTAATGGGCCGAGACGTAATAAAGCGTGTGGTAGCCGGTGAAGCCGAACAGGCCCATCAGCAGGATGCGCGGCCATTTCGGCGCGAGCGTCGGCAGGTCGGCCATGAACGCCTTGCGCGCGGCGAGCACGAGAATGGCGCAGGTGAGCGCCCAACGGCCGGTCACGAGGGTCATCGGGGAAATTTCGCCAATCGCCTGCCGGGCGGCGACGACATTGCCGCCCCAGAACAGGCAGGTCAGCGACAGCAGCAACCAGGGATTGGCGAAGGCGCGTTCGATCAATCCGGAACCAGATTTCGGCAAGGGCTTTCCTTCCCCGGTGGATCCGATCAGCCGGGGCGTCGAATCGTCGAGGCTGCTTTTAGCCTGAAATTGACCCAACTTCGCCGTCATTTCACCGGATTGGGCCTGCTTTCCTTCGGTGGGAAGGGAATGTTGCCCCGGGAACCCGCCTTTTGGAGGATTATTCGATGCATTTGACGGCTTCGTCGCGCCTCGCGCTTTCGATCTCGACATTCGCGCTGATCGCCGGGGCGCCGGCGCTGGCGGCCGAGATCGAGGCCAAGTCCCGCGTCGACGCCGTCGTGGTCTATCCCGACGCGGCCGCCGTGACGCGCGTGATCGATATCGATCTGCCCGTCGGCGCCTCGACGCTCGTGGTGCGTGGCCTGCCTGCCTCCGTCGACCCCGCGTCGCTGCGTGTTTCGGGCGCGGCCGTTGGGCAGGTATCGATTGGCGCGGTCGAAACGCGGCTCGCGCCTGCCGTCGAGCCGACGCGCGACAGCGCCATCGAGACAAAGCTGAAGAAGCTGCGCGGCGATCGCGACGCCTGGCAGGCCACGCTCGACGCGCTGGAGGCCAAGAAGGCGATGATGATCCGCTTTTCGCAGGCGGGGCCCGAGAAACTCTCGCCGGAGGCGAAGCCCCTCGATATCGCCCAGTGGACGACCGCGTGGGACGCTGTGGGGCAGGGTCTCGCGAAGATCGGCGACGAACTCGTGGCCGCCCGAGGCCGCGCGCGCGACATCGACGAGGAAATTCGCGGGCTGGAACAAGCGCGCCAGCGCCCACCGTCCGGTCGGCCCGCGAGCCGCGAGGCGCTGGTGAGCGTTGACGCGGCCAGCGCCGCCACGGGGACGCTTTCGCTGACTTATCGCGTCGCGGGCGCCGGATGGCTGCCTGTCTATGACGCGAAACTCGATACGGCGAATGGCGCGCGCGCCTCGCTCGAACTGGTGCGCCGGGCCGCCGTCACGCAACGCACGGGCGAGGACTGGAGCGGCGTTTCGCTGTCCGTGTCGACGACCCGCGCCACGCGGGGCGCCGAGGCGCCGGAGGTATTCACGCAACGGCTGAATTTCTGGGAGCCGCCACAACCCGTCGCGCTGGGCGTCGCGCCGCGGTCCGCGCCGATGGCGAAAACATCGACCGCGCTGAATTATGACGCCGCGCGCGAGAACGCGCCCGCCGCGCCGTCGCCCGAGGAGCCGAGGCGTCGGGTCGACGAACAACAGGCGACGCTCGACGCGGGCGCCTATCAGGCGTCGTTCCAGATTCCGGGGCGCGTCGATATACCCGGCGACGGCTCGTCCAAGGGCTTTCGCATTTCGACAACGACCTTCGCGCCCGATCTCGTCGCGCGCGTCGCGCCGTCGCTCGATCCAACGGCCTATTTGCAAGCGCGCATCGTCAACGCAGAGGACGCGCCGTTTTTGCCGGGCGCGGTCAACATCACGCGCGATGGCGAATTCGTCGGGGTTTCGCGCATGCGCCTTGTCGCGCCGGGCGATGGCGTCGAGCTCGGCTTCGGCGCCGACGATCGCGTGACCGTGACGCGCGCGCCCATCAAGCGCAAGGAAAACGAACCAAGCTGGATAGGCTCGACAAAAACCGAACAGCGCGAATTCAAGACGACGGTCCGCAATCTTCACGCGTTCCCGGTGAAGGTCGGCCTGATCGACCGGATGCCGATTTCGGAGAACAGCGCCATCGTGATCGAACCATCGCCGAACACGACTCCGCCCACGGACAAGTCGGTCAATGATCGTCGCGGCGTGCTGGGCTGGACCTTCGATCTCCAGCCCAACGCGGGCAAGGACATCATCCTCGCCTATCGCATGAAATGGCCGGCGGATCGCGAGGTTGTCTTCGAGACCTCGCCGGCGCGCGGGGGATCGTAACGCCGGTTCAGAGACCGAGAGCGGCGCGCAATTCGACGCGGGCGTCCTCGAACTCGCGCTCGAACTCCGGCAGCCGCGAAATGTTCTGCGCGATGATCGAGCCGGCGATACGGCCCGCCTCGATGTCGGTGGCGAAATGCATGCCGCCGACGAGGCGATTATGCGCGTAGTCCCAAGCGCGCGTCATGATCTGGCGACGCTTTTCCGGCAGCATGTTCGACAGCACGATGCCCGCGAGCGTGCCGCTGGTCGTGTGGCCGGAGGGATAGGCTCCGGACAGCGACGGCTTGACCGCCGGCTTGACGAGATCGCTGTACTGGAACGGGCGCGGACGGTTGTAGAATTTCTTGACCGGCCCGGTCACGGCGCCCTCGCTCTTGAAGACGCGCTTGAAGAAGGCGTCGACCTTCGGCAGCTTTTCCGCCGTGAAGGCGGGGTTGTCGATGACATCCGCGAAGCGCCAGATGTTTTCCTCAACGTCGGCCGCGGCCCGCGCGACCTGCTCGGGCGTGCGCTTGACCTGGACGCGCAGCACCTCGGCGAGCTCGCGCTGCATTTGCGTCGAGCCATTTTCCGGCGGCGGGGGCAGGATGGACAGAAGGTCAACCTCCTTCGCGGTAACGAAGGGTTTGATCGGGGACGCCTTGGTTTCCGGCGCCTGAGCGGAAGCGGAAAAGGCAATCGACACAAGGGCGAGCGCGACCAGAAGCGTTTTCATGGGGACATCCGATGGACAGAGACGGGGTCTCTTGGCATCGGCGAATGTCAGTTACGCGACGGCGCGCTGTGTTTTTTCGTGACCGCCCGATCGGTTTGGCGCCAGGCCCAATGGCTGCCCTAGAACTCGACTTCCAGTTCCTCGATTTCCTCCTTTTCCGCGCTGGCCTCGGCGATCCATTCGAGCACGTGAGGATGGGCGAGAACGCGTTCGCAATAGGCGGCGCAAGCGGGATCCAGCTTGACGTCGTAGGTCTGGAAGCGGGTGGCGACGGGGGCGTACATGGCGTCGGCCATGGAAAACGCGCCGAACAGGAAGGGACCGCCATGGGCCTCGAGACATTCGCGCCAGATCGCCTCGATGCGCTCGATGTCCGACTTCGCCTTCGACCAGATCTTGAAGTTCTTGAAGCGACCCCGGATGTTCATGGGCAGAGCCGAACGAAGCGACACGAAACCGGAATGCATTTCGCCGCAAATTGACCTGCAATGAGCGCGCATCGCCTGATCCTTGGGCAGCAGGCCTGCTTTGGGGGCGATTTCGTTGAGGAACTCGCCGATGGCGAGCGTGTCCCAGACCTTTGACTTGCCATAGTTCAGGCACGGCACGAGAATCGACGGCGACAGCAGCAGGATTTCGGCGCGCGCGTCGACGTTGTCGTGCGCGACAAGGACTTCGTCGAACTTGATGCCGGCGAGCTTGCACATCAGCCAGCCGCGGAACGACCAGGAAGAGTAATTCTTGCTGCTGATGGTGAGGGTTGCACGCGGCATTGGCACTCGCTTGTTCGACGGGTTCGTCGCCTAAAAGAGATGCAACCGTCGTGCCAGTGGCATGTGGATTGCTTCGCATCCGGTTCAAATGCAAGGCGGGCCGGATGTTGTATGACGCGTATCAAGCCTTTTCAGACGCGACCGATCCGGTGCGCGAACTGGCTTCCAACACCCAGCGCATATTGTCCTCCTGGAGCGACGGCGTCTTCGCCAATCCCTTTCAGCGAATGGCGGCGTATTACGAACTCGTGGCGCTCGCGGGTTTTACCCATCGCCGGCCGCCGTTCGATATTCACGAGGTCAAGGTTGGCGACCAGGTCGTTTCCATCACCGAGGAAGTGATTGCCAAGACGCCATTTGGATCGCTGCTCCGCTTCCGCAAGGACGGCGTCGAGGGCGATCCCAAGGTGTTGTTGATCGCGCCGATGTCCGGCCATTTCGCGACGCTGTTGCGTGGCACCGTGTTGACGATGCTGCGCGACCACGACGTCTACATCACCGACTGGCATAACGCGCGCGACGTTCCCTTGCGCGAAGGCAATTTCAGTCTCGACGATTACACGCGTCACATCATCGATTTCATCCACGCCATTGGTCCCGAGACGCATGTCGTCGCCGTGTGCCAGCCCACGGTTTCCGCGCTCGCGGCCACAGCGATCATGGCGCAGAACCGCGATAATGATCAGCCCGCGAGCCTGACGCTGATGGCGGGCCCGATCGATACGCGCGTTTCGCCCACCAAGGTCAACGATCTCGCCAACGAGAAACCCTACGAGTGGTTCGAGAAGAAGATGATCGGCGTCGTGCCGATGGGCCTGCCGGGCGCGGGGCGTCGCGTTTATCCGGGGTTTCTCCAGCTCGTCGCGTTCATGAGCATGAACATTGAGCGACATTCGAAATCCTTCGTCGATCTGTTCAAGCATCGCATCGCCGGCGATTTCGAGAAGGCCAACGCCATCCGGACCTTCTACGAGGAATATTTCGCCATCATGGATTTGCCCGGCGATTTCTATCTCGACACGATCAAGCACGTGTTCCAGGATTGCGCGTTGCCGCAGGGCAAGCTGATGTACGAAGGACGTCTCGTCGAGCCGCGGGCGATCAAGAAGACGTTCCTGCTGACCGTCGAGGGCGAGCGCGACGACATCTGCGCCGTTGGCCAGACGCTGGTCGCGCAGGATTTATGTTCGGGGCTGCGCCCCTACATGAAGTCCCATCACATGCAGCCGGGCGTCGGGCATTACGGCGTCTTCAACGGGCGTCGCTGGGAAACGCAGATTTATCCCGTCGTGCGCAACCACATCCGGTCGAGCGTCTAGCGCGTCGCTCAAAGATCGAATTCGTCGCCAGCGGCCGGCGTCTCGACCCTGGTTTCCGTCAACAAGGCGGCGAATTTCGCCATGACCTGTTCCTCGCCGTGCACGAGGAATGTGCGCGCGGGTTTCGCCTGCTTGTGCCACGCCAGCAGTTCCGCCTGATCCGCGTGCGCGGAAAAGCCGTTGATGGTGTGAACGCGCGCGCGCACGGCGACGGGCTCGCCGAAGATCGTCACCTCCTTCGCGCCATCGATGATGCGGCGCGCCAGCGTGCCATTCGCCGCGAAGCCGACGAAGATCACGCTTGAGTCCTCGCGCCAGAGGTTTTGCGCGAGATGGTGGCGCACGCGCCCGCCCGTGCACATGCCCGAGCCCGCCATGATGATCGCGCCGCCCTTGATGCGATTGAGCGCGATGGAATCGGCGGTCTCGCGCGTGTAATGAAGGCCGGGCAGGGCGAAGGGATCGCGCCGCGCGCCGAACTGACGCGAGGCCTCCTCGTCGTAGCATTCGCGATGGCGCTGGAAGATTTCCGTCGCCGAAATCGCCATCGGCGAATCGAGGAAAACCTGCGTCGAGCGGGCGATGCGCCCCTGCTCGATTCCCTCGCGCAAATAGAACAGCAGCTCCTGCGCCCGCTCCAGCGCGAAGGTCGGAATGATCACATTGCCGCCGCGGCGGAACGTATCGGCGATGGCCTCGTAAAGCTCCTCGATCGAGGGTTGCAGGGCCTTGTGCAAGCGGTCGCCGTAGGTCGTCTCCATCACGGCTACGTCGCAAGGCGGCGGCGGCGTGGGGTCGCGCAGAATGGCGCGGCCGGAGCCGCCGAGGTCGCCGGACATGACAAGGCGTACGTGGCGCGCGCCCTCGCTCAGGTCGAACACGATGCAGGCGGAGCCGAGAATATGACCCGCGTCGATGAAGGTGGCGCGCACGCCGCGAGCAAGATCGAGCGGCTTGCCATAGGCGGCCTTGCGGCCGAAATGATCGAAGGCGTCGAGGCAATCAAGCTCGGAATAGAGCGCCTCGGCGGGGCCGTCGCGGCGATGATGGCGCGCGTCGCGTCGCGAGCGGCGCCGGGCTTCCTCCTCCTGCAAATGCGCTGAGTCGAGCAGCACGAGGCGCGCGAGTTCGCGCGTGGCGGGCGTCGTGACGATCTCGCCGCGAAAGCCGCGCTTGATCAACAGGGGAATGCGTCCGCAATGATCGAGATGCGCGTGCGTCAGCAACAGGAAATCAATCGACGCTGGATCGAAGCCGAGCTCGCCGGCGTTTTCCTCGTCGAGTTCGCGGCTTCCCTGATAGAGGCCGCAGTCGACGAGCACGCGCGTGCCCGCGCATTCGATCAGGTGGCACGAACCGGTAACGCCCTTGTCGGCGCCGTGGAACGAGATTTTCATGTGGCTCCCTCCACCGTCGCGCAGTCGCGACACCAATGCTGTATGCCGTCCCAGATCTCTTGCGCTGTTTCCGCGTACCAGAAGAGGTCGCGGTCCTCGGGGTCGATGACGCCTTCGTCGACGAGAAAATCCACGTCGACGGCGCGTCGCCAGTAGCTTTCGCCCACGAGCACGACGGGGATCGGCTTGATCTTGCGCGTCTGGATCAGCGTCAGCACCTCGAACAATTCGTCGATGGTGCCGTAGCCGCCGGGGAAGGCCACCAGCGCGCGGGCGCGCTTGAGCAGGTGCATCTTGCGCAGCGCGAAATAATGAAACTGGAAGCAAAGGCCCGGCGTGACGTAGGGATTGGGGAACTGCTCGTGCGGCAGGCTGATGTTGAGCCCCACGGTCGGCGCGCCCGCGTCGAAGGCGCCGCGATTGGCGGCCTCCATCATGCCGGGGCCGCCGCCGGTCATGATGACGGTGCGATCCGCGCTCTCGCCCGCGTGCGCCTCGGCGACGATCCGGCCGAATTCGCGCGCGACATCGTAATAGCCGCTTTTCGCCAGAATGCGCTCGGCGATGGCGAGGCGCCGCGCGAGGTTCGCGTCGCCGGGCGCGCGGGCGCATTCGGCGCGCAACGCCTCTACCTTGCGTCTTGCGGCTGCGGGCTCGCAAATGCGCGTCGAACCGAACACCACGATGGTGTGGGCGACGCCGTGCCCGGCGAGCAAGGTCTCGGCTTTCTGATAGTCGAGTTGCAGGCGCGCGCCGCGCATGTCGTCGCGTTGCAGGAAATCGGCGTCCTCCACCGCGATGCGATAGGCGGGATCGTCCATCACCGCGCGCGCGCGACCCGGCGCGGCGGGATCGTCGATGGCGGGCTTGGGCGCGCGCCAGGGCAGGGGCTCGCGTCGCAGGCGCGGATGGGCGGGCGAGGGCGGTTTCCTGTCTGTCATGGCGGCCTTGTCGCCTCGTGCGTGAAGCGTTGGCCAGCAGGGTAGCGGTCGACACAAGGCCATGTCGAGGATGTGCGTCAAACCTCGGGTCCATCGGCGGCTGAGCGCCCAGCTTGCCTCGCGGGGCCCGATCCGCTAATCCATAACCGCAACAGCCCCGGCCTTGCGCCGGGGTTTTGCTTGTCGGGCATCTTTCAAAACAAAGCGCGGATATGGCCAACGTCGTTGTTGTCGGCGCCCAGTGGGGCGATGAGGGTAAGGGCAAGATCGTCGACTGGCTGTCGATCGAGGCCGATGTGGTCGTGCGTTTCCAGGGCGGCCACAACGCCGGCCACACGCTGGTCATCGACGGCAAGACCTACAAGCTGTCGCTGCTGCCGTCTGGCATCGTGCGGCCCGGCAAGCTGTCGGTCATCGGCAATGGCGTGGTCGTCGACCCGCATCATTTCGTCAAGGAAATCGCCGCCATCGAGGCGCAGGGCGTCTCGGTCACGCCGGACAATCTCAAGCTGGCGGAAAACGCGCCGCTGATCCTGTCGCTGCATCGCGAGCTCGACGCCCAGCGCGAAAACGCCAGCACGGGCGGCGCCAAGATCGGCACGACCATGCGCGGCATCGGCCCCGCCTACGAGGACAAGGCCGGGCGCCGGTCCATCCGCGTGATGGACCT
This sequence comes from uncultured Hyphomicrobiales bacterium, assembly GCA_903861645.1. GTDB lineage: Bacteria > Pseudomonadota > Alphaproteobacteria > Rhizobiales > Beijerinckiaceae > Terripilifer. The sequence goes on from CAIOVE010000043.1 coordinate 96,336, forward strand.
TGCCGAGCCCGACACGCTCGACGACAAGATCGCCCGCCTGCTGGCGCATCACAATCCGCTGCGGCGCGGGCTCGGCCTGCCGGAACTCGACGGCAAGGCCATCCGCGACGAACTTCTGTCGGTCGCGCCCAAGGTGCTGCCCTTCATGGCAGCGACCTGGGATCTGCTCGACGGGCTTCGCCGGCAGGGCAAGCGTATTCTCTTCGAGGGCGCGCAGGGCGCGCTGCTCGACGTCGATCACGGCACCTATCCCTACGTGACCTCGTCCAACACGGTCGCGGGCAACGCGGCGACGGGGTCGGGCCTAGGCCCCAAGGCCATCGGCTACGTGCTCGGCATCGCCAAGGCCTATACGACGCGCGTCGGCGGCGGGCCCTTCCCGACGGAACTGTTCGACGACACCGGTCGGCGCATCGGCGAGCGCGGCCATGAGTTCGGCACGGTGACCGGTCGCGCCCGCCGCTGCGGCTGGTTCGACGCGGTGCTGGTGCGGCAAACCGTCAAGACGTCGGGCATCGACGGCATCGCGCTGACGAAGCTCGATATTCTCGACGGGTTCGATGAGATTCATGTCTGCACGCGCTATCTGCTCGACGGGGTCGAGATCGACCGGCTGCCGGCGAGCCAGGCCGCGCAGGCGCGGGTGACGCCGGTTTACGAGACCATCGAGGGCTGGCAAGGCACGACGGCGGGCGCCCGCTCGTGGGCGGACCTGCCGGCGCAGGCGATCAAATACGTGCGGCGCATCGAGGAACTGATCGGCGCGCCGGTCGCCCTGCTGTCGACCAGCCCCGAGCGCGACGACACAATTCTGGTGCAAAACCCGTTTCAGGATTAAGTCGGACCAAGGACAAACGCGCCGGCGCGGGTTGACGAACACGCGCCGAACCGGCTTTGTCTGGCCGCCCACTTGCTAGTGACGCGGTAAACCGGGCGAGCGATGCGTTTGACCGAATTTTACGACAGGTAAAATGGCTGAATATTATCCTCTGCTCGCCAAGGCGGTCGCGAATCTCAAGGACTCAACGGCCGATAGCCGACTTTCGATTTACGAGCGCGCGCGCAAGGCCCTGTTGAACCAGTTGCGCAATGTCGATCCGCCGATCGCGCCCGAGCATATCGCGCGCGAGGAGGCGGCGCTGGACTCCGCCATCGCGCGCCTCGAGGGCGAGATCGCCCTGCAATCGCTTGATCTGGTGGAGCCCGCTCCGGTCGAGCCGCCCGTCGAGGCGCCGCCTCCGCCGCCTGTTCCCTCGGCCCCGATTTCGCCGCCGCCGATCAAGCCGTTGCCGCCGCCGCCCGCCGCGCGTCCGCCGTCAAACCGTCCGCTGGCGCCGCGCGTTGGCGCGGGCGCTCCGGCGCAACCCGTCGCGCCGCCATCGCCCCCGGCGAAGAGCTGGGCGGTCGAGCCGCCCACCGAGCCGCCGGCGTCGCCAGTCGAGACCGGCGCGAGCGAGGCCGCCATGTCGAGCCTGGAGCGGCTCCGCGATTTCGGTCGAGCCCGCGTCGAGGATGGCGAGACGCCGCCGCCGGACGTTCGGGCCGAAGCGGTTCGCCCCATGGCGCCGACACCCGCGCGCACCGCGCGTTTCGACAAGCGAAAAGGCGTCTTTCTCGCGCTGGTGCTGGCGGTGATCGCGGGCATCGCGCTGCTGGCCTACAAGCTGCGCGAAAAGCCCGAGGATTTCGCTCGCCCGCGCGCTTCCGTTTCGGAACAGCCCGAAGCCTCCTCCAGCAAGATCGGCGGTCGCATCGGCGACGCGCCTTCGCCCGCTAAACCCGCGTCAGCCGCGGCGCCGTCCTCGCCCGCGCCGTCGACCCCGGCTCCCGCGCCGATTCCCGTGGCCCAACGCGCGGCGCTTCTCGTGGAGGCGCCGGACGAGGCGTCCAAGGTCAAGACCTACGTTGGCACCGCCGTCTGGAGCGTCGAGACCGCGCCCAACGGCTTGCCCGGCGTGCGCGCGCTCGTCGACATTCCCGAGGCGAAGTACAAGGTCAATCTGTTCATTACCCGCGTCAACGACCCCAACCTCGCCTCGACCAATCGCATCGAGGTGCGGTTCACCGTGGCGGGCGACGGGCCCTTGCCGGGCGTCAAGCAGATCGCCGCGCCGGAAATGCGCGGCGAGGACCGGCCGCAGGGCGAGTCGCTCACCGGTCTGCCCGCGCGGATAACCGACAACTATTTCTGGGTGGCGCTGGCGCAGGGCGACGTGATCGCGCAACGCAACGCCGACCTGATGCGCGACCGCGCGTGGTTCGACATTCCGATCCTGCTGACAACCGACAAGATCGCCAAGATCACGATCGAAAAGGGCGCGGGCGGCGACCAGTTGCTCCGGCCGGCGATGACCGCCTGGGGCCAATAAAAAACCCCGGGGCGGACCCCGGGGCCAAATCCGTCGCTTCTCAGGTTCAGCGCGCGGGCAGGGCCGGCGCCTTGGAAGCCGCCGGCGGCGGCAGCGATTCGATCCGCGCCAGTCCGTCCTTGACCGCCTGCTGCACCTTCTCGAAGGCGCGCACCTCGATCTGGCGCACCCGCTCGCGCGAGACGCCGAACTCGGTCGAAAGGTCTTCCAGCGTCTCGGGTTCGTCACGCAGGCGGCGAGCCTCGAAAATACGGCGCTCGCGGTCGTTCAGCACCGACAGGGCGCCGCGCAGGGCGCCAAGGCGGTTTTCCGATTCTTCCTGCTCGACCATCAGTTTTTCCTGACTGGAGGTTTCATCCACCAGCCAGTCCTGCCACTCGCCCGCCCCCTCGCCGGTCTGGCGAATGGGCGCGTTGAGCGAGGCGTCGCCGCCAAGGCGGCGGTTCATCTCGATGACTTCCTGCTTGTTGACGCCGAGCTTCTGGGCGATCGAGGCGACCTGTTCGGGGCGCAGATCGCCTTCCTCCAGCGCGGAAATCTGGCTCTTGGCCTTGCGCAGGTTGAAGAACAGCTTCTTCTGGTTGGCGGTTGTGCCCATTTTCACGAGCGACCACGAGCGCAGGATGTATTCCTGGATCGAGGCGCGAATCCACCACATGGCGTAGGTGGCGAGGCGGAAGCCCTTCTCTGGCTCGAACCGCTTGACCGCCTGCATGAGGCCGATGTTGCCCTCGGAAATGACTTCGCCGATCGGCAGGCCATAGCCGCGATACCCCATGGCGATCTTGGCCACGAGACGCAGGTGCGAGGTGACGAGCTTGTGGGCGGCGTCGCGGTCATCGTGCTCGCGCCAGCGCTTGGCCAACATGTATTCCTCGCTCGGGTCCAGCATGGGGAACCGGCGGATTTCATTCATGTAGCGGGAAAGACCGCCTTCGGCGGCCATCATCGGAAACGCGGATGCCATAAGACCCTCCTGGGACCCCCATCCGGGGCGTCACCCTGGCGGCCACATACGCCAGCCGCCGGATGGCCGATATAGGGACGTCCGACCGTGGCTTAAAGAGGGCAAGTCCATGTCCGACGCGGGGAGGGCATGAAATTTTCGTGACCCCGCGCGAGGGCGGGGAACGCGGGTCCGGACCGCCGCGGCGATCCGGACCCGGATTTCAGATCAGACGATCACTTGCGTATCGACGCCCGGCGGGAAGATTTCCTCGACCTTGGCGTGGCGATGAGCGATGCCCTGCTGGTAGGTGTAGAGCAGCAACTGCTCCCACGTCGGCCGGTTCGCCTCGACGCCGAAGGGGAAGGTGTCGCCGTGCATCATGTCGCGCATCTTGCGGGCGTAGGTCGCCAGCCAGGGCAGGGGATAGCGGGAGACCGCCGGGTCGAACAGGCGCTCGAGGCTGCGGCGCTTGGATTCATTGAAGGCGTTGACGAGATTGCGGGCGATCCATGGATTGGCTTCGAGCAGGTGGCGCTTCATGACCATGATGTGCATGATCGGCCAGACCTTCGTGCGCTCGAAATATTCCTCCTCCATCTCCAGATAGTTCGGATAGAGGCGGACGATGTCGGGATGCCCTTCGAGGAAGCAGGTCGGCGGCCGCGCGATGATGGCGCAGTCAATCTCGCCCGAGGCGAGCATTTCCGACAGCGACTTGTCGGACACGCGGGTGAGCTGCACGCCCTCGGGCAGGTTCAGCTCGACCTTCTCGATGCGGCCGGCGTCGTTCGCGCCCGCCTGGAACCAGTGCACGTCCTGCAGCTTGACGCCACATTCGTTGTGCATCCAGCCGCGCATGTAGACCGCCGCCGAATGAGCCCATTCGGGCGAGCCGACGCGCTTGCCCTTGAGATCCTGCACGGTCTTGATGCCGGATTTCTTGTTCACGTAGAAGGACGAGAAGCGGAACAGGCGCGAGCAGATGACCGGCAGGCCGATGACGTCGGGGTTGTCGCGGGTCACCTGCGCGGAGAACTTGGCGCAGGACAGTTCCGAAACGTCCCACTCACGGTTGAAGGTGAAGCGGGCGAAGACCTCGTGATGGCCGAGATTGAGCCAGGTATGGTCGATGCCCTCGGGCTGCACGAGCCCGAAGCGCAGATCGCGAAAATGATCGTAGTCGGTGGCGGCGATCGTCAGCTTGACGCGGTTCATGAGCGCATTCCTCCATCTATGGGACGGCGCCGGCCGTCCGCGCGAAATCCGCGCCCGCTATAGGGGAAGGCCGAGCGCCAATCAAATGCGCGGAGATCACCGCGTCGGCAGTCTCACGCCGAATGAACTGGCGAGGAACATGCCGCCGTGCAGCAGGCCGCCGCCATCGATGCCATGGCCGATGCCGCGCGACAGATGCCACTGGGTGGGGATGTTGGCCTTGCCGAGTTCCTCGGCGGAGGAGAACATCGCCTCGACCGGGATCGTCTCGTCGGCCTCGCCATGCACCAATAGAACCGGTGGCGGTTCGCCTTTGGGTGTGCGGGCCGTCGCCTCGGCGAGATGCTCGGGGCCGACGAGGACGCCGGAAAAGCCGACGATGGCGCCCGGCGCGCGCGGGCGGCGCAGGCCCACATGCAGGGCCATCATCGTGCCCTGACTGAAGCCCACGAGGGCCAGCGCCGAATCCGGCAGGTTGGCGGCTTGCAATTCGGCGTCCAGGAAGGCGTCGAGGCTCGGGCGCGCTTTGGTCACGCCGACCCAACGCTCGTTGGGATCGCGCATGGTCAGGCCGAACCACTGCCGGCCCATGGGCGACATGGCGCAGGGCTCCGGCGCGTTGGGCGAGACGAAGGCGGCGTCGGGCAGGATTTTCTGCCACTGGCGACCGACCTCGATCAGATCCTTGCCGTCGGCGCCGTAGCCATGCAGGAACACGACGAGTTGCTTGGCGACGCCGGACTTGGGGGCGATGCGCGGACCGGTGAGGGGATTTGCCATGTTCGTTCCCGATGATGTCGGGGATTCCTTGAAGGGCGCGCGTCGCCCCGTCAAGCCATGGCGGACGCCGGGTCGCGATTGATGGATCAGGCGCGCGCCTTGGCCACCGCGTACCAGGCCCAGAGCAGGCGCGCGGCGACGCCCCGCGCCGGGCGCCAACGCTCGGCGATCTGTTCCAGCTTTCGCGCGTCGGGGCGCTTGCGCAGCCCGAGCGCCATGCGCGCCGCCTCCTGCAAGGCGAGATCGCCGGCGGGCCACGCGTCGGGATGGCCAAGGCAGAATAGCAGATAGATATCCGCCGTCCACGGGCCGACGCCGTGGATCGCGGTCATGGTCTTGCGCGCGTCCTCGGCGCTCATCGTCGCGAGCGCCGCGAAATCGAGCGCGCCCGACTCGATCGCCGCGGCAATGGCGCGAATCGTTCGCATCTTCGGCGCGGACAGGCCGCATTCGCGCAGGGCGGCGTCATCGGCGCCGAGCAATGCGTTGGCGGTGAAGGCGGGAAAGCGCGCGGCGAGCCGTCCATGGATCGCCTTCGCGCTCGCCGTCGACACCTGTTGCGACACGACGATCCACGCGAGGCCGGCGAAATCGCCTTCGCGCAGGCGGAGCGGCGGCGGTCCCGCCTCCGCCGCCAGCCTGTCGACGAGGTCGCGATCCGCCTCGCGCAGCGCCTGGAAGGCGGTGTTCAGGGTGTCTTCACAAGCGATGGCGGGCAGCGCGCGCGGGGCCGGCGGCGCGCGTTTCGCCATTCGCTTGCCGGCGGGCTTGCGCGCAGCGCGCGCGGCGGGCAGTTTTGTCGTGGAGACCAATCGATTCATGCATCCGTCCTCCCCGACGCCGGTTCTGCGCTTCGCGCCCTCGCCGAATGGCTATCTGCATATCGGCCATGCTTATTCCGCCCTCGTCAACCAGCGCATCGCGCGGGCGATCGGCGGCCGGTTGCTGCTGCGCGTCGAGAATATCGATCTCGGACGCTGTCGTCCCGAATACGAGAAGGCGATCGAGGATGATCTCGCCTGGCTCGGCGTCGAATGGGAAAAGCCCGTCCGGCGGCAATCCGATTATTTTCCCGTCTACGCGCGCGCGCTCGACGGTCTCATCGAGCGCGGCCTCGCCTACCGTTGCTTTTGCGTGCGCGGCGATATTTCGCGCGTGATCGCGGACAAGCGGGGTTGGCCCGCCGACCCCGACGGCGTGCCGCATTATCCGGGCGTCTGTCGACACATGAGCCCGGCCGAGCGCGATCGACGTCTCGCGTCGGGCCAGCGCGCCGCCGTGCGGATCGACATGGCGGCGGCGCTCGCGACGCGCGCCGATCCGCTTTCGTGGCGTGAATTTGGCGAGAGCGCCGTCGCGCGGGAAGTGGCCGCCAATCCCGCCGCCTGGGGCGACGCGATCATTGGCCGCCGCGACGTATCGGCCAGCTATCATCTCGCGGTGGTGCTGGACGACGCGGATCAGGGCGTGACCGACGTGGTCAGGGGCATGGATCTGTTCCACGCCACGGGCCTGCACCGCATGTTGCAACATTTGCTGGGCCTGCCGGCGCCCGCTTATCGGCATCATGAGCTGTTGCGCGACGAGCGCGGCGCGAAACTGTCCAAGAGCGCGCACGCGAAGTCGTTGCGGTCGCTGCGCGCCGAGGGCATGACCGCGACCCGCGTGCGCGAGATGCTGGGCTTCCGGTGAAAGCCGTCAGTTGCCGGCGGTTGTGCGCGAGGCGACGCGCGCCGCGCCGGGCGTCTTGGCGATCAGCCCCTCGATACGTTCACGCTCGCGCTTGAAGAAGGCGATCATGCGGCCATCGAGTTCGCGCGTGCGCGCCAGCTTGACGCGCATGGGATCGACGAAATGGCCGTTGACGATGACCTCGTAATGCAGATGCGGCCCGGTCGCGAGGCCCGTCATGCCGAGATAGCCGATGACCTGTCCCTGTCGCACGCGCACGCCCTCGACCACGCCGCGGGCGAAGCCGGTCATGTGATTGTATGTCGTGATGTAGCCGTTGGCGTGCTGGATCTCGACGCGGTTGCCGTAGCCGGATTCGCGCCCCGCCTTGATGACCGTGCCGTTGCCCGCGGCGAAGATGGGCGTGCCGATGGGCGCGGCGAAATCAACGCCGGTGTGCATGCGCGTGTAGCCGAGGATCGGATGAAAACGGCCGCCGAAGCCCGACGTGATGCGGGCGGTCGCGATGGGTTGGCGCACGAGGAACTTGCGCGTCGAGCGTCCGTTCTCGTCGAAATAGTCGACCATGCCGTCGTCGGGCGTCTGGAAGCGATAGTACTTGAATGTTTCTCCGCGCGTGGTGATCGAGGCGAACAACAATTCATTGCGGCCATCGACCTCGTCGGGCTCGCTGTAGAAGGCCTCGAAGGAATCGCCTGGCGCGGCGGCGCGCTGGAAGTCGATGTCATTGGCGAAAATACGCACGAGATCGCTGACCATCGGTTTGGGCAAATCGTTCTTCAGCGCGGTCTCGTAGAACGAGTCGTACAGGCGCATGCCGCCGGAGTCCTCGTCGTCGTCGTCCTCCTCGGAATTGCTGGTCTGCTTGCTCTTGACGATGGGCGGCGCGGGCTGGCCCGCGTCGACGCGCACATACGAGCCATCGTCCGCCATGGCGATCACCGTTTCCAGCTTGTCCTCGGTGTAGATCGACAGGCGCGCGATCTGCTGGGGTTGATCGGGGCCGTTGACGTCGGCGATGAGCAGCTTGAGCTTCTGCCCCTCCGAGACGGGCGGTTGGCCGCGCCGGGTGTTGAAAGCGGCCATGATGGCGCGAATCTGCGCCGGCTGGGCGCCCTGAGCCTTGAGGATGTCCTCGAGCGCTTCATTGTGCTTCACGACCGCCAGTCGCTGGTCGGGCGCCTTGTCGCCGCCGGCCGCGGTGCGCGGGATGTTGGTGACATTCTCCGGCACCATGCGCACCTGAATGGACGAGAAGGGCGCGGCGATGATGCCGGCGTTCAGGGGCGCGTATCCCAATCCGCCGGCCGGGTCCTGCGAGACGCGGGACGTGCGCGACAGCAGGATTTGCGAGGTCAGGGGCAGGGGCGTCTTGGATCCGATCACGATCGAGCTTTTCAGGTGTTCGGTGATCTGCGCCTGCACTTCCTCGATGGAAAGGGTCGCGAGGCCATCAACCGGCTCCGAGCCGTCGACGTCGCGGGTCGAGAACGAAACCTCGGCATTGTCCTGCAAGGGGCCGGGGTCGGTCGGCTCCGCGGCGGGGTTGCGGTTGTCGGCGATCAGCTTCAGGGGATCGAAGGGCGGCACGTCGTCGGCGTAGCCGGTTGGCGTCAGCGTCAGCGTCGTGGCGATGCGCGTAAATCCGCGGACGCGGACGATCTCCTTGTCGCCGACCGTGATCGTTGTCGGCGTGCGGAAGGTCTGGCGGGCGGCGACGATGTCGACGGATTTGACGAGACGATCGGCCTTGCGTGGATTGACGAGTTCGCCCGTCGCCTGATCGCGCCGCGAGGCGCCGGCGATCTGCGGCGCCTCCGCGAAGGTCGATTGCCGCCCCAGCGCCGCGTACATGGCGGCGGCGATCAGCGCGCCGCCGGCCACGCCCGCGAGAATCGCGCCATACAGCCAGCGCCAGGAGACGCGACGGCGGTCATCCGGCGCCTGTTTGCGGCCTTCCATGTCGATGGGCGGCTCGACGCCCAGATCAAGCGCGGTCACGGCGCGACCATGGCGACGGTCGAACAGATGCAAACTCGTTCGGGAGCGGGCTTCCATTACGCGTGTCGCCGTCAATGCCGATCTATCCCCAGATTGCGCTTGCGCGCGCGATGCGACCGCGCCGACCATGGCGAGCGCCCCCGCCCCCGTCAATCGTGACCGAGCGGTCGACGTCAACACGAGCGGCGCAATGAGCGCCGCGAAAATGGCCCAAATGGGACCGCGCCGAGCGCCGACGCCCCTGCTTCGTGATTCAGGCTCTATCCCTGCCTCCATTCGCGCCGAATGGCGCTTGAATTGGCGCCGGGCGCCCGCGCGCTGGGCGCGATTCTGTCTCCAAAACGTCATCGCGGATCGCAATAATCGCGTTCAATAGCCGATTCGTGTGTCGCAATGATCTGTTTTCATTGCGAAAAATTCGTCGTTCTGAAAATTCGATTTTTTTCCCAAAAAGCTCGTTGACAGTTCTCCGGGGCGGGACGTATATACGCCTCACCAACGGCGACGCGGCCACGAGCTGCGGGCGTCGAACTTTCCTTCTCCACTTCTTGTGAGTGCGGGACTTGGCTGGTTAGCCGAGAGG
>CAIOVE010000044.1 GCA_903861645.1 uncultured Hyphomicrobiales bacterium
AAGAGCGCTCGCGTTCCTGCGCCTCGCGTCAATAAGGCTTATGCTCAGAAAGCTATGCAATCCAGCATGATCTCTCCGGACAGACACTTAGTCGCCAAGAACCGCGGCGCGCCCGGCCTCGTCCAGCGGGCGATAGTCGCCGGGCGCGAGGTCATCTGGCAGTTGGAGCCCGCCCATCGAGGCGCGACGCAGCGCCGTCACGTGGTTGCCCACGGCGGCGAACATGCGGCGCACCTGATGGTAGCGTCCCTCCATGATCGTCAGCGCCGCCTCGCGCGGGGCCAGCGCTTCAAGCGCCGCGGGCAGGAGCGGCTTGTCCTCGCCTTCCAGCATCAGCGCGCCAGAGGCGAAAATGGCCGCCTCGTCGCCGCGCAGCGGCCGGTCGAGGGTCGCGACGTAGCGCTTGGCGACATGCCGGCGCGGCGAAATGACCTTGTGCAGGAAATCGCCGTCGTCGGTCAGCAGCAACAGGCCGGACGTTTCCTTGTCGAGGCGTCCCACGGATGAAATGGCCGGGTCGCGAAAGCGCCAGCGCTCCGGCAGCAGATTGTAGACCAGCGGCCCCGCCTCGCGCTGGGAGCAGGTGACGCCCAGCGGCTTGTTCATCATCAGCACGACACCGGGCAGGGGATCGAGCGGTTCGCCGTTGATCGTCAGACGGGTCGCGAATGCGGCGTCCGCCGTGACGCGCGCCTCGATGTCGGCGATGGGCTCGCCGTCGAGGCGAACGCGGCCGCGCTTCGCCATGGCCTGCACCTCGCGTCGCGACCCGTAACCGAGGTTGGCCAGCAGGCGATCCAGACGGATCGAGGGCGGCTTGCTCATTTGCGCGCCTGATAAATCTTGTAGCCTCCCGCTTCCGCGACGGGCGTCGCCTGCCGGAACAGCGGCTTCAGAATCGCTTCATAGGGCAAGTGGCGATTGGCCGTCAGCCAGCATGTTCCGCCCACGCGCAGCATCGCGGCGGCGCGTTGAATGAAGTTCTGGCCGAGCGACTGGTTTTCGACGCCGCCCTCGTGGAAAGGCGGGTTCATCACCACGAAGTCCAGCCCCGCGAGACCCGCGGCGGTTCGCGCGTCGCCCCAGACAAATGTCACGCGGGGGTCGTCGACATTGTGGCGCGCCAGTTCGATCGCGCGGCGGTCTATGTCGATCAGGGCCAGCAACGCGACCTTGGGCGAACGCAGCGCCGCGCGCGCCAATAGACCGATGCCGCAACCGAAGTCCGCGCCCTTGCCCGCCAGCGGCGGCAGATGCTCGATCAGCAGCGCGGTGCCGGGGTCGACCCTGTTCCAGCTGAAAACGCCCGGTTGCGTCCACAGGCCGAGTTCCGGCGACAGGCGCGGCCGGCCTTCGGCGATCGCCGCCTCGATGGCGGCCGCGTCGCCGGGGCCCGACGCCACGCAGATGCGGTGATGCTTGCGGGCGGATTCCTCGCAATCGAGGCCGAGCGCCCGCAGGTCGCCGGCGATGCGCGCGCCGCCCTTGTCCTTGGGCGCGAGCGCCACGAGCGGCGCGCCCGGCCGTAGCGCGCGCAGCGCCAGCGCGATTTCGTGGCGGCGCTCCACCGTGCCCGGCGGCGCGAGCATCACGAGGCCGTCGAGCGAGCCAGGCGGGACGTCCGCCAGATCGCGCGCGCCGGGAAACAGCGGCGAGAACTGGATCGCGTCCGGCGCGATCTCCACGATCTCCGCCGGTGGCGCCCCATAAACATTCCCGTAAGCCGCCTCGAGCATTCGCTTGTCCGCCTTCGTCCGTTCGCCACGGTATCGCTCATGCGCGCCAACGTGGCAAAGGGCCCTGCGATCGGGCCGGGCGATCGATGGCGCCGTCCCTTGAATTGACGGCGGCGTTCCACGATACAGCACGCTACGGTTGTCGCCGCGATCCCTCTTGCCGGAGTATCCCCGCTTGTCCGAACCCTTGACGCCGGACGCCCTTCGGGACGCGCCGGGGCGCGTGGTTGTCACGCGCTGGAGCCTCTACACGGGTTTTGTGCTCGTGGGGCTGTTTGGCTTTGGCGGGATCGCCGCGGCGTTATTCCATGTCGTCGTCGAGCGCCGCCGCTGGTTGACCGCGAGCGAATACACTTCGCTGCTGGGGCTGGGGCAGGTGTTGCCCGGCGCGAATCTGATCAACATGGCGACGATGGTCGGCGACCGGTTTCAGGGCTTTGTCGGCGCGTTTCTCGCCCTCGCGGGATTGATGTCGACGCCGTTGCTGACGCTCGTCGCGCTGGCGTCGCTGTATGACCGCTTCGCCGACCTGCCGGACGTGAAGTCCGCGACGCTCGCGGCGGCGGCGGGCGCGGTGGGGCTGACGATGGGCACGGGCTTCAAGCTCGCGCGCAATATCCTGAAATCGCCATCGGCGGCGCTTTTCGCGCTCGCCAGTTTCGTCGCCATCGGGCTGCTGCGGTTTCCCATGTTCGCGGTCATCGCCGTGCTGGCGCCTCTCGCCGTCGCCGTCGAGTTCCGAAAGCAGCGCCCATGACGAGACATGTCCTTTTGACCATGGCGATCACCTTCGCCACGACGGCGCTGGTTTCGGTCGGCGGCATCGCCACGATGATCCCCGAGATTCATCGTCAGGCGGTTGGCGTTTACGGCTGGATGGACGACGGCCAATTCGCGACCACTTTCGCGATTTCGCAGATCGCGCCGGGGCCGAACATCCTGTTGATGAGCCTGGTGGGCTGGCGCGTCGCCGGTCTGGCCGGTCTCCTCGTCGCGACGCTCGCGACCGTGCTGCCAACCAGTCTTGTCGCGCTCGCGGCGCATCGCGCCGAAACGCGCCTGTCGCGCGCGAACTGGTACGCGGTGACTCGGCGCAGCCTGCCGCCGATCGTCGTCGGGCTGATCGTCGCCAGCGCGGCGGTCACCGCGCGGGCGGCCATTTCAAGCTATGTCGGCGTGGCGCTGGCCTTCGCGGTCGCCGCGCACATGACGTTGACGAAAACCAATCCCCTCGTGCCCCTGTTCGCCGCCATCGTGATCGGCGTTCTCGCGGGGCGGCTTGGCTATCTGTGATCGGTCAAGCCGGGTCGCGACCTGCTCCATCGGGCAAGCGGGACGATCTCGATCAATGTCGGATGGTTTCGCGCGACCGCCGCGCGCTCAACGAAAGATAAAAAGCGTGATTTGAATGGCGCGCCGCCGTTGGCGATGATGAGAACTACGTTTACGCCATAACCCTATGAATGGGCAGATCGCTGGAAACGGGACTGGCCTCGCCCGACGAGCCGATCTGGCGTCGGGACACCACACACGTCATTCGAGGGTATACCCAAGGGCTCGATATCCCGTTCGTCTTTTCGCCGCCATGCGCGCCAGCATGGGCACCGCTTCATCGACGTAGTCGAAGACGAGAACCTCTGTCTTTCCATGATGTTGCCGGTGCAACCGGCCGACGTATTGCGCCAGCGTGCCTTTCCAGGAAATGGGCATCGTCAGGAAGAGCGTGTCGAGTCTGGGATCGTCGAAGCCTTCCCCGATGTAGCGCCCGGTCGCCAGGATGAGGCGTTCTTCATCGTCAGGCACACGCAACGCCGTCTCGGACGCCCTGCGTTCGGCGGCCGTCATCCCACCCCGGAGGACAACCAGATGGCGTACAAAGCGCGAGAAACGGCGTTGCAAATATTCGAGATGATCCTTGCGTTCGGTAAGCACGAGCGGCGAGCGTTTCGCCTCAAGCGATTTGAGCACATCGTCGAAAATCAAGTCATTGCGCAGCTCGTCCTGGGCGAGGGCGGCATAGACCGCCGGCATGGCTGGGCGGTCGGAGGCCGCTAAAGGCGGCGGCAACTGAAATTTTGTCGCCCTGTGCTTGGCACGGTGAGCAACGCCCCGTTCGGCGGCTTGCGCGCGAGCGTCAACGCGGTGTCTCACGGGACCGCACTGCATGAAGATGATGGGATGGTGCCCGTCCTTGCGAGCGACGGTCGCGGACAGGCCGAGGACATATCGGGCCTTGGCGCGCCGCGCCACCAGCTCAAAGCTCGCGGCCGAGAGGTGATGGCACTCGTCAAACACCAGATGACCGTAGTCGGCCACCAGATCGGACACCTCACCTCCGCGCACGAGACTCTGGATCAGGGCGACATCGATGACGCCGGTTGGTTTGCGCCGACCGCCGCCGATGACCCCGATATGCTTCGGATCGATATTAAGGAATGTCTTAAGGCGCTCAACCCATTGGGCAAGCAGCTCTCGGCGATGGACAAGGACCAGCGTATTGCGCGCCCGCGCGGCGATAAGAGAGGCGGCCACGACCGTCTTGCCGAAGGCGGTAGTCGCCGCAAGCACACCGGTATCATGCGGCGCGAGCGCGTCGAACGCCTTGACCTGCGGGCCATATAATGCGCCCTGGAAACTGGCTTCGGTCGGAAGCTGCGCCCCTGACATTCGCAGGTCTTCCACCACCGCGTCGCCGCCATGGGCGCCAATCAACTCAATAGCCTCGTCAAGACACCCTCGTGGCAAGCCCACATGGCGCGGGTGAAGTTCGGCGCAGGAGATGATCCGGGGCTTGTCGAAGGTCGGGAAGCGCATGGACTGCGCGCGGTAGAACTCCGGGTTTTGGAACGCCGCCAGGCGCATCAGCCGCGCCGTCATCGCCGATGGCAGTCCGGTCCGATCAATGTAGACCTGATCGGCGATGACGACGCCGACCTTCCTTGGCATGGGCGCATTGATGGGTCCGGGCTCCCGCCGCCGGGACGGCGTCATGCGCCATGGCTCGTCAGCGTCCTCATCTTCCACCGGCATGCGCACGCCCAATACCCGGCCCCGCGACTCCGCCTCTGCGACCAGGTCCGAGACCGTGTCGGCGGACAGACGCGGCGCCGACGACAGAAACGCCCATTGATCGTCGTAGGGCCGGAGAGCCCCGTCGATGAACACG
>CAIOVE010000045.1 GCA_903861645.1 uncultured Hyphomicrobiales bacterium
GTGATCGACAGATCCTTGGAGCCGAGCGTCACCACGCCCGAACCGGCCAGCGTCGTGATCGCCGCGCCGCTCGTCGTGCTGGCGATATCGAATGTACCGTCCGCGGTCACGCCGCTCGACGAGGCGATCGCGCCCGCGCCGTTCAGCGCGAGCGTGCCGCCCGACGCGATGGAGGTCGCGCCCGTGTAGGTGTTGGCCGCGGAAAGCGTGACCGTGCCGTTCGTTGTCTTGTGGAGCGAACCCGTGCCGGCCAGCACGGCCGAAACCGCGCCGGACTGCAGCGCGAAAACGCCGGACGATTGGGCCACGCCGTTCTGGATTGTTCCACTCGTCAGCGTCACGCCGCCATTCTGGGTCTGGGTCGTTCCGCCGAGGTCCAGAATGCCGCCCGCGACCGTCGTGGCGCCCGAACTGTGCCCAAGCGTGCCCGCGCCGGAAATCGCCAGCGTGCCGGCGGAAACGATCGTGCCACCCGTGTAGGTGTTGGCTCCCGAAAGAACCAACGTGCCGACGCCCTGCTTCACGACGTCGCCCGGCGTGCCCGGCGCGTCATCAACGATCTGGCCGGAAACGGTCACCGTGCCCGTGCCGATATTGAAGATGGGGTCGCCAGCGACGCGCACCTGATTCGAGATCGTCGTGGAGCCCGACGGGTTCACGCTGAGGGTTGCCGCCGTGGTTGGCGTGCCCAGCAGCGAAAGCGCGCCGGTTCCCAGCGCGCTGCCGTTCGTGATGGTCAACTCGGCGCCGGCCTGAACAGCGGCGCCGCCCGTCCAGGTATTGGCGACCGTCGGATCCGTCGGATTGCCGTTCGATGTCGGTTGCAGAACGACATGGCTGCCCGTGGCGACGATGAGCTTGCCGGATGAGCCGGACACGGAGGGATCATCGGTGATCTGGCCATTGAAGACCGTGGACTGGCCGCCCGTATCGAAGGCGCCGCCGTTGCCCGTCACCGTAAATGCGTAGCCGACCTGCGGCACCGAACCCGCCAACAAAAGCGTGCCGCCGTCGAAGGTTGGATTCAGCTGACCCGACGCGAGGCCGGCGGCGGTGAACGCCGTCGTTGTATTTCCCGTTTGGGGAATCGGATGCGCGCCACCCTGATTGGGCGAAGCGCCACTATTTCCCGCCGTCACAGGCACGATGTTGATGCTGTTGCCGACAGGCCCGCCGCCGGTGAACCCGCCAGGCAACTGGTTGCCCGGCCCCTGCAGACCCGATCCATAGGGCGTCACCGCGCCGAAATAGAAATTACCCGTGAGCGACTCCACGCCAAACTGCGCGGACCACCCCGCCAACAGGCCGACCTGTGTCACGTTGTTCAGGTTGACGTGGGCAGCGGAGGTCAGCGTCACGCCGCCCGCGGGCACGGTGTAGTTCGACAGGGTCGTATTATGGAGAACGCCGGTCAGCGCGCCGCTGCCGAGCGTCATGGCGGCCGGCAAGGTCAGCGCGCTCGAGCCCAGCGTCAAGGTCGTGCTCGCCGGCACGGTCGCGCTTGCCGCGAGGGTCAGGCTCGCCGGCAACGTTACGGCGCCGCCAAGCGTCAGCGCGCCGACGCCGAATGAGACCGCGCTCGAAGGCGTCCAGGCCGCCGACAGGCTGACAGCCGCCGTCAGCGTGATGTTGCCGCTGCCGTCGACGGTGCAATTCACGCCGGAAACGAAATCGGACGGCAGCACCGTGCCGCTCGGGAAGGTCGTGCCCGAGGCGAAGCTGGAGCCGATGGGCAGGGCCGTGCTCGCCGGAATGGTCGTGGGCGCGAGAACGAGCCCAGTCGGCAGTTGCGTGCCCGTGGGCAGAATGGCGTTGGCCGGCAGGATGGTGCCGGCGGGCAGCGCCGTGCTGGCGGGCAGAATATCGCCGGAGGCCACGGTCTGGCCCGAGGTATAGGTCGTCGCGATAGCCGCGCTGCCGCTGGTGATGACCATGCCAGCGGGCACCGTGCCGCCATTGGCGACCTGCACCGTACCCGTGCCGCCAAACACGAAATAGATTGCGCCGCCGTTATTGCTTGAACTGCCACCCATGTAGCTGGTTCGCGAGCCGTAGCTCGTCACATAGGAACCAGACGTGTACCTGCCATCATAACTGGTGGGTCCGCCGAGACCCGGACCATCGCCGTCGTTGTAGAAGGCGCCATTGCCGACCGCGCCCGAGACGTTGATCGAGCCAACCAGTTGTCCCGTTTGGTTGTAGACGGTGATTGTGGGGTCTTCTGTATTGCCGCCCGAGCCCAGCGTCTGCGAGCCGGATGAGGCGCCAAGCACGAGATCGATCGCGCCCGGCGCGGCCAAGGCGGAGCCCCCCGACATCGTCGCCATGCCAACCGCCGCCAATCCACCGGCGGCCCGTCGCGCGACCGGCGCGCCGACAAACCCGACGGCGACGGATACACAACGCCTGGCGTGTTTGACGATGCGGAAGCTCGTTACGATCATGGAGGCAGCCCCTTGGCGCGGAAATTCTATGCCCGGCGAGATCGCTCGCGAGGTAAATGACTTTTGGTAGCGAGGCGTTTGAGTCGCATTTGCCCACGGAACAAGCGCTCCGCGGGCTGTTCAAGAAAACAGAGGAGAGGATCGCCACGCGTGACGCGCGACCCTCTCCAAGCAAGCCGGGTGGATGCGAGATCCACCCGGCCAGCGATTAGCGGATGACGTTGGTCGAGGAGACCGCCGACTGCGAAGCGCCGGAGATGACGGCCGCCGCGCCATGCGCGGTGAGCGTGTTCGCGTTGGTCAGCGTCGCGCCAGCGGCGTTCTGCTGGATCGTGTTGGCGCCACCGCCAAGCGAGCCGAACGAAGCCGTGTTCAGGCCAGCGCTGAGGCTCTGCGTCGCGCCCGAGATCGCCGCCACGCCATTGGTCGTGGAGGCGGACTGGGTGTTGGCGCCGCCCAGCGTGGCCACGCCGACCGAGTTCTGCGTCAGGCTCAGGCCCGAGGCGCCGCCCGCGGCGGACACGTTGTTCAACATGGCGACCTGCTGCTGCGCCAGGTTGTTGACAGCCGCGTTGCCGAGGGTGGTGTTGGCCGCGGCGGCGTTGACCGTCGACGGGCCGCCGAAGTCCGCGCCGTTCGTCTGCAACAGGTTGCCGCTGACCAGGCCGCCCGATGTCGCCGAGTTGACCGACAGACCAACCTGCTGCGCGGAGGCGCCGGAGGCGTTGATCGTCGCGTTGCCGTTGCTGGTGAGCGCCGCCTGCCCGTTGGCGAGGATCGAGCCCGCGGAAACGCCAAGCGCGACGGTAACGGGAGCCAAGGTTGTCGCGCCCGAGAACGAAGCGGAGCCAGGCGAACCACCGGTCAGGCTGGCCGTCTGCTGGAACGGCGACGACGAGTTGCCGAAGTTCACCGAACCGCCGCCGGCGACCGTGTTGACGTTCAGCGTCGAGAGCTGGCTCACGTTGTTGACGGCCGTCGAGCCAACGCCAAGCTGGCCCGAACCAGTGGTCGCGGTCGCGAGGTTGCCCTGCGTCGCTTCGAAGGCGTTCGTGCCGGCCGCGAACGACGCGTTCTGACCGCCCGAACCGACGCCGCCCGTGCTCGTGGCGTTCGCCAGCGAAATCGCGTTCGTGCCGATCGACGAGAACGTGTTGAGGTTGGTCTGCGCGGCCTGCGTCAGGCTGTTGACGCTCGGGTCGATGGTGGGGATGCCGCCATTGGCGGAGTTCGCCGTGGCGACGTTGGTGGTCGTCGTCGTGACGCCGCCGCCGTTCTGCGCCTTCTGGTCAAGCCCGAGAATCGCGCCCGCCGAACCCGGCGAGG
Source organism: uncultured Hyphomicrobiales bacterium (assembly GCA_903861645.1). GTDB lineage: Bacteria > Pseudomonadota > Alphaproteobacteria > Rhizobiales > Beijerinckiaceae > Terripilifer. Next base: position 3,771 of record CAIOVE010000045.1, read on the forward strand.
CCAGCGCGCTGTTGATGTTGGCCGACGCCGACTGCAGCGTCGTCGTGCCGGCGATGCCGACGGTCGCGGCGCCATTGGCGGCCTGAGCCGAGATCGAGTTGGACGAGGTAATGCCGACCACGCCAGCCAGACCCGTGCCCGTGCCGAGCGCCTGAATGAGCGAGCCCTGCGCCGGCGCCGTGCCGAGGTTGGCGGTGGCGAAGGCCGCCGTGTTCAGGTTGCCCGAGGCGGACTGGTTGCCAGCGGCGGTGACGCTGGACGCGAGCGACGACGTGCCGATAGCGGCGACGTTGTTCGTGTTGCCGAGCATGGCCGTCGCGCCGGCGTCGAGCGCCTGCTGCAACTGGAAGCCGCCGACCGTGTCATTCACGGTGGTGACGCTGACGGACGGCGAGGCGACGCCGGGGCTCGGCAGCAGGCCGCCGATCTGGTTGACGGCGGCGGAGCCATTCTGGCTGGTCACGTCAATGACGGTGATGCCGGTGCCCGTCGACGTCGAAGTGAGCGTGTTGGTCTGGGCGTTGTCGCCCGAGCTAACCTGGTTGGTAACCGTCTGCGCGAAACCAGGCGTGGCGAGGATGAGCGCGATGCCCGTCGCCCCCACGAGTTGGACATACTTGAGCGGCTTCATAAGATTCTCTCCGTAGCTTCGGGCGAGGAACAACTCATCGCCGAGCTGAGTCATTTTAGATACGACATGGCGTCTCGGTTTCGCCGTCTTTGCATCTTTTAATTCATGATCGTAAGGCCTGGACCTATGTATCGCGGAACCTGAACAACAAAACGCCACCACCGAGAAATCCCATCGTCGCGCCATAGGTGGCGATCACGAGAAACTCCGCGCTCCACAGCAGGTCGCCGCCGTTAAACAACAGGCCCTGACAGGTGGAAAGAATGGCGACGAGGCAAACAATCGCCAGCAGGGCGATGCCAAGAACGGGACGCCTGAGAACATCGCCCATGATGGCGCAAACCAGGCCAAGGCCGCTGTAGGTCAGCGTCACGCCAAGAACCGATTGCACCGCCAACCTCCCGTTATCTGGAGAAGAGCACCTTAGCCACAAAAAACCAACGTCGGCACCGAGATGATGTCGTCTTTGAAGTGACCATGTAGGTTTGGAAATGATCATGTAGATTTTGAAATGACTATCAAGTCAAGACTTACTATGGCGGCGCTATCGCCAAGGTTGATGTGTTCTGTTTTTGCTGGGCGGATCGTTTTCATGAATGTTCTAACCGGCGCTTCCGTTGCTGGCGAGGCGCAAGTGAGTGATTTCGCGCGTCGGACGTTCTTGACGGAAACCTGCGCGAGCGTCGCGACATCCGTCGAGCAGACAGCCTCGCCAAACGAGCCCATCAGGGTGCTCGTCGTTGGCGAGGGCGAAGCGACACGCGAGCTTTTTTCCGGCGCGCGCGTGGATCGCATATTCCGCGCGCATTTCGCTTCGTGTCTGCGGGATGGAAGGCGAGCCCTGACATCGTTGCGCCCCCACATGGTTATCCTGGACCTGCAGCAGCGCGACGGCGACGCCCTCGATCTGCTTTCCGAATGTCACGCCGTTGGCGCCGCGGCGATCGTCGTCGCGGGCCTCGCGAGCCAGATCGACAAACTGCTCGCGCTCGAAAAGGGCGCGCTGGATTTTCTGACGGAGCCCGTCGATGGCCGCGAACTCATCCTCAAGGTCAAGCGCTTCACCGCGCTCGCGCGTCAGTCGCGGAACCTGCGAACGGTCGAATGGGAGAGCAATGGCGTGCGGTTCAGCTTTCTCGACCTTGGCATGTATTCGCGAACCGGCAAGCGCGTCGGGCTGACAGGATCGGAGGCGCGCATCCTGCGCGTGTTGTTCGAGCAGGAAGGAAAATGGATCGGACGGGACGAACTGTTGAAGGTGGCCTCGAACCGACCCACGTCAACCGATACGCGAACCGTCGACATTCTCATCAGCCGATTGCGCAAGAAACTGATGGAGAGCGGCTATCCCGGCACGATCCGCAGCATTCGCAGCGTTGGCTACCAACTATCCACCGGTTGACGCGATGCATTCGCGGACCCGAAAGAAGCCATCAACTCCGCTCCCCGAGACTCATGGCGCCAAGGAGACAATCATGCGAACGCCTTTCTTGTTAGCAGCGCTGGCGCTTTCGTGCGTCGCGGGGTCGGCCTCGGCGATGGCGCAGGCCTATGGCGAGCAAGCGCCGCTGCAATTCAGATACGCCAATCAGGGCGCGGCCCTCGAGGCCTACCGTCAGCAGTACATGATTTCACAATCGCAAGCGGCGACGGCCGCGGCTTCCACCGCCGCGGCCGGTGTTGGAGCCAGCGCATCGGGGCAAGGCCAAGGGTCGAGCGCGCTGAACAACGCGGTGCAACTGACGCCCTCGACGACCCTCAATCTCAATGTGTCTGGATCCGGCAACACCCTCAACGTCACAGGCGACACGGTCTCGGCGACGCAAAACTCCACGGGCACCGGGCAAACATCGCAGAACTCGCAAAGCTCGAACAAGGGATTGCTAAATTGATCTGGCATCGCGCTTCCAGAAAGCAGAACGCCGACTGGCGCCGGACGCTTTCCTTGGCGATCCCGGCGTTCGCGGTCCTAGCCGCCACGGCGGCGAGCGCCACGGACTGGCTGTCGCCGGTGCCGCTGCGTCAGCAATCGACCATTCCCGCCCAGGGCGGACAGGCCAAGGGAAAGCCCGAGCCCGCCGGCGCGGCGAATCAGCAGGCCGCCCTCGATAAACGGGAGACCAATCTCGATATTGGCGCCTGGAAGCTGCACTGCCTCGTCGATCAGCAACGCAAATGCGAGCTTTCGCAGCGCCGGATCGACAACACATCCAAGACGACCGCGCTGTGGATCGAGATCGACGCGACCGAAAAGGAGGATTCCGTTTACACGATTTCATTGCTGACGCCGCTCGGCATGAAAATCACGCAGACCACGCCGCTGATGGGCGACAACAAGGTGGCGGTCGCGATACCGATCATCTCCTGCGTGCCCGCGGGATGCGTGCACAGGGCGATGGCTCCGCGTCAAGCCATCGACGGGCTTGTTTCATTGAGGAACATCGGCGCGCAGGTCATGACGCAGAATGGACAGCCCTTGTTCCTGCCGCTCGACACCAGCGGCTTCCTCGAGGGGCTCTCCAAGATGAAGGCGTTTCTGAACGTCGACATCACCCGCGGCCGGTGATTTCCGGCAATGGGTAATTCCGTGTATCCATCCAGGCGTCGGCCCAACAAGAGAAAGGGCCGCGCCACGGGCGCCAGCATTTCAATTGTAATTTCCTTATTTTCAATTTTTTTATTATTTTTACGTACATAATAATCGAGGTTTCAAATGTAATTTTAAGTATTAAATTTTAAATTAAATATAATTTAACTATTTAATACGATATTTGATGTCATCGTTTCTATTCGGGGACATTGAATATGCGAGCCTTGATAATCGAGGATGATGAATCGCTGGCGCGCGCGACTCAAATCATTCTGGCGAGAAACGAGATCGATTCCCACTGGACCGCCACGGGCGAGGAAGGAATCGAACAGGCCCGCGCGCAAACCCACGACATCGTCATACTCGATCTGAATTTGCCGGATATCTCCGGGATCGAGGTCCTGAAGCGCATCAGGGCTGAAAAATGCACGACGCCGGTGCTGGTGCTGTCGGGCTATAGCAGCGTCGCGGACAAGGTGCGCGCGCTGGACATGGGCGCGGATGACTATATCTGCAAGCCATTCAACGCGACGGAACTGATCGCGCGCATCGAGGCCATCACGCGCCGTTCACGCGAGCTGCCCAACGCGGTCCTGACAATCGGCGCGCTGCGAATCGACCTGCGCAGAAAGGTCGTGCGGGTTGGCCAGCGCGACATCAATCTCACGCCGCGCGAATTCGACGTCGTCGAGGCGCTGGCGAAGCGGCCGGGAGCGATCATCTCGAAGGAAAACCTGATGCTCATTCTGTATCAGGGTATGTCGAACGTGCACATGAAGATCATCGACGTCTACATCTGCAAGATCCGCAAGAAGATCGAGCAGGCCACAAACGGCGGCGATTACATCGGCACCGTGCGCGGCGAAGGATATTTCCTCGCCTGGCGAAACTCATTCGCGATCGCGCCGCCGCTGTTGAATGAAAACGACGCCCTCGCGCTCGCCAGCTAAAGTCATCGCGCGCGGCGCGCAGAACCGCGCCGGCGGCCCGCGAGATCATCACTCGACGTCAATAAGCTCCGCTTCGTCGTCGAGCCCCGCCCGCGTCGTCCGGCGCCCCATGAGCGCGCCATCGTCCCTCAGGGCCATGATTTCAACGCGCGCCCGCGCCAGTTCATCGCTTAGCGTCGCGACCCCACGTCCGATTGCACTGGGGTCCGACGCCAGCAATCGTCCCGCGACGGCGGCGCATTCGGTCAAATGGAATTGCGACGCGAAGCCCCTGATCTTGTGCAGCACGGCGTTGACCGGAAATGACTCGACGCGATCCGCCTCGCCCAGTTGCCGCGCGAAGCCATCGATATCCTCGATCACGAAGTCGAGTATCTCAATTGCATCCTCGGCGCTCAACGTCCGGAACATTTCGGCGAAACGCGCTTTGTCAATCGACGGCAAGATCATCTCCTCGATCATCGACGCCTCCGATTCGGCGCGGTCGATGAAAGTCAGGCTCCTGGGCCTCGGGCGTACTGTTGAAACGACGGAGTCACTCGACCCGCGCAAGCCGCGAGAGATCGTCGATCGCTCTCTCGAACCGCTGCTTCAATTTCAGCAAGTGGTCGAGTTGAAACTCAATGACGTCACTGGTAAGCTGAAGCTCGCAGGACGTTCCGTCGCTTGATACAGCAATCAGTCGCCTGATTTCAACCAGCGTGAATTCAAGCGACTTGAGCTTGAGTATTTGCCTTAGTCGTTCGATCATTCGCGGCGAATAATATCGCCTGTTGCCGTGGCGCGTGGCGGATATCAAGCCTTGCGCTTCCCAGAAGCGCAGCGTGCGCGGCGTCAGATCAAAGACCTCGCACAATTCGCCGATCGAAAGTTCCCGATCCGGCAACCCGTCATCCACGCCGCCAGCCGGATCAATACGACGAAAATTCAGGTGCTTATCCGCCTTCACAGTCTCGGGCATCATTCTTCCCCCGCGAATACCAAACCGTCGGCGTCTCGCGCCTCCGCATGGCGGACCGCGCCATTATCGAATTTCCGGATGCGGAATGGGTCAGGCCGGCGCGCGAGTCGTCCCGCGCGACCGCTCAGGCCCGACAATACGCGCCGTATGTAAAAACAGTTCTTACGATATTATATCTATAGCCTACAGCTCCGCGCGCGCGGCGGCCGAGCCCGTTTCGGCCAGCCGTCGCGCGAATGCGACCGAAAACAGGAAGAGAACATGCCCGCGCCCTCGGTACTGGTTGTGGAGGATGACGTCGCCATTCGGAGACTCGTCTCGGCTCACCTTAAATCGAACGGGTTCAATGTCATCGAGGCGTGGAGCATCGTCAGCGCCTCGCGGTTGCTTGGGATCAAGCACTTCGACGCCATGATTCTCGATCTCGAACTCGAGGATGGGGAGGGCTACGAACTCCTGAAGGACGAGATGGTCTCGGACATCATGACGCTCGTTGTGTCGGCGCGGGAGCAAGTCGTTGATCGGATTATCAGTTTCGAACTGGGCGCGGATGACTACCTGACAAAGCCGATCGATTTGCGCGAGCTTGTCATGCGCCTGCGCCGGTCGCTCAAGCGCGGCTCCGTCAAGAAGAATCGAGCGGTCGCCGAACCGATGCTCGATATCGACGCGCGCCTGAAGCTCAATATTGTCGAACGAACGATAATCGAGGGCGACAGGACGATTTGCCGATTGTCCAGCCGCGAACTGAAACTCCTGTGCCTGTTCATCAAGAATCCCTCGGTCGCGTTGAGCCGCGACAAGATCGCGCGCGAGGTCATGGGACATGCGTTCTCCGCCGAAAGTCGCGTGGTGGACGTGCTGGTCAGCGATCTCCGGCTCAAGCTGCAGGCCGCCCAGGCGGCCGCCCAGCTGAAAAATGTCCGCGGAGAAGGTTACGTCATGGGCATGGAACACAGGTGAGGCGGCAAGCCAGGCTTCACCATCCATTTAATATAACAAATTTTCTTACATAAGATAGGCGATATTCCGGGATAGCTAATATTTTGGCTACACTGGATTGTCCGTCCCGGCGGGCGCGACAATCATCCATGACGCTAAATTTTTTGCTGGACGAATCAACATGTGGGCGACCCCCGAAAACCAGCTCATCGCCCATTTTATGACGGCGAACGAAAGCGCGGCCGCGGGCAACGAAGCCTCTCCGCCCCGATACAGGGGCCGCCTCGCCATGTTCGTCGGCATGTTTGTCGTATTCCTCGTCGCCCTCTGGACGGGTGTCTATTTGCATCTGTGTTCGGAGCACGAGCTTGTCGCCATTCAATCGGACATTTCCAACAGGAACATAGCGACCGGAATCGCCGAGCAGACACGCACGCTGTCCTCGTCGGTCGACAAGATGTTGCTGCTTTTCCGCCTGCTGCTTCTCGATGACAATGGTCCGCGATCCCTCGGCGATATTTCGCAACTGAGTTGGCTCAACGTCGATTTTCTGGCGCGGATCGCCATCGCCGACGAGAACGGCACGATCGTCGACACGAACCTCGATCGCCGGACCGGGACCGTGACGATCGCCGATCGTCCACATTTTCTCGTTCAGAAATACGCGACCAGCGACGAACTCTACATCAGCGATCCCGTGATCGGGCGCGTATCCGGCGCGCAAACAATTCAATTCACGCGCGGATTGCGAGATAATTCCGGCAAGTTCAATGGCGCCATCGTGGCGTCGATCGACCCCGCGCGGCTTTCGGCTTTCTATCGCACCATCGACCTGCCATATGGAGGTTGGGTTTCGCTCGTGAATGATCGCGGCGTCATTCTGGCGGAGGCTCTCGCGGCCGGCAGCTATCCCATGGTTGGCGAAAGCATTTCGGACGGGCCGAACGCGCGCCAATGGCTGTCAAGCGGCGATCGCTGCATCGAAACGATCTCGAAAAAGAACGGCGAACCCATTCTTCTTTGCCTGAAAAAGGTACAGGGATTTCGACTCTGGATCACGCTCGGGCGCCCGCTCTCGGCGGTCTATGAAAGCTATGATCGCGACAAATTCACCATCACCGGCTTCGCGGCTGGCTGCTCGATTGTGTTCCTGTTCATTTCCGCCGCGTTTCTCTTGCGCGACCGCCGCCTGTGGGACGCGCAACGACAGGTCTATTACGCCAACAAGCGCGAAATCATGCGCGCGTCGGAAGTGGCCGCCGTATTGTCCTCCATCGACGAGGGTATTCTCATCATACGACCAGACGGGCAGGTCTGGGGCTACAACAGCAAGGCGCTGGAGCTTCTGGAGGCTCCACACAAAACTGGTTCCTTGACGCCAGAAATGCTCGCGCATTCGCTCGGCTCGCGCCCCTCGTCCGATTCGTCCGGCGTTCAGGACGTCATCGACGCGCTGAAGCCCTTGATGGCGCCGGCCACGACGATTCGAATTCGCGGCAGGACCGTCGAGTTGCGCACCCTGGCCGGCCATAACGGCGATCTGATAAAGGTGCTGCGCGACATCAGCGAGCAGGTCAAGGCCCGCGATAATTTTCGGAAGAACCTTTCCTCGATTCGCGAACTTTCGGAAAAGCGCGCGGAGTTTCTCGCCATACTCAGTCACGAGATTCGAACGCCCCTGCATGCGATCATCGGCTATTCAACCTTGCTGTCGGAAACCGGCCTCGACGAACGGCAACAGCAACTGCTTGACTCCATGCAAGCGCCCGCCGCCCACCTTCGGGCCATTGTCAACGACGTGCTCGATTTCCTGAATCTCGAGGCGGGCGGCATGGTCGTCAAGCACGAGCCGTTCGATCTGTTCGTTTTATGCGACCGCATATCGCCGATCGCCGCGACACTGATGGGCTCGCGCGGCATTGAATTTCGCACAACGCTGTCGCCGGACCTGCCCGCCGCGCTCGTGGGCGATGAGAAGCGCGTGTTCCAGTTGCTCATTAATCTCGTTGGCAACGCGATCAAATATACGCAGCGCGGCTTTGTGCGCCTTGATGTCTCGTCGGTCGCCCGCACCATGACCCGCGCGACCATCCGCTTCGTCGTGACGGATACCGGTCAGGGGATCGAGGCGTCCGACCTTGAAAAGCTATTCAAGCCCTTCGAGCGCGGCGCGGCGGCGTCCGGACCACGCGAGGGCGTTGGACTTGGGCTCGTCATCTGCGAAAGGATCGTCAAGCTGATGAACGGGTCGATCAACATCGCGAGCACGCCGAATGTCGGCACGACCGCGAGCTTCGAAATTCCCTTCGAACTGGCGGAGATGGCTCGCCTTGTCGCGCCCGCGCCGGCGAACGCGCCGCCGACGAGCCTTCGTATACTGGTCGCCGAGGATAATCGCGCGAGCCGCGTCCTCATGGAAAAACTGCTTCTCAGGCGAGGTTACGAGGTTGTTTCGGTGGAGGATGGCAGGGGCGCCGTGGAGGCCGCGGCGACAACGGCTTTCGATCTCATCCTCATGGACCTGCAAATGCCCGTGCTGGATGGTCTCGCCGCGACGCGGGAAATTCGACGCGCGGGCCATGCGGCCGGCGCCGGCGCGTTCATTATCGCGCTGACCGCTCAGGCCCTGCGCTCGGATCGCCACGCCGCCGAGAAAGCGGGGTTTGACGGGTTTCTCGAAAAGCCTCTCGCGGAGGAGGAATTGAACACAATTCTGGCGAAGGCGGCGGAATTGCGCGACAATCGCGCCCGCTCGACAGCGGCGGACGCTAGCTCTTCGTCGGTCGGAGCTGGCTGAGAGCCTCCAGAGACGATTGCTTGACGTGGCCAATTTTGGCGTGGAACCGCCGCGACAACAAGGCAATCATCAGATACGCGCTGAAAGCGAGGGCGCCGAAGGCCAGATAGCTCGCGTAGATCATGATCACGGATTTGTTGAGGACGACCGACAAAGGAAGCAAGGCGACCAGTCCTAGCGCGACCGCGAGGGCAAATCCGCGCGCGCCGACGCGGGCGTCGAAATCCTCCCATGACGCCCCAAGAAGCAGCGCCGCGATAAGCATGACATACATGTGTCGCCAGGTTCCGTTGGAATCGACTATAGATATATACTGGCACAACAGCCGTAAGCGTTTGGCTTGCAGGTCGACCATCAAGGCATTTCGCTGCACGCGGACCAATCAAGACAAGCATTTGATCGCGAACCGAGCCTCCGGCGCGCCTCGGCATGACGCCGTCCGAGCATCGTGAAAGGCGCCGAGCCAGGGGCTGGCCACGCTTCAGCTCGCGTTTTTTGGTCGACCTCGGCGTCGAGGCGCGTCACGGCAACTTGTCAAATTCGATGATGTCGGCGATCCTTGATCAACAATCGAACGCCAAAAAGGCGAACGTTGCATCAAACTTGCTTTGATCAACGCACATACAAAACGGCGAGGGTTCCATGGTATCGAATGGCGTTCGGTTGAAGACTGGCTTGAAGGGCTCGAAAGGCGATTTGACCCGGCGCGCGGCGCTCGGCGGCCTTGCCGGCCTCGCGGCGGGCGGCGGCCTCGCGCCGCGAAAGGCGCGGGCGGAGACATGGCCAAACCGGCCCGTCACCATCATCGTTCCGTTTCCACCCGGCGGAAACACCGACACGATGGCGCGCCTGCTCGCGGCCCGACTGTCGGAAAAATTTGGTCAGGCGTTCATCGTCGACAACAGGGCCGGCGCATCCGGCGCGATTGGCACGACGGCCGTCGCCCACGCGCCGCCAGATGGCTACACCTTGCTTTTCTGAGCCGTGCAACAGGTTTCCGTGATCCCGTACACGGAGCACGTGACGTATAATCCCAAGACCGATCTGTCGTTCATCAGCATTTTCGGCGAAGGGCCCTTCGTTCTCGGCGTGACGGGCGACACGCCGGCGAAGACGTTGGCGGAATTCATCGCCTTCGCCAAGATGAAAAAGCCGGGTGAGCTCGTGTACGCGTCTGGCGGCATCGGCTCCATTTCGCATCTGGTCGCGGCGCTCTACTTCCAGCGCGCCGGGGTCAAGCTCACGCATGTTCCCTATCGCGGCGGCGCGCCGGCGGTCGCCGATCTGCTTGGCGCGCACGTCAACGCGTATTTCGGCAACGCCTCGGAACTTGTTCCGTTCGCCGCCGACCCAAGGGTGAAGCTGATTGGCGTCTCCTCGCGGGAGCGGCTGTCGAAGTTGCCATCGGTTCCCACCGTCAACGAAACAATGCCCGGCCTTGTCATGACATCGTGGAACGGTCTCGTTGGACCGGCGAAGTTGCCCGCCGACATCATCGCCAGACTCGCCGCCGCCTCTGGCGAGACGGCCCGCGACCCCGCGATCATCACGACGCTCACCAATCTCGGGATCACGCCGGTGGGCGGCACATCGAAGGAATTCGAGGAACGGATCGTCGGCGAAACCGCGCTGCTCACAGAGGCCATCAAGGCCGCGGAACTGCCCGCGCCCTGACGGCTTTTCAGGCGCCCACGCGTTCGGTCATGCCGCGCGCGTGAGCGTCGAGCTTGGCTAGCAACTTCTTCAACGCGCGCACCTCGGCTCCACTGAGCCCCGCCTCGATTTCGCTCGCCAGCGCCTCGGCGCGCGGCACGACGGATCGATAGAGCGCGCGTCCCCTCGCGGTGAAGGAAAGAACCTTGCTGCGCTTGTCGGTCTTGCTGGTCTTTTCAACAATAAGCCCGTTGGCGAGGCAGCGCGACGCCGCGCGGCTGATCGCGACGCGCTCCATCGACGTCCGCTCGCGGACCTCCGTCGCGGAAATCATGCCGAAACGACCGATTTGCGCGAGCAATCGCCATTCGGGAACGCTCAGGCTGAATTCGTTCTCGTAGACGCGCGCGCACAGCGTGGATACGCGTCGCGCCGCGTTGGCGAGGCGGAACAGGAGGAACTCCTCGTTCTCGAAGGAACCGGCGGCGCGATTGGTGGACATTCACTTTCCCGAGAAACTGTTTCATCTGAAACTTTATATCTTGTCATGCGTTGGTCAATGGATATCATCCACGCTCCTCCAACGCGCCTCGGCGGAGTTCCGACCCGATGACCGACTCCAATAAAGACCCGCTCGTACAGCTCGCGGTCGCGCATTTCGCGGCCCGCTACGAGGCGAATGGCGTCATCGCCGCGGACTTCCGGGCGATCGGCGAAAAACTGACAACATGGGACGGCTGGTGCGCGGCGTGGAGCGAGGCCGCGGCCAGGCATGAGGAACTTGGCGACAAGGCCGCCTCGGCTGACGACCGGCCCGGCATGGGCGAGCATTACGCCCGCGCCGCGCTCTATTATCATTACGCGAAATATCTTTTCGTGCGCGACCTGGATCAGGTGCGCGCCGCGCACGCGAAGGCGCTGGCTTGCCACGCGCGCGCGCTTCCCCATATGTCGCCGCCGGCCGAGCGCGTGGAAATTCCCTACGAGGGAAAAGTCCTCGCCGCGGTTCTCCGTCGTCCCTCCGGCGTCGAGAAACCTCCCGTGGCGATTCTGCTGACGGGCCTCGACTCCGCCAAGGAGGAAATGGACAGTTTCACCACGCAATTCGTTTCGCGCGGCGTCGCCACGCTTGTCATCGACGGCCCCGGGCAGGGCGAGGCGGAATATACGATCCCCATTCGCCATGACTATGAGCATGTCATCACGCCAGCGATCGACTGGCTCGAGTCGCGCGACGATGTGGATGGCCGCCGCGTCGCGCTCTTGGGCATCAGCCTTGGCGGCTATTACGCGCCGCGCGCCGCGGCGTTCGAGCCGCGCGTCCGCGCCTGCGTGTCGATTGGCGCGCCCTACGACTGGAGCGACAACTGGGAAGGCAAGCCCTTCCTGACGCGCGAGGTTTTTCGCGTGCGCAGTCACAGCGCGACGGCCGAGGAAGCCCGCGCGAAGGCCGCGCTTCTGTCGCTCGCGGGCGTGGCCGAGCGCATCGCCTGCCCGCTCTATGTCGTCGGCGGGTCGCGCGACATGCTTTGCACGCCGGCCGAGCAAGCGCGCCTGGCGCGCGAGGCCCGCGGCGAAACCATTCTCGACATCATCGAGGGCGGCGACCACGTCTGCCACAACAAGCATTACATGTACCGCCCGCAAACCGCCGCGTGGATCGCGGCCAGGCTCGCGCGCTAGAAGGAGGCAAACGCCATGGCCGTGAACGTGATCGCCTTCGACATGGCCGCGCCCGACGATCTCGGCGCGGTCGCCGCCGCCATCGAGGCGACAGGCGCAAAGCGCATCCATCGTTTCTCGCTGCTATTGCGGGTCGCGGGCGAATATACGGATGGCTCGCGCGAAAAGGCGCGCGCGGCGGTCGAGGCGCTGCTGACGCGCCACGCGCTCGCCGATCGCTGCGAATATGTGACGGTGATTGGCGCGGAAGGCGCCGCGACGCCCTGCGGCTACGCCTTGATCGACACGGGCGACAAACCCGCGGGGAGCGGTCCCAAACGTCTGGCGATGGGACTGGCGCGCCTGCCGCCTTGTCCCGAGCCCGTCATTGGCACGCTCGCGATGGCGCGCCTGACGCGCGACGCCGTCGTGGCGGCGATGAGCGACGCGGGCCTTGGTCCCGACGATGTGGCGGCTGTCATCGTCAATGTCCCCCAGCCAACCGAGGATGTGGCGCGACGCGCGCGACGGGGTCGCGCCGCGGCCGCGCTGGGCGCGGGCGACGCCATCGGCGAGGTCAAGCTCGACCGTGTCGGCGAAATCGACATCGTCGATAATCCGGACCTGTTCACGAGGCGCGTTCATACATTCGCGGGGCCGGGCATCGAGGCCATTGGCGTGGTCGTTCTTGGCAACGCGGCGGGCGCGGGGGGCGATCTATTCGCCTGCCACGGCGTCACCAACGACCTCATCGACGCGGTCTCGATCAAGCGGATGCTGATCGCCGCCGGCTTGCCGCTCGACGCGGATGGCGAGGTCGTCACCGGGGATCGGCTTGTCGCGACGATCGCGAAATTGGGCGCGCGGCCGGATGGCGTCGTGCGCGGCGCGCCGACGACGATTTTCGGCTCGGCGACGCCGCCTGAAAAGCACGTGCGCGCGACCATGTCGGGCCTGCTTGGCGCGGCGCTGCACACGACGAGGATATTCGGCACGTTCGACCCGGTGCAGCAGGCGCCATTGGGCGGCGGCGTGATCTGCTGCGTGCTGCGCGCGAAAAACTAGACACAAAGCACATGAACCAACGGAGCGCCGAATGGCGAAGCAAGACGGAATTCTGATCGCTGGCGGCGGACCCGTGGGCGTGCTCACCGGTCTTTATCTCGCCCGTCACGGCATCCCCGTGACCGTGTTCGACAAGGCGCCTAAACCGCCCGAGGATCACCGCGCGGCCACGCTGCAACCCTCCACGCTCGATCTCTTCGACGAACTGGGACTCACCGGCCCCATTCTCGAGCAGGGTTTCAAGTCGCCGCATTTCCAGTGGCGAGATCGGGTCACGCACGAAATCGTCGCCGAATTCGACTATGGGCGCCTGTCGAGCGTCTCGAACCACCCCTACGTCATCCAGCTCGAACAGCACAAGACGGTCAATATCACGCTCGCGGCGGCAAACGCCCATCCGGATTTCGTCCTGCACCGACCCGTCGAGGTTCTCGCCGTGCGGCAGGACGCGGATGGCGCCGAATGCGACGTCCAGCACGAGGACGGCCGCGTCGAGACATTCAGGGGGCGATATCTGATTGGCTGCGATGGCGGACGCAGCATCGTGCGCAAAACCATCGGTTCATCCTTTGACGGTTTCACATGGCCGGAGCGCTTCAACATTGTCTCCACGCCGGTTGACCTTGGCGCCCTGCTCGGATTCCGCCTGCGCAATTATTGCTCGCATCCGGAGCGATGGGTGTCGCTGATGAAGGTTCCGGGCGAGGACGGCAAGGGTCTGTGGCGCTGCGTGTTCCCCGCCAAGACCGAGGAAAGCGACGAGGAGGTGATGAGCGACGGCTGGATCGCCGCGCGTTTCGAGGAATGTCTCGGCGTCACGCCGGAAGTTGTTCATCGCAACATGTACAACGTGCACCAGCGTGTCGCGGGCAGCTTCCGCAACGGCCGCATCGTGCTGGCGGGCGACGCGGCGCATGTGAATAATCCGATTGGCGGCATGGGCATGAATAGCGGCTTTCAGGATGGCATCACCCTCGCCCGCAAGCTCATCGACATCTGGAAGGGGGCCGACGCCGACGCCCTGCTCGATCGTTACGACCGGCAACGCCGCCTCACCGCCATCGAATATGTGCAAGCGCAATCCATCGCCAACAAGCGTCTGCTGGAGGAGAAGGATCCGGAGGTCCGCCGTCAGCGGCTCGACGACCTGCGGCGCACCTGCGAGGACCCGGTCAAGCACCTTGAATTCGTCAAGCGCGGATCGCTCGTCGCCATGTGGGAGAAGTCCGAGCAAATCGAGTGACGGAAGCGTCGGCGCTCGCGAGCCCGGAAATTACTCGCGTTTCATCGGGCATTTCGAGCCAACGCCGCGCGTGAACCAATTGTTCGCGCCAACCCGGCGCATGATGAATCGCGGCTTGGATCCGCGCGACGATGACCTCGCCCGTCCTTACCGGCGGGTTTGTAATGAAACTCTTTACTAAACCGCCCGACGTCGCAAGAATGCGTCACGATCCGTTCCGCGAGAATGGAATTGATCTTATGATATCAAATAAATATCGGCGAGGGCGGTCGAATGACAACATGCACGTGGATCGGGGGGCTGAGCTTGCACCCGGACCCCAACGACGCGACCGATCCGCTCAATTGGATGGGAAGCATCATCCCGTCGACCGGAGACACCGTCGTTGTTTACGCCGGGTCGACTTTCGATCTGTCAAACGGCGAAGTGGACTACATCACGTTTTCCGTCACCGGCGCGACGTTCAATTTCATCAATGTCCCGTTTTACGGCGGCGTGCTGAACACCACTGGCTCGACCTTCAATTTCACCAATGCCCCTTTCAGCGCCGGCGTGTTCAACACGGCCGGCTCGACCTTCAACTTCAATTCGACCCAGTCCAATTTCGAAGGCGCGTCGGCGCAATCCCTCGCCTCGACAATGTTCGATGCTCAAACCCAGTTCATCACCCTTTCCCCGATCGGCCTGGCGAACAGCAACAAGCTGAACATCAGCGCCAACTTCGTCAACGCGGGCACGATCACGGCTTCGGGCGCGGCCGGATCGACGCTGTCGATTTCCGTCACCCGGGGCTATTTCTACAACACGAGCCTCATCGAGGCCGATGCGGGAAATACGATCAGCATCTCAAGCGGCGATCCCCAGGACTCGCAGCATTCCGGCCTCGCGGGGGCCTCGGCGCAATTCGTCAACGCGGGGCTCATCTACGCCAACGGCGGCGGCGTCGTCATTCAACGGCAGGGCGTTTACTGGCGACAGGCCTATGCGGCGCAACTGGGCGTCGTTGAGATCGCCAATGGCGGCAAGGTCGAGGTCAACGTCGCCTATGACCCCAATGGCGTCGGATACGACCCGCTGTATTTTTTCGGCGACGGGGTGGCAAACACGCTTCAGATCGACAATCCCGCCGGCTTTGGCGGCGAGATTTTGAACTTCCATACGGGCGACGTCATCGATCTTGGCGGCGCGCTCGCGGTCACGCAGATCAAATACAACGCCACCAGTGGCGTTCTTGAAATGGACGACTCCAGCGGAACGGCGCTCGGTTCGCTGCATTTCGTATCCGGCGCGACGGGCTACCAGAGTGGACAGTATCAACTGGTCAATGGCTCGGCCGCCGGATTTCATTTCGCCACCGGTGGCAATGGCCACACATTGTTGACGAAGAATGGCGCCGGCGCGGTTTTCGCCTCGGGCGCCTCGGGAACGTGGCAGAGCGTGGCAAGCTGGGCGAACGGCGCGGCGCCCGGCGCGACGTCGGATGTCGTGATCGGCGGCATGAACGTGCTCGGCTACTCCTTCACGCTCACAACGGGCAGCGCCCCGGTGACGGCGAGCAGCATTTCGCTGCTGTACAATGGCGGAACCAATTTCCAGGTCACCAGCGATTGCTACGTCACTGGCGCGGGCGTGCTTGATCAATTCGCCACCATCGAGGTCGCCAACGGCAATACGCTGACAACGACGTCACTCCGCGCGTTCAACGCCTCGATCCTGATCGACACCGCCGCAAGTCTTTCGCTCATCGGCGGTCCAAGCGTTGGCCTCGCCGCCGTGAATGGCGTGCTCGCCGTCGATACCGTCAACAAAATGGGCGCCGTCTTCTCGGGCGACTATGTGGAAGTGGACGGACAACTCAATACGGCCGCGGGGGTCGGGGTCGTTGTTGACGCGACCAGTTCGGTCTCCGTGAACAATGGCGCGATGACCGTGCTGGGACTTCTCGCCGATGCCGGCGAAATTCGTCTCGCGGGCACGGCGGTTCTGACGGTCGCTTTCAGTTCCGGGACTGGAACAATCGCGTTTCAGCCCTTCGCCACCGCGACCGCCCGTTTTGGCGGGACCAGTGTCGCCAATGTGATTTCCGGATTTGCGTCGACCGACGAGATCGATCTCGGCGTTACATATGCCGCGACCAATCAGGTTCGCCTGCTGGCGGGCAACACGCTGGAAATCGACTCCAGCGCGGGCGTCGCCCTCGGCGTTCTGCATCTGTCGACGGCCGACGATTTCACCGGCAAGAGCTTCGTACTTGGCTCGGACTCCCTCACGGGCGGCACGAAGATCAAGGTTCAGACTGCGCCGCCGCTATCCGCGCCGACCATCGCGTTGACGGGCGACACCGGCGCCTCGTCGACCGACAAGATCACCAGCAACGGGGCAATCACGCTATCCGGCGTGGTTTATGGCTCGACCGTCGAATACTCCACGGACAATGGGGTTTCCTGGACTTCCTCGTTCGTCGCCAGCGAAGGCCTGAATTCCGTCGAAGTCAGGCAAACTGTTTGGGGCGTGACTTCCTCCCCGTCGACCGCCTTCACCTTCACCCTCGACACGGTCGCGCCGGGGAGCCCAACCATCGCGCTGACAAGCGACACCGGCGCCTCGTCGACCGACAAGATCACCAGCAATGGCGCGCTGACCCTCTCGGGCGTCGAGACCGGCGCCACCGTGCAATATTCGACCGACGGCGGCGCTACCTGGACAAGTTCCTTCACCGCGACGCAGGGCCTCAACTCCGTTCAGGTCCGGCAGATCGACGTCGCCGGCAATATCTCCAACCCGTCGACCGCCTTCACCTTCACCCTCGACACGGTCGCGCCGACGGCGCCGACCATCGCGCTGACCAGCGACACCGGATCGTCGGCGACCGACAAGATCACCAGCAACGGCGCGCTGACCCTCTCGGGCGTCGAGACCGGCGCCACCGTGCAATACTCCACCGACGGCGGCGCGACATGGACGAGTTCGTTCACCGCGACGCAGGGCGTCAACTCGGTTCAGGTTCGGCAGATCGACGTCGCCGGCAATATCTCCGTCGCCTCGACCGCCTTCGCCTTCACCCTCGACACCAGCGCGCCAACGTTGGCGATCACCAGCGCCGGCGGCGCCACAAACCGCCGATCGCAGATCATTTCGGGAACCATCGACGTCGCCGACGCCGGCCTGACGATTTCGATCTATGACGGCAATACCCTGATCGGCGTGGCGACGCCGGCGCTGAATGGCGCGTGGACGACGACCGTCAACTTGCTGGCGGGCGGCGGCGCGCACAACATCACGGCCAAGGCCACCGACGCCGCTGGCAACACCGGCGCGAGCGCCACGATTGGTTATTCGCTAATCGCCAGCGCGGCCCATGATTTCAATGGCGACGGAACAACCGACGTGCTTCTCGAAAACGCATCGACGGGCATCGTCGGCTCGTGGGAAATCGTCAACAACACGCCGACCTGGGCCTACTTCTCCGCCGAGGCGACGGGATGGCGCGTCGCCGGCGTGGGCGACTTCAATGGCGATGGACGCTCCGACGTGCTTCTCGAAAACACATCGACGGGCATCGTCGGCACATGGGAGATCGCCAACAACACGCCGACCTGGGCCTATTTCTCCGCCGAGGCGACCGGCTGGCATGTCGCCGGCGTGGGCGACTTCAATGGCGACGGGACGGCGGACGTGCTTCTCGAAAACACATCGACGGGCATCGTCGGAACTTGGGAAATCACCAACAACACGCCGACCTGGGCCTACTTCTCCGCCGAGGCGACGGGCTGGCATGTCGCGGGCGTCGGCGACTTCAATGGCGATGGACGCTCCGACGTGCTTCTCGAAAACACATCGACGGGCATCGTCGGAACTTGGGAAATCACCAACAACACGCCGACCTGGGCCTACTTCTCCGCCGAGGCGACCGGCTGGCGCATCGCGGGCGTCGGCGACTACAAC
>CAIOVE010000046.1 GCA_903861645.1 uncultured Hyphomicrobiales bacterium
GACGGCGCGCATGTCGTCCAGGGCGGGATCGCCCGTGCGGAAACGGCAGTCGAGCCGCAGATTCGTCTTGCGCCAGTCGACGTATTCCCACGGGTGGCAGAACAGCACGACCGGACCGGGCAAGCGCGAAAGCCAGCGATCCCGGATGAACGGCGGCAGGCGCAGCACGCTCGACGTCACCGAGGCGGGAATGCGCGTGAGCCGCGTTGGACCATCGGGCGAGACGCGGGACGATTTGTATCTCGCCTGCGACGAGTCGAGCTGGAAGCCCGCGTCCTCCAGCAGGCCCAGATACGCGGCGGGGAACATCAGGTTGGGCGCCCGGAACGAGACGATCGGCGAAAACTCCCGCAGCACGCGGGCGGACTCCTCGATCTCCCGCCGCGCGTCGTCGCGGTCGAGACCCGGAAACGGGCGGTGGGTCATGCCATGGGAGGCGAGTTCATGGCCCTCGCCAACGATGCGCTCGACCACATGGGGCGCGTGTCGGGCGGAATCGCCCGTCGTGAAACAGGTCGCGCCAATCCCCTCGGAGGCGAAGAGATCGAGCAGGCGCGGCGCCCCCTCGTCCATGCCCCGCCACGTCCACAGGTAGGGCGGACAATCGGGCTCCATGTCGACGGTGATGCACACATCGATGGGGCGGGAGTTTGAGCTCGGCTTTGACATGGATATGGGACGGTTCCGCGCGAAAACGTTTTATATGGCGAACAGGACAACCGCGCCAGCATCGACAATCGGGGACGATCGCGCCAATATCCCGGGGCTTTCAGGAGGGCCCGACATGCACTTTCGCAAGAACGAAGCCAAGGAATGGGCGCGCGAGAACATGCGGGGCGTCTGGGCCGCCGCGCTGACGCCCTTCACGCCGGGCAGCCTCGCGATCGACGAGAAGGGGCTGCGCGCGAATTTCCGCCACTGGATCGACGATCTGGCGATCGACGGATTTTTCGTGGCCGGCAAGCAGGGCGAGTTCTGGGCGCAGAGCCTGTCCGAGCGCAAGCGCCTGATGGAAATCGCCATCGAGGAAACCAACGGCAAGGCCGGCACGATCATGTCCTGTTCCGACCAGAACATGGACACGGTGATCGAACTGGCGAAATACGCCGAGAAGATTGGCGCGACCTCGATTGTCGTGCATGCGCCGGTTCTGTCCTTCCTGCATCGGCAGGACGATACGCTCTATCGCTATTACGAGGCCATCGCGGCCGAAACCAACCTCGCCATCGCCATGTGGAGCCATCCGGATTCGGGTTACCTGATGAGCCCGGAACTGTGCGCGCGCATCGCCGAAATCCCCAATATCGTGGCGATCAAATATTCCGTGCCTCGTGAAATGTATGTCCGACTCAGCGAGATGACGCGCGGCAAGCTCATCGTATCCACGGCGTCCGAGGAGGAATGGTTCGACAACATCGTCGAACTCGGCTGGCGGCTCTATCTGTGCTCAAGCCCGCCCTATCTGATGCAGACCGCCGCGGACCGGCGGATGCGCGACTACACCGACCTCGCCTTCGCGGGCGATGTCTCCAGGGCCAGGGCCGTGCGCGACAGCCTCAACCCCGTGCGCGAGGCGTTGAGGGCCAGCCGCCCGGCGGAAAAGCCGCCGGCCCATTCCAAATACTGGCAGGAGCTGCTCGGCCAGGTCGGCGGCGCGGTGCGCCGTCCGATGCTGGAACTGACGGCGGCGGAAAAACAGGCCACGCGCGCGGCCTTCGAGGCCTGCGGGCTCAAGTCGCCGGCGCTCGCGCCGGCCTGATCCACGAACCGGAGATTAATTCATGGCGCCCCGTCCCTTCAATTTTCAGGCGTGGATCGACGAGAACCAGCATCTGCTGAAACCACCGGTCGGCAACAAGATCGTCTTTCCTCAAAATGACGGCATGATCGTGCAGGTGGTCGGCGGGCCGAACCAGCGCGTCGATTTCCACGACGATCCCGTCGAGGAATTTTTCTACCAGCTCAAGGGCGACATGATCCTGAAGGTGGTGGACCGCGGACAGCACGAGGACATCCGCATTCGCGCCGACGATGTGTTCCTGCTGCCCTCGCACATGCGCCATTCGCCCCAACGCCCCGTCGCGGGGTCGGTGGGCCTGGTGGTCGAAAGCCCACGCCAGCCCAAAATGAAGGATGGCTTCGAGTGGTTCTGCATGGAGTGCAAATCGCTCGTCCATCGCGTCGAGGTCGAACTCAAGGACATCGTCAAGGATCTGCCGCCCCTCTACGAAGCGTTCTATGGCAACGAAACCCTGCGCACCTGCCAGAAATGCGGCACGCTGCATCCGGGCAAGTCGCCGCCGCCCGGCTGGGTGACAATGTGAGCGGTCCGGCGCGGCCATGATCTATCGCTACCGGTCGCAGGCGGAACTCGACCTCAGCCTGAACGCCCGCGCCACCGTGCCCGATATCGGGCCGCTGGTGGCGGATTACGCGCGCGAAAGCGCCGCCTCGCGCGCCGCCCTGCCCTGCCGCGTCGCCGTTCCCTATGGGCCGACGCCCGCCGAACGCATCGACATATTCCCGGCGCGCAAGCCGGACAGCCCGATCTTCGTGTTCATCCATGGCGGCTACTGGCGCATGCTCGACGCGTCGGACTCAAGCTTCATGGCGCGCATGTTCATCGAGGCGGGCGCGGCGGTCGTCGCGGTCAACTACGAGCTCGCGCCCGTCGCCAGCATCGACGAGATCGTGCGCCAGTGCCGGGCGGCGCTGGTCCACGTGTGGCGCAACGCGCGCGGGATGAATGGCGATCCGGCGCGCATCCATGTCTCCGGGTCGTCGGCCGGCGGCCACCTCACGGGCATGATGATCGCGGGCGGCTGGACGAAGGAGTTCGGCGCGCCCGGACTGGCGATCCAGTCGGCTTCGCCACTGTCGGGCCTGTTCGATCTGGAGCCCGTACGGCTCTCGAATTGCAACGAATGGGCGAGGCTCGACGTCACGGCGGCGGCGCGCAACTCGCCGTTGCGGCATCCGCCCGAGCGGCCCCTGCCGCTGGTGGTTTCCTACGCGCCCAACGAGGCCATGGAATTCGCCATCCAGTCGGAAGCCTACATGGTGGTGTGCGCGACGCGCGGTTGCGCGGTCGAATTCGTCCCCGAGCCCGGCACGAACCATTTCGACCTGCCCATGCGCTTCATGGACGGCGGGTCCGCGCTGAGCCGCGCGGTGTTGCGCGCCATGGGCCTCGCCGGGTAGCGCGCCTCAAACAGCGGCCTTGCGCATCCAGACCCGGTTGTCATGGAAGGCCGCGCCGCCAAAGGGCGCGACCGGATCGGCGCCCGTCAGCGTGTTGACACCCTTGCCATCGGGAAAGGCCGCGTTCGGCCAGATGCCCTCCGAGATCAGC
>CAIOVE010000047.1 GCA_903861645.1 uncultured Hyphomicrobiales bacterium
TCGATCATAACGCGCGCGATTTTCGTTGGTCCACATCAGCGACCCCTCCGAATCAGGTCGCCTCTCTTGAATCACAAACGATTCATTCGATTCAAGAACTCATCGGACAGACACTTAGTCAGTTCCGCTGCTGACGCCACGTTGCTCGTGTGACCATAGTGCTTTTCGCCAGTTGAAAACAACAGGAGGGGTCCATGGCCAGTTCCCACGGCTTGTTCGTCTGGCACGAACTCATGACCAACGACATGGAAGGCGCGAAGACCTTTTACGGCGACGTGCTCGGCCTGACCTGCGCCGACCCGAAAATGCCCGGCCCGCCCTACTGGATTTTCAGCGCGGGCGAGGGAATGGTCGCCGGCCTGATGAACATTCCGGCGGAGTCGCTCGCCATGGGCGCGCCGCCCATGTGGACCGGCTATATCCATGTCGACGATGTCGACGCCTCGACCGCCAAGCTGAAGGACATGGGCGGCTCGGTCATTCGTCCGCCCGAGGATATTCCGGGCGTCGGCCGTTTCTCGGTGGTCGCCGATCCGCAGGGCGCGGTCTTCGAGCTGTTCAACAGCACGACGCCCCCGCCCGCCAATCCGCCCGCGCCCGACACGCCCGGCCGCGTCGGCTGGAACGAGCTTTACGCCGACGACATGGAAAAGGTCTTTCCCTTCTACGCCGAGATGTTCGGCTGGAAAAAGGGCGACGCCATCGACATGGGCGCGATGGGAATCTACCAGCTGTTCGAGCATGAAGGGCGGGCGATCGGCGGCATGATGACCCGCCCGCCGCATGTCGCGCACGCGGTCTGGGGCTTCTATTTCAACGTCGCGAACATCGACGCCACCATCGCGCGCGCGACGGCGGGCGGCGGGCGGATCGTCCACGGCCCCGTGCAGGTGCCCGGCGGCTCCTGGGTAGCGCAGGGCGTCGATCCGCAAGGCGTCGGCTTCGCCATGGTCGGCGCGCGCGCCTGAGGCGCGGGCGCGCGAATTGCTTGGCTGGACCACGTCGGCGCGCGACAAAAGTCGGGTCGCGCGCGGGATGATCGTGATATATGATAACGATCCAGCCTGACATTCATTCGCGCGGAGAAACATCATGAACATCAAGGGTCATGTCGCGGCCATCACCGGCGGCGCCTCGGGCCTCGGCGAGGCCACGGCCCGCAAGCTGGCCGCGGCCGGCGCGCGCGTCGCCATCATCGATCGCGACGAGGCCCGCGCGAAAATGGTCGCGGGCGAACTCGGCGGCGGCGCCTTCATCTGTGACGTCTCCGACGCCGCGTCGGGCGAGGCCACTTTCGCCGCCATCGAGAAGGAGCTTGGCGCGCCGCGCGTGCTGGTCAACTGCGCGGGCGTCGCCATCGCCAAGCGCATGGTGGGGCGCGACGGCGCGCACTCGCTGGCCGACTTTGCCCGCATCATCAACGTCAATCTCATCGGCACGTTCAACATGACCCGCCTCGCCGGCACGATCATGTCGAAACTGCCCCCGCTGGATGATGGCGAGCGCGGCGTGATTGTCTCGACCGCTTCGGTCGCCGCCTTCGACGGTCAGATCGGTCAGGTCGCCTATTCCGCCTCCAAGGGCGGCGTCGCCGCGATGACGTTGCCCATCGCCCGCGAACTCGCGCAATTCGGCGTGCGCGCCATGGCGCTCGCGCCCGGCCTGTTCAAGACGCCCCTGCTCGCGCAACTGCCGCAGGAGGCGCAGGATGCGCTCGCCGTCGCGATCCCCTATCCGCATCGCCTCGGCGACCCCGGCGAATTCGCCGCGCTCGTGCATCACATCGTCGAAAACCGCTACCTCAACGGCGAGACCATCCGTCTCGACGGGTCGCTGCGCATGGCGCCCCGCTGACCGTGGCGACGGTCGTCAACCGCAGGACGGTTCACATCGAATGGGGCGATTGCGACGCGGCGGGGATTGTTTTCTATCCCCGCTATTTCGCCATGTTCGACGCCTCGACCATGGCGCTGTTCGAGGCCGTCGGTTGGCCGAAAAAGAAATTGATGGGCGCGTTCAACTTTCGCGGCTGGCCCATGGTCGACACGCGCGCCCGCTTCATCCTGCCCTCGTCCTATGGCGACGACATCGTTTTTGAAACCGAAATCACGGCGTTCCGCCGGTCGAGTTTCGATGTCTCGCACAAGGTCTGGCGCGGATCGGATCTGGCGATCGAAGGTTGGGAAACACGGGTCTGGACGGGCCCTCACCCCGACGACCCCGAACGCCTGAAATCGACCCCCATACCGGCCGAGATCATCCGGGCAATGGGCGGAACGCCCGGCCCCGAGGCGCCCTGAAACGGCAAGGACTTCGGCGTGGCGATTTCCCTAGCCGCGCCGATAACCCGTGGCTATGGTTCCAGAAGAAGGCTTGCAGGGGGCGGATATCTGGATGAACGCGGCGCGAAAAAAACCGGAAGACAAGCGTTCGTCCCCGCGCGCCCAACCTTCGCAAGGGAACATTCCACTGGGCCCCCTCGAAAAATCCATCGGCTACGCCCTGCGGCGCGCGCAGGTCGCGGTTTTCGCCGATTTCATGTCGCATATCGGCGACGCAGGGCTTCGGCCCGCCCAATTCAGCGTGCTTCTTGTCATCAGGGAAACGCCTGGACTCAAGCAAAGCGTCGTCGCCGACGCGCTCGGCATCCAGCGGACCAATTTCGTCGCCATGGTCGATGAATTGCAGAAGAAGGGATGGCTCGACCGCGTGCCGGCCGACCGCCGCTCCTACGCCCTGCATCTGACCGAGGCGGGCGAGGCCAAGATCGCCGAGGCGCTGGCGATGCATACCGCCATCGAGCGACGCATCGGTCGACTGCTCGGCCCCGGCGGTCGCGCCTCGCTGCTGGAACACCTGCGGATCATCGCCACGACCCTCGCCGACGCGGAACGCGACGACGGCCAGCGCGCATGAGCGAGGCGCCGCTCCGTCCCCGGCTGGTGATTGTCGCCGCGGTCGCCCGCAATGGCGCCATCGGCGCACGCAACGGCCTGCCCTGGCGGTTGCGCACCGATTTGCAAAGGTACAAGGCCATCACCATGGGCAAGCCGATGGTGATGGGGCGCAAAACCTATGAATCGATCGGCAAGGCCCTGCCCGGTCGCCGGACCATCGTCGTCACCCGCGACCCCGGCTTCGCACCGGCGGACGCGACCACAGCGCCAGACCTGCCCGCCGCCCTGTTGGCGGCGGAAGGCGCCGCCGCCGAAATGGGCGCGACCGAGATCATTATCGCCGGAGGCGCGGACATCTACGCCCAGATGATCGGCATGGTCGACGCGTTGTCCATCACCGAGGTCGACCTCGCCCCCGAGGGCGACGCCTTTTTCCCGCCCATCGACCCGACGCTGTGGCGGGAGACCGCTCGCGCGCCTCACCCCGCCGGGCCGAACGATGACGTGGCTTTCGCTTTCGTTGACTATGTCCGACGCGATCGTGATGCCCCATTGGTTGAAAAGCGGGCGTTTCGTGCTTAGGTGCGAGCAGACGTTCAGCGAGGATTCGAATGCCCTGGAGCAATCAAGGCGGCGGCGGCGGCGGTGGGCCATGGAAGCCCAATCCCCAAGGCCCTTGGGGGCAGGGCCCCTCCGGCAACGGTGGAACGCCCGATCTCGAGGATCTTCTTCGCCGTGGGCAAGAGAAGTTGCGCCAGTTCTCGCCGGGCGGCGGCGGCAAGTGGCTGCCGGTGGTTGTTGTCGGCGCCATCGCGGTCTGGGCGCTCACCGGCTTTTACACGGTGCAGCCGAACGAGATCGGCCTCAACATGGTTTTCGGCCGCTACGCGGGCAAGACGACCTCGGGCCTGAACTTCAACTGGCCCTACCCCATCGGCTCCGTGACCAAGCTGCGCGTCACCGACCGCAACACGACCAGCATCGGTTTCGTGTTCAGCGCGGACCCGCGCAATGGCGCCCAGACGATGGTTGATCGTCCCGAGGAAAGCCTGATGCTCACAGGCGATGAAAACATCGCCGACGTGAAATTCGTGGTGATCTGGCAGATCGATCCGCTCAAGCCCGAGGATTTCGCCTTCAACGTGCGCCGGCAGGAACTGACGATCAAGGCCGTCGGCGAAAGCGCCATGCGCGAAATCGTTGGCCGCACGCAGATCCAGCGCATTCTGACGGCCGAACGCAAGGTCATCGAGCCCGCCGTGCAGGACCTGATGCAGAAGGTTCTCGACGATTACCGCGCGGGCGTGAAAATCATTCAGGTGCAGTTGCAGTCCGTCGATCCGCCCGAGCAGGTGATCGCCGCCTTCCGCGACGTCACCGCGGCCCAGCAGGATCAGGACCGCCTGCGCAACGAGGCCGAGGCCTACGCAAACCGTGTCGTGCCGGAAGCGCGTGGTCAGGCCGCCCGCATCTCACAGGAAGCGCAGGCCTATCGCGAGCAGACGGTCGCGGAGGCCAAGGGTCAGGCCTCGCGCTTCACGCAGGTTTACGAGCAGTACAAGAAGGCGCCGGACGTGACGCGCGAGCGCCTCTATCTCGAAACGATGGAGCGCGTTCTCGGCGGCATGAGCAAGGTCATCATCGACCAGAACGGCGGACAGGGCGTCGTGCCCTACCTGCCGCTCGGCGCGCTCGACACGGCGCCCCGCCCCACCGCCGCGCCCACGCAATCCAGCCAGCAGGGAGGCGCCCGATGAAAAATCCTTTCTCGGCCCTCATCCTCATTGGCCTGTTGCTGGTCGCGTTTTTCGCCGTCACCAACTCCGTTTACACGGTGCATCAGACCGAGCAGGCGTTGGTGTTGCGCTTTGGCGAGCCCGCGCCGGGCCGCGCGCTGGTTCCCGATCCGGGCATCCACTTCAAGCTGCCCTTCATCGAGACCGTGGTGTTTATCGACAACCGCATTCTCGATCTTGAAACCTCCAAGCAGGAAATTCTCGCCTCCGACAACAACCGCATCGAGGTCGACGCCTTCCTGCGCTATCGCATCGTCAACGCGCTGCAATTCTATCAGCAGGTTCGCACCACGCTCGGCGCCGAAAGCGCGCTGGCGAACGTGCTGAACTCCGCCGTGCGCCGCGTGCTTGGCGAGGCCAACATGGCGCAGATCGTGCGCGACCAGCGCGCGCAACTGATGGTGAAAATCCGCGATCAGGTCGAACAGGAAGGCAGCAAGTTCGGCGTCACCATCGTCGACGTGCGCATCCGTCGCGCCGACCTGCCCCGACAGATTTCCGAAAAGGTCTTCAGCCGCATGCAGACCGAGCGCGCCAAGGAAGCGGCGGAATTCCGCGCGCAAGGCTCCGAGCAGGCGCAGCGCATCACCTCGAAGGCGGATCGCGACGTCGTTGTCTTGCGCGCGCAGGCGCAGCAGGACGCCGATCAGTTGCGCGGCGCCGGCGAGGCCGAACGCAACGCCATCTTCGCGGAAGCCTACGGCAAGGATCCTGAGTTCTTCGCCTTCTGGCGCTCGATGCAAGCCTACGAGGCCGGCCTCAAGTCATCGGACACGCGCATGGTGATCGCGCCGAATTCCGATTTTTTCCGGTTCTTCGGCAAGCCATCGGGCGTGGCCCCGGCGACGGCGGCGAAGTAATCGCGTGAACGGGCGGAACTCAGGCTTTTTGGCCGCGTTTCCGCCAAAATGAATTGGTCGATAGTCATTACGAACGATGGTCGCCGGGCCGGTCGCCCGCGCCCTTAAAGGAGACGAACCCATGGGTTTCGCCGCACGCATTAGCACCGCCCGTTCCGCCACTCGCGCGCGCTCGCGCGGCTTCGCCGCCATGCTCGCCCTCGGCGTGGCCTTTTCGCCCGTCGCCGCGAGCCTCGCCCCAACGGCCGCCTTCGCCAAGGGGCCGGATTCGCTGGCCGATCTCGCCGCCGCCGTCAGCGACGCAGTCGTCAATATTTCCGCCTCGCAAACCGTCGAGGACAAGCGCGCGGGCGTTCCCAACCTGCCGCAGGGCACGCCCTTCGACGACCTGTTCGAGGAGTTCTTCCGCCGCCGCCAGCAGCAGGGCGAGAATGGCGGTGGCGGCGCGCCCGCCCCGGCGCCGCGGCAGCGCAAGTCCAGTTCCCTCGGCTCGGGCTTCGTCATCGATTCCTCGGGCATCATCATCACCAACAATCACGTCATCGCCGACGCGAACGAAATCACCGTCATCTTCACCGACGGGCAGAAGCTGACGGCGGAAGTCGTTGGCAAGGACGCCAAGGTCGACGTCGCCGTGTTGCGCGTGAAGCCCGACAAGCCGCTCAAGGCGGTCAAGTTCGGCGACAGCGACAAGTCGCGCGTCGGCGACTGGGTGCTGGCCGTCGGCAACCCCTTCGGCCTCGGCGGCACCGTGACCGCTGGCATCGTGTCGGCCCGCAATCGCAACATCGATAGCGGCCCCTACGACAGCTACATCCAGACCGACGCGGCCATCAACAAGGGCAACTCCGGCGGCCCGCTCTTCAACATGGATGGCGATGTTATCGGCATCAACACGGCCATCCTGTCGCCAACGGGCGGCTCGGTGGGCATCGGCTTCGCCAATCCCGCGACCACCGTCGCGCCGGTCATCGAGCAGTTGCGGCAGTTCGGCGAAACACGCCGCGGCTGGCTGGGCGTGCGCATCCAGAACGTCGATGACCAGACGGCCGAAAGCCTCGACCTCGGCAAGGCGCGCGGCGCGCTCGTGGCGGGCGTCGACGAAAAGGGTCCGGCCAAGCCCGCCGGCGTCAAGAATGGCGACGTCATCGTCAAGTTCGACGGCAAGGACGTGAAAACGTCGAGCGACCTGCCCAAGATCGTCGCGCAGACGCCGGTCGGCAAGGACGTCGTCGTCACCGTGATCCGCGGCGGCAAGGAGACCGAACTGAAGGTCAAGCTGGGGCGGTTGGAGGAAGGCGAGAAGCTCGCCAATCTCGACGCAAACGACGGCAAGGGCGGTCCCGCCGCGCCCGGCAAGAGCGCCGTGCAGAAGGCGCTCGGCATGGAGCTGGGCGCGCTGACGCCGGAGTCGCGCAAGAAATTCGGCATCAAGGACGGCGCCGAGGGCGTGCTGGTCGTGACCGTCGATCCATCGTCGCAGGCGGCGGAAAAGCGCGTGAACGCAGGCGATCGTATTCTGGAAATCAACCAGGAATCGATGGCCAGGCCCGAGGACGTGACGAAGAAACTCAAGGCGCTGAAGGATCAGGGTCGCAAGTCGGCGCTGGTGTTCGTCGCGTCGCCGAACGACGACAAGCGCTTCGTGCCGCTACCGCTTGAGTAAACAAAGCCCCTGATTAAATTTCGAGGGGCGCGCCGACTTTGCCGGCGCGCCTTTTTCATGCCGCGACGAATTCGCTTCGCCTGTAGCCCTGCGCGAACAGCAGCGCGGTGAGATCGCCGTGATCGACGCGCGCCATCGCCGCCGCCGCCACGGCTGGCTTGGCGTGATAGGCGACGCCGAGACCCGCCTCCTTGATCATGGCGAGATCGTTGGCGCCGTCGCCCACCGCCATGGTCTCCTCCTTCACGAGCCGACGGGCGGCGCGCAGATCGACCAGCGACTCGAACTTCGCCTCGCGCCCGAGAATGGGCTCGGCCACCTTGCCCGAGAACTTGCCGTTCTCGATCAGCAGCGTATTGGCGCGGTTCTCGTCGAAGCCGATCATGTCGGCGACCGGGTTGGTGAACAGGGTGAACCCGCCCGACACGAGCGCCGCATAGGCGCCGTTGGCCTTCATGGTGCGAACGAGCGTCGCGCCGCCGGGCGTCAGCTTGATGCGCTCGGAGAGCACGCGCTCGACCACGCCCGCGTCGAGCCCCGCGAGCAGCGCGACGCGCGCCCGCAGCGAGGTCTCGAACACGAGCTCGCCGCGCATGGTGCGTTCGGTGATCTCCGCGACCTCGGCTTTCTTGCCGACGAAATCGGCCAGCTCGTCGATGCATTCCTGCCCGATCATGGTGGAATCCATGTCGGCGAGAAAAAGTCGTTTGCGGCGGAAGGCGGATGGCTGGATGAACAGATCGACGGGCGTGTCGCCCAGATCGATGCGCAATGAATTGGCCAGGCGGCGATCGTCGATTTCACGTGACGCGACGAATGGGATATCGACGGCAAAGCCGGGATCAAGCCAGACCGGTTCACCCACGTCGGGCAGATGCGTGGCGAGGTCGCGGGCGAGATCGGCTGTCAGCACGGGTGCGCCCGAGGGCGGCGCGACGAGAGTGAGAACATGGGGCATCGGAGCGGTCATTGGATCAACCATAGCGGGAGCCGGCGCGAATGAGCCGCCAGCCTTCGGCAATCCTTATCGCGGGCCCGACGGCGAGCGGCAAGTCCGCCGTGGCGATCGCGCTCGCCCAACGGCTGGGCGGCGTCGCGATCAACGCCGACTCCATGCAGGTCTATCGTGACCTGCGCGTCATCACCGCCCGGCCAACGCCGGAGGAGGAGGCCGCGGCGCCGCACGATTTGTTCGGTCACGTCGACGCCGCCGAGAACTACTCCGTGGGACGCTATCTCGCGGACGCCGCGGCGGCGCTGGCGCGCGCGGGATCGGCCGGGCGCGTTCCGATCCTCGTCGGCGGCACGGGCATGTATTTCAAGGCGTTGATCCGCGGTCTGTCGGACATTCCAACCGTGCCGCCCGAGGTGCGCGAGCGCGTAAGGCGCGAGGCCGAAAACCTCGAGCCGCCCGCGTTGCACGCGCGACTCGCCGCTATCGACCCCGACATGGCCGAACGCCTGCGACCCAGCGACCCCCAGCGCATCCTGCGCGCGCTCGAGGTTTTCGCGGCGACGGGCCAGAGCCTCGCCGCCTTTCAGGGCGCGCGGGCGACGCCCCTGCTGCCCATCGAAAATTGCGTCGCCATTTTTCTCGAGTCGGATCGCGGCGATCTCGCCGACCGCATCGACGCGCGCTTCGACGCGATGATGGCGGCGGGCGCGCTGGAGGAAGTCAAACAACTCGCCGCGCGCGGGCTTGACCCCATGCTGCCTGCCATGCGCGCCCATGGCGTGCCCGGCCTGATCGCCTTTCTAAGCGGGGAAAGTTCGCTGGAAACAGCGGTGGCGAAGGGCAAGACCGACACGCGCCATTACGCCAAGCGGCAACGCACGTTCGCGCGCCACCAGTTGCCGGAATTCGAATGGATCACGCCCGAGGCCGCGGTCGAGCATTGCGTCGATCGACTGGCGGCGATGACGCGCGGCCAGAAGGCATGAGCGCCGGGGGACGCCGTTCCTTCAACAGCGACATGCCGAGATCAGTCACGATGACGCAGGTCGCGCCACCGGTCCATGTCTCCCGCGCCACAAGGCCTCGATCCACCGCGTCTTCCCACACGGTCAGACGCGGACACGACGTGCGCCAGGCGTCAATCAGATCAACATAGGTTCGCGGTTCGCGCGCGATCCACTCGATCATATCGAGAATAAGTGTCTGTCCGGAGAGATCATGCTGGATTGCATAGCTTTCTGAGCATAAGCCTTATTGACGCGAGGCGCAGGAACGCGAGCGCTCTTCGGTTGAGATTTTCCCAGTCCTTGGCTAGGCGCCTGCACCTCCCGAGCCA
>CAIOVE010000048.1 GCA_903861645.1 uncultured Hyphomicrobiales bacterium
AGCCTCAACACAAGGCCGCGCGCCTGCCTCGGCTTTCAAACCCCCGAGGAAGTCTTCTATAATGAAATCCAGAGGCCGGGTGTTGCGCTTCAAATTTGAGACCGCCCACAGAGTCGCTATATCGCTTTATGGCTCGTTTAAGCGCGCGGATCATCTTCCGTAGAATAAATTTCCCGAAATACGGTTTTCTACAGGCGGTTTTATACTGGTCATTGAACATCCTGCGATCACCAATTCTGATCGAATCGGATCGCAGCCTGTTACCGCCGCGACGGCGCGCGCCAAATGGCCAGGGCGGGCGGGCCGCTTCCCCCAAAAGGGATTTTCGCCTACACACGCGCCAAATCAGCGCCCGCGCGCGAAACCTCACCCATCGGAACGTCCATGCACCCCTACCGTTCACACACCTGCGCCCAGCCGAGCGAAGCCCTTGTCGGTCAGGAGGTTCGTCTTTCCGGCTGGTGTCACCGCATCCGCGACCACGGCGGCGTGCTGTTCATCGACCTGCGCGACCACTACGGCATGACGCAATGCGTGGCCGATCCGGATTCGCCCGCCTTCAAGCTGGTCGAGACCTTCCGCTCCGAATGGGTCGTGCGGCTCGACGGCAAGCTGCGCAAGCGCCCCGCCGGCACGGAGAACGCCGACATGGCGACCGGGCAGGTGGAACTCTACATCACGGCCGCCGAAGTGCTTGGTCCGGCGGGCGAGTTGCCGCTGCCGGTGTTCGGCGATCAGGACTACCCCGAGGAGACGCGCCTCAAGTACCGCTTCCTCGATCTGCGCCGCGAACGCCTGCACCGCAACATCATGCTGCGCGTGAAGGTGGTCGATTCCATGCGCACGCGCATGAAGTCGGCGGGCTTCAACGAATTCGCCACGCCGATCCTCACCGCGTCGAGCCCCGAGGGCGCGCGCGACTTCCTCGTGCCCTCGCGCATCCATCCCGGCACGTTCTACGCGTTGCCGCAGGCGCCGCAGCAGTACAAGCAGCTTCTGATGATGGCGGGCTTCGACCGCTATTTCCAGATCGCGCCCTGTTTCCGCGACGAAGACCCGCGCGCCGACCGCCTGCCGGGCGAGTTCTACCAGCTCGATCTCGAAATGAGCTTCGTCACGCAGGAAGATATTTTCGACACGATCGAGCCGGTCATCTCCGGCGTGTTCAGGGAGTTCGGCGGCGGCAAGAGCGTCACCGAGAAGTGGCCGCGCATTCCCTACGCCGAGGCCATCCGCAAATATGGCTCGGACAAGCCCGACCTGCGCAACCCCATCGTCATGCAGGAGGTTTCCGAGCATTTCCGCGGCTCGAACTTCAAGGTTTTCGCGCGATTGCTGGAAGCCAAGGGCAACGAGGTCTGGGCGATTCCGGCGCCGGGCGGCGGTCAGCGCACCTTCGCCGACCGCATGAATTCATGGGCGCAGGCCGAGGGCCAGCCGGGCCTCGGCTACATCCTGTATTTCGATCGCGCCAAGGATGAAACGATCCAGCAGCAGACGCCGGGCGCCACGGGCGTCGGCGCGCGCGGTCCCATCGCCAACAACATTGGCCCGGAGCGCGCCGAGGCGATCCGCGTCCAACTCGGTCTCAACGCGGGCGACGCCGCCTTCTTCGCCGCGGGCGATCCGGCGAAATTCACGCGCTTCGCGGGCGACGCGCGCACCCGCGTCGGCAAGGAATTGAACCTCATCGACGAGAACCGCTACGAATTCGCGTGGATCGTCGACTTCCCGATGTTCGAGTTCAACGACGACGACAAGAAGGTCGATTTCTCGCATAACCCCTTCTCGATGCCGCAAGGCGGGCTCGACGCGCTGAACAATCAGGATCCGCTGACGATCAAGGCGTTCCAGTACGACATCGCCTGCAATGGCTACGAGATCGCGTCGGGCGGCATCCGCAATCATCGTCCCGAAGCCATGGTGAAGGCCTTCGAGATCGCCGGCTACAGCGAGCAGACGGTCATCGACCGCTTCGGCGGCATGTATCGCGCGTTCCAGTATGGCGCGCCGCCCCACGGCGGCATGGCGGCGGGCGTCGACCGCATCATCATGCTGCTGGCGGGCGAGGAAAACCTGCGCGAGGTCGCGCTGTTCCCGATGAACCAGCGCGCCGAGGACTTGCTCATGGGCGCGCCCTCCGAGGCGACGCCCAAGCAGTTGCGCGAGCTGTCGCTGCGGGTGAACAAGCAGGAGTAGCGCCGGAAAAGGCGCGCCGGGATGCTCAAGGTTTCCTGCACCATCATCGCCTTCAACGAGGTCGACCGCATCGCTCGCGCCATCGAGTCGGTGCGGGGCCTCGTCGACGAGGTGCTGGTGATTGACTCCGGCTCCGTCGACGGCACGCAGGCGCTGGCGGAAAAACTCGGCGCCCGCGTCATCCACAACGACTGGGTCGGCTACGGTCCGCAAAAGCGCTTCGCCGAGGACCAGGCGCGCAACGACTGGATTCTCAATCTCGACGCGGACGAGTGGCTTGGCGAGGACTTGCGCGGCGAATTGCGCCTGCTGCTGAGCGCCGGCCCGCCGCCGGTCTCCACCTACAAGATGCGCGTCACCATCGTCTATCCGCAACGCGAGACGCCCGCGCCCTTCGCGGATTCGACCGTCTGCCTGCGGCTCTACGACAAGACCCGCGCGCGCTTCGACGCGAGCCTCGTCCACGACAACGTGCCCGAGCAGCCGGACACCGTGATGCTCAAGGGCAGGGTGCTGCACAAGAGTTTTCGCGCGCTCGCCGACGTCGTGCGCAAGGAGCTGCGCTATTTCGAGCTGATGAAGACGGAAAAGAAAAAGAGCCGCCTCGCCATGCTGGCGCGGCTGCCCTTCGAGTTTCCGCTGCATTTCTTCCGCTTCTACATTCTCGCGCGTCATTGCTTCGGCGGCATGTACGGATTCGCGGTGGCCGTCGTCATCGCCTTCATGCGCTTCATGCGCATCGTCATCATGCTCGGCTGGTGATCATTCGAGCTTGAACCCGATCTCCTTGATGATCGGTCGCCAGCGCGCGATTTCCGCGTTGACGAAACGCCCCGCCGCCTCCGGATTTGTGTCGGTCGAGGGCTCGAAGCCAGAGGCCGCGAGAATGGCGAGATAATCCTTGTCGGCCATCGCCGCGCGCGTCGCCGCCGCGACCTTCTCGATGGCCGCGCGCGGCGTGTGGGCGGGCGCGAACACGCCGGCGAAATTCAGCGCGATATAGCCCGGCAATCCCGCTTCCTCGCCGGTGGGAATATCCGGCGCGGCGGCGATACGCTTGGGCGTCGACACGCTGAGCAGCTTGATATGGCCGGATTTTTGGAGCGCGATGATCTCGCCGGTGACATTCAGCGCGGCGATCTTGATCTGGCCGGCGACGAGGTCGGCCAGCGCCGGTCCACCGCCGCGATAGGGCACGTGCACGATGTCGCGCACGCCGGCCAGCGACTTGAACATCTCACCGCCCAGATGCGCCGCCGAGCCGACGCCGGGCGAGGCGTAGGACAGCGCGCCGGGCCTCGCCTTCGCCATGTCGATGAGCTCGCGCAGCGTGTTGACGCCGAGCGAGGGATGCACGGCCATGGCGACCCCGCTGATCGACAGGATGGCGATCGGATCGAAATCGCGGATGGGATCGTAGATCGGGCGCGTCGAGGCGATGGGGTTGATGATGTGCGTCGCCCCACCGCCGAGCAGCAGCGTGTAGCCGTCGGGCGCGGCGCGCGCCGCCGCCGTCGTTCCAACGATGCTGCCCGCGCCGGCGATATTGTCGATGATGACAGCGCCCAGCGAGGAACGGACCTTTTCCGCCCATGGCCTGCCCGCCGCGTCGTTCACGCCGCCCGGCGCCCAGGGCACGATCAGCCGGATCGCGTGGTCGGGATAGGTCTCCGCCCGCGCCGCGCCCGCGAAAACGCTCGCCGCGCCAAGCGCCAGAAAATCGCGCCGCCTCATGTCGTCCTCCCTTGGTTCCGGGATTAGAGCAGCCCACCGATCCCTCGGGAAGAGCCCCTCCGCGATCCATCGGAGATGAAACCCTGTTTTATTCTCGACATTTCCCGCGCGTTCATGGATTTGTTGCGGTTGACGACGCCGAGGAGACCCAATGCCATCGCCCATGTCCGAGGATCTGCGCTCGGGAGCGCTCATTTATCATCGCCTGCCCAAGCCCGGGAAGCTCGAGGTCGTGCCGACCAAGCCATTGGGCAAC
Organism: uncultured Hyphomicrobiales bacterium; assembly: GCA_903861645.1. Lineage (GTDB taxonomy): Bacteria > Pseudomonadota > Alphaproteobacteria > Rhizobiales > Beijerinckiaceae > Terripilifer. Next base: position 4,190 of record CAIOVE010000048.1, read on the forward strand.
CAGCGCGATCTGGCGCTGGCCTATTCGCCGGGCGTCGCCGCCGCCTGCGAGGCGATCGTTGAGAATCCCGCCGCCGCGGCCGAACTGACGACCCGCCAGAATCTGGTCGCGGTCATCTCCAACGGCACCGCGGTCCTCGGCCTTGGCGACATCGGGCCGCTGGCCTCCAAGCCCGTGATGGAGGGCAAGGCGGTCCTGTTCAAGAAATTCGCCGGCATCGACGTATTCGATCTGGAAATGGACGAGAAGGACGTCGACAAGCTCGTTCACGCCATCGCCGTGCTGGAGCCGACCTTCGGCGGCATCAACCTCGAGGACATCAAGGCCCCCGAGTGTTTCGAGGTTGAGCGCAAGCTGCGCGAGCGCATGTCGATCCCGGTCTTCCATGACGACCAGCACGGCACGGCCATCATCGTGGGCGCCGCGGTGGTCAACGCGCTGGAACTGTCCGGCCGCAAGATCGACGAAGTGAAGATCGTCGCCTCGGGCGCCGGCGCCGCCGCGCTCGCCTGCCTCAACCAACTCGTGGAACTGGGCGCGAAGCGCGAGAACATCTGGATTTCCGATCTCGAGGGCGTCGTCTACGAGGGCCGCGAGAAGCTCATGGATCGCTGGAAGTCGATCTACGCGCAAAAGACCAACGCGCGCGTGCTGGCCGACATCATCGAGGGCGCGGATGTGTTTCTCGGCCTGTCGGCGGGCGGCGTGCTCAAGCCCGAAATGGTCAAGACCATGGGGCCGCGGCCGCTGATCCTCGCGCTCGCCAATCCGACGCCCGAGATCATGCCGGAACTGGCGGTCGCCGCGCGTCCCGACGCGATTATCTGCACGGGCCGATCCGACTTCCCCAATCAGGTCAACAATGTCCTGTGCTTTCCCTACATCTTCCGCGGCGCGCTCGATGTTGGCGCGACGACCATCAACGAGGCGATGAAGCTCGCCGCCGTCCACGCCATCGCGGCGCTGGCTCGCGAGGCGCCCTCCGACGTCGCGGCGCGCGCCTATGGCGGCGACACGCCGCTGTTTGGGCCGAAGTCGCTGATACCCTCGCCCTTCGATCCCCGGCTGATCCTGCGCATCGCGCCGGCGGTGGCGCGCGCGGCGATGGAATCGGGCGTGGCGCGTCATCCCATCGCGGATTTCGACGCCTATACGGAACAGCTCTCGCGCTTCGTGTTCAAGTCTGGCTTCCTGATGAAGCCCGTTTTCGCGCAGGCCAAGAGCGATCCGCGCAAGGTCATCTATGCCGATGGCGAGGATGAGCGCGTGCTGCGCGCCGCGCAGGTGGTGCTGGAGGAGGGGCTGGCGACGCCGATCCTCATCGGTCGTCCCGCCGTGGTCGAGCGGCGCATCGAGCGCTTCGGCCTGACCATCCGGCCCGGCGTCGATTTTGAACTCGTGAATCCCGAGTCCGACACGCGCTATCGTTCCTACGTCAACACGTTGATGGAGATCGGCGGCAGGCGCGGCATCACGCCGGACGCCGCGCGCACCATGGTGCGCGCCAGCGGCACCGTCATCGCCGCCATCGCCGTGCAACGCGGCGACGCCGACGCCATGCTGTGCGGGCTGGAAGGGCGCTTCTCCTCCCGCTTGCGGCAGATTCGCGACATCATCGGGCTGGAGCCCGGCGTGCGCGACTTCTCCGCCATGAGCCTGCTCATCACCTCGCGCGGCAACCTGTTCATCGCCGACACGCACGTGCGGCAGAATCCCTCCGCCGAGGAACTGACGGACATGGCGCTCCATTGCGCCGAACACGTGCGGCGTTTCGGCATCGAGCCGAAGCTCGCGCTGGTCTGCGATTCCGATTTCGGCGGTTCGGACAGTTCCTCGGCGCATAAAATGCGCGCCGCGCTGACGATGATCCGCGCACGCGATCCGCGGCTCGAAGTCGATGGCGAAATGCAGGCCGACACGGCCCTGTCGCAGATCATCCGCGACAAGGTGCTGCCCGCGTCGCGCCTGAAGGGCGAGGCCAACGTGCTGATCATGCCGTCGCTCGACGCGGCCAATATCGCCTTCCAACTGGTGAAGGTGCTGGCGGACGCGCTGCCCGTCGGTCCCATTCTGATGGGGCCGGCGAAGCCCGCGCATATCCTGACGCCATCGGTCACGGCGCGCGGCGTCGTCAACATGACCGCGATCGCCGTTGCCGAGGCGCAATCGCGCGACCGCGCCGATCCGGCCTAGGAGGATTGCCGATGAGCGACACGCGCCCGCTGACATTCTTTCATTCGCCCAACACGCGCTCGACCGGCGTCGCCATCCTGCTCGAGGAACTGGGCGCGCCGTATGAAACGCGCGTCCTCAACATGAAGGCGGGCGAGCATCGCCAGCCTGGCTATCTCGCCATCAACCCGATGGGCAAGGTGCCCGCGATCCTCGTTGGCGACGCGCTGACGACGGAACAGGTGGCGATTTACATTTATCTCGCCGATCTGTTTCCCGCCGCTGGCCTCGCGCCCGGCCTGACCGATCCGCTGCGTGGCCCCTATCTGCGCTGGATCGCATTTTATGGTTCGAGCTTCGAACCGGCGATCGTCGACAAGGCGCTCAAGCGAGAGCCGGGCGCGCAGGGCATGTCGCCCTATGGCAGCTTTGACGCGACGATCGCGACGCTGGCGGCCCAGTTGGCGAAAGGGCCGTTCATGCTCGGCGAAACCTTCACCGCCGCCGACATTCTCTGGGGCACGGCGCTGAAGTGGACCATGGGCTTCAAGATCGTGCCGGAACTGCCGGAGTTCACGGCCTATGTGGCGCGCGTTTGTTCGCGGCCCGCCTTCGCGAAGGTGGCGGCGAGCGACGCGGCGCTGGCGGCGGCGCACGAAAAGGCCGTCGCCGGCTAGGAGCGGCCTAGCGCGCGTATAATTCCCGCATTCGCGCGATGTCGGCTTGCGAGGGCAGGCCAGCCTCGTTGCCGAGATGCTGGATTTTGAATGCCGAGGCCGCGCGGGCGAAATCGAAATGCGTGGCCCATGGCGCGCCGGGATGATCGAGAAACGACGCGAGATAGGCGCCGTGGAAGACATCGCCCGCGCCAGACG
>CAIOVE010000049.1 GCA_903861645.1 uncultured Hyphomicrobiales bacterium
AAATCGCCCATAGCCTCAACACAAGGCCGCGCGCCTGCCTCGGCTTTCAAACCCCCGAGGAAGTCTTCTATAATGAAATCCAGAGGCCGGGTGTTGCGCTTCAAATTTGAGACCGCCCAATCAACATGAGCAGTCCAGCCGAAAAACCAATCACGCAATAAATCAGCGTATCAATCGGGTAGACATCGAACATGGACGAGGGATCGCGAAGCACAAAAGCAATCGGTCCCGCGGCGAACACGGCCAGCATATCGTTGAAATTGATGAAGCGCCCTATCTTCTCGCTGGAAGTGGGAGAGTGAATTCTCATGAAAACGCTTCGCCTTGTTCACACGCAACGTAAACCGACACGGGACTGCGATTAGCCATCAATGGAAAACACGCGCCCTTGGCCCATTCAGGAAACAATTAAATGAGCGCGAAGAAGTCGCGAGCACGCCATTCTGGCGACAAAGCGGGGGGCCAATTTACCTAGCGGATGTATACTAGATTTTATGGAAAAGTCAAAACGACCAGCTATTTGGCGGGTCGACGAAAACGAAATCCATCGCGCCGCGCGGTCGATTTTGCGAAGCGCGGCGATGGCGGTGGATAGTTAATTCGGATCGCACGGAAAGTTAATCTTGCTCTCGATCATTAACGCCGCGAAAAGCGTTGTTGCGCGCGCGCAACAATTTTTGTCTTTCGCTCGTCCCCAAAAAAATACGTTTGTAATCGCGAGTCTGCATCGATACCCTCGGAGGGGCGAAAGAGTGATTCTTGACGAGTCGTTCATCTGTTTTTTGGTCCGCCCTCATTGATGGTCTCAGAGGGACGTTTTGCCAGCTAATTCGGATGCATGCGCTCGTGGCATGGAAAGGGAACGTCTGATGTTCCGTGGTTTTTTTGTTTTGGCCGCCGGACTGCTGGCTTCGGGCGCCATGGCCGCCGATTTGCCGTCGCAGGCGCCCGCTCCGGCCCCAGCCTATCTCTACAGCCCGCTACCAGTCGCGAACTGGTCTGGCGTTTATATCGGCGACCAGCTTGGCGTCGGCTTCGCCAACGACTCCTATCGTGGCAATGCCGCGGTGGGCGGCGCGCTTGTTTTTTCCGCGAACACCGCCGACTCCGGCATCACCTTCGGGCCGTACATTGGGTATAATTGGCAGGTCAGCAGCAATTTCGTGATCGGCGTCTAGGCCAATCTCGACTCAGCCTGGATACTTGGCAAGCAGTCGACCCTGATTGCGCCCGGTGGCGGCATTCTTTTGCCGGGCGGCGGTCGCGTCGAGGAGTGGATCCAGTCGCAAGGCGCCCTGCGCGCCCGCGCTGGCGTCGTGTTCGACAACATTCTGCTTTACGGCGCGGGCGGTTTCGCCTTGGCGAACGTCCAGAGCAAGTATGTCGCCCTCGCGCCGGGCGGTGGCGTGGACAACCTGCGCGGCTGGCGATCCGGCTGGACCATTGGCGCGGGCCTCGAGTATGCCTTGCCCGGCAATTGGTCCGCGCGGGTCGAATACGCCTACTCGTCCTTCGGCAACTGGACGGATAGGGCCGCTTCAATTGGCGACGTCTTTTTCGCTGGCCGGAATATCAGGCACAGCCTGAGCGAGAACGCCGTGCGGATCGGTTTGAGCTACCGGTTCGCCGACTTCCTGTCCCCCGTCGTCGCCAAATACTGATTCACGACGCTATGATCCGCCTCGATGGTGGCCATTCGGCGACCGTCCGGGTAGGGGGCGGGCGGGCATGATTTATGATGACTTCCGCGTTGCCGGGTGGCCACGCTCCGGCTGGGTCGAACACCGCTATCCACACGAGGATATCTGGGATCGGGCGGCATCGGTCATATGCCCGGGCGCTCCTGAATCAAGCCTGACGATTGACCTCCCGCGCTTCACGAGGTCGCATTCAAATCATGTGAAGGCGATGGCGATGACGGATCGCCTCTTCGACCTTTCGCGAAGCGCTGGCTTTCGTGTCAGCGCGGAGATCTCGGTCGACATCTCGGGCGTGGCCGGCAACCCCCTTGGCCTCGAACCGGGCGATCCCCGTCTGGTCGCGGGCGCGCTCGTCACCATCGACCCCTCCACCGGCATGGTGCTCGATTTTTTCATTAGCAACGACCGGATCGCGCCGCTGTACGAGCGGTTGCACATGGCGCGCGCGGCGCTGGGCGATTATCCGGCCTATAGCCGGCTGCTCGACCCGGTTCCACGCCGCGAGGGCGACTGGCGTTGCTACGAAATTCGATATGACCGTGAGGCGGACATCGCGGAGTGGCGCGTCGACGGCGAGCTTGTCGCGCGGCGCGAGCGGGTTGGCGCGCCCATCGGACGTGACGGCCCGATCGTCAAATTGAACCGTTTCCGGGTTGGCTGCGGGCTGTTCACCCTGCTGGATGATCTGCCGGACGATCAGGTTCGCGCCGACGATCATCCGAAAATACCGGGTTTCATTCCCGACAATTTCCATGATCGCTTCGGTCAGGGTGGGCGTGTGTCGATGCGCGCGTTGACGATCGAGACCTAGCGTCGGTCCAGATCCTCGGCGGCGAAGCGATCGAGCATGTCATGGATGCGCCGGACGTGCGGCTCCTTGTCATAGCCGAGATAAAGACCGCCCGCGCCGCGCACGGGGTCGCCCGCGAAGTACCGTTCATACAGCTGCTGGCGCCCCGAGAAGGTCGACATCGTCGCGTCGAACGCCAGACGAAACAGGCGGATGCGCGTCGAGGCGTCGCCCGCCGCCGCCTGATAATAGGTCTTCACGTCCTCGCCGAGCGGTCCTTCCATCTCGGCGAAGGACGGCGCCATCACGAGACCGCCCGCGCCAATGAGCTGGATGATCTCGCAGGCGCGCCTGAACATGTCCGGGAACTGGAATCGCACGACGCCCAGCGGACCCATCGCCGGCGACATCACGCCGATATCGGTCATTTGCGCCCCGGCTTCGGCCGCCAGCACGCAGGCCCGCAGCGCCTCGACGTGGTTGATCAGCTCCGCGAGCATGCCCTGCACATGCAGGAATTCATCGACCCTGGTCATGCGAACGAGAGAAAAGGCGAGGCCCATCATGAACTCGGCCTTGCTCACGTCCTTGACCGAAAACTGGTGCGCCATGGCGGGCGTGGCGTGCGTCCGCTTGTAGATGTTGTTGAAAATGTCGATGTCGCGATAGACGAAAATATTCTCCCACGGCACGAGCACGTCGTCGAACACAATCATGCAATCGCTTTCGTCAAAGCGCGCCGACAGCGGATGATCGTGGGTGGAGCCGATGCCCGGCTGGATCACGCCCGGCCGGTTGATGAGCTTCACGCCCTTTGTCGCCATGGGAATGGCGAAGCCCAGCGCGAAGGGTTTCGCCTCCTCGGTATTGGGAAGCGGATAGGCGGGCGCGGGCATGACCAGTAGATCGTCGGAATAGGCGGCCAATGTGGCCAGCATGCGCGCGCCGCGCACGATGACGCCGGCGTCGGTTTCCCGCACCGCCTTGGCGGCGAGGTCGCGCGCTTGCGCGGCGACGTTTTTCGAGCGGTCGACCTGCGGGTTGGTGAGCGAATGGGTGGCGATGCGGTCGCCGTCGCGCGCCTTTTCGTAATAGGCGCGGACATTTCCAGCATATGGCCCGAAAGCGTCCGCGCCCCACGCGAAGGCGCTGAGCATGACGTTCACGAAGTCGGGCGCGCGACCGAACATGCCAGCCGTGTGATCGTGCCAGCGCTTGTACATGCCGCGGCGTCGCGCGAGGTCCGCCTGCGTGCGGGTTGGCAGAAACGACAGACCGACGCGTTCGCTCGAGCCTTCCGGCGTGAACGTCATGTCGTCGATGAATTCCGGCCTGTGTTGCAGGTCGAACAGTTGCGCCATGGTGCGCGCGCCGCCCGCCAGTCGCGGATCGCGGGTCACGTCCTTGATCAGTTCGCCATCCATGTAGAGTTGGCGGCCATCCCTCAGGCCATCGAGAACCTGCGCGCCCGTGCGAATGCCCATGCTTCCCCCCGATTTTCATGGATTAGTTTATCAGCGTTCGCGCGCGCGTCCACGGCGCGCCGCGGGTTCACAGAAATCCAGTGGAAAGCCAGGGTATGGCGGCGACCGCGATCAGGCCGATCAACAAGGCGACCATGTAAAGCCAGATTGGCCGCATGCCCACGTCGGGATCGACCTGACCGATGGCGCAGGCCGCGTAATAGCCAACGCCGAGCGGCGGCGAAAAAAGGCCAAGCCCCATGGCGATCACCACAACCATCGCGTAGTGCACCTCGTGCACGCCCAGCGACCGCGCGATGGGAAACAACAGGGGGCCAAACAGCACGATGGCGGGAATGCCTTCGAGAAAGCCGCCGAGAAGAACAAAGGCCGCGATGGACACCGCGAGAAACACAGGGGCGCCGCCGGGCAGGGTTTTCATGAAGGTCGCGAGCGCGATGGAAAAGCCCGATTGCGTCAACGCCCAGGCCATGGCCGACGCGGCGCCAATGATGAAGAGAATGGAGCCCGACAATGTCGCGGTCTCCACCAGCATCGGCGTCAACCGTCGCCAGTCGAATTGTCGATAGATTAGAATGCCCGCGAGCGCCGCGTAGGCGATGCCGATCGTGGAAACCTCGGTCGCGGTCGCCACGCCCTCGACCACGGCGGCGCGGATCACGAAGGGCAGGGCGAGCGCGGGCAGGGCGATCGCGAAGAGCCTGATGATCTCGCTTTTCGTGGCGCGCGTGGCGGTCGAGTTATCCTCATTGCGCCGTCGCCACGCCACGACCGCGCAAAGTCCGACCGCCAGCACGAGCCCCGGCAGCAATCCGCCGGTGAACAGGGACGCGATCGACACGCCGGTCGCCGACCCGATCGTGATGAGCACGATGGAGGGCGGAATTGTCTCGGTTTGCGCGCCGGTCGCCGCCAGCAAGGCCACGAGATCGCCGGGCTCGGCGCCCCGCGCCTTCATCTCGGGAAAAAGCGCCGGGGCGACGGCGGCCATGTCGGCGGCCTTCGAGCCGGAGATACCGGAAACAAGATACATGGCGCCGATGAGGACATAGGAGAGCCCGCCGCGCAGATGGCCGATCAGGCTCGCCAGAAAGGCCACCATCGCCCGCGCCATGCCGGTCATCTCGATCAGCAGGCCAAGCAGGATGAACAGGGGCACGGCGAGCAGAATGATATGGCTCATGCCTTCGTCCATGCGCCCGACGATCACCAATGTCGGCGCGCGCGTGGTCAGGGCGACGAAACCGAACGTCGCCAGCGCGAAGGAAAAACCGATCGGCGCGCCGCCAAAGACCTGCGCGACGACAAGGATCACGAAAAAAATGATCAGGTTCAGGTAGCCAAGGGATTTGAATCCCGCGCCGAATGCCATGAACAGGGCCGTGATCGCCGCCACCAGAACGAGCGCGATCAGCGCGTCGCGCGCCCTGCGCGCGAGGATCAGGCGCGTTGTCGCGAAGATCGCCGTCAGGCCGAAGCCAACGGGCATCGCCGCCGCTCGCCACGCGCCGGAAATTTCCAGCGCGGACGTCGTCGTGATGAAGCTTTCCTCGACCCCGTAATCGATGGCGGGCCGCAGGATGAGCAGGCAGAAGGCCAAGGGGACGACGGTGGCGATGGCGTCGAATGTCGTGCGGCGCGGCGCGCCCGAGGCGCCGATGAACGCGGTCATGCGCATGTGCCGATCGGCCCGCGTCGCGATCGCCGCGCCGAGCATGGCGAGCCACGCGAACAGCGTCGTCGCGAGTTCGTCCGACCATGTCAGGGGATTGTGCAAAACATAGCGCGATACGACGCCCGCGAGCAGGATCACGGCCTCGCCCGCGACAAGGCCGGCCGCCAATAACTCAACGGCCTGGCCGAGCGCCCGCTCGACGAGACCTGTCGCGGCGGCAAGACGCGATCCGGATGACGACGCCACGGGCGCCACGCGGCCTCAGCTCAGCTTGCCGACGGCGGCCTCGAGCTTGTCCCAGGCGGCGTCGCCGAACTTCTGCCTCCATTCGGCGTAGAAGCCCGCCGTCCGCAGCTTGTCGCGGAAGGCGGCGGGTTCGACATCGTTGAAGCGCATGCCCTTGGCGGCGAGCGTCTCCCGCAACGAGGTGTTGAGCGCCAGCACGTCGGCCCGCTCGTCCATGGCCGCCGCGTTCAGGCGGCGCGCGACGATGGCGCGCATCGCCTCGGGCAGGGCCTCCCAGTTGCGCCGGTTCGCCAGAAGCCAGAAGCCGTCCCACATGTGATTGGTGGTGGAGCAATATTTCTGGACCTCGTGCAGCTTGGCGGTGTCGATGACGGCCAGCGGATTTTCCTCGCCATCGACGACGCGGGTTTGCAGCGCCGAATAGGTCTCGTTGAAATTGATTGTCACGGGCGCCGCGCCGAAGGCCTTGAACATCGACGTCCACAGCGGCGCCGGCGGCACGCGCAGTTTCATGCCCTCGAAATCGGCGGGCTTCAGGATGGGCCGCGTCGCCGTCGTCGTCTGCCGGAAACCGTTGTCCCAGATTTTCTCCATGGCTATGATCTGGCGACTTTTGGCGATCTCCTCGCGGATGAACTCGCCGAAGGCGCCATCCATCGCCTTCCAGACCGTGTCGTAGCCGTCGAAGGCGAAGCCGACGCCGTTGATGGCCGCGGTCGGCACGAGCGTCGACAGGATCAGCCCGGAAAGCGTGAAAAAATCAACGGAGCCATTGCGGATCTGTCCGAGCGTATCGGTGTCCGAGCCAAGCTGGCTCGACGGGAATACCTGGAGTTCGAAGGCGCCGTTGGTTTCGGTCTTTATCGCTGCGGCCGCTTCGCCGAGCCGTATGTTCAGCGGATGGGAAACCGGCAGGTTGTTGGCCAGCTTGTAGGTGAATTCGGCCGCGCGCGCCCGGCTGGCGCTCAAGCCGGTGGCGGCGCAAATGGCGAAGCCCCGCGTCACGGTCCGGCGTGTCAACTTGCTCATCTGCGCTCCCCCATCCGCGATGGCCCGCCTCGGGGCGCGTTTCGCCGCGCCTTTTTTAATCGCCCCGCCCCCGCCACGACAACCCCGCCCTTGGGCGCGATCGATCGCCGACAAGGCGTCATGAACACCGTGTTGAAGTTGCTTGCGGAACGGACCCGCCGCGATTCGCCGACTTGACCGGCCTCGGACCGGGCCTTACCCGTCGGCGCGGGCTGGCCGAAAGGCAATCCGCGCGCCGCGCGTCCGCGTCGGGGCCAAGCTATTGGGAAGATACGATGCATCTCTGCGTCATTGGCGCCGGCTATGTCGGACTGGTCTCGGGCGCCTGCCTCGCGGACTTCGGGCATGACGTTGTCTGCGTCGACCGTGACGCCGCCAGGATCGACCTGCTGCGTCGGGGCGGCGTGCCAATCTTCGAACCGGGGCTGGAGGCGCTGGTCGCCGCCAATGTCTCGGCGGGCCGACTTTCCTTCGATACCGATCTCGCCGCCCAGGTCTCGCGCGCGGATGTGCTGATGATCGCCGTCGGCACGCCGCCACGCGAATCCGACGGTCGCGCCGATCTCGAAAATGTGTTTCAGGTGGCGCGCGAGATCGCGCCCCTGATCGACAGGTTCATGGTGATCGTCACGAAATCGACCGTGCCGATCGGCACGAGCGATCAGGTTGAGAAAATCGTTCGCGACCTGCGGCCCGGCGCGGATGTCGCTTTCGTCTCCAATCCCGAATTTCTGCGCGAGGGCGCGGCCATCCGCGACTTCAAGATACCCGATCGCATCATTATTGGGCTCGACGACGAGCGCGCCCGACGCGTCATGTCCGAGGTCTATCGGCCGCTTTATCTCAATCAGGGTCCGCTGGTATTCACCTCGCGTCGCACGGCCGAGATGATCAAATACGCGGCCAACGCGTTTCTCGCGATGAAAATCACGTTCATCAACGAATGCGCCGATCTCTGCGAGCGCGTCGGAGCCGACGTGCAGGACGTCGCCCGAGGCATCGGCATCGACAACCGCATCGGTTCGAAATTTCTGCACGCGGGCCCGGGCTTCGGCGGCTCCTGCTTTCCCAAGGACACGCTGGCCTTCACCCAGACCGCGCGTGACGCGGGGTCGCCCGTGCGATTGATCGAGACCGTGGTCGACGTCAACACGAAACGCAAACGCGGCATGGCCGACAGGATCGTCAAGGCGCTCGGCGGTTCCGTCGCGGGCAAGCGTATCGCCATCCTCGGCCTGACGTTCAAGCCGAACACGGACGACATGCGCGAGGCGCCAAGCCTTGAAATCATTCCCGCGCTGCGCCTCGCGGGCGCGTCCGTCATTGCCTATGACCCGCAGGGCATGCGCGCCGCGCGTCCGCTGCTGCCCGATATTGAATTCGCCACGGACATGTATGGGTGCGTTACGGGAGCGGACGCCCTCGTCATCATCACCGAGTGGGACATGTTTCGCGCGCTGGATTTGCCGCGCGTCAAATCCCTGATGGCGGCCCCCAACCTGATCGATTTGCGCAACATCTACCGTCCCGACGATTTGCGCGACATGGGCTTCGCTTACACGGGCATTGGCCGCGCGCCGGTCGCATAGGGCAATTGGCGATTATTTGAGAGGGATGGGGTAGATCGGCGCGCGGCGTGTCGCCGTGGCGGGGCGCGACAGCAGAATCGAACCATCCGCGCCGTTCTTGACCGAGACAATATCGACGGCTTGGTCGAATGGCGGATTGAGCCCTGGTTCGGGCGATCCCGTCCCGAAAAGCCGATCGCCGGGCTGGAGTTCGCTGGCGTCGCCGGCCTCGGCGCGCCGCACGTTTCCGACAAGCGGCGACCCCGCGGTGAAATCGCCGAACGCGACCTGCTTGAGAACGGGCGTTGATGATTTGATCAGCAGCGTATCGCCGGCGAATGTCGGATCGGGATTGTCGTTTCTGCTCATCATTCCGGTTTTGACGTTGATATGCATGTTGTTCATCTGCCTGGCCTTGACCGCGACCGCGCCGTCGGCGGGCTCGCCAACTGTTTCAACGACGAACAGCGTGCTGGAATTCCGGACATAAAGAAAATCGCCGGGTTGAAGCGCGAAATCGGCTTGCGCGGGCGACGTCTGGAATTGCGCTTCATAGGCGAATGCAAGGGTATCGCCGTTGATGGTCGGCGGCGCTTTCACAAAGCCGGCCTCCCTTGAAAACCGGATGAGCGCGTTGCCGGGCTTGCGCGCGAAGGACCACCGATAACCGCGGGCGTCGATCAGGCCGGTGTTGGCCTGATTGAGGTTTCGCCTCGTTCTGACATCTGAATCAGCTTCCAGCGCCTGTCCGCCATCGCCGCCTGTCGGTGTCGCGAGATAGGAGCCGCGCGAACGGCCCACGAAGGTCAGCGATCCCTGCGATTTGCCGGGCGCGAGAGCGTCCGCGTCGGGGATGAGAATACCGCCGCTGTAATTGATCGCCGCTTGCCAGGCGGGCGCGCCATTCCGCGGACCCGATAGCGCGGTTGGCGCCGTGGCGAACTGGCTGGCCTCGATGACAACACTGGCCGTGTTCGTCGTGAGTGGGATGATCCGGCTGTAATTGCGGATAAGTGTCTGTCCGGAGAGATCATGCTGGATTGCATAGCTTTCTGAGCATAAGCCTTATTGACGCGAGGCGCAGGAACGCGAGCGCTCTTCGGTTGAGATTTTCCCAGTCCTTGGCTAGGCGCCTGCACCTCCCGAGCCA
>CAIOVE010000050.1 GCA_903861645.1 uncultured Hyphomicrobiales bacterium
ACCGGGCGCGCGGCTTGCGCCAGCGTTTCGCCCAGTTCGAATTGCGGGTCATAGGCGATGAGCGTGCAGGCGAGCACGGCGGGACGCGTCGCGCCCTTGCGCTTCACCACCATGCGCGAGGTCGCGCACATGACGTCGGCCGGGCTCTTGTCGAGAATGCCCCAGCATGCCTCGGTGATCTCCGGCGTGTCGCGGCGCGCGTCCATCTCCGGAAAAAGTGTCAACGCGACGGGATCGCGGGCGTCGACACAAAGCCCCAGCCCGGCGAACAACGCCGCGTAGCCGGCGCGCGTGGCGTCCTCCGCCTCGCCTGAAAAACGACGCCCGGCGACCTCGACGCGAAAACCGTTTCGGGCGAGCCACGTCGCGCCCTCGATGGTCGGCGCCCAACTGCGCGGGCCGCGCTCCCGTTCGTGCCATTCGCGCGTGTAATGGTCGATGGAGACGCGCAGCGTCAGCCGCTCGCCATGCCGGTCGCGCAAGGCCAGTAATTCGCGCTCGCGCAGGCGCATGGGTTTCATCGCGTTGGTCAGCACCAGCGCGTCAAACCCGCGCGCCAGCGCGTCGGCGAGCATTTCGGGAAATTCGCGGTTGAGGAAGGGTTCACCGCCGGTGAAGCCGACGCGCCTCGTGGGCAGGTCATCGCGCCGGATTTCATCGAGGTAGCGGCCTGCTTCACCGGCGGAGATATAGGCGAGGCGGTCATTTGTTGGCGTCGACTCGATGTAACAATTGGCGCAGGCGAGATTGCATTGCGTGCCCGTGTTGATCCACAGCGTGTCGAGCCGTTCCAGCGCCACGCGGGCGCGCGTCTCGCCCTTGGCGGTGCGGTTGGGGTCGATGAATTTGCCGGGCGCGAGGGTCGGTGCGTTCACATCCATGGAACGTTTTTAGGCGAAACCCGCCGCGCCGCCGACCCCGCGGCCGGTTTCTCACGCGCATGTGACGAGCGTTGCGCGGCGTCGCCAGTCGCCCTAGATTCCAGCCGCTGGAACGGGAGAGGTCCCCATGGCTTCCGGAACTGAATCCGCCGAACTGGCGCGCATGATCGACGCGGCGGGCGCCGTCGTCGCCTTCACGGGCGCGGGCATCTCCACCGAATGCGGAATACCCGATTTCCGCTCGAGGGACAGCGCGTGGACGCGCCATCCGCCCATGCCCTTCGAGGACTTTCTCGCCAGCGAGGAAAACCGCGTTCTCGCGTGGCGGCGCAAATTCGCGATGGACGATCTGCACCGCGACGTCCGGCCAGGTCGCGGTCATCGCGCGCTGGCGCGGTTGATGGCGTCGGGCAAGGTGATTGGCGTCATCACCCAGAATATCGATGGCCTGCATCAGGCGGCGGGTTCGCCCGGCGACGAGGTCGTCGAGCTGCATGGCAATGGCGGCTACGCGCTTTGTCTCGGTTGCGGCGTGCGGCACGAAATCGCCCGCGTGCGCAAGCAATTTGAAATCGACGCGCGCGCGCCGCGCTGCCTTTGCGGCGGCATGGTCAAATCCGCCACCATTTCATTCGGACAGGCGATGCCGGCCGACGCCATGGCGCGGGCGCGCGCGTTGACACTGCGCGCCGATCTGTTTCTGGCGATTGGTTCTTCGCTGGTCGTGCATCCGGCCGCGGCCTTCCCCGCGGCGGCGCGGCGGAACGGCGCGCGGCTCGCCATCCTCAATCGCGAGCCGACCCGGCTCGACGCCATCGCCGATCTCGTTTTGCGCGACGACATTGGCGACGTTCTCGATCCCCTGGGGAGATGAGGCCTGAAAACCCGATATTTATTGAGTCATCCACAGATTATTAACATTTATGCTTGGCCGTCCGCGCGCCGATGGTAATCTCGCACAGGTAGAATCACGAATCACATTATTGGTTCGCGATGTGAGCGGGATGCGGGGGCGAGGCAGCCCGATTCCGCCAGCGGGGGCGTAAAAGTGGGCACCAGGGATCCATCGGTTTCGAGGATTGACGCGGCAGTCGAGCGGTCGCCCGCCGAGGAAAGGCCCATTGATCTCATCGAGGTCGCCGGCCTGATCAAATGGTTCGATGTTTCCAAGGGCTTTGGCTTTATCGTTCCCGATGGCGGCGGCGCCGATATTCTCTTGCATGTGACCGTGCTGCGCCGTGACGGTTTCCAGACCGCGCCAGAGGGCGCCCGGGTCGTTGTCGAGGCGCAGCAGCGCGCCCGCGGCATGCAGGCCTTCCGCGTGATTTCCTTCGATGAGTCCACGGCCATTCATCCGGCGCAACTGCCGCCGGCGCGCACCCATGTGCAGGTCGTGCCGTCGGGCGGCTTCGAGATCGCGGTCGTCAAATGGTTCAACCGCATCCGCGGCTTCGGCTTCGTGACGCGCGGGGAGGGCACGGAGGATATTTTCGTGCACATGGAAACCCTGCGCAAATACGGCATCATGGACCTGAAGCCCGGCGACAGCTTGCTGGTGCGCTTCGGGCCGGGCTCCAAGGGCCTGATGGCCGCCGAGGTCAGGCCGCTCGAGACCCGGTTGCCCAGTTCGCACTAGGCCTTCGGGGGTTGCTCGCGCGGGATGGCGACGGCCATTTCCTCGCCACGTTCCGCCATCAGCATGGTCCCATGAAACAGCTTCTTTCGCGCATCGTTATCCTGGCCTTCGCCGCGGCCGGCTTCCTGTCGGCCATCCCGGGCGCTCGATATGCCCCGCTCGCCCATGCGCAACCCGCTGTCGTCGAGGCCGAGACCAAGCTGGAAACGCTGCGGTTCAAGACCGCCAGCGGCGACCACGCTTTTTCCGTCGAGGTCATGCGCACCGACGCCGAGCGGGCGAAGGGCCTCATGTATCGGCGGTTCATGCCCGCGGATCGCGGCATGCTCTTCGATTTCAAGGTCGAGCAGCCGGTGATGATGTGGATGAAAAACACCTATCTGCCGCTCGACATGGTCTTCATGTCGCGCGACGGGACGGTGGTGAACATCGCCGAAAACACGGAACCGCTGTCCGAGCGCATCATCGCCTCGGGCGCGCCGACCTACGCGGTGCTGGAGCTGAACGCCGGCGTCGCGCGAAGCATTGGCCTGAAAGCCGGCGACAAGGCGGCGCATCCGCTGTTTGGCAAGTAATCGCGGATCGATCGCGCGACATCCCCCTCGCGCCGGTTGGCGCTGGCGGGTCATCGTGTTATTTCGACCGGCGACGGGGTATAGCTCAGCCTGGTAGAGCGGTAGTTTTGGGTACTACAGGTCGTAGGTTCGAATCCTGCTACCCCGACCAATCCAATCCGGGCCTTTCCAGGGCCCTTCGACATCAGGCGAGTTCGGTTCCATGGCCGCACGCATCTATCAGCCCGCCAAGAGCGCGACCCAGTCGGGCGCGGCGAAATCGCGCCGTTGGGTGCTCGAATACGAGCCCGAGCAGCCGCGCGAGATCGAGCCGTTGATGGGCTGGACGAGCTCCGGCGACATGAAATCCCAGATCCGCCTGTTCTTCGACACGAAAGAGGAGGCCTTGGCCTACGCCGCGCGCGAGGGCGTCGCCGCCCGCGTGATCGAAACTTCGTCGGCCGCCCGCAAAACCATCTCCTATTCGGACAACTTCAAGCCCGGCCGCCTCGAGCAGTGGACTCACTGACCAACGCGCATGGCGCCCCGGCAAGACCCCGTAGCTCAGCCGGATAGAGCAGCCGCCTTCTAAGCGGCAGGTCGCAGGTTCGAATCCTGCCGGGGTCGCCAGCATCGCCTGACTTCACGCTTGCAAGAACGCGTCCGCTGGCTCTATCTGCGGTCATCACGCGCCAACGCGCGACCGGGAGGAGCCCATATGTCAGACAACGAGAAGAGTGTCCGCGCCGCCGTCGTGCGCTCGTGCCAGCTTGCCTTCGCCACGGGCGCCGCGGGCCTGGGGCTTGCCGGCCACATCAGCGCGCGCCTGGGCGCCGACCGCATGGTCCTCAAGCCGCGTCCGGTTAGCTGGGCGCATCTGACCGAGGACGATCTGGTGGTCATCGATTTCGATGGCAACTGGCTGGACAAGCCGCGCACCGATCTGACCGCCTGCGACGAGTGGACCATTCACTCGCAGGTCTACGCCGCGCATCCCGATATCAACGCGGTCATCCACGCCCATCCGTCGGATTCAACGCTCATGGTGTCGCTTGGCATCGAGATGGAGCCGTTGACCCGCGAGACCTCCGCCTTCCACAACAATCTGGCCATCGACGCGCGGCCGGAGGTCGCCCACAAGATCGTCGACAAGAAGACCGCCGATGAAATGGTGGCGATCATGGGCAAGAGCCACGCCTGCATTCTCAAGTATCACGGCACGGTCGTCATTGGTGGCAGCCTCGATGAAATGAACTACGCCGCGGCGGAACTCGAGGTCGCCGCCCGCACGATGATTCAGGCCGCCAGCGCGCGCAAGCTGCCGGTGCTCGACGCCAACGAGATCAAGATGCGCGAAAGCGTCATGCCGGCGCCCGCCGTTCGGCGCTTCCGCGCGGCCGAGCGCATGCGCATCATGCGCGGCTATTTCCCGCCGCCGAAGGGTTGATCCGCCCCGCCAGCCAAGCAAAGCCAGCCCGATTGGAGGAGTGTTCAGTGGTCGAGCCCATTATTCGCGTCGCCGACATCGCCTGGATCAGGCTGCGTTCGCCCGATCTCGATACGCAGGAGGCCTTCCTGTCGGATTTCGGCCTCGTGCGCGCCGTGCGGCTGAACGACAAGCTGTTCATGCGCGCGGCCGATCCCTCGCATCACGTGCACATCACCGAGAAGGGCGACCCAGCCGTGATCGCCATCGCCTTCCGGGCGCGCTCGGAGGACGATCTGAAAAAACTGGCGCGCGAGGCGAGCGGCGCCAGCGGTGTCGAAAACCTCGACGAGCCAGGCGGTGGCAAGCGCGTCCGCCTGACCGAATACAACGGCATGGGTATCGAGGTCGTGCATGGCGTCGAAACCCTCACGCCGTTGCCGATCGAAACGCGCGTGCTCAACGCCGGCTACGCCAAGCAGGCCCGCGCCGGCGAATTCCTGCGGATTGGCGCGCGGCCCTCGCAGGTCAAGCGCATGGGCCACGCGGTCATCAGCACGCCACATGTCGAGGAATCCGTCGCGTGGGCGCACCAGCACCTTGGCATCGTTCGCTCCGACGACGTGCATCTCGACGACGACGAGAACGAGCTTTTCGCCAGCTTCAACCGCGTCGACGATGGCGACGGGTTCGTCGACCACCATGTGATGATGTTCGGACGTCACGCGTCGTCCGGGCTCAATCACGTGTCTTACGAGGTACAGGATCTCGACGATCTCGCCGCGGGCCATGATTACTTGAAGGCGCGCCATCCCGACCGCCATTTGTGGGGCATCGGTCGCCACACGCTCGGCGCCCAGATTTTCGATTACTGGCAAGACCCCTACGGCCGCCTGCACGAGCACTGGACCGACTCCGACGTGCTCAACAATCACTCCGGCTATCGTCGCCACAAGCGCAGCCTTGGCATGCGCTCGCAATGGGGCACGCAGGCGCCGCAGGCCTTTCGCGACGCCGCCAGCCGATAGATCGCGGCCGCTTGGTTTTTGCGTGGCCGCGCCCTAGTCTGCGCGAAGAAATTCAGGAGGAAGCGCCATGAGGCATGGAATTACCCGTCGGGCGGCGGTGGCGGGCGTATTGTCGAGCGTGGCCATGCCATACGTGGCGCGCGCCGCCTGGCCGGAAGGAACGGTCACCATCGTTCATGGCTTCGCCGCGGGCGGCAACGCGGACGTTGTCTCTCGCATTCTCGCCGAGGCGCTTTCGCGCAAGCTCGGCGTCCAGTTCATCGTCGAGCCGCGACCCGGCGCGGGCGGCACGCTGGCGGCGGCCTACGCCGCGCGCGCCAAGCCCGACGGGTCGATCCTCGCGGTGTTGCCCGGCGGCCATTCCGTGTCGGCGGCCATCTACAAGCAACTGCCCTACAGGACGGTCGAGGATTTCACCTGGATCAGCCTGATGACGGAATATCCCTTCGTGCTGGCGACCTACAACGATCATCCGATCAAGCGGATGGATCAGTTGGTCGACTATGCGCGCAAGGCGCCCGATCCGCTGCTCTGCGCCAACGTGGGCAATGGCAGCGGCCAGCATCTGGCGGCGGAGTTGCTGGCGGCGCTGGCGCATATTCCGATCAAGCCCGTGCCCTACAAGGGCGGCTCGGAGGGCATGCTCGACGTCATCGGCAAGCGCCTCGATCTCATCATCGACACGCCCACGCTGTTGCTGGAGCCCGTGCGCGCCGGCCAGTTGCGCGCGCTGGCGGTTACTGGCGCGACGTCCTTCTTCGCCATGCCGGAGGTTCCCACCATCGCGTCATCCGTGCCCGGCTACGAGTCGAGTTCGTGGCTTGGCCTCGCGGCGCCGCTCGCGCTGCCCGCCGATCTCGCCGCGCGGCTCAACGTCATCATGCGCGAGGTGCTGGCCGATCCGGACATGGTCGCCAAGCTGCGCAAGCTCGGCAACGACGTCGTGCCGACGAGCGGCGAGCAGTTCCGCGCCAAGGTGGCCGCCGAGGTCGAGAAATGGACCAAGGTCGTCGCCGACTCGCACATCGAGCGGCTCTAGGCCGCCGGCATGATCGCGCGCGCGCTTATCGCCCTTTTCGCCGGGGTCGCGGCGCTGGCGCCGCCAGCGCGCGCCCAGCAACCTGTTGTCACCATAGCGACGGTGATGAGCGTGCCCTCGATCGCCAATTTCTGGGCGGCCGAGAAGGGCTATTTCCGCGAGGCTGGCGTCGATGTCCGTGTCGAGGTCGTCGATTCCCTGACAAAGGCCGTGGCGCTGCTGGCGACCAACCAGATTCAACTGGCGCAAGGCGGATTGAACGCGGGGTTCTTCAACGCGGTCGGGCAGGGACTGCCCGTGGTGCTGGCGCTCGAAAGCGGCTCGACCCCCATCAATCATAACTTCTTCGTGCGGACCGACCTCAGGGACGTCATCAGGACGCCCGCCGACCTCAAGGGCCGCAACGTCGCCGTCAGCGGCGCCGGTTCGCTGTCGGTCTACGAACTCGCCAGCCTGATGGAAAGCGTCGGCATGAGGCTCGCCGACGTCAACGTGAAGCAGCTCGCCTTTCCGCAGATGGCGCCGGCGCTGGCGAGCAAGGCGCTCGACGTCGCGCTCATGGTCGCGCCCTTCGGCGATCGCGCGGTAACGCAGGGCATTGGCGTTCCCTGGATCGATCCGGAGGAGGGTTTCCTCAAGGTGCTGCCGATGACGAGCCTCGTCTATATGTCGAGCGCCGACTGGATCAGGCAAAACCGCGAGACCGCCGGCAAGGTCGTGCGCGCGCTGGTGCGCGCCGGGCGCGACTATTGCCAGGCCTATCACCACGGCCCCAACCGCGGCGAAATGCTCGACATGATGACGCGCGTCGGCATTGGCGCCGACCGGGACGCGCTCGACAAAATGAGCTGGCAGGCGCGCACGCCGGACGGTCTGGTGAACATGGCGAGCCTTCGCGACATCAAGCGCGTCTACAAGGGCGAGGGCCTGATCGAAAAAGACCCGCCCGACGACAAGCTCGTCGTCGCCGAACTCGCCGCCGACGCGGCGAAGTCGCTCGGTCCCTTCAAGCTCATCAACGAGGCGAGCCCCCTCAAGGGCTGCCGCTGACATATCGGGAGACATGAACATGGCGTTGCCGGATTGCGTGCGTCGCGTGGTGACGACGGTCGATGAAAACGGCAAGGCCGTCGTGCTGTTCGACAGCGACGCGCCCAACAAGCGCGTGCGCCCGCAGCGCGCCACCGTGTCGCGACTGCTCTGGACCACGAAGGAGACGCCCGCCGACATCGCCGGACCCGTCGACCGCGGCAACGCGGACGTCGGCGTCGCGCCGCCCGTCGGCGGCTCCATCTTTCGCGTCATCGACATTCCACCGACCCCGCGCGAGGTCGACGACCTGCCGCTCGACTATCTGCACAGCCAGCATGTCGGCTCGATCCCGAAGCGCCATCTGCCGCCGAGTCACCCGCTCATGCACGCCACCCGCTCGATCGATTACGCGATTATCATGTCCGGCGAGATCGACATGCTGCTCGATGATTGCGAGGTGCATTTCAAGGCGGGCGACGTGCTGATCCAGCAGGGCACGAACCACGCGTGGGTCAATCGCGGCACGGAGCCCTGCCGCATCGCCTTCGTGCTGATCGACGCGCAAGAGCCCTGACGGCGTCTATCGATCGCGTTCGCTGTAGCGTTCGCCGGCGCGAATGCGCGCGATGGCTACGCCGATGTAGGGCACGATGTTGTCGGGCAGGGCTTCGAGGGCGAACCAGCCGATATCGTCGCATTTGTCCGGCTCGCGGTTCTCGGGTTCGCCGATCCACTGGCGCGCCCGAAAGAAAAAGCTCACCCTTTGCGGCGTCGCTGTCACATGCGCGATGTCGAGATGCTCGGCGGCAATCGTCACGCCGACCTCCTCCATCGCCTCGCGGATAGCCGCGGCGACGGGCAGTTCGCCGGGTTCCACGTGGCCCGCGGGCAGGCCATAGAGACCATCGGCGAAACCCGTGTTGAAGCGTCGGATCAGCAGGATTTCGGCTTCATCGCGGATAAACAGGATATGCGCGGCCGGGATGAGGGCGTTCGCCATGTTCGTCGCTCGCCCGGCGCCTAGGCCCCCATTTTCCGCAGATCCATGATTTCGATCACGTTGCGAAAAGGATCGTGGAAATAGCCGCTGCGCCCCTGAAACGTGCCGTCGGCGCGGTTCTCTTCCTTGAAGACGCGCACGCCGTGGCGCGCCAGATGCGCCTTGGCGTCGTCATAGGCCTGCCCGGTGACGCGGAAGGCCGTGTGGATTTCGTGCTTGTCGCCGACGTTGGGATCGACGGGCTTTTCAGACAGCGTCAGCACGAACCATGAATCGCCAACGCGCGTGAACAGCATGTGGTTGCTGCGTCGCGCGATCTCGAAGCCCAGAATGCCCGCGTAAAAATCCTCGGCCTGTTTCAGGTCTTTCACGGGGATGGTGAAATGCAGCAGACCATCGGTCTTGATCATCGGTTCCTCCGGCGGGCGCGCGGTTTCCGCCATTGTCACGCCGGGCGCGGGCGATGACAAGGGCGCGGCCATCGGCCCTTGCGTGGGTTGCGCGCGCGCGTCAAAATCAGGCGACGGAGGAAACACGCGGCATGGCGAAAATCGTTCTGGGTCTGGGCGCGCCCCATAGTCCCAACCTGCCGTCGACGGTCGCCAAAAATCCCGCCTACGTGGAGGCGGGCCTCTACGCCGACTTGCGGCGCGAGCTTGAGGCGTCGCGCGCCGACGTGCTGCTGATTTTCGCCAACGATCATTTCAATACGTTTTTCCTCAACAACTTTCCGCTCTTCGCCATCGGCGCCGCGCCATCGACATCGGGTCCGAACGATCAGACGCCCATGCCGCGCTATGAAATTCCCGTCGCCGAGAAACTCGCCGCGCATATTCACGCGACCGGCGTTTCCAGCGGTTTCGATCTGACCCTGTGTCAGGAATTCGAGGTCGATCACGCCTTCGCCGTGCCCGTGCATTTTCTTTGCGATCACGGCAAGCTGCCGATCCTCCCGGTTTTCGTGAACTGCTTTTCCTCGCCGTTGCCGCTCGCCGAGCGCGCCCACGCGCTTGGCCGCATGATCGGTGGCGCGATCCGCTCGCACGACGAGGACTTGCGCGTCGCCGTCATGGCGAGCGGCAGTTTCTCGCTGGAAATCGGCGGGCCGCGCATTCCCCCCAACGAGCGCAGCGGCGTGCCCGATCGCGCCTGGGTGGCGCGGATCGTCGACCGCATGACGAATTTCCGCATCCGGGATCTGATCGAGGAGGCGACGCCGCTGCAAATGGCGCGCGCCGGCAACGCGGGCGGCGAATTACTGAACTGGATCGCCATGCTCGGCGTCATCGGCGAACGCGCGCCGACGCGCATCGAGCCGCAACCGCATGGTCACGCCTTCGGCGTCTGGCGCTGGGAGTAAGCGATGAGCATCTATGGCGTTCACAAGCTCTGCCGCGCCGCGCTGCACGACACCGCCACGCGCGCCGCGCTGAAAAGCGATCCCGCCGCGACGCTGGAAAAATTCCCGCTGACGGCCGAGGAAAAACAATTGCTCCTCGCGGGCGATGTCGCGGCGCTGTGGGAGCGCGGCGCCTCGGGCTTCCTGTTGAGCTATCTGACGCGCTGGGATTTGCTCGGCCTCACCGTCGAGGTCTATTCCGAGCGCATGCGCAAGGCGCGCGACTGGCGCTATCCCGCGGGCGACGCCGTCACCAGCGGCCGCGAGAAATACGAGGAATACTGGCGGTAGAGTGGGGGCAAGCTCCTTCTAACGCGCGCGGGCGAAGGTGGCCGAAGGCCGGATGACAGTATCGGCATTTACTGATGCCGAATAAGAAAATATCGTACGCGCTGATTGCTTTAGTTTTTTTTGGCAAAAACTCGTCGCAATAAATTTTGAAAAAATGATATTCGTCAGATCACGCGCGGCATATTCATAGAGCATCATATGGACGAACTGAAAATTCCTATTTACGCATGGAATTCGCGCAAAATTGTCAGTTCACGGCATGCCAACCGGTGGCCATGGTTGAAAACTCATGCCAAGTGGGAATGTTATTACTAATCTGCCATTCCCCAACTTGACCAGTCGAGGCATTGGACAACAATACATCCGATATGCCATCGCCATTGTAGTCGCCAACGCTGGCGACATGCCACCCCGATGCCTCGGTTGAGAAATAAACCCAGTTCGGAGCGTTATTATTGATTTCCCACGCGCCGACAAACCCGGATAAAGCATTCTCCAGCAGTACATCGGATTTACCATCGCCATTAAAATCGCCGACGTCAGCGACACGCCATCCAGGGTCAGTTGAACCAATACGTCCGGGAGACCCATATCGCCTACCGCTTCAAGCAGCCGGGAGACGCTATGTAGCCCTTCCCGACTGCACGGTTTGTAGACGATGCTGGTGTTTTAAAGACGATTCCCCGCAAATTATTGTGATGTGCATGAATCTTTCAACGTCCCACCTGTCACAGTGGCTTGGCATGAACGCACGCCGACCGAACCATTCTGAGCAGGCGCGCCCTGAACGCGCACTTGTTTCGGTTGGCGAACGTTGTTGGGAAGATGAGAGGCGTCCTGAACAAGATTTCGGTTTGCACCGAACTGAACCATTACAGGGTGGCCCGGATTGAAAACGGGGTCATCACCTCAGGAATCCCCGCATTTGGTGGGACTCAGTGTCTGTCCGATGAGTTCTTGAATCGAATGAATCGTTTGTGATTCAAGAGAGGCGACCTGATTCGGAGGGGTCGCTGATGTGGACCAACGAAAATCGCGCGCGTTATGATCGAAGCCGTTTGCGCTATCCCAGCG
>CAIOVE010000051.1 GCA_903861645.1 uncultured Hyphomicrobiales bacterium
CGCTGGGATAGCGCAAACGGCTTCGATCATAACGCGCGCGATTTTCGTTGGTCCACATCAGCGACCCCTCCGAATCAGGTCGCCTCTCTTGAATCACAAACGATTCATTCGATTCAAGAACTCATCGGACAGACACTGAGACAATTGTGACGATGCTCGCGACCGCGGGCTATACGGCGGTATGCTTTTCCGATGGCGCCGGGCTGATGGCCCAGATGAACATTCGCGCGCCGCTTTGCGTTTTTCTGGACGTGAACATCCCCGGCATGTCCGGGCTCGACGTGCTCAGGGAGATTCGCGCCAGCCGCGACGGCGTTCCCATCTTCATGATCTCGGGCCACGGCGACATACCAATGGCGGTCGACGCCATGAAGCAGGGCGCGACCAGCTTCATCGAAAAGCCATTCCGCGCCCGACAGATACTCGACTGCGTGAAAGCCGCCATCGACGCGCGCGCCGCCCCTTCGCCGACGCAATCGGCGACGGGCGAACTGATCTTCACGTTCCCCGGACGCGAACCCCTCACCCCGCGGGAGCGCGACGTGCTGGAGCTGCTTGTCGGCGGTTGCTCGAACAAGGATGTCGCGCGCCAACTGGAAATCAGCCCCCGCACCGCCGAGGAACATCGCGCCCGCATCATGAAAAAGCTGGGCGCGCGCAACATCGCCGACCTCGTGCGGATCGTTCACGGCGGCTGAAGACCGGGCGGCCGGCGCCGCTTCGGCATGTGTTTTGCTGGTCGAGTCGGGTCCAAGGGCGCGCGACCGGAGTCGACCATGCTCGCCACGCAACATCCCGTTCTCCGCCGGTTCTGGTACCCGGTGGCGCCCGCGTCGAAAGTCGGCGCGGCGCCGTTTCCCTTTACCCTGCTGGGCGAGAAGATCGTCCTTTGGCGCGGCGCCGACGGAAGCTACGCCTGCCTCAAGGATCGTTGCTGCCATCGCACCGCGCAACTTTCGCTCGGTTTCGTCGAGGACGGCCAAATCGTGTGCGGCTATCACGGCTGGACGTTCGACGGAGCCGGCGCCTGCGTTCGCGTGCCCCAGCAACCCGACTATCCGGCGCTGGAAAAGGCGCGCGTGCCGGCCTACCGCACGGTTGAGCGCTACAACTACATCTGGGTCGCGCTCGACGAACCGCTCACCGACATTCCCGACCTGCCGGAGGCGAGCCTGCCCGGTTTCCGGCAGGTCGACCAGTTTTACGAGACGTGGGACATTGGCGCGCTGCGTCTGATGGAGAACTCGTTTGACTCGGCCCATATCGCCTACGTCCATCGCGCGACGTTCGGCGATGTCAGCCGACCCGAGATCACCGCGCGACAGGTGACTCAAGTTGAATACGGCTTCGAGTCGACCATGTCCGCCGTGGTGAAGGTGCGCGGCGACCTCGCCCACAAGGCCGTGCAGACGGACAGCGGCGAAACCACGCGGCACACGCACTCGCAATGGTTCATGCCCTTCGCGCGGCGCACCGCCATTCGCTATCCGCACGGGCTGACGCATGTGCTCGTCACCTGCGCGACGCCGATGACGGACAATCGCTCGATGATCCTGCAATGGGTCTATCGCAACGACACGGAAGCGGACGTCCCGACCTCGCAAGTGATCGCCTTCGATCGCGCCATCACGCTGGAGGACAAAACCATTCTCGAGAGCTGCGAGGCCGATGTTCCACTGTCGACGCTGGACGGCGAGGAAATGCACATGGTCTCGGACCGACCCGGCCTCATCATGCGCCGCATGTTGTCGAAGCTACTTCGCGATCACGGCGAGACGGAACGCCGGCTCGCGGGTTGACGCCCGAGGCGGGAACCGCGCGCATGGCGACCAAGGGAACACAATGATCGACGACGAAGGACCATCGCTGCGCGGATGGCTGGCGACCCTGCCCGAAAGCGACATTCTTCGCGTGGCCGAGGAAACAGACCTCGACCATAACCCCACGGCGCTGGTCGTGGAGCTTGAAAAGCGCGGGCGGGCGCCGGTCGTCATCATCGAAAAGCCAAGGGGTTTCGCGGGCCCCGTCATCGCCAATCTCTATGGCAACCGGGCGCGCATCGCCGCGATGGTGGGCGCGGCGCCGGGCGGCTTCAACGCGGCGTGGAACGCGGCCCAATCGCGCTTGCTGCCCGCGGTGGTCGGGCGGGAAGGACCGGTTCATGACACCATGCTCACCGGCGATGACGCCGACGCGAGCCTGTTGCCGATCAGCCGCCATTTCGCGGGTGACGCCGGGCGCTATATCGGCTCGGGCATTCTGGTCTGCAAGAATCCGGACACCGGCGCGCGCAACCTCAGCTATCAACGTCTTCAACTGAAAGGCCCGCGCAAGTTCGGCGTGAGCCTTCATTCGCGCGGACACATCTGGGAAAACCTGCGCCGGGCCGAGGAACTGGGCCGCAATCTCGAGGTCGCCGTCGTCATCGGCGTGCATCCCGCCATCGGCCTCGCCGCCGCGGCCAAGGTCGGCAAGGACGTCGATGAATTTTCCGTCGCCGGCGGGCTGTTGGGGCAAGCGGTTCAACTGACGCGCTGCCGGACCATCGATATCGAGGTTCCCGCCACCGCGGAGTATGTGATCGAAGGCGAAATCCTCGCCAATACGCACGAGGACGAAGGGCCCTACGGCGAGTACACGGGCTATTCGACCGACCGCTCGACGCGCAACGTCTTCATCGTCAAGGCAATCACCCATCGCGCGCGACCCATCTTCCACGACATCATTCCGGGCTATTCCGCCGAACATCTGCTGCTGGGACGCGCGACGCGCGAGGCGCATATCTTCCTGCGTCTGCAAGAGATGGCGCCCTGGGTGCGCGCGCTGAATTATCCCAAGACAGGCACGCATTTTCACGCCTACGTTTCCCTGCGTCAGACCGCGCAAGGTCAGGCGCGACAGGCGATGACGCTGCTGCTCGGGCTTGATCCCTATCTCAAGCTGGTGATCGCGGTAGACGACGACGTGGACGTCTTCGACGAGCAGGAAGTGCTGTGGGCGCTGGCGACGCGATTTCAGGCGGACAGGGACATGTTCCGCATCGAGGATTCGTTCTGCAATCGCCTGGATCCCTCGTCGCGCGACGGCGTGTCGACCAAGTTGGCGCTCGACGCGACGACATCGCCGGGATGGACCGCCACGCGCGCCACGCCCACGCGGGAGGCGGAGTCATGGGCGCGTCGCTTGCTCGCGGAAAAGGGACTGTAGCGGCGACTCGGCGCCGCGGCTGTCAGTTCGTCGCGAAAGGCCTGACCCAGACGCGATAGACGAGGCGTTCGTACTTATCCTCGTCGAAGGGCGAGGCCAGATGCAGCGTTCCGACATCGTTCCAGATCAACACGTCGCCCGCGCGCCATTTATGGCTGTAGACGAATTGTTCCTGCGTCGCGTGATTGATGAGCCCCTTCACCTGCGCCCACGCCTCTTCGTCCGGCATGCCCACAACGCCCTTTGTCGAGCCGTTGGTCACGAACAGCGACTTGCGCCCGTCGATGTCGCTCTTGACGACGATGGGATGAAACACGTCCACCATCTTCGCGGCATCGCTGTCCGACAGGGCGGCGCGATTGTATTTCTGGATCAGGGTCGCGCGGTTATGAACCACGGTCAGCGCCTCGAGTTCGCGCTGGCGCGCCTCGGGCAAGGCCTCGAACGCGGCCGCCGCGTCGGCGATCAGCGTATCGGCGCCCACCGGCGGACATTCGATGCCATAGAGCAACGTCTTGAGGCCGAGCTTTTCGTAGGTCGTGCCGTCCGTGTGCCAGTTGCGACCGGCGTCGGGCACGCCGATCAGCTTGCCCTCGACCCGCTTGTTGGAGAGGATCGTGATGCCGGGATGGTCGGGATGCGGACCAGTGCGGTGCTGCGCGCTGACGCGGCCCATCCGTCCGGCGACCGACATCACGCGCGAGGCGCCCAGCGCCTGATCGCGGACGACAACCACGGCGGTCTCGTTCACCAGGCGGTCGAATTCCGCCAGTTGTTCGTCCGTCGCCGTGTTGAAATCGATATCGAGTATTTCCACCGCGAAGCCGGGCTTGAGCCAGGTCGTCTTGAGCGCGGGGGAGGTTTTGATAGCGGTCGCCGTCATTGCCGTTACTCCCGCGACCGCTTGTTCCGGGCGTGCGTCGCCAGTCATCCGAGCCGGTCGCTGTCTCGAAGTCGTGTAAACCAAGCAAACGACGGGCCATGGCGAGACGCCCGACGGTCCTTGGCTTGCGACTTGCTATGCAATTCACATCGTTGTCCGACGCACAGGAGGTCACATGGCGAACCATCCGACCCGACGGAGCCTTACCCTTGGCCTGGGCGGACTGCTCGCCGCGCCAGCCATTGTCAGGGCGCAATCGGCCTTGCCCAAGGCGCGCTTCACCGCCGGCTGGACGTTTCAGGGCAACCAATCCTACATGCTGCGCGCCAAGGCGGCGGGTTACTTCCGCGAGGCTGGCGTCGACGTCGATGTCTCCCGCGGCTTTGGGTCTGGACGCGTGCCGGTGGATATCGCGGGCGGCGTTTTCGATCTCGGCGCCGGAGAAATGAGCGCCACGCTTAAATTCATGGCGGAAAATCCGGACTCCGATCTGATCGTCGTGGCCATCCTCGACGACACCAACCAGATGGCGATGGCCGTGCGCGCCGATGGCCCCATCAAGTCGCCGAGGGATATCGAGGGTGGCGCGTTGGCCGCGCCCGATTTCGACGTCGGGCGACAATTGTTTCCCGCCTTCGCGCGCATGGCCGGCGTGGATGCCGGCAAGATCGCCTGGCAATCCGTGTCGCTTGAACTGCGCGAGCCCATGCTCGTGCAGAAGCGGGTGGACGGCATCACCGGCAACGCGTCGAGCATGGTCCCCAACCTCAAGCGCCTTGGCCTCGACACGTCGCAACAGCGGTTGTTCTTCTATCGCGACGCGGGGCTCGATCTCTATTCAAACTGCTTCGTCGCGTCGCGGCGCTTCGCCCAGAACAATCCGGCCGCGCTGAAGGCGGCGCTCGCCGGCCTGTTTCGCGCCTATGTCGATTTTTATCGCGACCCGACGGAATCGCTGAAAACCCTGCAGGCCCTCGAGCCCCTGACCGACGTCGCGGTCGAGACCGAGCGCGTCGCGCTGCTCAAGAAGGTCTTGCCGCTTGGCAAGAAGATGAAACTGGAAGGCGTTTCCGCCGTCGATCCGGAGCGCCTGGAATTCTGCATCCGCACGATCGAGGACTCCTACGGGCTGCCAAAACGCCTCACGCGCGAACGCGTTTACACCGACGCCTTTCTGCCGCCGCCCGATCTGCGGATGATCTGACGGCGCCCGACCGGAATGCGACCCATGATGGAGCGTCCCTTCGTTGAAATCGACCGCGCCTCGATGCGCTACGGCGGCGCGCATGGCACGCTGGCGTTGCGCGATCTGACGCTTGCGGTGAACAAGGGCGAGTTCGTCGCGGTTGTCGGCCCTTCCGGATGCGGCAAGTCCACGCTCATGCGGCTGGTGACGGGCCTGTGGCCGGTGAGTTCAGGCTCGGTCATCGTCGACGGCCGGGAGGTCGACCGACCCCTGTCCATCGCCGGCATGGCGTTCCAGAATCCCACCCTGCTGCCCTGGCGCGATATTCTCGACAACGTCATGCTGCCCTTCGAGGTCGTCGCGCCGCGCGAGAACCGCGGCCGTGTCGCCCGCCTCGAAAACGAACGCAAATGCATGGAGTTGCTCGCGAAGGTCGGTCTTGGCGGCTTCGAGCGCAAGAGCCCCTGGCAATTGTCGGGCGGCATGCAGCAACGCGCCTCGCTATGTCGCGCGCTCGTGCACGAGCCAAAGCTGCTGATGCTCGATGAACCCTTCGGCGCGCTGGATGTCTTCACGCGCGAGGATCTCTGGCAAGTCCTGCAAACACTGTGGATGGATCGCCGGCCCACGGTCATTCTTGTCACCCACGACCTGCGCGAGGCTGCCTTTCTCGCCGACCGGGTCGTCATCATGTCGGCCCGTCCCGGTCGCGTCATCGTCGAACGCGCGATCGATCTGCCCCGCCCGCGCACGCTGGCGATGACCTATTCGGCGGAATTCCAGTCGATCGCGCGCGATCTGCGCGAGCATATCGACGAGGCCCGGCAGGGTGGAGACCTCGCTCATGCCATCTGACGGATCGGCGGCGCTCGGCAAGCCAATCGCCATGAAAGCCGCGGCCGGCCACCCGCCGGACGAGCAAACACGCGACATGGAACGCCAGCGCGCGCTGGCCCGACGGGAACGCTTCCAGCGCGCCTTGCCCTGGCTGGTCATTGTCCTCGCCTTGCTCGCATGGGAATTCGCGGTGCGCGTATTTCACATCGCGGAGTTCATCCTGCCCGCGCCCACCAGCATCGCGGCGAGCATGACGAAGTGGTGGTCGCCGATCGCGGTCCACGCCCTCCAGACACTTGAGACGACGATCATCGGCTTCGCGGCGGCCAATGTGCTTGGCCTCGCGCTGGGCGCGCTCATCGGTTCCTCGGCGATGGTCTATGGGGGCATTTACCCCTTGCTGATCGCCTTCAACAGTATTCCAAAGGTCGCGGTCGTGCCGATTCTCGTGATCTGGTTCGGCATCGGCTCGCCGCCCGCCATCATCACGTCGTTTCTGATGAGCTTTTTTCCGATCACGGTGAATGTCGCCGCGGGGATCGCCACGGTCGAGCCGGAATTGCGCGACGTGCTGCGCGCGCTCGGCGCCAGCCGGCGGACCATCATCGCCAAGGTCGGCCTGCCCCGCAGCATGCCCTTCTATTTCGCGAGCCTGAAAATCGCGATCACCTCGTCGTTCCTCGGCAGCATCCTCGCCGAAACCGTGGCGGGCCAGAGCGGCATCGGCCACCTGATGATCGTCGCCTCGAGCCGCTTCGAGGTGCCGCTGGTCTTCGCGGGGCTGATCGTGACCTCGGCGATGAGCGTGGCGATGTACGCCATCGCGGCGGTCGTCGAGAAACGCGTGACGGGCTGGGCGAATCGCGGCGGTGCCGAGGCGGGGGCCTGATGGACTGGCGGCGGGCGCGCTCCCCCGGCCGCCATACCGGCGAAACATGGTCCGGAAGGGCTCCGGGGCGCGGACCTGGAAATCCGGGTTCACATTCCCGCCGGAAATGATATGGAACGCCACGCCGCCGGTTCGACCGGCGCGGACGCCATCCGGCGTCGTTGGGGCGTCGCCAAGTGGTAAGGCAGCGGATTTTGATTCCGCCATACGGAGGTTCGAATCCTCCCGCCCCAGCCAGACATTCCTTTCCGACCAGAGATTTTGTGCGCGGCGCGTAAAAGCCCGCGCGTGCGGGGCTTTCGCGCGACGCGTTTCGAGCACCAGACTTTTCGGGGCGCGATTTCCCGGGCTTTGGGGCAAAATCTCGCCCCGGTCTGGTGGCGCGATTTTCCGATATCCGGAATTCGGTCTCGTGGGCGGACCAGACCGGTTCGATTTGGCGCCAGACCGGTTCGCGATCGGCCGCTGAAGTCGCGGTCGAGGCGCGTCGGCGAAGGTCGAACCGGACGTATGGTCATGCGGAATGGGCGGCTGACTGTCAAATCGCTTCCAACCGCGACCCAATCCATGCCGGCGCCGATTGGCCTCCGCGCGTCCGAGCGAACTTGCGGTGTATCGGGTAGCCTGACGTTTGGTTAGGCGCGAAGAATCCGTCGCTCCTGCTCGGCCCACGTATGGGGGAGCGCGCGAGCAAGCGTGGCGACGGTCAGGTCGCCCGGCGCCATGCCATTGTCGATCGCGCTGACGATGCGGGGCGACAGGAAGGCCAGCGGCAGCAGGAACCGAACGTATCGCTCGGCGAGTTGTTCGGAGGCGGCGATCTCGTCGGTGGAGTCGGCCTTGCCGGAGACGATCCGATCCATCCAGCTCCGCGCGCGGGCGATGGCTTGCAGGAGGGTGTCGCGCGTCTCGGAATCGATTGTGCCGGGATCGCTCGGCGCGCGGGCGACGCCTTTTTGAAGGGGCTTAGTTGGCGAGAATGGAACCGTCACAGTCTTTTCCGCGCTCGGATCGCCATCGCCCTCATCAACCGGCGAGCCCGATCGCAACTGGACCGCCAGTCTATCGGGATGGACGGTAACGCGCGCGATGTAGGTTTCGATCGGCTCGGCGTCGGTCTTTGCTGGGTCAGCGGCACAAGTGTTGTGGATGGCGCCGATAACGGCGGTTTCGACATCCGGCGCCGAGACACGGGCGATCGACCCGACCGCTTCCCCGCGGTTCTGCAGAAGCGCATGGGAGATGTAATAGCGATAGCGGACGCCCTTTTTGTTCGAGTGGCTCGGGCTCATGGGATTGCCGCGATCATCGAAGATCAGCCCCATCAGAATCGCCGGAGATTCCGCCCGCGCCGCCATGCGTTTGCTGGCGCCCTCGGCGAGTTTGGCCTGGATGGCGAGCGCCGTGATGTTGGCGGTCAAGGCCGCCTCGTCATCGGGCTTCGTCGGCTTCTTGCGCTGCGTGGAACGGTGCTGGCACAGAACCCGGCAGGCAAACCGCTCGGAAACGCCGTGCTCCGCGACAACATGCTCCACGCAGGCGCGGCGACGCGCGGGGCTCAGAAGTTTCCCGAGGCGGCCTCTTTGAGGATAAGCTTCTCAAGCGTCAGATCGGAGACCGCCCGGCGGAGCCGCGTGTTCTCGGCTTCCAGTTCCTTCAGCCGCTTCACCTGATCGCCCTTCAGGCCGCCGTATTCGGATCGCCACCGGTAGTATGTAACTTCCGTCACCCCTATCGACCGGATCGCCTCCGCCACAGATCGACCCTGCGCCGTCAGCACTTCGACCTGCCGAAGCTTCGTGACGATCTCTTCCGCTTTATGCCTTTTCCTTGCCATCTCGCAGTCCTCCAACTGGCCAAAAGCCATACTTCAGGGAGGATCACTTTTCAGGGGGCAGTCCAA
>CAIOVE010000052.1 GCA_903861645.1 uncultured Hyphomicrobiales bacterium
GCGTGTTCGGCGGCGGTTCTTCACGCGCCGAGGCCGCGCCTGTGGATTTGAAGGCGCTTCACGCCAAGATTGGGGAGCTGGCGCTGGAGAATGATTTTTTGGAAGGCGCGCTCATCAAGGCCGGCATGCTGAGCGCAAAACGATGATCGACCGCGTACACGCCCTTCCCATCGCGCGTCAGGCGAAGGTTCTGAACCTCAGCCGGGGCAGCGTCTATTACAAGCCCCGGCCCGTGTCAGCGGCAACGCTCGCGATCATGCGGCGGATCGACGAACTGCATTTGGAGTATCCGTTCGCGGGCAGCCGGATGCTGCGCGACTTTCTCAATCGCGAGGGCGTCGAGATTGGACGCCAGCGCGTCGCGACGCTGATGAAGCGCATGGGCATCGAGGCGCTCTATCGGCGCCCGAATACTTCGAAGCCTGCGCCGGGACACAAGATATACCCGTATCTGCTGCGCGGATTGAAGGTCGACCGTCCCAACCAGGTGTGGGCGACCGATATCACCTACATTCCGATGGCGCGCGGCTTTGTTTATCTTGTCGCCGTCGTCGACTGGTTCACGCGGCGCGTGCTGTCGCATCGCGTGTCGATCACGATGGAAGCGGATTTTTGCATCGAGGCGCTGGAGGAAGCGATGGCGAAATACGGCAAGCCGGAAATCTTCAACAGCGATCAGGGCAGCCAATTCACCAGCGAGGCTTTTACGCGTGTGCTGAACGACAACGCGATCTCGATCAGCATGGACGGCAAGGGCGCGTGGCGCGACAATGTCTTCGTCGAGCGGCTATGGAAATCGGTGAAGTACGAAGAGGTGTATCTGCGCGCCTACGACAGCGTCGCCGACGCGCGCGCTTCGCTCCAAAAGTATCTCGCTTTTTACAACCAGCGCCGTCCGCATTCGAGCCTTGACCGCAGGACGCCGGATGAGGCCTACTTCGATCGTCTGCCTCAAAGAGCGGCGGCATGAACTTCGCGGCGCGTTTGGGGCGCAACTCTGGTCGGGCTACGCCCTCCCTGCGTCGCGCCCCAAACGCGCATCAAACCGACCAACGAAACCCGGCAGGAGTCCACTTATCGGACGCGCGAAGCTGTTCAGACAAAGCCGGCCAGCTCTATGTTCGTATTGTCCTAGCCTCCGCTGAATTTTCAAGAGAGATCACATCCTCAGTCCTTTGGTTGATCGATCACGGAGTTGATATCCGGTGCGTTCGGCTTAAGCCGTATAGCCTAGAAAATAAACTTTTGGTGGATGTTCAGCAGATCATTCCCTTACCGGAAGCAACCGAGTACCAAGTGAAAATCAGAGAAAAGGTCCGCAAGGAACGCGAGGCCCGTGTAAGCGGCGCTGATTTCACGCGCTATAATTTAAACATAGACGGCCAGCAGCACTTGGCCATGTGGAAACGACGGGCGATCTTTCAGATATGCCGATACCTTTGCGAAAAAGCTGTTAGTCCTGAGCAAATCGCCTCCCTGTTTGCATGGCGCGCTAACCGCGTTTGGTATTCGGTTGAAGGGAACGTAAACGCCACAGAATTCTTGAAGCTTGCGCAAGCAAAAGCGGATAATGGTGGAGGCAGCTTCGACCCGCGTCGGTGGTTTTGTAATGATGATGAACTCATTCATGCAAACGAGAAAACCTATGCTTTCTCGCATCAATGGGGCGGCGAAGGCTGGCGTAACGCAATGAACGCATTGAAGGAAAAATTCCCGCAATTTAACATCGAATTTTCGCCGGTCGAATGACGTGACCGGAACAAATATCAGCCATTCATTCGAACTAGGCTAGAGCTTCGACCAAGGCGCGCCGGGCCTACGGCCCAACCTGCTTGCGCACGCTTTCCTCGACGGAGGCGCGTTCACGCGGCGTGAGGCGGTTCATCTGGCTTTCAAGAAATTCATCGCGCTCGCCCGCCGAGCGCGCGAGTATATGCCACTTCATGGCCTCGACGAGATTGACCGCGACGCCGCGGCCGGCGACATACATGCGCGCGATCCGGTTCATGGCGACGGGATTGCCCGCGTTGGCGGCGCGCAGGAAATATTTCGCCGCGGCTTCCTCGTTCTTTTCGACGCCGTCGCCATTGAACAGCATGATGGCGTAATCGACTTCCGCCGCCGCGAGGCGCGAATCGGCCGCGGCGCGCAGATATTCGGCGGCGCGCCTGGAGTCCTTGGCGACGCCGCGACCCTCCTTGTACATGAGGCCCAGCGCGTAGGTGGCGTCGTAGTCGCCCGCGGCGGCGGCGCGGCGGAACAGATCGGCCGCGCGCGGCGCGTTCTGGATTTCGCCATTCAGCGATTGCAGGCCCAACTGGTAGAGCGCGGCGGGATGTTCCTTGCCAGCGGCGGCCTCCAGCAACGGCAGCGCCTTTTGCGTATTCTGTTCCACGCCCTTGCCTTCGAGATAGGCGATGGCGAGCGAAAAGGCGGCCTCGGGATCGCCGCGGTCGGCGGCCAGCCTGAACCAGCGCGCGGCTTCCGCGAGGTCTTGCCGAACGCCCGATCCATCCTTGTAAAGCTGGGCGATCAGGGTCATCGCCGCGGCGTCGTTCTTGTTGACGTCGATACGCTTCTTGGCCTCGGCCATGGCGGTGAGAAAATAGCCGCGCTGATAGGCGCCCAGCGCGAGGTCGGGCGGCACGCCCGGCGAAAGGTAGTTGACCGAGCCCGGCGGCTGGCTCGCCACGGGCGGCAGGTTCTGCGCCAGCGCGGACCCGCCGATAAGAATCAGCGCGAGGGCGATGCGCGTGGTCACGCCGACACCGTCGCCCGCAGATGAACGAGCGCCGAGCGCACCGCCTCGGCCGGGCCGCGCGGGTCCTTCCAGACGAGGTCGCCCAGCGCGATGAAATCGGCGCCGGCGGCGACCAAGGGGCCGATTTCGTCGAAGGCCGTCGCGAAGGCGACGCATGGCACGTTGAAAATCTCCGCCCACCACTCGACGCGCTCGAGCGTCTCCGCATGGGGCGGGGTCCAGCCATCCGGCGCCGGCTCGCCGAACATCAAATAATCAATATCGAGTTCGCCGGCCTCCATCGCGTCGTGCCGCGTCTTGAGGCCGCTCGCGCCAACGATATGGTCGGGCTTGAGCGCCGCTACCGCTTCCGCGAGGTCCGGGCCGGGGCCGCGCACATGCGCGCCATCCGCGCCCGCCGCGACGATGGCCGTTGAATCGGCGACCGCGATCAACGCCGCGTCATGGCGCCGCGCGATCATCGTCCATTGCTCGAGCGCCTTGCGAACGCGGCCGGCGTCGCCCTGCGCCGGCGCGACGAGCACGCAGGCGACGGCGCCACCTTCCAGCGCCGATTCGAGCATCGCGCCAAACGCGGCGGGATCGGTCGGCGTGGGCGCGACGAGGTAGAGGCTCGGCGCCGGGCGCGCCTGCGCCTTGGGTTCCGGGGGCTTTTTGGGGCGTTTGGACTTTTTCGACATGGATCGGGTTTCGCGCCAGAATCACGCCGCGTCAATCGTTGAAAATCAAGGCGACATCGCGGCGCGCGCCCAACGGCCGCCAATCGACGCGCCTGACCGCCCTCCCCTTGCGTTTCGTCCAATTTTAGCCCTATTTCCTCGCCACTTCGACGCGGCGCGTGGCCATTCGGCGCGCGCCGGAACTGTGTCTGAAACTGGGAGGGTATGCGGATGCGCGCAGGCGTTCTGGCGCTGTTGGTGGGTTTGGCGGTCGTGGGCGTCGCCCATGCGAAGGATCCCAGTCCCGACAATGTGAAGGGGCTTTATCTCACCACTGATTTTCCGGCGATCCAGATTCGCGCCGGCGAGGACACGACGCTTCCGATCACCATCTACAATTATGGCCTGTCGCCGCAGCGCACGGCGATCACGCTGTCTGGCGTGCCGGACGACTGGAAGGCCGAGCTTCAGGGTTCCGGCAAGCCGGTGAGCGCCGCCTTCGTCGATTACGACGGCCGCGCCAGCCTGAACCTCAAGCTGACGATCCCAGCCTCGGCCAAGCCGGGCGCCTATCCGATCACGCTGGTCGCCAAGGGCGACGGCGGCTCCTCGACCCTGCCGATCGCCATCGATCTGGCCGCGCCGGTGGCCGCCAAGCTGACGGCGACGCCGAAATTCCCCGTGCTCAAGGGCACGCCGAAGACGAGCTTCGACTTCTCGGTCGCCGTAAAGAACGAAAGCTCCGCCGACCTGACGG
The DNA here is from genome assembly GCA_903861645.1 of uncultured Hyphomicrobiales bacterium. Taxonomy (GTDB): domain Bacteria; phylum Pseudomonadota; class Alphaproteobacteria; order Rhizobiales; family Beijerinckiaceae; genus Terripilifer. The sequence continues at coordinate 4,178 of CAIOVE010000052.1, forward strand.
TGAACCTCGCCGCGGCGACGCCGCCCGGTTTCACGACAACGTTCAAGGAAGGCTACAACACGCAGGAAATCACCTCCCTGCAAATCAAGGCCAACGAGAGCAAGGACATCTCCGTCGGCGTCAAGCCGGGCGCGAACGCGCCCGCCGGCCAGACGCCGGTCAAGTTGACCGTCGCCGCCGACAAGGCGACCGTGACGACCGAGCTGACCCTCGACATCGCCGGCCAGCCCACGGTCGCGATCACCGGTCAGGACGATCGCCTGAGCGGCGAGGCGACCGCCGGTCAGGAAAAGAGCTTTCCGCTGGTCATCCGCAACACCGGCACGGCGGCGGCCAAGGGCCTGAGCCTCAATGGCACCGCGCCGAGCGGCTGGACGATCAAGTTCGATCCGAAGGAGCTTTCCGAGGTCGCGCCGAACGGCGAGGCCAAGGTCAACGCGCTCATCACGCCCACCGCCAAGGCCATCGCCGGCGACTATGTCGTCAGCCTGCGCGCCTCCGGCGACGGCGTGTCGGAATCGGCCAGCTATCGCGTCACCGTCACCACCTCGACCCTGTGGGGCGTCACCGGCGTCGGCGTCATCGCCGTCGCGCTGCTCATTCTGGTTGGCGCCGTGGGGAGGTTCGGTCGGCGATGAGCGAACCGGTCATCCGCGCCGAGCAACTCACGAAGGTTTACGGCAAGGCGGTGGCGGTCGATCATCTTGATCTGACGATCCCGCCCGGCGAGGTGTTCGGCCTGCTCGGCCCGAACGGCGCCGGCAAGACGACGACGATCCTGATGCTGCTCGGTCTCACCGAGCCGACGTCGGGCGCGGCGACCGTGGCGGGTTTCGACCCGCTGCGCCAGCCGCTGGAGGTCAAGCGCCGCGTCGGTTATCTGCCGGATCAGGTGGGGTTCTACGACAACCTCACCGGCAACGAGAACCTGCGCTACACCGCCAAGCTCTGCGGCCTGCGCGGCAAGGAGGTCGACGACCGCATCGCGGCCGCCGCCCGGCGCGTCAAGCTCGACTACGCCATGAACAAGCCCGTCCGCGCCTATTCGCGCGGCATGCGTCAGCGTCTCGGCATCGCCGAAATCCTGATGAAGGGCGCCTCCATCGCGATTCTCGACGAGCCGACGGGCGGTCTCGACCCGCAGGCGACGCGCGAGTTTCTCGAACTGATCCGCTCGCTCAAGCACGACGGCATGACCATCCTTTTGTCGTCGCACCTGCTCGAAATGGTGCAGTCCATCTGCGATCGCGTCGCACTGTTCAATCGCGGCAAGATCGGCCTGATGGGCCGCGTCGACGAGTTGATGAGCAACGTGCTCGGCGGCTCGCATGTCGTGCGCGTCGAGGCGTCGGGCGCGGGCCTCGCCGAGGCCATCGCGAAAGTGCCGGGCGTCGCGCGCGTCACGAACGAGGGCGGCCAGTTGCGCGTCGAGGCGGGCGGCGACATCCGCGGCGACATCGCGCGCGCGGTCGTCGCGGCGGGCGGCGATCTCAAGATGATCGACGCCGGCCACGCCAGCCTCGAGGATGTTTACACGCGTTATTTCGAGGGAGCGCCACATGCGGCGTGAGGGTTGGGCCCTGTCGGGCGTCGGTTCCGTCGTGATGAAGGAACTCGCCGACAATCTGACGAGCACGCGCATGCGCCTGCTCGAGGGATTGATTTTCCTCACCGGCGCCGGGGCGGTCTATTCGACCATCGGCGCCGTGAAGGAAGTCATCGGCGAGGATCCGTTCATCTTCCTGCGGGTGTTCACCACGGGCATCCCGCCGCTGCCGTCGTTCGTCGGTTTTCTCGGTTTTCTCATCCCCATCATCGCCATCGCGCTGGGCTTTGACGGGGTGAACGGCGAGTTCAACCGACGCACGATGAGCCGCATCCTGGCCCAGCCGATCTATCGGGACGGCCTGCTGTTCGGCAAATTCCTCGCTGGCCTCGCGACGATCGCCATGGCGCTGACCGCGCTGTGGCTGTTCGTGACGGGTCTCGGCATTCTCATGCTCGGCCTGCCGCCGAGCACGGAGGAGGTGTTGCGCAGCTTCGCCTTCCTGCTGGCCTCGATCGCCTATGGCGGCGTGTGGCTGGCGCTGGCGATGCTGTTCTCGGTGATCTTCCGTTCCGCCGCCACCGCCGCGCTCGCGGCGCTCTCGGTCTGGCTGTTGTTCGCCTTCTTCTGGCAGATGCTGGTGGTTCTGCTGACGCCGATCATCGCGCCCATCGACCCCTACAACCTCCAGTCGCAGGTGCACACGGTCGAGGTCGGTCTTGGTCTCGCGCGCCTGTCGCCGAACACGCTGTTTTCCGAAACGGCGCTGGCCTTTCTGAACCCCGCCGAGCGCGGCCAGAACCTCGGCGTGCTGTTGCCTTCGCAATTGCAGGGCGCCATCTCCGGCCCGCTGCCGTTTGGCGAAAGCGTCGCGCTGGTGTGGCCGCAGATGACCGGCATGTTCGCCAGCTTCATCGTGCTGTTCACCATCGCCTATGTGATGTTCCAGCGTCAGGAAGTCCGCGCTTAACCGACCGCCATCGTTATTCAGGAAGCCCTTCCCGCCTCGCGGGAAGGGCTTTTTGTTTACATCGGCTTCTGGAACTTCAACGCGAATTCATCGACCGGCGTCGGGTTCTTGAAGATAATGGTTTCGCGCGTGTCCTCGGGATGCCGCAGGAACTGCGCGTCGGCGACAAATTTGAATCCGGCCGCCTCGACCTCCGCCCTCAGGCTTTGCTCCGCGATCCGGTGCAGCGTCTTGCCGACGGCGACGCCATCCTCGGGCTTGGCCGACCAATCCGTCACGATCAGCCATCCACCCGGCTTCAACGCGGCGAGGATCGCCTTGTTCATCCTGGCGCGATCGACCTGCATGTAGGTCGTGTCGTGGTAGTAGTTGAAGAAGGTAACGAGATCGAGGTTGTTGACGTCGGCGGGCGCGGGATCGTCGAAGGGCCGCACCAGTTGCGTCACGTTCGCCATGGCCTGCGTCTTGAGGCGCGCGAGGAATTTCTCCGGCTCGCGATCATTCTGCCCCCAGACATGGCCCGTCGGCCCCACCGCGCGCGCGATGAGCTCGGTGCTGTAGCCGGCGCCGGCGCCCATATCGAGCGCCTTCCAGCCGGACTTGACGCCGGCGAAGGCCAGCAATTCGGCGGGATGCCGTTTCTGGTCGTTCTGGCGATCGGCGTCGGCGCGGTCAGGCGCGGCGACCAGCGCCTGATAGTCCTGCGCCATCGCCGCCGGCGCCAGGGCCGCCGCGGCGACCGCGAGCGCGAGCCCCGGCGCGATCAAGAATGTCATGCGCATGTTGAACTCCCCCGCCCCGCGACGGACGCGCGCGGCTGTTGCTGTTGATCGCGCGTCCGCGCGACTATTTCTTTTCGACGCGCGAGAGAATTTCGATCATTCGTTTTTTCTGCTCGGGCGTTGGATCGGAGACGACGCCCAGCGTCGCCTTGCGCGTTTGCGCGGCATCCATGAAGCCGATGAATCGCTGGGTGCGCTCGCCCTCGGCGATCAGCGCGGGATCGGTGAGCGTCGTCTTGACGGCCTCGGACAGAAAGGCGACGCGCTCGGGCGGCGTGCCCGGCGGCGCCACGAGAATGCGGCCGATCTTTTCCGCGGTCGAATGGAAATCCAGCAACGCGGCTTCGTCGGGTTTCAGCGTCACGCTTTCAAAAAGCGTGGGCACGTCGGGGAAGATCGTCGAGCGCGCGCGGCTCATGGTCGAGAGCACCTTGATCTTGCCGCCCTTGACGTAATTGGCCGCGGAGGTGTCGACGATGTACATCATGTCCATCTCGCCATTGGCGACCGACATGGCGGATTCATTGCTGCCGGGATAACCGAGCACGATGTTGCAATCGAGCTTCAGCGCCTCGCAGACGAAGGCCGCGCCATCCGACAGGCCATCAATGGGGCCGCCCGCGGTCCACATGTATTTCTTCCTGGCCTCGACCACCTGTTTCGGCGACGTGTAGGGCGAGTTGACGTTGACGAGCCAGACCCAGGGATTGCCGCTGACCGTGCCGAGATGTTCGAGTTTCGCGAGATCGTAGCGCACGCCCTGCTGCTCGATGAACTGGCCGAAGGCCGCGGCCATGCCGTTGACGAGCATGATCTGCAAGCCATCGGGCGGGGCCGTCATCATGCGGTTGAGCGCGCCGATGCCGCCGGCGCCCGGCTGATTCTCGACGATGACATTGGCGCCCAGCGCCTTGCCGAGATAGGGCGCGATCATGCGGGCGTAGAGATCGAAGCCGCCGCCGGCGCCATAGCCAACGATGACCCGCACCGTCTTGCCCTTGAAGAAAGCCGCTTCCGACGACTGCGCGCGCGCGGCGATGGGGAGGAGGCAGGCAAGCGCCAGCATCGCCGCGCCAATTCGCCTGATGTTCCACCCAAGGCGCATGTTTCCCCCCCGTGTTCGTCGGCAATCCCGTCCGGCCATGATTGCTTTGTTCGCCACGCGAGGCAAGCGCGTCGCGCCTGTCGCGGCGATGGAAATGCGCTAATATAAGCCAGCCGGCGATCAAGCCGGGGCCTCGGGGAAACGCCATGTCGACACTCGCCAGTCTTTGCAAACTCGCCGCCGCGACGCTCGCCTCCGTCCTCGCCGTTGGCGCCGCGCGGGCCGAACCGCCGCTGACGCTGGCGCGCAACGGGTCGTTCTATGTCGGCGGCAAGATGACCGAGATCGACGGGCGCGCCGTGATGATCAATCACATGTACGTCGAATACATGATCCCCGCGCGCAAGACGCATCCCTATCCCATCGTCATGGTGCATGGCGGGCTGCGCACCGGCGTGAATTTCACCGGCACTTTCGATGGCAAGGAAGGCTGGGCCCAGTATTTCGTGCGGCAGGGCTACGCCGTCTATCTCGTCGATCAGGTCGGGCGCGGTCGCTCGCCCATCATCGAGAAGGCCTATGGCCCCGCCCGCATGGGCGACACGCGCGGCGTGCAGAAGCGCTACGCCCAGCAGGAAAAATACAAGCTCTGGCCGCAAGCGCACTTGCACGCGCCATGGCCGGGCGGCGGCGAGATGAGCGACCCGTGGGTGGTGCAACTGAGCGCCTCGCAGGCGGTGGAGATCGAGAATTTCCACACGCAGCAGGAACTCAACCGCGACGCGCTGGTGGCGCTGGTGGACAAGATCGGCCCGTCGATCCTGCTCGCCCATTCGCAGGCCGGCGCCTTCCTGTGGCCGGTCGCCGACGCGCGACCGAACGCCATCAAGGCCATCCTCGCCATCGAGCCGAATGGCCCGCCCGTGCGCGCGGTGGATTTCACCGGCGCGCCCGACTGGTTCAAATATGGCGAGGTCGCGCTCGCCTATGGCGTGACCGACGTGCCGCTGACCTACGCGCCGCCGGTCAAGGACGCGTCGGAGCTGAAATTCGTCCAGCAGGACAAGCCCGACGGCGAAGGGCTGGTGCGATGCTTCGAGCAGGTCGAGCCGGCGCGGCAACTGCCCAACCTGCGCGACATTCCCACGCTGGTGCTGACATCGGAGGCGTCCTATCACGCGCCCTATGATCACTGCACGGTCAAATACCTCCAGCGCGCCGGCGTGAAGCCGAGCTTCATCCGGCTCGCCGATGTCGGCATTCACGGCGATTCCCACGTGCTGATGCTGGAAAAGAACAGCCACGCGATCGCCGGCGTCATCGCACGCTGGCTGTCGACCTCCCTGCCCGGCAAGCAGGCCAGGCGCTGATTGCTTTTGGCGCGCGGCGGGTTGAAAAAGGTTTCACCTTTCCTCCCGCCGCGCGTTCGCATGTTTCCCACGCTGTCGTCGAAGCCCTTCATCCGCGTCTGGCGGCATCGCGAGTTCCGGCTCTACGAATCCGGCATGTCGCTTTATTCGGTGACAGGCTGGATCCAGCGCGTCGGCGTGGGCTGGCTCGCCTGGGATCTGACTCATTCGACCTTCTGGCTGGGCGTCGTCGCCTCGGCCGATCTCGGCCCGATGATCCTGCTGGCGCCCTTCGCCGGCGCCGTGGCGGATCGCGTGGATTCCTGGAAGCTGTCGCGCGTGTCGCAATTCCTGCTGATGCTGCAAGCCATCGCGCTATGCGGCCTCATGTACACCCGCGCGATGGGCATCTACACGCTGCTCGCCGTGTCGCTCTACACGGGCCTGCTCTATCCGTTTTCCGGCGCCGCGCGGCAAACGCTGCTGCCGCGCACCGTGCCGCACGCCGAATTCGCCACCGCCATCGCGCTCGATTCGGCGGCCTTTCAGGCGGCGCGCTTTATTGGACCGGCCATCGCCGCGCTGATCATTCCCGCCTTCGGCGTCATGGCGGCCTTCGCCATCCACGGCCTCGGCTCCATCGTGTTTCAGACGGCGATCGCCTTCATGCGACTGCCGCCGGAGGAGCCGCGCAAGCGCGCCCATCGCAACATCCTGCGCGACATCGGCGAAAGCTTTACCTACGTGCGCGGCCACGTAGGCATCGGCTCGGTGTTCTTCCTGATGATCGCCGCCTCGATCATCATTCGCCCGGTGCAGGACATGCTGCCGGGTTTCGCGGGCGGCGTGTTCGGCGGCGGCGCGCGCGAACTGGCGTGGCTGACGTCGAGCATGGGCGTCGGCGCGATGGTCAGCGCCTCGACCATCGCCATGCGCGGCGGCGTTTCCGGCCTGACGCTAAGGGTGTTTCTGGGATTCATCGGCCTGGCGGCGGCGGTGTTCACGCTCGTCGGCACGGATTACCTGCCGCTCGGCGTGCTGGGCTCGGCGCTGATCGGCTACACGCTCAATTCCATGTCGACCAGCACGCAGGCGCTGGTGCAGACCGCCGTCGACGACGAGATGCGCGGCCGCGTGATGAGCCTGTATCTACTCATCTTCCGCGGCATGCCCGCCATCGGATCAATCCTCGATGGCTACATCGCCCAGTTGGTCGGTCTGCGCTGGACGTTCGCCGTCGGCGCGACGATCTGCGCGCTCCTGTGGCTGGCGTCCATGCCGCGCCGCCACGCCATCGCCGAGTCGCTGGAAGGCCCGCGCGCCGGCGGCCCGCGCGCGCGGTCGCGCGCGTTCGGGCGTTGAGGCTCGCCTAGCCTTCCATCTCCTCGCGCAGCAATTCGAGCTCCAGCCATTCCTCCTCGAGCCGGGCGATGCCGGCTTCGGATTCCGCCAGCGTCTTCGTCGCCTTCTGGTAGCCGGCTGGATCGCGCGCGTAGAGCGCGGGATCGGCGAGGATCGCCTGCAACTTGTCGCGCGCGGCGCGCAGCGTCTCGATCTTGCCGGGGATCGTCTCCAGCGCGTGCTTCTGCTTGAACGACAGCTTGCGCTTCTGTTCGCCGCCCGCGGTCGGCGCGAGCGCGCGCTGCTTGCGCGAGCCCTCGGCCTTCGCCGACGCCGGCGCGCCGCTGACGCCAAAGCCGCGTTGCGAGACCATGTCGGAATAGCCGCCGGCGTATTCGCGCCAGACGCCTTCCTCCTCGGCGACGATCACCGATGTGGCGACGCGGTCGAGAAAATCGCGATCATGGCTGACGACGATGACCGTGCCGGGATAATCGGCGATCATCTCCTCCAGCAGATCGAGGGTTTCGAGATCGAGATCATTGGTCGGTTCGTCGAGCACCAGCAGGTTCGAGGGCAGCGACAGGGCGCGCGCCAGCAACAGCCGCGCGCGTTCGCCGCCCGACAGGCGCGACACCGGCGTGCGCGCCTGCTCGGGGCCGAACAGGAAGTCGCGCATGTAGCCGATGACGTGCTTCTTCTCGCCGTTGATTTCGACCCAGTCGCCGCCGCCGCCCGTCAGCGTGTCCTTCAGGGTCATGTCGTCCTTGAGCGCGATGCGCTTCTGGTCGAGGCTCGCCAGTTCGAGATTGGCGCCCAGCCGCACGTGGCCCGAGTCGGGCTCCAGAGCGCCGGTCAGAAGATTGATCAGCGTGGTCTTGCCGGCGCCATTGCGCCCGACGATGCCGAGCCGGTCGCCACGCAGCACGCGGATCGAGAAATCATTGACGATGACGCGCGCGCCATAGGCCTTTGTGACCTGATCCGCCTCGATGACGAGCTTGCCCGAAACCTTGCCCTCGGCGACGGAAATCTTGACGTCGCCGGCGACGCGCCGCGCCTCGCGGAATTCATTGCGCAGGCCACGCAGGCGCTCCATGCGCCCGACATTGCGCTTGCGCCGCCCGGTGACGCCGTAGCGCACCCAATGCTCCTCGTTGGCGATGCGCCGTTCGAGCTTGTGGTGGTCGCGCTCTTCCTGCTCCAGCACCTCGTCGCGCCAGGCCTCGAATTCGCCGAAGCCTTTTTCCAGCCGACGCGTCTGGCCGCGGTCGAGCCAGACCGTGGCGCGCGTCAGATCCTGCAGGAAGCGGCGATCGTGGCTGATGAGCACGACGGCCGAGCGCATGCCGGCGATCTCGCTTTCGAGCCATTCGATGGCGGGCAGGTCGAGATGGTTGGTCGGCTCGTCGAGCAACAGAACATCCGGCTCGGGCGCCAGCGCGCGCGAAATCGCCGCCCGGCGCGCCTCGCCGCCCGACAGATTGGCGGGATTCTCGTCGCCGGTCAGGCCAAGTTGTTCGAGCAGATAGCGGGCGCGATAGGGATCGTCGTTGGGGCCAAGGCCATGCTCGACATAGGCGAGCACGGTGGAAAAGCCGGAAAGGTCCGGCTCCTGCGGCAGGTAACGCACGGTGGCGTCGGGCTGGAAAAAACGCTCGCCCTTGTCGAACTCAAGCTCGCCCGCGGCGATCTTCAACAGGGTCGACTTGCCCGAGCCGTTGCGGCCGACCAACGCCAGCTTGTCGCCGGGCGACACGGAAATCTCGGCGCCTTCCAGCAGGGGCTTGCCGCCGATGGTCAGTTCGATGTCGCGCAGGATGAGAAGGGGCGGGGCCATGGGGTCCAGACGATTGGAGAGGCCGGACCCTTAGCCTGTTTGCGCGCGCGGCGCGAGGCAAAGCTTTGCTGGTTCATTCGCGTTAGGGCGACGACGCGCGCTCGTCGGGCCCTTGATGGACGGCGGCGGCCCGGATCAATCGAACTTGGCCGTCAATGCTTCACCCACGCCGTTGTTCCGCCGCCCTCCAACGAGGCATGAAGCCGCCAGGCCGACACGTCCGCGAACAGCGATTTCATTCGCCGCGAGTCCTGGGGCGAGGCGAGATCGAGATTCGCGCAGACGAAAACGCCGCCCGCCGGCAGCAGGGCCGTCAGGGATCGCAGCAGTTCAAGGGTTGGCGCGAAGCCATCGAAAAAGGCGAGATCGTAAGTCCCGCCCAGCGTGGGAAGAACCCGTGCGAAATCGCCCAGATGAACCGTGATCCGGTCGGATAAATTCGCATGCGCAATATTGCGGCGCGCGATGTCGACATGCTCCGGATCGCCTTCGATGGTATCGACCAGCGCTCCCGGCGCGCCGGATGCGAGGCAGCACGCCGTGTAGCCCAGCGCCGTCCCGAGTTCGAGAATGCGAGCGGGTTGAAACGTCCGGGAAATCGCCGCGAGGCCGCCGCCGTCCTCGAAGGTGTAAGCGCCGCATCCATGTTCGCGGCGGTGGACGCGCGTCGCCGCCTGGAGCATCGGGTGGGGATCGCTTGTTTCGCGATTATTGTTCATCTGATTCTGCTCCAGGCGGGTTTCATCGTTTGGACGCGTCGACTATTTCTCGAAGGCCCCCATCTGGAACAGCGCGCCCAGCCAGTTCTCGATGTGCCAGGTCTTGACGACCTTGCCGTCCTTGAACTGGTGAATATCGATGGCCATTGTCGAAAAGCGCTTGCCCTTGGAGGGAAAGCCCGCGAAGGGCGCCGCCTGCGTGCCCGACAGGGTCGACCGCACGATCACCTTTTCGCCCGCGTCGATGATATCTTCGTTGACCACCTTCAAATCGGGAAACATCGCGTGGAAACCGCCCACGTAGGGCTTGAACGCGTCGCGACCGATGGCTTGCCCCTCGTTGGGAGGAATGTCCTCCCAGTCAGGCGCGAGGATTCCGTCCAGCAGGTCTGGCTTGTTCTGTCCGAACGCCTCGTAAAACTGCTTGATCGATTGAGCGTTGCCTGCCGTGGCCGCGGTGGGAAGGGAAGCCATCAGAATGAGGGCGCCGGCAGCCGCGCCCTTCAGGAAAGTTTGGCTATTCATATTCGTTCCTCTCGCATCGCCGCCAAGCCTAGCGGCCTTTCCCTGATCGTTGATCCCGGATAATTTGAAAAATAAATTATCCGGATTTTGACAATGCAAAAATTGAATAATGGATGGCTGGACCTCGCGACCTTGCGCGTGCTGCGCTCGTTGTTCGAGACGCGGAACACGACCCGGACAGCCGAGCAACTCAACATCAGCCAGCCAGCGGTCAGTCGGGCGCTGGCGAAGCTGCGCGACGCCCTCGGCGACGCGATCATGGTCAAAGGCCCCGGCGGGATGGTGCCAACCGACCGGGCGCTGGAGATCCGCGCGCGCCTGGACGTGGCGATCGCCAGCCTCGACGAGCTTCTGGTGCGCCCTGTTTTCGACCCGGGAATCGCCACGCGCGCATTCCGGATGACCACCACGGATTATGGGGCCCTCGCGGTATTGCCGCGTTTGACGCGCATGTTGGCGGACGTCGCGCCGGGGATATCGATCGAAATTCTGCCCTTCTCCCCGGATGCATTCCGCCAGCTTGGGGAAGGGCAAACCGACTTCGTTCTGTACAGCGACGACGAGGTTCCCTTGCCGCTAAGGTCGCGCAAGCTGTATCGCGAAGGCTATGCGAGTCTGGCGCGGCGGGATCATCCCGCGCTCGCGAAGCCCATGGACCTTGAATCGTTCCTGGCCTGGCCCCATGCCCTGGTCACCGTAATGGGCGGCCGCAAGGGCGTCGTGGACGACGCGCTCGCCGCCCTTGGACGACAGCGCGTGATTGCCCTGTGGCTTCCCTATTTCGCGACCGCGGCGAGCGTGATCGCGCATACGGACATGATCCTGACCGTTCCCGCACGGGCGGCCGACGAATTGTCGCGCGCCGGCGCGCTCGGTCGATTTGAACCGCCGCTGGCGATCGAGGGGTTCGATTATCGGCTGTTATGGCACGATCGAAGTCATGCGGACCCTGGGCACAAGTGGTTGCGGGACGTGATCGCCGACGTCTCTTCCGGCGCGCCGACGCCGCGATTGTAGCCCTGGACGGCTAGGGCTTCCCGAAATGCGCGATCCCCCGTGGCGGCTTCCAGTCCGGACGCTCGCGCGTTGTTCAACGCGACCAAGCGCATGAGATTTCAGCGTGCCCCATGAACCCTTGGCGGGCATCTTCCCGTGCTATAGGCGTCGGACCGTGACCCGACCGGATGCGAGAGAGCCCGCCATGACCACCCTGCCCGCGCGGATGCGCGAAATCTTCTTCGACGGCGCCGGCGGCCCGGAGGTCGTCAAGCTGCGCGAGGCCGACACGCCGCGCCCGCGCCCCGGCAAGGTTCTCGTGCAAGTCGTCGCCGCGGGCGTCAATCGCCCCGATTGCGCGCAGCGCACGGGCTCCTATCCGCCGCCGCCCGGCGAGACCGCCATTCCCGGTCTTGAAATCGCCGGCCGCGTCGTGGCGCTTGGCGAGGGCGTGACCTCGCCCGCCATCGGCGACGAGGTCTGCGCGCTGGTCGGCTCGGGCGGCTACGCGGAATATTGCGAGGCGGACGCCGCGCTCTGCTTGCCGAAGCCGCGCGCGCTGAGCTTCATCGAAGCCGCCGGCATACCGGAGACGTTCTTCACGGTTTACGACAACGTCTTCACCCGCGGCGCGCTGAAGCCGGGCGAATCCTTCCTCGTGCATGGCGGTTCGAGCGGCATCGGCTCCACCGCCATCCAGCTCGCCAGGCATTTCGGCGCGACCGTGTTCGCGACGGCGGGCTCGGATGAAAAATGCGATTTCTGCAAATCGATCGGCGCCGACCACGCCATCAACTATCGCGATGGCGATTTCGTCGAGGCGATCAGGACCATCACGCAAAAGCGTGGCGTCGACGTCATTCTCGACATGGTCGGCGGGCCCTACATCGCCAAGAACATTTCCATTCTGGCGACGGACGGGCGCCTTGTGCAGATCGCCTTCCTGCAGGGTCATGTCGCGGAGAAGGTGAACTGGACGCCGGTGCTGACGCGTCGGCTGACGCTCACCGGTTCGACACTACGTCCGCGCACGGTGGCGCAAAAGGCGATCATCGCCGGACAATTGCGCGAGAAGGTCTGGCCGCTGCTGGAGGCGGGCGACGTGAAGCCGATCGTTCACGCCACGTTTCCGCTCGCCGAGGCGCGCGCCGCCCATGAACTGATGGAAACGTCGGCGCATCTCGGCAAGATCGTGCTGACCATCGACGGCTGATCCGTCGACGGTCAAACAGGTCAGTCCTTGGCGCGCTCGACGTAGGAGCCGTCTTCCGTCTGGACGACGATGCGCGTGCCGACCTGAATGTGTGGCGGCACCATGACGCGCGCGCCATTCGACATGATCGCGGGCTTGAACGAGGACGAGGCGGTCTGGCCCTTCATCGCCGGCTCGGTCTCCATGACCTCCAGCGTGATGCGAGGCGGCAGCTGGATGGACACGGCGACGCCGTTGAACATGCTCAGCATGACCTTCATGCCTTCCTGCAAATAAACCTTCTGGTCGCCGAGCACGTCGTCGGTGACCATCACCTGATCGAAGGTCGCTTCGTTCATGAAGTGGTTGCCGTCCCCGTCCGAGTAGAGGTAGCTGAAGTTGCTGTCCTCGACGAAGGCGCGCTCGACCTGCTCGGTGGTCTTGTAGCGGACCTGCGTCTTCACGCCGTCCGAAATGCGACGCATGTCGATGGTCGTGGTCGGCGTGCCCTTGCCGGGATGGAAGCTTTCGGCCGACAGAACGGCGTAGAGCTGGCCATCCTCGTGCTCGACGATGTTGCCCTTGCGAATGGAGCTGGCGATAACCTTCACGATCATTTCCCCGGTTGATGGCGGGCCCGGCGCGCCCTATTCAGGGCGAACACAAGCGGCCCGCGAGAATTTCCGCGCGCGAACTGCCGCCCGTATCGCAAAGCCGGACAAGAATGACAACTGGTTCCTCGGAGAATGCCGGCGCGGCGGCCTCGCCCTGGTGGCGGCGGCGCGTCCACGAGGACCGGCGGCCGGCCCTGCTGGCCCGGGCGCGGATGATGGCCGCGTGGCGGGCGGGCTTCGCCGACCGCGATTACATCGAGGTCGAGACCGCCGTCTTGCAGGTCTCGCCCGGCAACGAGGCTGAAATCGCCGGGTTCGGGACCGATCTTGTCGGACCCGACGGGTCGACGACCCGGCTTTACCTGCATTCCTCGCCGGAATTCGCCTGCAAGAAGCTGCTGGCGGCGGGGGAAGAGCGGATATTCACCTTCGCCCGCGTGTTCCGCAACGGCGAGCGCGGGGCCCTGCACCACCCCGAATTCACCATGCTGGAATGGTACCGGGCCGGCGCCGACTATCTGGACCTCGTCGCCGATTGCGGCTGGCTCGTAGCCGAGGCCGCCCGCGCGGCTGGAGCGACACGCCTGCGCTTCCGCGACCGCGAGGCCGACCCCTTCGCCCCGGCCGAAGTCATGACCGTGCGCGAGGCTTTCCGCCGTCACGCCAGTGTCGACCTTTACGAAAGCCTGGGGCCCGATGGCGCGCCGGACGCCGCCGCCCTTCGCGCCGCGGCCGCCCACGCCGGCTTCGCCACGGCGCCCGACGACTCATGGACGGACGTTTTCAGCAAGCTGCTGGTGGCGCGGGTCGAGCCCCATCTGGGCCTTGGCCGACCCACGGCGCTGATCGAATATCCCGCCTGCGAGGCGGCGCTGGCGCGGCCCTGCACGCACGACGCGCGCGTCGCCGAGCGATTCGAGTACTACGCCTGCGGGGTGGAGCTCGCAAACGCCTTTGGCGAGTTGACCGACCCGGTCGAGCAACGCCGACGTTTCATCGTGGAGATGGACGAACGCGAGCGTCTGCATGGCGAGCGCTATCCAATCGACGAGGATTTCCTCGCCGCGCTGGCCGAGATGCCGCCGGCGAGCGGCATCGCGCTTGGCGTCGACCGGCTGGTCATGCTGGCGACCGGCGCGCCGCGCATCGATCAGGTCATGTGGACCCCCGTTGTGGACCCCTCCGCGTGAACGGGCCGCGCCCGCTCACCACGCCCGGCGATCTCGTCGCCGCCGGCCTGCTCGCCGAGGACGCGCGGGCGGCCGTCAAGCGGGTCGCCGAGCGTTACGCCATCGCCGTGACGCCCGATATCGCCGCCCTGATCGACCCCGCGGATCCCGCCGACCCCATCGCGCGGCAATTCCTGCCCGACGTCCGCGAGCTCGAGGCGGGGCCGGGCGAACGCGCCGATCCCATCGGCGACGAAGCCCATTCGCCCGTGGAGGGAATCGTTCACCGGTATCCCGACCGGGTGCTGTTGAAACCGCTGCATGTCTGCCCGGTCTATTGCCGCTTCTGCTTCCGGCGCGAGGTCGTCGGCCCCGACGGCGCGGGCGTCCTGTCGGCGGGCGCGATGGCGCGCGCGCTCGACTATATCCGGGCGGACGCCAACATCTGGGAGGTGATCCTCACCGGCGGCGATCCCCTCGCGCTTTCACCCCGGCGGCTGGGCGACATCGCCGAGGCGCTCAGCGCCATTCCGCACGTCAAAGTCCTGCGCGTTCACACGCGCGTGCCCGCCGTCGATCCCGGTCGGGTGACCGGGGAACTCGTCGCCGCGCTCAAGCGCTTTGGCCGCGCCGTTTACGTGGCGCTGCACGCCAACCATCCACGCGAACTGACGCCGGCGGCGCGCGCGGCCTGCGCCCGCCTCATCGACGCTGGCGTGCCCATGGTCAGCCAGAGCGTGCTGCTGCGCGGCGTAAACGACGACGTCGACACGCTGGCCGCGCTGATGCGCGCCTTCGTCGAAACCCGGATCAAGCCCTACTACCTGCATCACGCCGATCTCGCGCCAGGCACGGCGCATTTGCGGGTCGGCATCGAGGAAGGCCGGGCGCTGGCGCGCGCGCTGCTGGGCCGCGTCTCCGGCCTGTGCCAGCCGGCCTATGTGCTCGACATTCCCGGCGGCCATGGAAAATCCCCGATCGGGCCTGAATATCTGACCCGCGACGCGTCGGGGCGCGCCCTCGTCGAGGATTTTCGCGGGCGCGCGCATGTTTATCCGCCCGACGATCGCGACGGGGTAGAGTAGTCTCGAGCGAATCATCCGGAGTCCGGGGCGTGAAAAGCCTGTTTGCCGTCCTGTCGCGCGCCCTCGCGCTCGGCCTTGTTCTCATGGCCGCGGCCGTCGCCCAGCCGGCGGCGCCCGGCCCGGCCGCGCCCTCGCCTTTCGCCGCGCAGTCGCAGAAGCTCGACGGCGTGCGCGCAAACCTCGACCAGATCGGCCGGACGCTCGCGCGCAAGGATCTGTCCGACGCGGAATTGCAGGATTTGCGCGCGCGGCTCGATCCGCTGGCGCAATCGTCCCAATCTGTCATCGACGACATGCAGCCGCGGAGCGACGCCATCAAGGCGCGCATCGACCAGCTTGGTCCGAAGCCGGCCGCCAACGCCCCACCCGAGAGCCCCGAGGTCGCGACGCAACGCGACGAACAGCAGAAGCTGTTCGATGTCGTCGATGGCGTGGTGAAACGGGCCGGCCTCTACGCCAAGGAAATCGAGCAGGACGCCGACTCGATCACCGCCCAGCGGCGTGAATTGTTCACCCGCGCCCTGTTCGCGCGCACGCCGAGCATCATCGATCCGCGTCTTTGGATTTCGGTCGCCGCCGAGGGAAAGCGCGACGGCCGCGCCGCCCGCACGGTGGCCGGCGACTGGCTCGCCAGCGCGCGCGTCAAGCTCGCGGGCTGGAATGGCGCGGTGATGCTCGCCGCGCTCGTCGCGCTGGCCGCCGCCTATGTGCTGCTGCGCAAGGTGTCGGGACGGGTGAACCTGCGCGATCCCGCCGTTCACGATCCCAGCGCCCTGCGCAAGTCGACCGCGGCGACCTGGGCCCTGCTGGTCGATATCGCCACGCCCATCGCCGCGGCGATTGTCCTGTTCGGGATCGCGCGATCGTTTGATCTGATCGGCGCCCGCATGGAGCCGCTGGCGAACGCGCTGTTCGACGCCGTCGCGCGCATTGCCGCGGCGGCGGCGGCGGCGCGGGCCCTGTTGGCGCCCGGCCTCGTCAACTGGCGTCCGCTCGACCTGACCGACGCCACGGTCGAGCGATTGTGCAAGGTGGTGATCATCGTCGCCGCCATCGTTTCGGGCGTGAAGATTTCGGAAGCCTGCCTTGAAATCATCGGCGCGGGCCTGCGCTCCTCCATCGCGCTGCGCGGCGCGGGCGCGCTGTTGTCCGCGGCCTTGGCTGGCGTGGCGCTTCACAGGGTCGCGGCCACGTCCGAGCGGGAGGAGGAATGCCTGCCGCCGCGGGTCGCGGGCGGGCCCGACTGGCGCGGGCCGCTGCGCGCGTCGGTCTGGGTCATCGTCGCCACCGTCATCGGCGCGACGCTGATCGGCTTCAACGCCTTCGCCGCCTTTCTCGTCGATCAGACGCTGTGGGTCGCCTTTGTCGGCGCCTGTCTGTTCTTGCTGATCAATCTCGCCGACGAGGCCATCACGGTCGGGCTGCAACCGGGCGCGCCGGTGGGGCGCGCGGCCATCAACACGATCGGCCTGCGGCGCGAGTCGCTCGACCAGATCGCCGTGTTGCTGACGGGCGCCCTGACGGTCGGCCTCGCCAGCATGGCGATCATGCTGGTGCTCGCGCCGTGGGGCGTCGAATCCGATGACATGTTCGGCGGCGTGCGCACGGCCTTCTTCGGCTTCAGGGTGGGCGAGGTCACGATCTCGCTGTCGAGCATCATCGTCGCGTTCATTCTGTTCGGGCTGGTCTGGGCGCTGGCGCGCGCGCTGCAAAACTGGCTTGAAACGCGCTTCCTGCCGCATACGCAACTCGACGCGGGCCTGCGCAATTCCATCCGCACCAGCATCGGCTATATCGGCTTCCTGCTCGCCCTGTCGGTGGCGCTGGGCTATCTCGGCCTCAGCTTCGACAAGCTGGCGATCGTCGCCGGCGCCCTGTCCGTCGGCATCGGCTTTGGCCTCCAGTCCATCGTCAACAATTTCGTTTCCGGCCTGATCCTGCTGTGGGAGCGGGCGATCCGCGTCGGCGACTGGGTGGTGATCGGCGACGAACAGGGCTATGTGCGCCGCATCAACGTGCGTTCGACGGAAATCGAGACCTTCGACCGGGCGATGATGATCGTGCCGAACTCCAATCTCGTGTCGGGCGTGGTCAAGAACTGGGTGCGCAACGACCGGGTCGGGCGCATCAAGAATCCGGTGTCTCTGACCACCGACGCCGATCCCGAAAAGGCGCGCGAAATCCTTCTCGCCTGCGCCGCGAGCCACGACCTCGTGCAGAAATTTCCGGCGCCGGGCGTGCTGTTCACCGGCATGACGGACAACGCGCTGAAATTCGAACTCGTGTGTTTTGTCTCCGACGTCGAGGTGTCCGCGCGCATTCGCAGCGACCTCAATTTCGAGATCCTGAAGCGCCTGCGCGCCGAGGGAATCGCGGTCTTTTCCGCCCCCACCAATATCGCGCTCGTCGATGTCGAGCGCATCGAGGCCGCGCTGTCGCGCGCGATGAAATCAGATCGAACGCCGTGAGATCAACGCTTGCTTAACCATGGTTGGCCAACATGCCGCGCTTCATGACCTGTTTCGCCCTTCTCGCAACGCTCGGACTGTCGCTTGGCGGCTGCGCCGACGCGCCATCGGCGCCGGCGCCGGGCGCGACGCCCGCCTTCTATCGGCAACTCGACGCCGGCAACGCGGTCGTCGATCCCGTCGCCGCGCGCGACATGATTTCCGTCTATCGCCACAACAATGGCCTGCCGACGCTCTCCATCGACCCCGCCTTGCAGGGGGAAGCCCGCGAGCGCGTCAACGCCATGGCGCGCGCGAACGCCGTCGGTCCGTCCTCGCGCGGCTCGCTTTCGGAACGGTTGGCCGCGGCCCACGCGTCGCGCGCAGCGGCGGTCGAAAACGTGTCGGCCGGCTATCACACGCTGGCGGAGGCGTTTTCGGGCTGGCGGGAATCAAAGCCGCACAACGCCAACATGCTCAACCCGCGGGCGCGCCGCATGGGCATCGCGACGGCCTACGCGCCGGACAGCAAATACAAGGTCTTCTGGGCGCTCGTGCTGTCGGACTGACGGCACGCGGGTTGAAAAACTTCCGGGGAGGATGGAATGATCTGGTGCCGCTACCAGCAAGGCGACATGACGTCGTTCGGACTTGTCGAGGGCGATGTCGTGCGCGAGGTCGAGGGAACGCCCTTCGGCGCCCATGTCGCCACCGCGCGCACGCGCAAGCTCGCCGAGGTGAAGCTGCTGACGCCGGTCACGCCGGGCACGTTCTACTGCGCGGGCGTCAACTACCGCGACCACGTCATCAAGAGCGCAGCCAGGCGCGGCGTCGCCCCGGTTTTTCCGACGCGGCCCGACATCGGCTATCGCGCCAACAGCGCGCTGATCGCGCATGGCGAGAACATCGTCAAGCCGCGCGACGCCGGTCCCGCGTTCCAGTACGAGGGCGAGCTTGTCGCGGTTTTCGGCAAGCCGGCGCGCCATGTGACGCGCGAGCAGGCGCTCGATTGCGTGCTGGGCTGGACGATTGGCAACGACGTCAGCGAACGCGGCTGGCAGGCGAGCGACCGCACGCTTTGGCGCGCCAAGAACTGCGACACGTTCAAGCCCATGGGGCCGTGGATCGTCACGGACCTCGATCCGCGCGACATGACGACCAACATCCGGCTCAACGGCGAGCTCGTCGATTCCTTCGCCACGGGCGACATGATCTTCGACGCGGCGACCTACATCGCCGAGGTGTCGAAATACATCACCATCCAGCCCGGCGACGTCATGTGGCTTGGCACGGATGGCTTGCCGCGCGACATGAAGCCCGGCGACACAATCGAGATCGAGATCACCGGCATCGGCGTTCTGCGCAATGGGGTCGTCGCGGAGGCGTGACGCGTTTGCGCGTCGCGTGAAATTCGCTAGTTTGCTCGCCAACAAGCACGCATCGATCTGGAGGAAGCATGGAGCCGTTGCCGGTGGGCGCCAATTTCAAGCGCGCCAAGATTTTGTGGGAGCTGGGCCTGCACATCGCCGGCAATCCCGCGACCAAATACGGCGGCAATCGCGACATGTGCATCACGGTCGGCGCCGGCTCGGGCGAAAGCTTCCGGCCCTCGTTGCGTCTGGCGACGGGATCGGCGGTCATGGCCCACGCGGTGGCGAAGGGCGAGATCGAGATGGCCTTCGTCAATCCCTCGGCCATGCTCACGCAGGCCTATCGGGGCGTCGGCCTGTTCGACAAGCCGCTGCCCGTGCGCATCATCGGCAATTATCCCAGCGCCGACCGTTTCGTCATCGCCGTGCGCGAGAAGCTCGGCCTGCGCTCGCTGCACGACATCAAGAAGGCGCGCTATCCCCTGCGCATATCGTTGCGCGAGGATCCGACCCATTCGACGCTGGTGCTGGTCGAACAGTTGCTGTCCTTCCACGGCATGAGCGTGGCGGAGATCGAATCCTGGGGCGGTCACGTGCGCCCCTGCGGCGGCCCCGGCGACATCCGACGTCTCGGCGGCTTGCGCGACGGCACGATCGACGCCGTTTTCGACGAGGGCATCAGCGCCTGGCTCGACGAGGCGCTCGCCCATGGAATGGTTCCGCTCGATCTCGACGAAGAGGCCTTCGCGCATCTGGGCGCGATCGGCTGGCGACGCATGCCGCTCAAGGCGGGTCGCTTCTCCTATCTCGACCGCAACCATGACTGCATCGATTTCAGCGGCTGGCCGCTTTACGCCAGCGCGTCGCTGCCCGATCAGGTCGCCTACGAGGTCTGCGGCGCCTTCGGCGCCCGCCATGACGAAATGCCCTGGGAGACGGCGACCCATCAGGGCATTTCGCAGATCGGCCGCGAGACCGACGCGACGCCGATGGACGTGCCGCTGCATCCCGGCGCCGAACGCTGGTATCGCGAGCAGGGACATCTCGGCTAGGATCGCGGCGGCAAGGGATACTCGCGGGAGATCGTCATGACCGAATCCGAGAACGGCGCGCGGCCCCTGCCGGGGCTTCCGGCGGGCTATGACGGTCTTGGCGAGGCCAAGCGCCTGCTGCGCGGCGTCAAGGTGGCCGCGCTCGGCACCATCGAGCGGGCGGGTGGTTTTCCTCTCGCCACGCTGACGACCATCGCCACCGATCACGACGGCTCGCCCATCCTGCTGATGTCGCAACTGTCGGCGCATACGAAAAACCTCGACGCCGACCCCCGCGCCTCGGTGCTGCTGGCGCAGGGTGGCAAGGGCGACCCGCTCGCGCATCCGCGCGTGACCATCGTCGGGCGCGCGATCAAGCAGACCGATCCCGCCATCCGCGAGCGGTTGAAAGCGCGGTTCCTGCGACGCAATCCCAAGGCGGCGCTTTACGCCGACTTCGGCGATTTCGCCTTCTGGCGACTCGCCGTCGAGGGCGCCCATCTGAACGGCGGTTTCGCCAAGGCGGCGGATTTTCCCGCCGCCGACATCCTGACGTCGCTCGATGGAGCCGACGATCTCATCGCCGCCGAGGAGGGCGCGCTGGAACACATGAACGCCGACCATCCCGAGGCGCTGGCGCTCTACGCCACGCGGCTGGCGGGCGAACCGGCGGGACGCTGGCGCGCCACCGGCCTCGATCCCGAAGGCATTGATCTGGCGGCCGGCGACATGACGACGCGGGTGGCGTTTCCGCGTCGCGTCAATGGACCCGCCGATCTACGCGCCGTATTGGCGGAAATGGCGGCGACGGCGCGCGCGAATTCCTGAGATCATTCGACGATTTGCCTAGACCGGAATAGTGAAACGCAATTTCGCGGGATGTAAAGAAGTTATTGCATCGCAACAAAGGCTTAACAATGCGGATGATCTTGCGTCCGCGCGTCTTGCCCGACGCTTGCGCGAGCGGTAAAGACACGCCCGACTCACGCCCCGCCCCAAGTCGGACGCGCGAGGAGGAAGCGTCAGTGCCTCGCAAGAGTCCGCGCGAAATTTGACCCGGAGTTCCCCCCATGAAACAGACCGGCGTGTTCAATCCCGCTTTCGGGATTGAAAAATTTGGCATTAAAAACGCGAACAGCGTCGCCTATAATCTCGAAGCGCCCGCGCTTTACGAGGAATCCCTCGCCCGCAAGGAGGCGATTCTCGCCGCCGGCGGCGCCATCGTCGCGGAGACCGGTGTGCACACCGGCCGCTCGCCCAAGGACAAGTTCACCGTGCGCGACGCCAACGTCGAGAACGACGTGTGGTGGGGCAACAACGCCGCGATGTCGCCCGAGCATTTCGAGACGCTGTTGCAGGACATGCTGGCGCACGCCGCCGGCAAGGATCTGTTCGTGCAGGATCTCTACGGCGGCGCCGACCCGGCCCTGCGCGTCAAGACCCGCGTCATCTGCGAATACGCCTGGCATTCGCTGTTCATCCGCAACCTTCTGATCCGCCCGGCGCGCGAGGATCTCGCGAACTTCGTCGCTGATATGACGATCATCGATCTGCCGACGTTCATCGCCGATCCCAAGCGCCACGGCTGCCGCACCGAAACGGTGATCGCCCTCGACCTGACGCGCAAGATCGTGCTGATCGCCAACTCCAGCTACGCCGGCGAAATGAAGAAGTCGGTGTTCACCTTCCTCAACTGGAAGCTGCCCGCCCACGGCGTCATGCCGATGCATTGCTCGGCCAACATCTCCCGCGACGGCACGGACACGGCGATCTTCTTCGGCCTGTCGGGCACGGGCAAGACCACCCTGTCGCAGGATCCCAACCGCATCCTCATCGGCGACGACGAGCACGGCTGGGGCAAGGACGGCGTCTTCAACTTCGAGGGCGGCTGCTACGCCAAGGCGATCAAGCTGTCGCGCGAGGCCGAGCCGGAAATCTTCGCGACCAGCGAGCGTTTCGGCACGGTGATGGAAAACGTCGTGCTCGATCCGATCACCCGCGTGCCGGATTTCGACAACGACTCCAAGACCGAGAACACCCGCATCGCTTATCCGATCGACTTCATCTCGAACGCGTCGGAGACGGGCCGCGGCGGCCACCCCAAGAACATCATCATGCTGACCTGCGACGCGTTCGGCGTTTTGCCGCCGATCGCCAAGCTTGATCCGGCGCAGGCGATGTACCACTTCCTGTCGGGCTACACCGCCGTCGTGGCGGGCACGGTCAAGGGCGTGACGGAGCCGACGGCGACCTTCTCGACCTGCTTTGGTCATCCCTTCCTGCCGCGTCACGCCTCGATTTACGGCGAGTTGCTGCGCGAACTGATCGCCAAGCATCACGTCGACTGCTGGCTGGTGAACACCGGCTGGACGGGCGGCAAGGCGGGCGTTGGCCGGCGC
Organism: uncultured Hyphomicrobiales bacterium; assembly: GCA_903861645.1. Lineage (GTDB taxonomy): Bacteria > Pseudomonadota > Alphaproteobacteria > Rhizobiales > Beijerinckiaceae > Terripilifer. The sequence goes on from CAIOVE010000052.1 coordinate 26,598, forward strand.
ATGCCGATCCGCGTCACCCGTCGCCTGCTGACGGCGGCCCTCGACGGCTCGCTGAACGCCGCCGATTACCGCACCGACCCCTACTTCGGCCTGGCCGTCCCGACGTCGGTTCCCGGCGTCGAGCCGCACATCCTGAACCCGGTCAAGACCTGGGCCTCGAAGTCGGAATTCGCCGCCACCGCGCGGCATCTGGTCGATATGTTCGCCAAGAACTTCGTGCCCTTCGAGGAGCACGTCGACAAGAAGGTGCGCGACGCCGCGCCCGCCTCGCAGCTCGCGGCGGAATAAGCCTCGGCTAAATCCAACGAAAGCGGCGGCCCTCGGGCCGCCGTTTTTGTTTGTCCGCGCGGCCAACAAAAAAGCGGCGCCGGAAAGCGCCGCTTGAATGCGTGGGAAAACCGAAAAGCCCGGTTCAGGCGCGGGCGAGCTTGACCGCGATGCCCGAGGCGGTGACGCGCTCGAGATCGAAGGACGAAAGGTCGGTCGCGGCGACGCCGTCGACCTCGTAGCCAACGCCGATCACCGCGTCGGCCTCGAAATCCTCCGCCGCGCTCATCAGCGCGCGCAGGGCTTCTTCCTTCCAGTCGCCGCGGGCGCAGGGGGCGCCGGGCGCGTGCCAGGACGTGGCCGCGCGCACGCGACCGATGGATTGAACAACGCGGCCACCCTCGACCTGTTCATTGTAGCTGATACGCATGATGCGACCTGATCTCCGTGTCCGGCATTCACTGCCACGCGATGGTTTCGCGTCTGTTAACGGCGCGACCGCGACTTGAATTTGATTTGTCGTGTCAACATCGTGGCGAACGCCCGGTAAACAGCCATATAGATGAATGGCCGTTCAGACGGTGCGTTCGCGCACGCCGCGCGCCGGGACCGGACGAAGCCTAGTGGCGGAAGTGGCGATGGCCCGTCAGCACCATCGCGAGACCGGCCTCGTCGGCGGCCTTGATGACCTCGTCGTCGCGCATGGAGCCGCCCGGCTGGATGATTGCCGTCGCGCCGGCTTCCGCCGCCGCCAGAAGGCCGTCCGCGAAGGGGAAAAATGCGTCGGACGCGACAACCGAGCCGCGCGCGAGGGTTTCCGCCAGTCCCGCCGCCTTCGCCGCCTCGGCGGCCTTCCACGCCGCGATGCGCGAGGAATCGACGCGGCTCATCTGACCCGCGCCGACGCCGACCGTCGCGCCATCGCGGGCATAGACGATCGCGTTGGACTTGACGTGCTTGCAGACGCGGAAGGCGAACTTGAGGTCGGCCAGTTCGCGCGCGGTCGGCGCGCGCCTGGTGACGACCTTGAGGTCCATGTCGTCGACGACGGCGTTGTCGCGGCCCTGAAACAGGACGCCGCCGGCGACCGTGCGCGCCACGAGGCCGCGCGCGCGGGGATCGGGCAGGCCGCCGGTGAGCAGCAGGCGCAGGTTCTTCTTGCCGGCGATAACGCGCATGGCGTCCTCGTCCGCGTCGGGCGCGATGATGACTTCCGTGAAAATCTTGACGATCTCCGTCGCCGCTTCCAGGTCGAGCTTGCGGTTCAGCGCGACGATGCCGCCGAAGGCCGACACGGGATCGCAGCGCAACGCCTTTTCGTAGGCCTCGCGCAGGCTCGCGCCCTCGGCGACGCCGCAGGGATTGGCGTGCTTGATGATGGCGACGGCGGCGACGCGGGCGGGATCGAACTCGGCGACGCATTCGAACGCGGCGTCGGTGTCGTTGACGTTGTTGTAGGACAGCGTCTTGCCCTGCGCCTGACGCGCGGTGGAGACGCCGGGGCGCGTCTCGGCGGTCTTGTAGAAACCGGCGGCCTGATGGGGGTTTTCGCCGTAACGCATCTTTTCGGCGAGGACGCCGCCGATGGCGCGGTAATCGGGCGTGTCCTCGCCGAGCTGGGCCGCGAACCAGTTGGAAATCGCGGCGTCGTAGGTCGCCGTGCGGGCGTAGGCCTTCTGGGCAAGACGACGGCGCAGGGCCAGATTGGTCGCGCCGGCGTTGGCGGCGAGGCTGTCAAGAATCGCGGCGTAATCGGCGACATCGACGACGACCGCGACGTCGTTGTGGTTCTTCGCGGCGGCGCGAATCATCGCGGGTCCGCCGATATCGATGTTCTCGATGCAGTCGTCGTAGGGCGCGCCCGCCGCGATGGTCGCCTCGAACGGATAGAGATTGACCACCAGAAGATCGATGGGGCCGATGCCATGGGCGAGCATGGCCGCCTCGTGCTCGGGATTCTCGCGAATGGCGAGCAGGCCGCCGTGCACCATCGGATGCAGCGTCTTGACCCGGCCATCCATCATCTCGGGAAAGCCCGTGAGGTCGGAAACGTCGCGCACGGGCACGCCCGCGTCCGCCACCGCCTTGCGGGTGCCGCCGGTCGACACCAACTCGACGCCCGCGGCGGACAAGGCCCGCGCGAAGTCGATCAGGCCCGTCTTGTCGGACACGGAAAGAAGGGCGCGCGTGACGCGACGAAGATCGGCGACCATGAAAACCTCTGCGGGTAAGGGAATTTCGTGGCGGATTATCACGTTGCGCCGCGAAAACAAACGGCGGGACGGCCAGCGGTCGCGCCTTGTGGCGGAAAAGCGCGCCGGTGCGACAAATGCGCCGATGGCCATGGCGCCGCATGGGCGACGGCGCCCGATTCAGCTAGGCACGGCGGCAAGTTGGCTACGTCGGCCCGCGCGCCGATGGCGATGATCCAATGAAAATGTTCAGACGTATACAAGTTGTGACTTGAATTTTTGTGCAGCGCACAATATAAAAGATCCACGAAAGAGGGCCGAGGCCCGGGGAGCAACAAGGATTTTCCTCATGCGCGCGACAGCCACCAAGCAGAAATTCAAGGGCCCCGTCCGCGTGCGGAAAGACCCGCCGACGCTGGAAGAGGCGATATTCGCCGCCCAGGGCTTCATCGACGATATCGACCAGCAGGCTGAGTTCGCGGCGTCCCTCATGGACATGCCGATCGAGGAAGCCCGCCCGCTGGCGCTGAAGGCGCTCGCCGCCAGCCGTCGCACCCAGTCGCAGGAAGTCGCCTTCGCGACCGACCGCTCGGGCGGCCAGCGCGCGGTGGTCGTCGAGCGCAAAATCGAGCGTCGCCCGGCCGTCACGGTCGAGCGCAAGGCCATGTTCAGGCCCGCCGGCGCCTCGGTGGAACACACCGGCGGCGCGACTGTCGAGCGCAAGCCCTTCCTGAGCATCGCTGGCGGCGCGCCGCGCACGCTGCTGCGTCTCGGCACGGCCCGTCGCTAGGCCAACCGACGCCCCCACTGCGCGCGGCTGTTCAAGCCGCGCGATCCGTGGCAAGCCGCGACGCATGGCAGCCCTTGATTCCGCCTTCGCGCCAGAGCCGCGACGTCCGCTGATCACGCGGCTGACGCTCTCGAACTTTCGCTCCTATGACGCGCTCGACCTGCCGGTCGAGGCGCGCCTCGTCGCGTTGGTGGGCGAAAACGGCGCGGGCAAGACCAACGCGCTGGAAGCGTTGTCGATGTTCACGCCCGGCCGCGGATTGCGCCGCGCCGACCTCGCCGATCTCGCTCGCGCCAACGGACCGGGCGGCTGGGCCGTGTCGATCCGGCTCGATTCGCCCTATGGCGATATCCAGCTCGGCGCCGGCATGGACCCGCCCGACGGTTACGCCGCCTCGACGCGGCGATTCCGGGTCGACCGCGCGCCCGTCGGCTCGGCGCGGGCCTTCGCCGAGCACATTCGGGTGGTGTGGCTGACACCCTCCATGGATTCCCTTTTCAGCGGCCCGGCGGGCGACCGGCGGCGCTATCTCGACCGCCTGGTGCTTGCCGTCGACAGCGAGCATGCGAGCCGGGTCAACGCCATGGAGCGGGCGCTGCGCAACCGCAACCGGCTGCTGGAGGACGGTGGCCGCGACGGCCACTGGCTCGACGCGGCCGAGCACGAACTCGCCGACCTCGCCGTCGCCGTCGCCGCCGCGCGCCACGAGACCGTCTCGCGCCTCGGCGACCTGATCACGGCGACGCGCGACGACGCCTCGCCCTTCCCCTGGGCGCGGGTCGCGCTCGAAGGAGAGATCGAACGGATGATCCCGGAACGTCCGGCGATCGAGATCGAGGAGCGCTACCGCGCCATCCTGCGCGACAACCGGGGCCGCGACGCGACCGCCGGGCGCACGCTGGTGGGGCCGCAGGCGAGCGATCTGGCGGTCTGGCACGGGCCCAAGGGCGTCGAGGCGGCCCGCGCCTCGACGGGGGAGCAGAAGGCCCTGCTGGTGGGGCTGGCGCTCGCCCACGCCCGTCTGGTGACCTCCATGAGCTCCATCGCGCCGATCATGTTGATGGATGAAATCGCCGCCCATTTCGACCCCTCGCGCCGCGCGGCGCTCTACGCCGATCTGGAAGGGCTTGGCGCGCAAATCTGGATGACCGGAGCGGACGCCGGCGCTTTCGCCGAACTCGGGCCATCCGCCCGGATTTACAGGGTTTCCGGCGGTCGGGTGACGCCCGCCTGACAATTCGTCGGAAAACGCCCCGAACGCGCCGAAAAGAGCGCGAAAAACGTGCAATTCCGCCCGGTTTCCGGGTAGATTGCGGAACTTGATTCGAGCCGTCGCGCGCGCGAGGCGGAGCAAGCCGGAATTTTATAGACCTCATGGCAGAAAACACCGAAACGCCGCCGTCCGTTGAACCGCCCGCCGCGACCTACGACGCGGATTCGATCAAGGTGCTGCGCGGCCTCGACGCCGTGCGCAAGCGCCCGGGCATGTACATCGGCGACACCGACGACGGCTCCGGCCTGCACCACATGATCTACGAGGTCGTCGACAACGCCATCGACGAAACGCTCGCCGGCCACGCGACGCTCGTGACTGTAACGCTGAATCCCGACGGCTCCTGCACGGTGACCGACAACGGCCGCGGCATTCCCACCGGCATCCACGAGGAAGAAAAGATTTCCGCGGCCGAGGTCATCATGACCCAGTTGCACGCGGGCGGTAAGTTCGACCAGAATTCCTACAAGGTTTCCGGCGGCCTGCACGGCGTCGGCGTCTCCGTCGTCAACGCGCTGTCGGTCTGGCTGAAGTTGCGCATCTGGCGCGACGGTCTCGAACATTTCGTCGAATTCGCCCATGGCGACGTCGTAGCGCCGCTGGTCGTCATCGGCCCCGCGCCGATGATCGACGGCAAGCCCAAGCGTGGCACCGAGGTGACGTTCCTGCCCTCGCAGGAAACCTTCACGATGGTGGAGTTCGACTACGCGACAATCGAGCACCGCTTGCGCGAACTGGCGTTCCTGAACTCCGGCGTGCGCATCGTGCTCACCGACGCGCGCCACGCCGAGGTCAAGCGCGAGGAACTCTATTTCGAGGGCGGCCTCGAGGCCTTCGTGCGCTATCTCGATCGCGCCAAGTCCGGCCATCTCGAAAAGCCGGTGATGCTGCGTGGCGAGCGCGACGGCATCACCTGCGAGGTCGCGCTGTGGTGGAACGACAGCTACCACGAGAACGTGCTGGCCTTCACCAACAACATTCCCCAGCGCGACGGCGGCACGCATCTGGCGGGCTTTCGCGCCGGCCTGACGCGGCAGGTCACCGGCTACGCCGAGACGACCGGCCTGACGAAAAAGGAAAAAGTCGACCTGACCGGCGACGATTGCCGCGAGGGCCTAACCTGCGTCCTGTCGGTCAAGGTGCCCGATCCGAAATTCTCGTCGCAAACCAAGGACAAGCTGGTGTCCTCGGAGGTTCGGCCCGTGGTTGAATCGCTGGTCAACGACGGCCTTGGCCGATGGTTCGAGGAAAATCCCGGCGAGGCCAAGAAGATCGTCGGCAAGGTGGTCGAGGCGGCGCTGGCGCGCGAGGCCGCGCGCAAGGCGCGCGAGCTGACGCGCCGCAAGGGCGTGCTCGACGTCGCCAACCTGCCGGGCAAGCTCGCCGACTGTCAGGAGCGCGATCCCTCCAAGTCCGAACTCTTCATCGTCGAGGGCGACTCGGCGGGCGGTTCGGCGAAGATGGGGCGCAACCGCGAATATCAGGCGGTGCTGCCGCTGCGCGGCAAGATTCTCAACGTCGAGCGCGCGCGCTTCGACAAGATGCTGGGCAGCGAGCAGATAGGCACGTTGATCACGGCGCTGGGCGCGGGCATCGGGCGCGACGATTTCAACCCGGAAAAACTGCGCTACCACAAGATCATCATCATGACCGACGCGGACGTCGATGGCGCGCACATCAGAACGCTGCTGCTGACGTTCTTCTTCCGGCAGATGCCCGCGCTGATCGAGCGCGGTTATCTCTATATCGCCCAGCCGCCGCTCTATAAGGTCAAGCGCGGACAGTCCGAGCAATACCTCAAGGACGAACGCGCCCGCGAGGAATACCTGATCGACAACGGCATCGACAACGCCGCCTTGCGCCTCGCCAATGGCGAGGTGCGCGCCGGCGCCGACCTGCGCGCGCTGATCGACGAGGCCCGGCAGGCCCGGCAGACACTTTCGCTGCTGCATTCAAGGTATGATCGCGGCGTGGTCGAGCAGGCGGCCATCGCCGGCGCGCTCAACCCGCGCGCCGCGGTGGGCGAGGACGCGGAACGTCTGGCCGCCGACGTGGCGCGCCGTCTCGACGCGATCGCCGAGGAAACCGAACGCGGCTGGACCGGCGTCGTCGCCAATGGCGGCTTCACCTTCACCCGCGAGGTGCGTGGCGTGCGGCAGGCGGCGACGCTTGATCCGGGCCTGCTCGCCTCGGCGGAGGCGCGGCGCCTCGACGAACTGTCGGGCTCCCTCGGCGAGGCCTATGGCAGGCCGGCCATGTTCACCAAGCGCGCCGACGAGAGCTTCGTTTCGGGACCGACCGCGCTCGTCGACATCGTCATGGCGGCGGGCCAGAAGGGCATCAGCCAGATGCAGCGCTACAAAGGCCTCGGCGAGATGAACCCCGAGCAATTGTGGGAAACGACCCTCGATCGCAACGTGCGCTCCCTGCTGCAGGTGAAGGTGAAGGAAGGCGACGAGGCCGACGACATCTTCGTCAAGCTGATGGGCGACATCGTCGAACCGCGCCGCGAGTTCATCCAGGACAACGCCCTGAGCGTGGTCAATCTCGACGTCTGACGGGCGGTCGCATCCACCATCGCGCCGCGCCCGATGTTCCGGGCGCGACAAAAATACGCTTGCGCGCATCTAATTCCAATCATAATGGTAGGAAATAAATTCCGCTGTCCAGCGGGCCCTGGCGGTCCGGGACGCGTTGCCGAAGGACTATCTCCGTGTCGTCGATACGAACCATGCGCGCCGTCGGGCTCGCCCTGACGGCGGTATTCGCCGCCGCGCCCGCCCGCGCCGCCGAGGATGTCGAGGCCGCTTTCAAGGGCAAGACGATCAATTTCATCGTCGCGCTGGCGGCGGGCGGCGGCTACGACCAGTACGCGCGCACGCTCGCCAAGCATCTCGAGCGGCACATTCCCGGCAAGCCGAGCGTCGTCGTCCAGAACATGACGGGCGCGGCGGGCATGCGCGCCACCAACTGGCTCTACACGATCGCCCCGCGCGACGGACTGACGATTGGCATCACCCAGCGCTCGGTTCTGGTGGAGCCGCTCTACGGCACGAAGGAAGCGACGTTCGACCCGACGAAGTTTTCGTGGATTTCGAGCCTCAACGACGAGGCCTTCATCGCGGTGACGTGGAAGGGCCGCGGGCTCGACAGCATCAGGGACGCGCAGGAGCGCGAATTCGCCGTGGCGGCGGATGGCCCGGCCTCCGACGACTACATCTGGCCCGCCATACTCAACGCGACAATCGGTACGAAGTTCAAGATCGTGTCGGGTTACACAGGCAAGGCCGAGGAGCGCCTGTCGACGCGGCGCGGCGAGACAAACGGCCTGATCGGCTGGAGCTGGGCGGCGTTGCAGGCCAGCGAATGGGACGATTACAAGGCTGGCAACTGGCGCATCATCGCGCATCTCGGCAAGGGCCATCACCCGGATTTCGACGCGCCGTCGATCTACGACTACGCCGTCACGCAAGAGGCGCGCGACATCTTCGATTTTCTCGACGCCACCCTGTCGCTGGGCCGGCCGGTCTTCGCGCCGCCGGGCATTCCGAAGGACCGCGAGGCGGCGCTGCGCGCCGCCTTCGACGAGACCTTGAAGGATCCAGCCTTCCTCGCCGACGCGGAAAAGCAGAAGCTCGACATCAGCCCTGCGACCGGCGAGGCCCTCGCCGAGCGCGTCGCGCGGCTCTATCGCACGCCGCCGGAAGTGGTCGAGCGCGCTCAAGCCATTCGAAAACAGGCGATATCGGGCGCCGGTAAACCCTGACCCAACCCGACTTGACGGGGCGCCCGCGCTCGGTCAATTTCCGCCACCGCCCCAATGCCCTCCAAGAAAGGCGCCGGCACATGTCATCGGCAAATACTCCCATCCGCATCGTCGCCACCACCGCCATGCCCGCCGGCGTGCGCGTCTCGCAGCTGCAACCCGCCGTCGGGTCGATAATTTCCGGCTTCCGTTTCGACGGCAAGCCGTTGAGCGACGACTTCCGCGCGGCCCTTCGCGACGTGCTGCACAACCGCGGCCTCGTCATTTTCGAGCCGGGCACGGTGACGGCGGAAAACTTCACGGCCTTCGCGGGCTTCCTCGGCGAGTTCTTCCACTACGCCGGCCCGCACACGCCGCGCGCGCCGGAAAACCCCGACGCCACGATGATCGATTCCACCAAGGACAAGCATCTGCGCAATCACATCTGGCACGCCGACGGCGGTTTCCGCCCGGACGCGCCGGCCTTCACGGCGCTCTTCGCCCAGCAATTGCCGGACTTCGGCGGCGACACGATCTTCAGCAACGCCGCGTGGGTCTACGAACAGCTCGATCCGCTTTTCGCCGCCTATCTGGAATCGCTGACCGTCATCCAGTCGGCCGACGCGACCGGTCACATCACCGACCGTTATCTCGATCCGGAAGCCGCCGCGCAGGCGCGTCAGAAAATGCCGCCCTTCGAGATGCCGCTCGTGCGCGTGCATCCGGTGACGGGTCGCAAGTGGATTGGCGTGAATGAGTCCTACACCAACTACATCAAGGGCGTCAGCCGCATCATCAGCCAGAACATTCTCGGCATCCTGTTCGACATGATCAAGTCGCCGGAGGCCACCGTGCGCTACTCGTGGTCGCGCGGCGCGCTGGCGATCTGGGACAACCGCGTCGTCCAGCACAAGGGCATCAAGGATTACGCGGGCGGCGGACGGCGCGTGCTGTATCGCGCCACGATGACCGCCTGAGCGGAGACGCGGACGTGAGCGTGGAACGATCGCGGGTTCTTGTCGCCGTCGAGGAACTCATTGGATTGTTGACGGCGGGCGCGCCGGTCGTTCTGCTCGACGTGCTCGACGAGCCGGGCGCGGCGCCGGTGGATCGACCGAGGATTCCCGGCGCCCTCTCCGTTCATCTCTCGACGGATTTTTCTGGCAAGCCGTCGCCGTTGGCGGGCAAGCGTCCATTGCCCGAGATCGCGGCGCTCGAAACAAGCGCGCGGCGCTGGGGCGTCAACCCCGACACGCCTGTCGTGGTGTACGACAACAACGGCGGCGCGCAGGCCTCGCGCGCCTGGTGGACGCTGCGCTGGGCTGGCTTCGAAAATGTTCGCATTCTCGATGGCGGAATGGGCGCCTGGACGGCCACTGGCCGGGATGTCGCGCATCATCATCAGGTTGAAGCCCCCGTCGCGGGGAGCGTCACGCTGAGCGCGGGCAACATGCCCGTGATCGAGGCGGATGACGCCGCGCGACTGGCGCGCGAGGCGGTGCTGCTCGACGCGCGCGGACGCGCCGCCTATGTCGGCGAGCCCGGCAAGGCGGCGACAGGTCATATTCCCGGCGCCCATAGCGCGCCGGCGACAGCGACCGTTGGCCCGGACGGCGCCTTCAAGCCCCACGAAGCCCTGCGCGCGCACTTCGCCGCCCTTGGCGCCGACGGCTCCACGGAAATCGGCGTCTATTGCGGCAGCGGCAACGCGGCGGCCCATGCGATCGCCGCGCTGGCCGCGGCGGGTCTTCCCGCATCGCTTTATGTCGGCTCATGGTCGGCGTGGAGCGCCGATCCCTCGCGGCCCGTCGCCCAGGGGCCGGAACGCGGCTGACGCGGGCGGTTTCAGGTCACGGCGCGCGGGAATGGCGCGCGGCCCGTCGAAGGCCGCCGTCGGACAGCGAGCGCGCGCATTGCCATTCTCGAAGAGCGAACCATCATCATGACGAACAACGCCGTGGACCACGCCCCCGTCGATCTGCGCGAACACCTCGCGCGGCTGGAAGCGCGCGGCTTGCTGACGCGCATCGACGTTCCGATCAACAAGGACACGCAACTGCATCCGCTCGTGCGCTGGCAATTCACCGGCGGCCTGCCGGAGGAAGCGCGGCGCGCCTTCATGTTCACCAACGTTCATGGCGCTGACGGGCGCAAGTTCACCTCGCCGGTCGTCGTGGGGGCGCTCGCGGCCTCGCCGGAAATCTACGCCGCCGGCATGGGCGTCACAGTCGCGGAAATCGGCGATGTCTGGACCCGCGGAATCGCCAACCCGATCGACCCCGTGCATGTCGACGAGGCGCCGTGTCAGGAGGTCGTCATCACCGGCGACGACTTGCGCAAGCCCGGCGGCGGTCTCGCCTCGCTGCCCATTCCCGTGTCGACGCCCGGCTTTGATTCCGCGCCCTATTTCACCGCGACGCTGTGCGTGACCAAGGATCCGGAGACGGGCGTGCGCAACATGGGCACCTACCGCGCCGGACTCAAGGCGACCGACCGGCTGTGCGTTCGCATGGCGACGCGCCTGACCGGCGCGGGCGGCTATCAGCACTGGCTGAAATACAAGGAACTCGGCCAGCCCATGCCGATCGCCATCGTCGTCGGCGCATCGCCCATCGTGCAATACACCGGGCCGCAGAAGCTCGCGATCGATCTCGACGAAATGGCGGTCGCGGGCGGTCTGGCGGGCGTCGCCGTGCGCACCTGCCGCGCTCGGACCGTTGATCTCGAGGTTCCCGCCGACGCCGAGATCGTCGTCGAGGGATTGATCGACACGGAACTCGTCGAGCCGGAAGGCCCCTTCGGCGAAAGCCACGGCTATATCGCGCTCGAGGAATTCAACATGTCCATGCGGGTGACGGCCATCACCCACCGGCGCGATCCCATTCTGGTGTCGATCGTCAGTCAGGTGACGCCGAGCGAATCCAGCGTGATGAAGAAGGTCGCCTACGAGCCGCTCTATCTCCAGCATCTGAAAAAGACGCTGAACGTGAAGGGCCTGACCGGCGTCGTCATGCACGAGCCGCTGTCGAACCTGCGGCCGATCATCTTCCTGCAATTCGCGCGCAATTCGATTCAGTCCGAGGTCTGGCGCGGATTGCAGGGCGCCTCCACCCTGCAGGCGCAGTGCGGCAAGATCGTCATCGCCGTCACCGACGACGTCGATCCACGCAACGCCGACGCGGTGTTCTGGTCGATGGCCTATCGCTCCAATCCGATCGAGGATTTGCTGGTGGTGCCGTATCGCTCGCGCAGCCACGGCCCCAAGACCGAGGGCGGCGCGGCGAATTCCACGCTGCTGATCGACGCGACGGCCAAGAGCCTGATGCCGCCGCTGGCCCTGCCTGCGCGCAAATACATGGACGAGGCGCGCGCGATCTGGGAACGGATCGGCCTGCCGTCGTTGAGCCCGCGCGCGCCCTGGCATGGCGTGCATCTGGGCGACTGGGACGATCGTTGGGAGCGTTTCGCCGAGGCCGCGGCCGCGGGCGAATGGGAACGCAACGGCGAGAACTCCTACCAGCGTCGCCGCCCGAACGTGGCGCCGGAGACGCCAGTCCGCCGCGTCGAGCGGGATTGATCGCGTCCGCGCGGAACGGTGGAGCAAACAATGGCGCGCGCCAGCAAACCCATCAGCCGCCGCGCCGCGCTCGCGGGTTCGTTGCCGCTGATCCTCGGCGGCGTTGGCCAACGCGCGCGCGCGCAAGGGCTCGATGATCCCGGCAAGAGCATCACGCTGCTCGTGAGCCACGCGGCGGGCGGCGGCTATGACGCCTATGCGCGGCTTTACGCCCGCCATGTCGGGCGATTTCTGCCGGGGCGGCCAACGGTGGTGGTGCGCAACATGCCAGGCGCGGCCGGCATCGTGATGACGAATTTCGTCGCCACGCAGGCGCCACGCAATGGCTCCGTCATCGCGCTTGGACCCGGCAGCGTCGCGACGGCGGCGCTTTTTGGGTCGCAGGGCGCGCGCTACGACGCGCGCGAACTCGGCTGGATCGGCAGCCTGAACAATGACGTTTCCGTCGTCGTCAGCCGCTCGGATTCGCCCGTCGTCACGCTCGCCGATCTCTTTGCGAAAGACCTCGTCGTGGGCGGCGCCGGCGCGTCCGACAACAGCGTGATCCACGCGACCATCCTGTCGCGGATGTTCGGCGCGCGGCTGAAGCTCGTGGCCGGCTACAACGGCAGCGGCGACACCGTGCTGGCGCTCGATCGCGGCGAGGTGCAGGGCATAGCGGGCTGGAATTATTCATCCATCACCACGATGAAGCCGGAATGGATTCGCGACCGCAAGATCAACATCCTGTTGCAGATGTCGCTGACCCATCATCCCCAACTGCCGGATACGCCGACCGTTCTCGACCTCGCGCGCGACGACCGGCAGCGTGAAATCCTGCGGCTGATCTTCGCGCAAAGCCAGATGGGACGCGTGCTGCTGGCGCCGCCCGGTTTGCCAAGGGCGCAAATCGACGCGCAGCGCTCGGCTTTCGATCAGGCGCTGAAGGATCCGGAATTCCTCGCCGACGTGCAACGCGCGCGCCTTGAAATCAGCGGCCCCATGTCGGGCGCGGAAGTCGAGGTATTGATCGCCGATCTTTATCGCGCCGCGCCCGATCGCATCAAGGAAGCCGCGGCCATCATCGAGCCGAAATAGGCGGTGGCCCGGATCGGGCGCGTCAGTTCTGATCGATCTCGATATGGCGCTCGCGCACGACCCGGCCCCATTTGGCCATGTCGTCGGCGATGATGTCGCGCGTTTCCGACGAGCGGCCATCGCCGGGAACCATGCGAAACGTCTCAAGGCGAGCGCGATAATCGCCGTCGCGCATGACCGCCGCGATATCGGTTTCAAGCTTCGCCAGAATATCCGCGGGCGTGCCCTTGGGCGCGAACACGCCGATCCACGCGCGCCCCTCGTATCCGGGAACGCCCGCCTCGCGCATCGTGGGCACGTCCGGCATGAGCGCGGACCGCGTCGCCGAGGTCACGGCGAGCGCCTTGACGCTCGGCGATTGCAAGGCGGGATTGGCCGTGCCGAGGTCGGCGATCATCATGTTCGCGTCGCCCGCGATGACGGCGTTGATGGCCGGCGCGCCGCCATTGTAGGGCACGCTCAGAATGTCGACGTCGGCGATTGATTTCAGCAATTCCAGATAAAGCAACGAGTTCGTGCCACCGGAGGCGTTGGTCAATTTTCCGGGATTTCGCTTCGCCGCGTCGATGAAGCCGCGAACGTCGGGCACGCCGGTCTTGACGTTCGTCAGGAACACCTCGGGCGCGGTGGCGATCAACGGCAAGGGCTCGAAGTCCCGTTGCGGGTGATAGGGCAGTTTCGCGTAAACCACCGCGTTCATCGACAGCGCGCCGTCATGGGCGACGAGCAGCGTGTAGCCATCGGCGGGGGCCTTGGCGACGGCGTCCGCGCCGATGCGCATGGACGCGCCGGGCCGGTTCTCCACCATGACGTTTTGTCCCCACGCCTGTTGCAGCTTGTTGGCGAGGATACGGGCCGTCGCGTCGATGGAGCCGCCCGGCGGCGTCGGCACGACAAGGCGCACCTGACGCGTCGGCCATGGCTCGGCGTGGACGGACGCTGGCGCGCAAGCCAGAATGATCGCCGCGAAGGCAATAAGACGAATCCGCGTCATGATCAGGTCGCCTCCCCAAAAACGCTGGTTTGACGCGACACACCGTCGTGGCGCGCGATCCATTCAGTCGCCGGCTATGCCCGCCGCGCCAACAATCCGCTTCATCGAGGCGTAATTGTCGGTCAGCAATTCCGTGAAGGCGGCGGAGGACATGGGCCGCGGCTCGATGCCCTGCTGGGCGATGCTCTCGGCGACCCGTGGAATGGCGATCGTTCGCGCCACGGCGTCGTTCAGGCGTTGCGTGACGTCGGCGGGCATTTTCGCCGGACCGAGCAGGCCAAACCAGGACGTGAACTCGAAGCCCGGCAGTCCGCTCTCGTCCACGGTGGGAACGTCGCGAAAAGTCGGAATACGTTGTTTCGACACGACCGCCAGCAGGCGGATGGCGGGATTGGCGACAAAGGCCTGCGAGCCGAGCGTCGGCACGATGAGGGCCTCGGTGTCGCCGCCAATCAGACTGTTCAGCGCCTCGGCCGTGCTCTTGAACGGCACGTGCACGACGTTGATTTGCGCGCGCGTGGCGAAATAGGCCATGGCCAGATGGGTCGCGCTGCCCACGCCAGCCGAGGCATAGTTCAGTTTGCCGGATCTGGTCTTCGCGTAGGCGATGAATTCCGCGACCGACCTGGCGGGAATTTTCGCGTTGACGAGAAAAATATACGCGCCCGTGCCGACATGGGCGACCGCGGTGAAATCGTTCACGGGATCGAAGGGCGCCTTGCGGTCGAGCGCGGCGCTGATCGTGTGGCTGGACGCCGCCATCAGCAGGGTCGAGCCATCCGGCTTCGAACGCGCGACATCGGACGCGCCAAGGGCGCCGCCCGCGCCGGCCCTGTTTTCAACCACGAACGTCGCGCCGAGCTGAGCGCCAAGCTCGGGAGCGATGACGCGTGCCAGAACATCCTGACCGCCGCCCGCGGCGAAGGGCACCACGATTTTCGCGATCGTCGACTGCGCGCGCGCGGTGGGCATTGGCGCGGTGAACATCAGTAACGCGCCCGCGAGCGCCGCCATCCATGTTTTCATTGTTTCCACCCTTGTCGATCTTGTCTCGAAAGTCCGGTCGCCGGCGCGTCAGCGCGCCAGCGAAGGGTAAAGCCGCTCCGCCGTGCGACGGAAAATCCAGTCCCGTTCTTCCGCCGTCAGGAACGCCAGCGCCCGCTTGCTCTCGGAGACAATTTCGGAAAGCGACGCGCCCGACGTCGGGAAGTTCGAGCCCCAGGCGATGCGCGACGCGCCGAAAACGTCGACGACCTTGCGGAAAAAGGGCTCGAACGGGCCGCCGCCCTCCGCGATCATACGGACGTTGCGAATGGTCGCCTTGAGGTAAAGGTTGGGGTAGGCCGCCAGATCGAACAAGGACTGGGCCGCCGCGTAGGGCGCGCCATCGCGCGCGTCGGGCGAGCCCAGATGATCGAGAATGATGGTCGCGTCGGGGAAGCGCGCGAGCAGCACGCGCAATTGATCCACCGCCTTCATGTGCATCTGCACGCAGACGGGAATGCGCAGATCCCGCGCGCGCTCCCACGCGGGGAACGTGCGCGGATCGTCAAGCCAGCCAGCCTGTTCGGGCATGGTGCTGCCGGTCGTGAAAAGGCGCAGGCCGGACAAGCCCTTGTCCACCCATTCGGAAACGCGCTCCGGCGCGTCCTTTCGCAGCACGTCGACGGAAAATACACCGGCGAAACGGTCGGGATGGGCGCGCACGGCGTCAACAACCAGCGAATTGTCGTAGCCGTAGCACGTGGAGGCGTGCACGAGCGCGCAGCGCGCGACGCCGGCCTCGTCCATCGCCTCGATCATCCGCTCCGGCGTCACCGGTCGATCACGCGCCCAGTCCGACAGGATGCCGCCAAGCGGCGACCGCGGATAGCGCGCTTCGTCCGGCGAAATGACGTGCGGATGGATATCAATAATGGTGTCCGCCATGCGTGGCACGCTCCCGGAAATCTAAATCCACCGCCGCGATCAAGCATATCGGCTGTTATTGCCATACATGCGGCGACCGGTCATTTCAATCGACATGCCCGACGCGGGCGACCGCGCGCGGCGGGGTGCAAGTGGCGGCGGTCGCTGATAATGTTTCGCCACAATCAATGATCGCGGCGCGCGCGGTGGCGCGTCGCCTCTTTTCGAAGCGAGGAAACATGCGTCCGTCCCATTCATCGGTAATCGCCGTCGTACTGGGCGCGTGCCTGATCGCCGGCGGCGCGCGAGAAGCCGCGGCGCAGCAAGCCGCCGCCGCGCGCCCGATGACCCGCGACGCCTGGCCGGCGGATATTGATCGCAATTCGGGATTCCGCCTGCCGCTGCCAAGGCGCGACGATCTCGATGACGCCGGCAAGGCCGCCTATGATCGATTCACGGCGCCGGGCGCGAGCATCGCCGGGCTGCAAGGCCCCAATGGCGTGCAACTCTATAGCCCGCGCATCGCGGGGCAGGTGTCCGCCGTCAATGGCTTCCTGCGCAGGGATGCCGGCATTTCGCCGCGCTTGCGTGAAATCGCCATTCTGACAACGGCGCGTGAATTCGACAGCCAGTTTGAATGGACCGCGCATGAGCGCGAGGCGCTCAAGGAAGGCGCGCCGCCCGCGACGATCGAGGCGATCAAGTTCCGCAAGCCGCTGGAAGGACTGGACTCAACCGACGCCCTCGTCATCGAACTGGGGCGTCAACTCTGGCGCGACCACAAGGTCTCGTCGGCGACCTTCGCGCGCGGCAAGGAGACGTTCGGGCCCAACAGGCTCGTCAACATCATTCTGTTGATGGGCAATTACGCGGGCACGGCGGCCTTGCTGACCGCCGTCGACATGCAATTGCACGACGGCGAAACGCCGCTCCTGCCGTTGCCCTAGGCGCGTCGCGCGGGAGTTGACCGCGCGATCAGCCAGCCGGCAGCGCTTGCGTCATTTCCTCCAGCCATGCCTTGTCGACGCCGTCGAGCGACGCGAGTTCGTCCGCCGCCTCCGACTTCGTCTGCGCGACGAGGGGAATAACATTGGGATCCTCGCCGTCCGCCATCTGGCAGGCGAATTCAAGCCGGATGCCGTTCGGATCGAAAAAGTAGATACCGTCCAGACCGGGCATCTGCGGAATGGGTCCAACGTAGGGCACGTCGTATTTTTTCAGGCGCTGTTCGAGCGCGCGGAATTTCTCGACCGTGACGACGAAGGCGCAATGCTGCATGGCGCCGATGGCGTTGCGGTTGCCGGCGGGTTCCTCGCCCCTGGGGATTTCGAAAAAGGCCAGCACGCTGTCGTTGCCCATGTCGAAAAAGTAATGACGCACTTCCTCGTAGGGCGGATTGCCGCGGTTGTTGGGCCCCTTGCCGAGACCCGGCGGCACCTTCATCGCATGCACCAACGGCATGCCGATGACGCGCGTGTAGAACTCCGTTGTCGTTTTCATGTCGTCGGTGCACAGCGCCAGATGATGCACGCCGCGCGTGGGCGGTTGAATACTGGTTTCGGCGCGCTTTTCGGTCGTGGTCGACATGAGCTCCTCCCGCGGACAAGCCGTGTCCGGCTTGATCTTGAAAATTCAGCATGCATTATGCCTGAACCAAATATCAAGGGGGAAACGCCATGTCGCGCTCACGATCGACTCGCCTTTCGCTAGCGGCCTTCGCCATCGCCTTGACGATGCCCGCCTTCGCCCAGGACACGATCAAGATCGGCGTCATCACCGATCACGTCGGCGGCTCCAAGTTCTACGCCGAGCCCGTGACCCGCGGCATCGAATATGGCGCGCGCAAGATCAACGAGTCCGGCGGCGTGCTAGGTCGCAAGCTTGAGCTGATCATCGAGGACGATCAGAACAAGCCCGATGTCTCCGCCGCCAAGGCGCGCAAGCTCGTCGACGACGGCGTGGTCATTTTCCTCTCCACGACGGGTTCGCCGTCGACCCAGCAGGCGCAGACCGTTTCACTCGAAACGAAAACGCCGCAACTCGCCCCCGCCAATGGCGCGGATCAGATGACCACCGCGCTCGACAATCCCTATTTCTTTCAGACGGGTCCGCTGGCGTCGGTGCAACTCGCGACCCTGATGGCCTACACCAGGAAAAAGGGCTTCAAGGAAGTCGCCATCGTGCGGGACAACACGGCGCTTTCGCAAGGCTTCGCGGATTCCTTCCGCGGCGGTCTCGAAAAGGCGGGGATCAAGGTCGCGCTTGAGGAAGTCATTCCGCAAGGCTCGACGTCGGCGGTCGCCAACCTGCAAAAGGTCCGCGGCGCCAAGGTCGACGCCATCTTTCAGGCGGGCATCAGCGGGCCGGAGATGCTGCAGTTCTTCCGAGCCTATGCGCAGCTCGGCATGAAGGAGCCGATCTACGGTTCCTACAACCTGAGCATTCCCGCCTATCTGACGATGGCCAAGGATCTGATGGAAGGCGTCATCTTCGCCGACGCCTTCGATCCAGATCGCCCCGACGTGAAGACCTTCCTGACGGATTTCGCGAAGGAGAACTCCGGCGGACCGGCGGGCAGTCTGGAAGCCTATGGCTGGGACGGCATCCATCTCGTCGCCGAGGCGCTACGCCGCGCCGGCGCGCCGGACCGCGAGAAGCTGCGCGCCGCCCTTCAGGGCATCGACAAGTTCGACACGATCGTCGGCGCCAAGGGCACTTTCTGGAGCTTCGCTGGCGGCAAGCGCGCGGGCTTCCATCCGCAGGGCGCCGTCATTCGCGTCGTCGAGAACAACCAGCATGGCCGCGTGCTGCAAGCGGGGCAGTAAGCCGCGCCGCCGCGAGACCGCGCATGGAAGATTTCCTTGAGCTGCTGGTGAGCGCGACGGCGTCAGGCTGTGTGTATGGCCTGCTCGCGCTGGCCTATCTGGTCATCATCCGGCCGACGTCGATCATCAACTTCGCGGTCGGCGAATGGGCGGCGTCCGGCGCCTTCGTGGGCGTCGCGGTGCTGTCGACACTGGTGTGGCCGGCGCTCGAATGGCCGTGGTGGTCGGCCTTGCTCATCGTCGCCGCCTTTGGCGCGCTTGTCGGCTACGGGACGGAACTTCTCTGCGTGCGGCCGCTCGTGGCGCGCGGCGCGCCCGAACTCAGCGCCATTCTGGTGTTGCTGGGCGTTCTCGTGATTTTTCGCGAAGGCAATACACTGCTGTTCGGGGCGTCGCCGCTGCCCTCGCCCGCGCCCTTCGGCTTTCGGCGCATGTTGATCGGGCCGTTTCCCGGCGTCTCCCAGCAATTTCTCATCATCGGCGCGACGTTCGGCGTGTTCCTGAGCGCGTGGCTGTTCTTTGAACGCACGGTGTGGGGACGCGCCTTCGAGGCGGTCGCGCTGAACCGCAAGGCCGCGGCCTTGATGGGCATTGATCTGCGCATGGTCGGCGCGCTCGCCTTCGCCGCGGGCGGCGCGATCGCCGCGGTGGCGGGCCTGCTCGTCAGTCCGCTCACGTCGGCGCATTTCCTGATGGGGCTGCCGCTCGCCACGCAGGGCTTCACCGCGCTGGTCATCGGCGGCATTGGCCGCGTCGAGGGCGCGCTGCTTGGCGGCCTTATCCTCGCGTTCGTCGAGCAGTTCGGCGCGCGCTGGCTGCCCGTTCCCTCGGGCATGACGCTGGCGTTTCCCTTCGTGCTGCTGATCGGCTTCCTGCTGTTCAGGCCGACGGGCCTGCTGCGCGCGCCGGAAACGCGCGTATGAACGGTCGCGGCGTCCACGCGCTTGGCTGGCTCGCCGGCATGGGCGTCGCCATTGGTCTCGCCTTCGTGCTTGGCTCCTATCACACCGACGTCTATCGCAAGATGCTGATCTGGGTGGCGATGGCGCTCGGCTTCAATTTTCTGTTTGGCGTCGCCGGTCAGATCGCCTTTTCGCATTTCGCCTTCGCCTCCGTCGGCGCCTATGGCGTCGTCATCCTGTCGCATCAACTGGGCTTGCCCTTCGGGCTCGCGTTCGTGCTGGCGATCGTCATTTGCGGCCTGACGGCGTTCATCGTCGCGATCCCCGCGACGCGGCTCGAGGGATTCTATCTCGCGCTGGCGACACTCGCGTTCTCGCAACTCGTGCGCGTGACGATCGACGAGGGCGGCGCGTTGACCGGCGGCACCGGCGGCCTCGCCAACTATCGCCTGCCGCCCTTTTTCGGCGTCGACGTGCGCGGCCCCTGGTACACCGTCTGCCTCGTGCTGCTCGTCGCCTTCACGCTCTGGATATTGACGCGCGTCGACGCGTCGTGGTTCGGGCGCGCCTGTCGCGCGGTGCGCGACAATCCGCGCGCCGCCGAGGCCATGGGCGTCGACATTGCACGCGCGCGCATTCTGGTCTTCGTCATGACCAGCACGCTCGCGGGTCTCGCCGGCATCGGTTACGCCTATGTCGACAACGTCATCAACCCCGCCGTGTTCAGCCTCGAAAATTCATTCCTGTTGCTGTTCATGATCATCATCGGCGGCAGCGGCCGCCACGTCGGCGCCATGCTGGGCGCGGTCGTTCTGTACCTCGCGCCATTCGCCCTCGAGCCGGTGGCGGGCAATCATTACATGCTGGTGTTCGGCGTGCTGATCGTGCTCGCCATCCTGTTTCGACCCGATGGTCTGGCGGGCTTGTTGCGGATCACGCGACCGGGAAAAGCCGCGTGAGCGCGCCGCTCTTGCAAGTGCGCGGCCTGACGCGCCGGTTTGGCGGCCTCGTCGCGGTCTCCGATCTCGATGTCGACCTCGGCCGAGGCGAAATACTCGCGCTGATAGGGCCCAATGGCGCGGGCAAAACCACCACGTTCAACCTCATCGCGGGCGTCGATCGTCCGACATCGGGTACGATTGTGTTCGACGGGCGGGACATCTCCCGCCAGCCCGCCCATGCGCGCGCCGCCCTTGGCCTGACGCGCACGTTTCAGCACAACATGCCCTTCGCCGGCATGTCGCTGACCGACAATATTCTCGTGGGGCGTCACGCTCGCTTCACCGGCGGACTCGTCGACGTGATTCTCGGGGCGCGCCGCCTACGCGAGCAGGAAAGCGCGGCGCGGCGCAAGGCGGACGAATTGATCGAATTCACCGGGCTTGGCGCGCGCGTGGACGCCGATGTTTCGACCCTCAGCTTCGGCGAGGGTCGTCTGCTGGAGGTCGCCCGCGCGCTTGTGAGCGATCCCCGCGCGATCCTGCTCGACGAACCGGCCGCGGGACTAACCGGCGCGGAGGTCGCGCGTCTCGCCCGGATCATCGCCGACATCGCCGCGCGCGGCATCGCGGTGCTGCTGATCGATCACGACATGCGTTTCGTGCTGCCTCTCGCCCATCGCGCGATCGTGCTGAAGTTCGGCGAGAAGATCGCGGATGGCCCGCCGCGCGACATCGTCAACGATCCCGCCGTCATCGCCGCCTATCTCGGCAATTCCGCGGGAGCGGCCCATGCTTGAGGCGCGCGCGCTCGCGGGCGGCTACCGCAAGGCGGATGTCATCGCCGACATCGATCTGCGCCTCGACGCCGGCGAGAGCGTGGCGCTGCTGGGCCCCAACGGCGCCGGCAAGTCGACGGTGCTCGCCGCGCTCACGGCGACCCTGCCGCGACGCAGCGGCGCGATCCTGTTCAACGGCCGCGACGTCAGCGCCGAGCCCGGTCACAAGCTCGTCGCCGCCGGCCTCGCGCTCGTGCCAGAGGGTCGGCAGATTTTCGCGCCCTTCACCGTGCGGGATAATTTGCGACTGGGCGCCATCGCCCTGCCCCGCGCGCATCGAGTCGCCGACAGATTCGATTATGTCTTCACGCTGTTTCCACGCCTCGCCGAGCGCGCGTCGCAACGCGCCGGCACCATGTCGGGCGGCGAACAGCAGATGCTCGCCATCGGTCGCGCCCTGATGAGCGCGCCGCGCCTGCTGTTGCTCGACGAACCCTTCCTTGGCCTCGCGCCGATGATCGTCGAGGAAATCCTCGCCACGCTGGCCCGGTTGCGGGCGGATGGACTGACAACGCTCATCGTCGAGCAGAAACTCGAGATCGCGCTGGCCTGCGCCACGCGCGCCTATGTGATGGTCAATGGCCGCGTCATAAGGCATGCGCCCTGCGCCGAACTGGCGGCGGGCGGCGATTTGCAGGACATCTATTTTTCCGCGAACTGACCCACGCCGACGATCACGGCGCGTGACGGTCCGCGACGAGCGAATACATGGGATAGGGGCTGGTTCCGTTATAGAGCCCGTCGAACCGGTGCAGCCCGGTCACGCGAAAGCCCATGACGCCAAGGGCGTTCTCGAAAAATTTCGGCGCGAACTCCCACCATGTATGGGGATTGCGATTCAGCGCGTCCGGCACAAGTCGCGCGACCGGCGCCACATAATCCTCCATCCACGGCTTCCAGGCCTCGACAATGACAATGCGCTGGTGACGCGCCGCGCCACGCCGGTCAGAACGCCGAGCGCGTCGGTGGAATGCAGCATGATCGAGGCAAGCACGCCAATCTCGAAATCATGGCCGAAATCCGGGAGCCTTCGCGCGTCGCCGTGATAGACCCTCGACCTCGAACCACGCTGTTCATGGGAAAACCAGAAAGAATTGAACAACCGGTCGAGCAGGACCGCGCGTTCGCGATTGGCGGCCTCCATGTCGAGATCGTGATGGGGCACGACATCGCCCAGATAGTTCCCGCCCAGTTCAACGGCGGTGACATCGGCGCCGCGATCCTCCATCGCGAAGGTGAGGAAGCCGGAGGCCGGCCCTATTTCCAGCACGCGGCGCCCGGCAAAATCGGAAAAACCGAGATGCGCGTCCACGCAAAGGCGCAAATCCCAGTCGCCCGGTATCAACCCGCCATCGGGCGTTTCCATATGCGTGTAGAAATAGCAGTCCTCGCGCGACACGCCGAGGCGCGGCGTTGCAAATCCGGTCGGCGGCAGGGTCATTCACGACGCTTTCGATTCGCTGGGATTTTTTCAGCGGACGCGTCCGAAAGACTTCCCCGCAAATCCGGTGTTGTCCACTTTCGCCGACATGGTGAAACTGGCGGCGAGATACGCGCTTAACGCGGCGCGCCTGCAGCCGAAAGCGCGCCGAACACCATTAGCGACGAAAGATCAGGCAAGCAATGCCCGCCACGGCGCGCCCACGTCGCGCCGCGGCGAGAGGGTCACGCCCTGACGAGCGCGCCCGGGTTTTTCAGATACTGGTTTTTCAGCGCGTCGGCGATCCAGTAGGCGAGCGCGCCGACCGGACCCGTCGGATTCTTGCCCGCGTTCTGCGGAAAGACGCAGGCGCCGGTGACGAACACGTTCGGCACGTCCCAAACCTGACAATAGCGGTTCAAGGCGCTGGTGCGCGGGTCGGTTCCCATCACCGCGCCGCCGGTATTGTGCGTGCTCTGATAGGGCACGATGGAATAGGGCACGGGATTGGTGCGCGCCTCGACCTTGCGCGCGCCCATTTCCTTGCCGATGGCGGCGCAGACATCCGCCAGCGCCTTCATCTGCTTCTGCTCGTTGTCGAGGAAGTCGAAGGTCATGCGCATCAGCGGCCGTCCGTAGATGTCGCGATAGGTCGGATCGAGATCGAGATAGTTGCTCCGGTAGGCCATGTTGGAGCCCTGATTGGAAACGCCGGCCGCGTGCGGGTAATTGGCGGCGGTGGCCTTCTTCCACTCAAGTCCCCAGCGGGGCGTTCCCGCCGGCACGGGGCGCGACTGGATGGGCCGACCACCGGACGTCGACGCGCCGATGCCGCCGCCGCCGATATAGCCAGCCTTGGCGAAATCGTAATTGCCGGCGTTGAAATCGTCGATGTTCACGCCCAGCGCGCCCGCGCCCATGAAGGAGTTGATGTAGGTCTTCTCGTCGAAGAACAGGGTCGCGCCGCTGGAGGCCTGATAGGCGTAGTTGCGGCCGACGACGCCCGTGTTGGTGACGGGATCATAGGGCTTGCCGATGCCCGACCAGAGCATCAACGCGACATTGCCCAGCGCATAGGCGCTGAGGACGACGAGATCGGCGGGCTGGATGAACTCGCGCCCGCGCGCGTCGACATAAAGGACACCGGTCGCCTTCTTGCCGGTGGAGTCGAGCAGCACCTTCATGACGTTGGCGTTGGTGCGCAGCTCGAAATTCGGATTGCGCGCGGCGATCGGCATGACCGTGAAATGCGGGCTCGCCTTGGCGTTGGCCTCGCAACCGAACCGTTCGCAGAATCCGCAGTAATGACACTGACCGAACGCGACGCCATCGGGATTCGTGTAAGGCTGGGAGGAATTGGCCGCCGGCGAGGGAAAGGGATGATAGCCGAGATTGCGCGCGGCCTTCTCGAACATCACGCCGGTTTGCGTCTGCTTCAACGGCGGATTCGGATATTCGGACTTGCGCGGCCCCTCGAACACGTTGCCGCCGTCGATTTTCTGGCCGTTGAGATTGCCCGCCTTGCCCGACACGCCGCAGGTCTTCTCGAACCTGTCGTAATAGGGCTCCAGCTCATCGTAACCGATGCCCCAGTCCTGAAGGTTCATCCCCTCGGGAATGATCTTCTCGCCATAGCGCTCGACGGTCTGCTTGCGGGCTTCCTGATCCCACGGCGTCCAGCGCCACGTGACGCCGTTCCAGTGCACGCCGGCGCCGCCGACGCCCTCGCCCGGCAGGAACGAGCCAAGCTGACGCATGGGCAGCGCCGTCTGCGACGACTTGTTGCGGAAGGTCAGGGTCTCGCGCGACACGTCCTGCATCAGGTCGTGACGCACGGCGTAGCGCAGTTCATCGTCCTTGTGCGGCTCAAGGAAATCGGGGTTGGTGTCGCGCGGGCCGCCGCGCTCCAGCGCCAGGATTTTCAGCCCGGTGGACGCCAGTTCCTTGGCGATGATGCCGCCGGTCCAGCCGTAGCCAACCAGCAGGATATCGACGGGCTTGAGTTGGGTAGCCATGGGTCATCCTCCCCCGGCGGCGTTCGCGCGGCGCGCCGGCTTATTGTTGTCGGAAATTATCAGGCGAAGTCCTGAATCGACTGGGTTTCGCCCGTGTAGGGCTTGTTGCGGAATTCCTCGATCATGTTGACGTACATGGCGGGAACGCCGGGAAAGCCGATCATCTTCCAGGCGGCCTTGTCCTTGTTGCCGCCGTAGATCGGGTCGCCGAAATAGCCTTCCATGGTCAGCGCGAGAAACTGATTGAACCAGACCGGGCCGGGAACATGCGCCAGTTGCGCCTTGCCTTGCTCCACTTCCGTCAGGACGGCGGCGCGCGTCGTGGCGTCGAGATCGCGCAGGCCCTTCTTGCGCGTCGCCATCGCGTAGGCGTCGACGTCGGCGATGCCGATGCGGATGAGGTCCGCCGGGGCGAGCGGCAACTGGTAGCCCTGCTGGGGCGTGCCCTCGGCGAAGGGCCCCTGCATGTAGAGCCGCGCGCCGCGCCCGAAGGCGCCGCCGAGCTGGCGATCCATGTAGGTGGCGCAGCCGGCTTCCGAGCCGCCGGGGCCGGTGGGATCGGGCGGGACCAACGTGTCGAGCGCGGCCTTCACGAAGGAGACCTCGTCGGGATTGAAAAACACGAAGCCGTCGAGCGCGCTCCGGGCGGCGCCCGCCGACGCGGGCGTGGGCATGGCGTGATCATGGCCGGCGTGTTCGCCGGCGGCGGGCGGGGACCCCTGCGCCATGGCGGTCGACGTGGCCGATACGCCGGCGGCCGCGCCCGTCGCGCCGACAACCTTCAGGAATCCGCGCCTGTCAACGCGATGGTCTTCGCCGCTCATGGCATCCTCCCTCTTCGATGGCGCGCGTTCGCCGCGTCGCCCAATCATTGGGCAAAGCCTACCGCGCCGGCGCGCGCTCGGCTATAGTTTTGTGACATGTCTGAATCGCGCCCCGGGCGCGGGGGAGGCTTCCATCAACCTTCGGCAGCTCGCCTATTTCTCCAGGGTCGTGGAAGCCGGCAACATGACGGCGGCGGCCGAACAGCTCAAGGTCGCCCAGCCGGCGCTCGGCGTGCAAATCCGTCAGCTCGAAACCGAGCTCGGCGTCGATCTGCTGGTGCGCCATTCGCGCGGCGTGACGCCGACGCCGGCGGGCCGGCTGCTGCACGAGCGCGCGGCGCGCATCCTCGCCGATGTCGAGGCGACTCGGCGGGAGGTGACGGCGTTGGCCGCCGAAAGCGAGGACCATGTGGTGCTGGGCGTGCCGCCGAGCATCATGCTGCTGCTGGGTCCGAGCCTGCTCATCGACGCCCGCGCGGAAATGCCGGGCGTCCACCTCAGTCTCGTCGAGGAGCGCAGCGTTGTTCTGATGGAGGCGCTGGAGCGCGGCCAGATCAACATCAGCTTCGCCTGGAACGTGCCGGAGAAGCCGGATATCGAGCGCATCGCCCTGCTGGAGGAAGACCTGCTGCTGGTCACCGCGCCCGACGAGGCGGGCGGCGACGGCCCCGTGTCGCTCGCCGAGGCGCTGCGGCACGATCTGGCCATCGCCGGCGAGCGCGGCGTCATCCGCAACATCGTGCAGGGCGAGGCGCGGCGGCTCTCCCTTCCCATGAAGCTCGCCTTCGAGGTCCACTCGGTCAGCGCGATGAAGGCGCTGATCACGCGCGGCGGCGCCGCGACGATCATGCCGTTCTCGCTGGCGCCGCGGGAACTGACCACGGGCGAACTCGTGGGCCGGCGCATCGACCGCCCCTCGATCACCCGCACGCTCTACGCCGTGCGCGCCGCCCGCGCGACGCCCTTTGGCCGCGAGGCCGACATCCAGAAATTCCTCGATGGGGTCGTCGGCAAGGCGCTGGCGGCCATGGGCCCGCACGCGCGATCCTTGCGTTGAATTGCTGCGCCGCGGCAGGTCGCGAGCGAATTTATTCGTTGGCCTGCGCGAACGAATTCGTCTTGGACAACCCCCTACCAATGTCCTAGCTAGTTGGCATGGCAGAGACCGCCCAAGGCGGGTCGCCACCCGAACGTGTTGGAGGGAATGCGCTCATGGCCGAGCAATTCATTGGAAAAGCGTCCGAATTCAAGGACGGCGACCGTCAGATCGTCCGCATCGGCGAGGACGAAATCGGCGTTTTCAAGCACGAAGGCGCCTTCTACGCCTATAGCAACTTCTGCCTGCATCAGGGCGGTCCGGCCTGCGAGGGCCTGACGATCGCCAATGTCGAGGAGCGCCTCCGCCCCGACAAGACCTCGATGGGTCTGCACTTCACCGACCAGATGAACTTCGTCTGCCCGTGGCATGGCTACGAGTACGACATGAAGACCGGCTGCCACGTGAAGGACAAGTCCGTGAAGCTGCGCAAGTACGACGTCGTGACGAAGGGAAACGACGTCTATGTCGTCGCCTAGGACCAAGAAGGCCGCCCCCAAGGCGGCCAAGCCCTCGACCAAGGCGGCCAAGCCCGCCATCAAGGCGTCTCGCGCGGCCAGCAAGCCGGCGAGCGACGAGGGCATGACGGGTCGGGACAAGGCGAATTTCATCAAGGCCATGATGGAGGGAATCGCGCCCAAGGACGCGTCCGGCAAGCGCCCCCCCATCAAGGTCGAGGCGCCCAAAAAGGTGGAAATCCTCCGCAAGATTTCCGCCCCCACGCCCGTCGAGCGCAAGTCGAATCCGTTGTCGGACGAGGCCTTGAAATTTGCCGCCAGGCTGGAAGAGAAATTCGCCAATGGCGATTTCGAGGCGCTGACCCCCGAGGCGACGCAGGCGCTGATGACCGCGATCTGCAAGCTTTACAGCGCCAACGCGGAAGCGGGCAACAAATTCCCGGTGGTCAAGGATCGTTTCTCGGTCACCGGAACGGACGCGATGATTCTCTGCGGCGCGCTGCTGAAGGCGGTCGACCTGCAGGTCTTCGAACTGGGCATGTGGCAAAGCTGGTCGGGCATCTGAACCGCCCGTCTGGCCATCACTTTAGAAAACGGAGGGATTGACATGGACCTCATAGCTGACCGCGGTCGACGCGTACAAGTCGACGAACTCAACACCAGCAAGCTGCTCGCGCACGCCGCCAAGCAGACCCGCGACAAGGGCTTCGACGACGTGCTGATCGTCGACGTCGACGCGCATCACTACGAGAACGAGAGCTTCGGCGAAATCCTGCCGTTCATGGAGAACGAGGTTCTCAAGCAGTTGGCGATCGCCTCGCGCGCCAAGGGCGGCCGCGGCAATGTCGCGCCGTCGGGCTTCGGCTATCAGGACATGGGCGGTCGCGTCACGCGCTATCCGCTGCGCTCGTCTGAAAAGACCGACGCCAACGGCCCGCACCGCGACGTGCAGCTCGGCAACCGCTGGATGGACGCCATGGGCGTCGACTATTCCTGCCTGTTCCCCACGGGCATGCTGTCGATCGGCCTGCACCCGCAGAAGGAAATGGAAGTCGAGCTGTGCTGGGCCTACAACCGGTGGGTGACGGAAAAGGCCCTGCCGGAAAGCGGCGGACGCCTGTTCACCATGCTCTGCCTGCCCTTCAGCGACGCCGACGAATGCCTGCGTCAGGTCGAGACCTTCGGTCATCGTCCGGGCGTGCGCGGCTTCATGGTGACGACCGTGCGTCCGAAGATGGGCGTGCAGGACAACGCCTACATGAAGGTCTATCGCGCCATCGAGGAACGTGGCCTCGTGCTGTCGTTCCACTCCGGCCCGTCGTGGGGCGACCACACGTTCCAGAGCTGCAACCGCTTCCTGTCGGCGCATGCGCTGGGCTTCTCCTGGTACAACATCCTGCACTGCACGAACTGGGTCGTGAACGGCATGGGCGAGCGTTTCCCCAAGCTGCCCGTGCTGTGGATCGAGGCCGGCCTGTCGTGGATTCCCTTCGTCATGCAGCGCATCGACCATGAATACATGCTGCGTCCGTCGGAATGTCCGCTTTTGAAGAAGAAGCCATCCGACTACATGCGCGACATGTTCTATTCGGTGCAGCCGATGGAAATCCAGGACATGGGCGCGCTGGAAACGACGTTCCGCATGATGGACGCCGAGAACTCGCTGCTCTACGCCTCGGACTATCCGCACTGGGACTTCGACCTGCCCTCGACGATCTGGGATCTGCCCTTCCTCACCGACAAGGCGCGCCACAACATCCTCGGCGGCACGGCCCACCGGCTGTTCAAGCTGCCGCCGCGCAACGAGGCGCAGAAGCAGAACCTCATCAAGTACGGCAACTACCAGGAATTCTGATTTCCGGTGGTTTGGGACTAGGATCGCGGGCGGCCCTCGGGTCGCCCGTTTTCGTTGAATGGACCTGTTCATGATCATGCGCGCGGGACGCCGCCTCGCTTTCGTCGCGATAACGCTTTGCGCGGCAACCAGCGCCCGCGCACAGGACGCCGCCGGCTTCTATCGCGGCAAGACCGTCACGATGATCATCGCGTCCGCGGCGGGCGGCGGCTTCGATGCGTATGGCCGGCTCGTCGCGCGCCACATCGGCGCGCATATTCCCGGCAATCCCAATGTCATTCCGCAGAACATGCCGGGCGCGGCGGGCGCCAACGCCGCCTATTACGTGGTGAACGTCGCGCCGAAGGAGGGAACGGTCATCGGCGCCATTCACCCCGGCAACATCATCGAGCCCGTGCTGGGCGACAAGCGCAAGGTGCGCTTTGATCCCAGCGCGTTCCAGTATATCGGCAACGCCAACACGGATGTCTACATCTGCGTGACGCGCGCCGACGCGCCCGCCAAATCGTTCGCCGAGGCGTTGAACACCGAACTCGTGATGGGCTCGGGCGGCGAGGCCGCGTCGACCAAGGACTTTCCGGTCATGTTGACGAACGTGCTCGGCGCGAAATTCAAGATGGTGCTCGGCTATTCGGGCAATCGCGAGGTGCAGCTCGCGATCGAGAAGGGCGAAATTCACGGCGAATGCGGCGCCGGCTGGTCGAGCGTGCTGTCGGCGCATCCCGACTGGTTCGCCAACAAATTCGCGCGCGTGCTTGTGCAGGAGGCCTCCGTCGGACATCCCGATCTCGACCGGATGGGCGTGCCGAAGACGGTCGATTTCGCGAAGACGCCCGAACAACGCGCCGTGCTGGATCTCGTCTACGCGCAGGAGCAATTCGGGCGCCCCTATATCATGGCGCCGGAAACGCCGGCCGAGCGCGTGTCGACCATGCGCAAGGCTTTCATGGATACGTTCCACGATCCCGCGTTCCTCGCCGAGGCCGCGCGGATGAACCTCGATGTGTCGCCGACCTCCGGCGAGGAAACGCAGGCGCTGGTGCGCAAGGTTTTCGCGACGCCGCCCGACATCGTCGAGCGCGCGAAACAGGCGACGACGGCGCGCGAATAACCGGCGTCAGCGCGCCAGGAATTTTTCCAGCGTCAGCGGCATCGGCGGCTTGGCGGGAGCCTTCGGCGGCGTCGCCTCGAAATGCGTGGCTTCCTCGAACCATTTGCGCTGCGCGGGCAATCCCCACGGCAGGGAGATGTTGGGATCGCCGGGATCCCAGCGCACCGGTTCGTTCTCGAGATCCATGATCTGGTAATGCGTGTTGAACAATTCGACGCGATGACCATCGGGATCGCGGAAATAGACAAACAGCGCGTGACCGGGGCCGTGGCGGCCGGGACCACGCTCGACGTCGCGGCCAAATCCCATTTCGCCGGCGATGTCGCAGGCGCGCAGCAGATTGTGCGTTTCCGCGGCCGCGTAGGCGAAGTGATGCAGGCGCGGCCCCTCGCCATTGAAGAACACGATGTCGTGCGGGTTGCCCTTGCGTTGCAGGAACACGCCGAAGATATCGTCGCCGCCCGCGGGCGCGATATATTCGCTCGCGCGAAATCCCATTTCCATCCAGAACTCGGTCGCGCGTCGCACGTTCGGCGACAGAATCTGGCAGTGATCGATGCGTTGCGCGCAGCCGCCCTTGTGGCTTGAAAACCTCGTGATCATGCGCGGCATCGCGTCCATGCGGGCCGTCAGTTCGATCGGCGCGCCGACGGGATCGATCAGGTGCAGCGTGCGGCCCTGATAAGGCGCGTCGACGAAACGTGGATCGCAACCCGCCGCCGCGAAGGCGTCGTGCGCGCGATCGAGATCGTCCTCGGTCATCACGCGCATGCCGACGCGTTGGCACAGGGCGTCGCCCGACGAGCGCCTCAGCACGAGACTATGATGACAGGCTTCCTCGACTCCACGCAGATAAAGAGCGTCCTTGTCCTGATCGGAAACAACCAGACCTAGCACCTCCGTGTAGAAATGCCGGCTGGCGTCGAGATCCCGGACGGTCATCACGAAATGGCTGGTGCGCGTAATGCGGCAGGGCGGATCGAACCGCGGCTTTGGCAGCATGGACGTTCCTCGAACAGGCAACGCACCGCTTGGCGCGGGCTCGGCGGGAGTATGGCCCGCGGCGATCGGAAATGTCCATCCGCCAAGCGGAAACGGGCCGCGCAAGGTTGTCAGAATCGCCCGTGACAATTAGTGTTCCGGTTAAATCCGACGCGGTTGCAAAACGCGCGGAACGCCATGCGGGAGGAGCTGCAAATGCCGAGACATTCGATTTCTGGATTGGGCGCGGGCGTGGCCCTCGCCGCCTTGTTGCTTGCGTCGCCGACATTGGCGCAAGGACTATCCGGCAAGGTTGCTTCCGAAGCCGAGCCCAAAATGGAAGGCGTGCTCGTCACCGCCAAGCGCGAGGGATCGACCATCGCCACGACGGTCGTGACCGACGCGACGGGCGCCTACGCCTTCCCGGCCGATCGCATAGGCCCCGGCAAATATACACTGTCGATCCGCGCCATCGGCTATGTGCTCGACGGACCGAAAAGTGTCGAGGTGCCGAACGGGCAGCCGGCGACCGCCGACATCAAGCTGTCGAAGACAAAGAACCTCGCCGCGCAACTGTCGAACGCCGAATGGCTGATGTCGATGCCCGGCACGGACAAGGAAAAACAGTTCCTCGACGCCTGCTCGGGCTGCCACACCTATCAGCGCATCGTGAACTCGACCTACGAGCCCGAGGATTTCCGCGACAACATCTTCAAGCGCATGGGTTCCTATTCGCCGGGCTCCATGCCGACGAAGCCGCAGCCGCTCCTGCCCGGCCCGCGCGGCGAGCGCCCGGCCGTCAACGAGAAGGCGGCCCCCGCCGCCGCGGAACTGCTGGCGAAGGCCAACCTCAGTCAGGGCCCCAACCGGAGCTACGAACTCAAGACCCTGCCGCGGCCGGCCGGTCGCGCGACGAAGGTGATCATCACCGAATACGACCTGCCCGCGAAGGACTGGGAGCCCCACGACGTGATCATGGATCACGAGGGCATGGTCTGGTTCTCCGATTTCGGCGACCAGCGCATGGGCCGCATGGACCCCAAAACCGGCAAGGTCGAAACCCTCGAACTGCCCATGATGAAAACCGATGGCTCGCCCAAGGGCGGACTTGAAATCGGCGAGGCGCCGAACGGCGACATCTGGCAGTCGGGCATGTATCAGGGCGGCGTCTATCGTTGGGAGCGCGCCACCGGCAAGGTCACCGCCTATCGCATTCCCGACAAATGGCAGACGGCCTCGACGCAGGAGTCGATGGTCTCGCCGCAGCATTCGGATGTCGACGGCTATGTCTGGACGAACGATCAGCAAGACCACTCGCTGCTGCGCCTGAACGTCAAGACCGGCGAATACGAGCAGATGGGCGAAACGAAGGACGCGAACGGCAAGCCGATTCCCGGCTATGGCATGCCGACGGACCTCAAGAACCGACCCATGCTGCATGAATTCTCGGGCACGAGGATTGGCTGGTACGATCCCGAGAAGCGCGTCGCCGAGGTCTTCACGACGCCGTTCCAGGGCTCGGCGCCGCGGCGCGGACGCGTCGACGCGGAGGGCCGCCTGTGGTTCGCCGAATATCGTGGCGGCGGCATCGGCATGTTCGACACGAAGACCAAGGAACTCAAGGAATACAAGCTGAAGGCGCCATGGGCGACGCCCTATGACGTCGTCGCGACGAAGACCGGCGAGGTCTGGGCCGGTTCGATGGCCAACGACATGGTCAACCGGCTCGATACGAAGAGCGGCGAGGAGGTCGATTACCTCATGCCGCGGCCGACCAACATCCGGCGCGTCTTCGTCGACGAGCGCGGCTCCCGCCCGGTGTTGTGGGTCGGCTCCAATCACGGCGCCTCGGTCATCAAGGTCGAGCCGCTGGATTGATCCTTGCTAGCTAATCGTCGCGCGCGAGAGGCGCGCGGCGCCCGCCTTTCATGTTCCGGAGCACACAATGATACAGGCCCAACGCCTTTCGCACGCCACGCTCGAAACGCCCGACATGCAACGCGCCATCGATTACTATGTCGGCGTGAACGGTCTCGTCGAAGTCAGCCGCGACGCCGGCCACGCGTGGCTCGCCTCGAAAATCGGCCAGCTCGCCATCGAACTGGTGAAGGGCGAGGAGCCGGCCTGCACGCGGCTTTCGTTCGAGGTGGCGCCGACCACCAATCTCGCCGAGGCGCGCGACAAGCTCGCCGCCCTGGGCGTGAAGGCCGAATTGCGCGCCGACCCCTTCCCCGGCACGCCGCAATGCCTGAGCTTCTCCGATCCCGCCGGCACGATGATCGACATTTTCGCCAAGTGGGATTTCGTCGCGCCCAACCAGAACGTCGCGGGCATCGGTCCGTTGAAGGTCGGCCATGTCGCCTTGTTCGTGCCCGACCTGCATCAGACAATCGATTTCTATTCGAAGGTTCTGGGTTTCCGCGTGTCGGACTGGATCGGCGATCTCTTCGTGTTCATGCGCTGCAACCCCGATCATCACACCGTGAATTTCTTTCAGGGCGGCCCGCGGCGCCTGCATCACCTCGCGCTGGAACTGAAGGACTTCGTGCACATCAACAACGCCTGCGAAACGCTGGCGATGCATCGGATTCCACTGGGCTGGGGGCCGCTACGCCATGGCCCCGGCCACAACATCGCCGCCTATCATCGCAACCACGACGATCACGTGATCGAGTATTATTGCGAACTCGACCAGATGAAGAACGAGGATCTCGGCTATTTCGAGCCGCGCCCGTGGCACGTCGATCGTCCGCAGCGGCCAAAGGTCTGGCCGGCGCGCACGTGGGTGTCGGGCTGGGGCACGCCGCCGGCGCCGGACTTCGGCCGCAACGAACGCGCGCTCGGCTCGCGCAACCTCTAGGCGCGCGACGACGACCGACGGGGCGGGGACGTTCGATTCCCGTCGATCGGCGCGGCGGGTCCATGGTAGGGTTTGCGATCAACCATCGGAATCCCTCATGAACCTCGCCGCGATGCTCAAGGCGTTCGACGCGCCGACCGACCTGCCCGAGGAGGCCCTGCGCTGGGGCCTCGACCACTGGGACATCGCGCGGCCCGCGCTTGTTCAAGTGCTGGCCCGTTGCGCCCGCAACCCAGAGGGCGCGCGCGACGGCGACATGCTCGCGGCCTATTTCGGCCTGTTTTTGCTGGCCGAAAAACGCGACCCCGCGGCCGCGCCGATGTTGCGCGCGCTGATCAAGGCGCCGGAAGGCGCCGCGACCCTGTTCGCCGACGACGGCTCGATGTCGCTGGCGCGCGTGATGATCTCGGTTTTCGACGGCGACGCGCGCGCGCAGCGGGCGCTCGCCGAGGATCGCGCCATCGATCCCTTCATGCGCGAGATGGCCTATGAAACGGTCGCCTGGCTGACGGCGGCGGGGAAGATCGATCACGACGAAACGCTGGCGTGGCTGACCGCGGCGACCGCGCGCTTCGAGTCGATAGATCCCGTCGACGCCGACTGGATTTCATGGGGCTTCGCGGTGGCCCGGCTCGGCCTCGGCGACCTGATGGGCGAGGCGCGCGAAGCCTTCGGCGTCATGGGCGAGCAGGCCGTCGAGGCCATCGAGGAACTCGACATGATCTTCGCGATGGCGCGCGAGGAGACCGATCCGCTCGCCGTCTTCGCGCGTGACGGCATCGGCCCGGTGGATGACGCCATCGCCGACCTTCGACGCATCGATGAAATCGCCGCCACCCTCGAGGAAATGGAAAATCCCGACGATGGCGAGGAGGCTCTCGCGCCCGTCGTCAATGAATTCCGCGATGTCGGACGTAATGATCCCTGCCCCTGCGGCAGCGGCAAGAAATTCAAGAAGTGCTGTCTGGCGGCGTGAGCCGACGCGCCATCCGCGACGACGCGCAAACAAAAACGCCGGGGAGCGATCCCCGGCGTTTTGTTTTGATGATTGAAAATATCACGCCGCGAGATTGCGCAGCACGTATTGCATGATGCCGCCGTGCTTGAAGTATTCGAGCTCGTCGAGCGTGGCGATGCGGCAGAGCAGCGGCACCTTCTTGGTGGAGCCGTCGGCGTATTTGACCGACATTTCCATCATCTGGCGCGGCTTCAGGCCCTCGGCGAGCCCGTGAATGGTGACGACTTCGTCGCCCTTCATCCCGAGCGACTGCCACGAGGTGCCCGGCTCGAAGGTCATCGGCAGGACGCCCATGCCCACGAGGTTCGAGCGATGGATGCGCTCGAAGCTCTGGCAGATCACGGCGCGAACGCCGAGCAGCTTGGTGCCCTTGGCGGCCCAGTCGCGCGACGAACCGTTGCCGTATTCCTCGCCCGCGAAAACGACCAGCGGCGTCTTCTCGGCGGCGTATTTCACGGCCGCGTCGTAGATCGACATCTTCTCGCCCGAGGGATAGTGCACGGTCATGCCGCCCTCGGCGACGTTGCCGTCGGCGAGCTTGTTCATGAAGTTCTTGATGCGGATGTTGGCGAAGGTGCCGCGCATCATCACTTCATGGTTGCCGCGGCGCGTGCCGTACTGGTTGAAATCGCCCTCGCGCACCTGACGCTCCGTGAGCCACTTGCCCGCCGGCGAGGCGAACTTGATGGAGCCCGCGGGCGAGATGTGATCGGTGGTGATCTTGTCGCCGAACAGCGCGAGGATGCGCGCGTCGACCACGTCCTCGATCGGATCGGGGGTCATGGTCATGCCCTCGAAATAGGGCGGGTGCTGCACGTAGGTGGAGTTGATGCTCCACTTGAAGGTCTCGCCCGCCGGCGCCTTGACCTTGCGCCAGTTCGTGTCGCCCTTGAAGACGTCGGCGTAGCGCTCCTTGAAGATCTTCTTGGTGACGAACTTCTTGATGTACGCCTGGATTTCCTTCGACGTCGGCCAGATGTCGCGCAGATAGACGGGCTTGCCGTCCTTGCCCTCGCCGAGCGGCTCCTTCGTCAGGTCCATGTAGATGTTGCCGGCGAGCGCGTAGGCGACGACGAGCGGCGGCGAGGCGAGATAGTTCGCCTGCACGTCGGCGTTGACGCGACCCTCGAAGTTGCGGTTGCCCGACAGCACGGCCGCGGCGACGATGTTGTTCTTGTTGATCGACTCGGAGATGACTTCCGGCAGCGGACCGGAGTTGCCGATGCAGGTCGTGCAGCCATAGCCGATCAGGTTGAAGCCAACCTTGTCGAGATCCTTCTGCAGGCCGGCGTTGGCGAGGTATTCGCCGACAACCTGCGAGCCCGGCGCCAGCGAGGTCTTCACCCACGGCTTCGCCTTCAGGCCCTTGGCGACGGCGTTGCGCGCCAGCAGGCCGGCGGCGATCAGCACGCTCGGGTTCGAGGTGTTGGTGCACGACGTGATGGCCGCGATGACGACGTCGCCGTGGCCGAGATCATAGTTCGCGCCATCGACGGGGAACCGCTTATGTTGCTCGGAACCCTTGCGATAGTCGGTTTCCATCGCCTTCGCGAAGCCCGCGCCGATCTCGCCGAGCGGCAAGCGGCCTTCCGGACGCTTCGGGCCGGCCATCGAGGGAACGACCGTGCCGAGGTCGAGCTCCAGCGTGTCGGTGAACACGGGATCCTCGGACTTGGCGGTCAGGAACATGCCCTGCGCCTTGGCGTATTTCTCAACCAGCGCGACACGGGCCGACTTGCGGTTCGACGTGGCGAGGAAGTCGATCGTCTCGGCGTCCACGGGGAAGTAACCGCAGGTCGCGCCATACTCGGGCGCCATGTTGCCGATGGTGGCGCGGTCGGCGAGGGTCAGGTCGGCGATGCCGGGGCCATAGAATTCGACGAACTTGCCGACGACGCCCTTCTTGCGCAGCATCTGCGTGACGGTGAGCACGAGATCAGTGGCGGTGACGCCCTCGGTCAGCTTGCCGGTGAGCTTGAAGCCGATGACCTCGGGCAGCAGCATCGAAAGCGGCTGGCCGAGCATGCAGGCCTCGGCCTCGATGCCGCCGACGCCCCAGCCGAGAACGGCGAGGCCGTTGACCATGGTCGTGTGCGAATCGGTGCCAACCAGCGTGTCGGGATAGGCGACCTCGACGGTCGAGGCGGCGCCGCGCGCGGGCTTGTACTTTTCCTTCTTCGTCCAGACGGTCTGGGCGAGATATTCGAGGTTCACCTGATGGCAAATGCCGGTGCCGGGGGGAACGACCGCGAAGTTGTCGAAGGCGCCCTGGCCCCACTTGAGGAACTGATAGCGCTCGCCGTTGCGCTGATATTCCAGATCGACGTTCTTCTTGAACGCCTTGGCGGTGCCGAACTCATCCACGATAACCGAATGGTCGATGACCAGATCGACCGGCACCAGCGGGTTGACGCTGGAGGCCTTGCCGCCGAGCTTGGTGACGGCGTCGCGCATGGCGGCCAGATCGACCACGGCGGGAACGCCCGTGAAATCCTGCATCAGCACGCGGGCGGGGCGGAAGGCGATCTCCTTCTCGGTCTTGCCCTTGTTGACCAGCCACTCGGCGCAGCCAACGATGTCTTCCTTGGTCACGGAGCGCCCGTCCTCGAAGCGCAGCAGGTTTTCAAGCACGACCTTCATCGAATACGGCAGGCGCGAGACGCCCTTCAGCCCGTTCTTTTCGGCCTGTTTCAGCGAAAAGTAATGATAGGACTTCGATCCGACGACGAGCGTCTTGCGGCATTTGAAGCTGTCGAGCGACATGTGTGGGGCCTCGTTCACGTGGAATGGTCGCGCTTATAGATAATTCCCGCGCCAAGCGCTACACGTCGAATGTCCAAGAAACGAGCGTCCCGCCTTGTCCGCGCACATTTTTTCCCGCGCCCTCGCCCTGAGAGCCGACTCCCTCGCGCTTGCGCGCGGCGGCCGAACCCTCGCTGGCGATTTGTCGTTTCGCCTGACGGCGGGCGAGGCGCTCGTCGTCACCGGACCGAACGGGGCCGGCAAGTCGACATTGCTGCGCGTTCTGGCGGGGCTGCTTGAGCCCGCGGCCGGCACGGCGCGGCTGGAAGGGGCGGGCGAGGACGACGAGATAGCGCCGCGCGCCCATTACATCGCCCACGCGGAGGCGCAGAAATCGGCGCTGACCGTGACCGAGAACCTCGAATTCTGGGCGCAAACGCTGGGCGCCGCGGGCGGCATGGCGCCGCGCGAGGCGCTGGCCCAATTCGCGCTGGCGCACGCCGCCGACCTGCCCGTCGGCTACCTCTCCGCTGGCCAGCGCCGCCGCGCCGGCCTCGCGCGCCTGCTGGTGGCCCCCCGGCCCGTCTGGCTGCTGGACGAGCCCGCCACGGCGCTCGACGCCGCCTCGCAACGCCGCCTCGCCGAGGCGATGGCCGCGCATCTGACCAGCGGCGGTCTGATCGTCGCCGCCACCCATGTGCCGCTCGGCCTCGAGGGCGCGCGCGAATTGCAACTGGGCGCCGCCTCGTGATGGGGGCACTCGTCGCGCTTTTCGTGCGCGAGGTGCGTCTCGCCCGGCGCATCGGCGGCGGCGGCGCCATGGGCGTGGTTTTCTTTCTCATTCTGGTGACGATCACGCCCTTCGCCATCGGCCCCGACCTGAACCTGCTGTCGCGCATCGGCCCGGCCATTCTCTGGATCGCCGCCCTGCTCGCCAGCCTGCTCGGGCTCGACCGGCTGTTCCAGTCCGACCACGAGGATGGCTCGCTCGACCTGCTGCGCATGACGGACACGCCGCTGGAGCTGATCGTCGCCGTAAAATGCCTCGCCCACTGGACGGCGACGGGCCTGCCGCTGGTCATCGCCGCGCCGCTGTTCGGCCTGATGCTGGCGCTCGACGGGCCGGCGCTGGGGGGCGTCGCCGCGTCGCTGCTCGTCGGCACGCCGGCGCTGACCTTCATCGGCGCCATCGGCGCGGCGCTGACCGTCAGCCTGCGCCGCGGCGGCTTGCTGATGGCCGTGCTGATCCTGCCCTTCACCGTGCCTGTGCTGATCTTCGGGGTCTCGGCGGCGGGCGCCGCGAGCGGCGGAACCGTGCCGTTCTGGACGCCGTTTCTGGCGCTGTGCGCGCTGACGCTGGGCGCCATGGCGCTGGCCCCCTTCGCGGCGGCGGCGGCGCTGCGGGGCGAAGGGTGAAACCATGCGAAACCTCATCCGGGGCGGGCCAGAGCGGCGGCGGAAACAGACGTTCCGGGGATAAGAAATGAGGTCTGCCGGGAAATCTTCCCTTCCGACCGCCAAGCGGTTCACCGACCGTCCTGGCGCGTCCCTTTGGTCGCTCTACACGCGTGAACCCACCGCGACATCGGCACGGGGTTCAGCCGACAAGGACAGGATCGAGGCGCTTCAGGTGATTCGAGGCATGGCCGCGCTCTCCGTCGTGCTGTTCCATGCCCAATTCCTGTTTGGACCAAACGCCTTACTGGATTCGACCTATCAAATTAAATTTCTGTCGTTCGGACACGCGGGGGTCGAAATATTTTTCGTGCTTTCGGGATATATTATTTTGCGCGCCCACTGGGGCGACCCGAATTCCTGGACATATTTCAAGCGTTATGTCGCGCGGCGTTTCACGCGTATCTTTCCGATGACGATCGGCACGGTGATCTGCCTGCTCGCCATGACGCCGCTGCTGCGATGGCTCACGAGCGATCCGCTGTTGTTTGATATTTCACCCATCAAGATCGTCACGTCTTTGTCCCTAATCCCCTTTCAATGCGAATATCTGCCGGGGACGCTGTGGTCGCTTAGCAATGAAGTTTTATTTTATCTTATTTTCGCGGCTTATTTCATCAGACCTGCTTTTTTTGTTTTTGGCATAAGTCTTTTGACGTCGCTGATCTTGCTCAACGCGGCGCTTCCATTCGCGCGCCCCCTGGCCGCCTGCGGCGGCTCTCCGCTTAACCTGTACAACGCCATTTTTGTTTTCGGCATAGCCGCGTTTTTCGTCTCGAAACTTCTCGAAAAAATAAACATGCCGGCATGGATGCCCGTGGCGGCGCTGACCACGGGCGTCGCCATTTTCGCGGTCTCGGCCTACATTGACGTCAAATACCTGAGCGACATGTATTTTGATCAAGCAATCGCGCCAAATCGCGCGGCCAAAATGATCACGCACTTTCTTTACGCTGTTGCCGGCGGCTGGATCATCCTTGGAGCTTCGCTTTTGTCATGGCGGCCCTGCGGCGCGGTCGGACGGGCTTTTACCTACCTGGGGGAAGCATCATTTTCGCTCTATCTGATTCATGAGCCCGCGCTCGGCGTGACGGCTCGAATTCTTCACCCGCTCACGCTGGCCGGATCGCCACGCGGCGAACTCGCCCTGTTCGCCATCGTGGCTTCATCCGTTGTCCTGGCGCTGGCGGTTCACCAGTTCGCCGAATTGCGCCTTGTCGACCTGTTTCGGGCATCGCCAAAAAGGGGCTGAACGCGCGCGTGTGGATGACATTTACGTGGGGGCCCGCCCCCCAACCTCGTGAATTGCCTTCCCGGCCCGCGCGGATTACCACTTTGCGCATGCTGCGCTACGCCAATCCCGCCAACTTCCTGCGCCTCGCCGACGCCCTGATCCCCTGGGTTGGCGGGCTCGCGGCCTTGCTTGCGCTCGTCGGTCTCTACGGCGCGTTTTTCGTCGCGCCCGCCGACTACCAGCAGGGCGAGACGGTGCGCATCATGTTCATCCACGTGCCCGCCGCCTGGCTGTCGACCTTCATCTACGGGGTGATGACCCTGTCGGCGCTCGGCACGCTGGTCTGGCGGCACCCGCTCGCCGACGCCGCCCAGAAGGCCGCCGCGCCACTCGGGGCTGCTTTCACCTTCGTCTGCCTCGTCACCGGCTCGCTATGGGGCAAGCCCATGTGGGGAACCTGGTGGGTTTGGGACGCGCGGCTGACCTCCGTGCTCGTGCTGTTTCTGATCTATCTCGGCCTCGTGGCGCTCTGGCGCACCATCGAGGAGCCCTCGCGCGCCGCCCGCGCGGCGGCAATCCTGACGCTGGTCGGCGTGGTCAACCTGCCGATCATCAAGTTTTCCGTGGACTGGTGGAATACCCTGCACCAGCCCGCCTCGGTGTTTCGCATGGGCGGCCCGACCATCGACAAATCCATGCTGTGGCCGCTGTTCGTCATGGCGCTGGCGGCGACCTTCCTGTTCCTGACGCTGCACCTGATGGCGGTGCGCAACGAAATCCTGCGCCGGCGCCTGCGTCGCCTGTCAATCGTCGCGGCGGCGGACGAGACGCCCGGCCACCGGCTCGACCTCGAAACGGGAGCGGCGCGATGAACGGGTCGCACATCGACTTCATTTTCGCCGCCTACGCGATCACCGCGATCGCCATCGCGGCGATGATCGCCTCGATCGTCATCGACCACCGGGCGCTGAAAAAGGCGCTCGCGCGATTTCCCCAGCGCGACGAAACGCCATGACCGCGACGGAAACCTCGACGCCCCGCCGCCGCCCCTGGCTGGCCTTCCTGCCCCTCGCCGTCTTCGCGGCGCTGGCGGGCCTGTTCTACGTGGCCCTGCGAGGCGGCGACCATTCCCGCCTGCCCTCGGCGCTGGTCGGCAAGCCGACGCCTATCTTCAACCTGCCCGCCCTCGTCGGGACGGGCGCCCCGGCCCTGTCCTCCGACGACCTGCGTCAGGGCAAGGTGACGCTCGTCAACGTCTTCGCGTCCTGGTGCGTTCCCTGCCGGGACGAGCATCCGGTGCTGCTGCGGCTGGTCAAGAACGAGGTTTTGCGCGTCGGCGGGGTCCGCCTCGCCGGTCTCGCCTATAAGGACGAGCCCGCCAATTCCAGCAAGTTCCTGGGCGAATTGGGCAATCCCTACGCGCTGATCGGGGAGGACCAGAGCGGGCGCGTCGGCATCGACTGGGGCGTCTATGGCGTTCCCGAGACCTTCGTGGTGCGCGGCGACGGCGTCATCGCCTACAAGTTCATCGGCCCGCTGAACGACGATTCCGCGCGGACGGAACTGCTGCCCGCCATCGAAAAAGCGATGAAATAGGGGCCCGCGACGCCCTCCGTCGCCGCCGCCGGATTGACATTCCCGCCGCGCGGGTGTTCCACACCCGCCGCACCGCAACAGGAATATGCACATGGGTTACAAGGTCGCCGTCGTCGGCGCCACGGGCAACGTGGGCCGCGAAATGCTGAAGATCCTCGACGAGCGCGGGTTTCCCGCCGACGAGGTGGTGGCGCTCGCTTCCGCGCGCTCTATGGGCACGGAAGTTTCGTATGGCGACAAGATCCTCAAGTGCAAACATCTCGACACCTACGATTTCAGCGACACCGACATCTGCCTGATGTCGGCGGGCGGCGGCCCGTCGAAGGAATGGTCGCCGCGCATCGGCGCGCAGGGCTGCGTCGTCATCGATAACTCGTCGCAGTGGCGCTACGACTCCGACGTGCCGCTGATCGTGCCCGAGGTGCACGCCGACGCCATCGTTGGGTTCCGCAAGAAGAACATCATCGCCAATCCGAACTG
The DNA here is from genome assembly GCA_903861645.1 of uncultured Hyphomicrobiales bacterium. Lineage (GTDB taxonomy): Bacteria > Pseudomonadota > Alphaproteobacteria > Rhizobiales > Beijerinckiaceae > Terripilifer. Next base: position 69,070 of record CAIOVE010000052.1, read on the forward strand.
CTCCACCGCGCAACTCGTCGTGGCGCTGAAGCCCCTGCACGACCACGCGACGATCACCCGCGTCGTCGTCTCGACCTACCAGTCGGTTTCCGGCGCGGGCAAGGAAGGCATGGACGAGCTCGATCGCCAGACGAAGGCGCTCTATTCGCTCGGCAATGTCGAGATGAAGAAGTTCACCAAGCGCATCGCCTTCAACGTCATTCCCCATATCGATGTCTTCATGGAGGATGGCTACACGAAGGAAGAATGGAAGATGATGGCCGAGACGAAGAAGATTCTCGACCCGAAGATCAAGCTCACGGCCACCTGCGTCCGCGTGCCGGTCTTCATCAGCCATTCGGAAGCGGTGAACGTCGAGTTCGCCAAGCCGATCTCGCCCGACGAGGCGCGTGAACTGCTGCGCGCGGCGCCCGGCGTTATCGTCATCGACAAGCGCGAAAACGGCGGCTACATGACCCCGCACGAGGCGGCGGGCGAGGATCCGACCTACATCTCGCGCATTCGCGAGGACGCCACGGTCGAGAATGGCCTCGCCTTCTGGTGCGTGTCGGACAACCTGCGCAAGGGCGCGGCGCTGAACGCGGTGCAGATCGCGGAAGTGCTGGTCAACCGCAAGCTGATCCAGCCGAAGAAAAAGGCGGCGTAAGTCGATGACCGCGGCGCCGCCGCGGGTTTTCGATCGCGCCTTGCTCGATCTGCGACTCGCGCGCGCGTTGCGCGCGGGCTTCGCCAATTTTTTGCTGGCGCGCGCCGCCGAGGATCTGGCCGACCGGCTCTCGGTGGTCACGCGCCGCTTCGACGCCATGCTTGATCTTGGCACGCCGACGCCGCTCGTCGCGCGCATGCTGGCCGCCGCCAAGCCCGCGCGGCTGATACGCGCCACGACCATTCCCGAGGCGGCAGATAGCGACTGGGAGACGGTTCCGCTCGCGGACGAGCGTCTGCCGTTCGCGCCCGAAAGCCTCGATCTCGTTGTGTCCGCGCTGGCGCTGCAATTCGTCAACGACCTGCCCGGCGCGCTGGCGCAAATACGCCGCGCGCTGAAGCCCGACGGCCTGTTCCTCGCCTGTCTGATTGGCGGTCGCAGCCTGCACGAATTGCGCGCGGCGATCACCGAGGCGGAGCTCGAAATCCGCGGCGGCGCGAGCCCGCGTGTCGCGCCCTTCGCCGACGTGCGCGACATGGGCGGCCTGTTGCAACGCGCCGGCTTCGCCCTGCCGGTGGCGGACGTCGACACGCTGACGCTCCGCTACGATCATTTTTTCGCTCTCGCGCGCGACCTGCGCGCCATGGGCGCCGGCAACGCGCTTGTCGCGCGCGATCCGCGGCCGTTGACGCGCGCCATCGCGCTTCGGGCGGCGGAAATTTACGCGGCGCGCTTCGCCGACCCGGACGGCCGCGCGCGCGCCACCATCGACGTCATCTGGCTGTCGGGCTGGGCGCCGCATGAAAGCCAGCAAAAGCCGCTCAAACCCGGCTCGGCGCAAGCGCGTCTCGCCGACGCGCTCGGCGCGCGGGAAGACAAGCTGTAGCAACGCCCGTCACATGCGCTTCATGGCGTCAGGGAATACTCTGGTCCGACCCGCGAATATTTGCTATCGCGCTCGCGTCGGAGTTGCGCCATGGCGGATCTCTTGTTCCAGTTGCTGCTGTTGGGCGCGGGTTTCGCCGCGGGCTGGTACGCGCGCGACCGATCATCCCGTCATCGCCGCAAGGGGCGCCACGGACGCGACAGCTCGAAAACGCCCGGCAAGCCAACGGACGGCGCTTGATTTCGACCGCCGCCGGTCGCAAGCTCGGCTGTTTTCGAGCGGTGTCCCATGCGTCCTATCTCCTTTTTCATTCTTGCCCTCGCCCTCGCCACGGGGGCCTGCCAGTCGACGCGAATTGAAAATCCCGTCGCGTTCGACGCCACGGAGGCCGCGTTCGTGCTCAAGCAGGGCAAGGCGACGATCGATGGACACGCCTTCGTCACCAATGGCAGCGGCGGCGTGGTCAACGCGGCGGGTCAGCCCGTGTGGCTCGTGCCCGTGACCGCCTATTCGCGGCAACGATTCGCGGCCTTCTACGGGGCGGGCAAGTCGATTCCCGCGCGGTCGGTTCCAACCATTTCCTCCGACCCCGACTACATCAAATACACGCGCCAGACCAAAACCGAGTCATCCGGCAAATTCAGCTTCGACAAGGTGGCGCCGGGCGAGTATTTCGTCGTCTCGCAGATGAGCTGGAAAAAGGACGACGCGATGTTCGCGCAGGGGGCGGCCATGTATGAGACCGTCAAGATCACCGGCGCCGAAAAGGACCCAGTGAAGGTCATCGTCTCCGGCGTGGCGGGCGGCTGAGATGCGCCTGCTGCTGGTAGTCGCCGCCGCCCTCATCGACGCCGACGGACGCGTGCTCATCGCGCAACGGCCGCAAGGCAAGCAACTGGCCGGGCTGTGGGAGTTTCCCGGCGGCAAGGTCGATCCCGGCGAGCGGCCGGAGCAGTCGCTGATCCGCGAACTCGCCGAGGAACTGGGCATCACGGTGAAGGAGGACTGCCTCGCGCCGCTGACCTTCGCCAGCCACGCCTACGAGGATTTTCATCTGCTCATGCCGCTCTACGTCTGCCGTCGCTGGGAAGGCATGGTCCAGTCGCGCGAGGGACAGGCGCTGAAATGGGTGCGCGCGCGGAACCTGCGCGATTATCCCATGCCGCCGGCCGACGAGCCGCTGCTGCCGGCGCTGGTCGACCTCATCGGCTGACGTCCGGGCGCATTTGCTTCGTCGTCGCCCGACCAGCGACACAATTGGCGGCGATAGACGCCGAATTGCGGATTGCGAAGTGGCGGGTTGCGAAGGGGCTGGAAAATGTCGATGGTGGCGGCGCGACAATCAGAATCACGGGCCAGATTCATGTTTCAAGCGCCCTCGCGCCACCGGATTCGAACCTTGCCGCGGATGATCGGCGCGTCGATGGCCGCCTTGCTGGCGCTGACTTCGGCGGCCCTCGCGGCCACCGGCCGCATCACCGTCGACGTCAACGGCCAGAAGCGCTCGGCGACGATCGTTGAACACGCGCGCCTCAAGCGGGCGCCGCGACCCACCATCATCGTGCTGCGCAGCGGCGCGGGCGCGGCGCGACGGATCGGCCTGTCCCGCATCGACCGGTTCCTCGGGCTTGACGACGCCGCCGGCCGCGCGACCGTGCTGGCGTTCCCGTTTCCGCAGGATAACGCGTGGCGCCTCGGCGCGGACAAGAGCGACGACGCGATGGTGCGCGCGCTGGCGGCCAAGCTGGTGGCCGATGGCGTCGCCGACCGCCGGCGCATCTATCTCGCCGGCGTATCGTCTGGCGGCCTGCTGGCGCTGCGTATTCTTTGCGATGGCGCTGACTACATCGCGGGCGCGGCGGTGCTGATCGCCAACGCGCCGACCGCCGTCGCCAGCGCCTGCAAGCCGGCGCGGCCGATTCCCTTTCTTTTCCTCACCGGGACAGCCGACCCCCTCATGCCCTTCACCGGCGGCGAAACCAAGCTGGTTGATTTCAAGGGCGAGGTTGTTTCGGCGGAAGCGACGGTCGCGCCCTTTGCCGCGGCGGCCTCCTGCGGCAAGAACAAGGCTTCGCAGGAAATGCCCGATCGCGATCGCACGGACGGGTCGCGCGTGATTGTCGAGCATTTTTACGATTGCAAGACGCCGGTGGAAGTCTGGCGCGTCGAGGGCGGCGGCCATGCGCTGCCGGGGCGTCCGATCCGGGCGGATCGCGGCGCCATCATCGGCGCGCGCAACAATGACATCGACACGTCGCGCGTGCTGATCGATTTTTTCCGGCGGGTCGGGCGCTAGGCTTTCGTCAGCGCGCGAAGCCGCTCGTCCAGCAAGGCCGGGTCGCCGGCGAGGCTGAGGGATTTAAGACGGCTCGTGGCGCCGCCGACGATCTCCACGGCCCCAACCGAGAGCCCCAGCGCCTTGGCGATGACCTTGCGCAACGCGTCGTTGGCCTTGCCGTCCTCGGGGACTGCGCGCACCCGCGCCTTGAGGGCGCGACGCCCGTCCGAGAGCGTCTCGAGCCCGTCCACCCCATCGCGCGAGGATTTGGGCGTCAATCGCACGACGAGCCGAACGCCGGAGGCGTGAACGGACCAGGCGGCGCCGGCCTCGATCACGAGGATCAGTAGCCGAGCGCCATCGGATAGAGATTTTAGGCGATCAGGGGTCGCAGGAAGTAGATCGCCAGCAGCAGCACGATCGGCGAAATATCGAGCCCGCCCATGGCCGGCAGCCAACGGCGAATCGGCCGCAGGAGCGGCTCCGTCAGGGCGTTGAGCCCATTCCAGACGGAGCGGACGAAATCATTGTGAATATTGATGACGTTGAAGGCCAGTAGCCACGACAGCACGGCCACGCCGATGATCACATCGGTGTAGAGGTCGAGGGCTCGCAGGACGACGTCGAGTAGCGCGCGCATTCGAGGGCTCCGGAAATTGCACGATCGACCGTTTAACCGGCCCGGCTGGCCCCGGCAAGCGAACGACGAGGGCCGATGATTGAATTTCGCCGCCGCGGCCGTTGACAGGGGCCGGTCGCCGCCCTACACAACGCGCGTCTTGGGGCTGTAGCTCAGATGGGAGAGCGCTGCAATCGCACTGCAGAGGTCGTGAGTTCGAATCTCATCAGCTCCACCAAGCATTTATCCGTTGTCGCCTTATTTCCGCCGAGCCTGTTTTCCGGCTCTGAATCGGCTTGAATCCCTCATGGGCCACATCCACCGGGGCCCCGGCCATGTATCGCATGCCTTGACGGTCCAAAATCGAGGGCCGCTCAGGCTGGCGCGCGCTGGCCCTCGCTCCACTCCACGATCCGGCCCGCTTCCAGCGTGACAATCCGATCGGCGGCCCGAATGGTTTCTGGCCGATGGGCGATGACGATGCGCGTCAGGCAACCGCGCCGCGGCATCGCGTTGACCATTCGCTCGCGGTCGACATCGAGATGGCTGGTCGCCTCGTCAAGCAGGAGGATGCCAGGCCCGCAGTAAAGCGCGCGCGCGATCAAAACGCGTTGCTTCTGGCCGCCGGACAGCACCGTGCCCATGTCGCCGATCAATGTTTCGTATTTCATCGGCATGGCCATGATGTCGTCGTGCACCGCGGCGTCGCGCGCGCACGCTTCCATCCACTTCATGTCTATGCGATCGTCGAAGAAGGCGATGTTTTCCGCGATCGAGCCCGAGAATAGCTGATCGTCCTGCATCACGACGCCCAGCATCGCCCGGTAATTGTCGAGGCCCACGGTTTTGAGCGGTTCGCCGTTGATCAGGATTTCGCCCTCCGTTGGCGCGACAAGGCCCGACAGGATTTTCAGCAGCGTCGTCTTGCCACCGCCCGATGGCCCCACGATGGCGACGGATTCGCCGCGATGGAATTTCACGCTGACGCCGTCGAGGATCCATGGTTCGCATCCAGTCGATCGCATCATCGTGTTGGCAAATCGGCGCGGGATCTGAACTCCGAACGCCATCGCAAGCACTTGATCTTTCCGCGCCGCATGAAGCCAAACGCGCGCGCCGTTTCACGGCCCGCCGCCGGTGTCGCGACTCACGCGGCTTCAGGATGTCAGGCGTCGGAGAGACTGTCGCCGATTGAAAGCGCGCGCTGGGCCATGGAGTTCATTTTCGAAAGCCCGGCCACCCGGTCAATTGCCAGGCTCGTAGCTGTCCGGCGCCGAAGTCCACGCCAAATACTGGATCAATGCCCGGCGGCATTCAACGGACCGCCCCGGCGGCGAGTGTCCATATGACCCGCCGGCATTATCGCGATACCTCGCCTTCGAAGCATTGCATGGACGCCAAGCGACATTCCATCGAGGCTATCGACAAGGCCCGTCATCGGAACGTGAATTCGAGCAAGCGTCGTTTTGTTCAAGGCTCGCTTGCGATCATATCCTCAATGAGGCGGCGCGCCCGCATTGATCCCGCGTCGATATTGAGATTTCGTAGTCCACGGTCGACGCGCGCATCCAACATTAATTGCTGGGCTTCGACGACGACCTGATCCTCCAAAAAAATCTTGGCGTTTGCCTCGCGCAGGAATGTGGTTAGCGACTGGTCCTGAAGCCTGTAATTGCGGGTCAGACTCCAGAAATACATGCATGTCGACCCGGTCTCGGGGGTGATCGTATTGAGAACGCGTCCGTTGACGCCCTTGGAGCGATCGCCCCGGGGCGCGCCAGTGCCCGCCGGAGCAACCCCGACGTCGAGAACGATCGTACAGGGGGCTTCGAAGTTGATGATCTGCCAGCGGTCGACGTTTCCAGGCTTGCCGAGCTGCGTGCGCCAGAAGGGCGGGGCATCGATGTCCAGCATCCAGCGCGAGGATGTGACAGTGCGGCCTTTTTGGATCGTTTCCATCGGCGTCTCGGCAACATGTTTGTTGCCAATGCTCGTGGCGTGAACGAAGGATTCGTGGGTCAGGTCCATCAGGTTATCGACGAACAGTCGATAATCGCATTTGGCGAACATGGTCTTGCCGTCACCCACCCATTCCGGGTCGTCGTTCCAATGCAGGTCAGGCACCAGCGCGGGGTCGGCAAGCGCGGGATCGCCGGGCCAAACCCAGACGAAGCGATGGCGTTCGAGCGCCGGGTAGGCGCGGACCTTGGCCGCGGTGTTGCCCGTATCCATCGAGGGAACGCGCGTGCAGGTTCCCGCGCCGTCGAACGCAAGGCCATGGTAGCGGCACACGATTTCCTCGCCCTCAAGCCAGCCCATCGAGAGCGGCAGCAAGCGATGCCAACACGCGTCCTCGAGCGCGGCCAGCGTCCCGTCCGCCTTTCGCCAGAGCACGATCTTGTTGTCGCAGACGGTGCGCGACAGCGGCTCCCGCTTGCCTATTTCGTGGCTCCAGGCCGCCACATACCACGCGTTGAGCGGAAAGGTCTTGGCCGTTCCCATGATCATCAAGCTCCCGTCGTCAAGCCCATGACGTGATTTTGCATGCCAAAATACCACGCCAACTCGATCGATCAACGCTGGTCGCTCACATTTGCGCCGTGGGTATTGAATAGCCTCGGGAGTCATTTGCGTGGGGTCCAAATGACCGTTGGCGACTATACCGAATGATAATTCCGCGCCGCACGGAGCCACGCGCGCGCGCCATTTCACGCGAGGCTCGGACACGCGCGAGGAGGCGGACGCATGGACGAGAAAGGGCAAGCATGATTGGAGGACGCCGCATAGACCCGGCGCGGCATGCTTCACGCCATTTGCCTCAGACCATTTTAGTTCCGGACATGGCCAAGTCGTCTGGAAATCTGTCCCGCGCAGTCGCGCAGCGCCTTGATCAGCCTCGTCTCCGGCTTTGCCGGCAGGAACTGGATTGATCCGACGACCGCCACCGCCGCGACGGCGGTGGCGGATTTATCGAAGACCGGGGCGGCGATGGCGTTGACGCCGAGCATCGCCGCCATGGGCGCGCATTCGCTTTGCATGTTCCTCGAGGGATCGAAGTTCAAGGTCACCGGCCCCGACGACAGGCGAAAGCACATCGACGCCGCGAGCGTCGACAAGACGATCATGTGCTCCGACCTTGGCCAGCCCGGCGTATTCGATCCCCTCGAAGGTTTTCGCCGCGGAGCCAGGATGTGCCTCGAACTCGGATATGACGACGCGGATGTCCACAAGATGGTGTCGACCAACGCGGCACGGGCGTTCGGTCTCGAACGGGACGTCGTCCGGGTCAAGGGATGATCGCGCCGAGCGGGCGCGCAATGCGCCGCAAATCGATGCTGAAGAAAACGTGAACGAGGTCACCGCAATTTGAAAAGGACGCGAAACCCAACTTTTTCCTCAATTTTGACGTAAGTCGTCTTCTCACATGATCGAATCTATCCAGATATCGCCTGATCTGGAGATGAACATGACACTTGATAAAAACGCCTTCGTCATCGTTGTGGACGACGATGATATGTATCTCAGGATGCTGACGTTCATGATACGCCGCGCCGGCGTTGGCCGGGTCGAAGCCTTCTCGAATGTCGAGGAGGCTTTCACCAGAGCCATCGAGCGAAGACCAGACGTGATCGTCAGCGACTGGAACATGGACCCCACCGACGGATTGGAGTTCCTCAAAATGGTGCGAGCCAATGAACGGCTCGCGCATACGCCATTCATCATGGCGACGGCGAATGTGGCCGAGGATTACTGGCGACGGGCCATCGAGGCGGGAGCCACGGATTTCCTCTTCAAACCGCTTGGCATGAAGGAAATATACGAAGCCGTGCGAGGAGCCTTGCTGCTTGACGACGGGCGGGAACGGCCGGATGGCCCGACGCGGCGTCGGCGTGCCCGTGGCGGCGCGACGTCGCCATGAGACGGCAAGCCCATGGCGCGTCGATGCGGTCCACCCGACGCTTGCGACTATTTAAGTCGCGTCAGAACTTGTAGCTCAGGCCGACGGTGACGGTTGCGTCGTGAAAGCCACTACGGAACGCATTGTCCTGGAGAAAATTCCGAGCTTGTCCGAAATCCGTGTACCGCGCTTCCACGCGGCCGATCCAGTTTTTCATGAAGGCGTGTTCAACGCCGCCCCCCAACGTCCACCCTGTGAGAGTCTTCGCTTGCGAGGTTGGCAAGGCGAAGAGACTGAGCGTTTCCGTGGCTGAAGTCGCCGCGACGCCACCCGCGACATAAGGCATTGTCGCACCTAACGCATAGCCCAGTCGCGCGCGAACCGACGCGAGCCATGACGCCCGAATGGCGAGAAAGCCGACTGCGCCAACGGTGGGGCGGCTACCCTTCAGATTGGTGACGTCAAATTCGGCCTCGGGCCCAAGGACGAAGTCGCCAGAGGCCCAGTTGTAACCGAAATGCACGCCGCCGGTCGCTCCCGACACCTCGAACACATCAGCGAAAAAGACGTGCAACGTATCGCGTTCCACCCCCCAGGCCCCACCAAGATGGCCGCCAATATATGCGCCTTCCCAGACAAACTTGTTGACGGCGCCCTCCTGCGGTCGACTATCGCGGGTCGGCAAGTCGGCGGCAAGGGAAGTGGTGGCCAAACAGGCCAACGCGATGGAGGCGAGCGGCAGTGTTTTCATTTCAGATCATCATCCCGTGAACAAAGTTTACGATCGCACCGATGGCGATAACCTCGTCCGATTCATCCTCAGGGATGTAAGATCACGGATTACAGTGTTTGAATTCACGCGGTGTGATATTTATATCGCAATCATCCTGATCGACCGCGAAGCGCGCCCACATGTTTATATCGGTCGGCGGACCCGCGCGGCACCCCGGTCGCGCTCGCGTGCGCCGATGGCGACCAGAACCGCGCCCGAGCCTAGAACCGATAATTCAATCCCATGCGCAAGAGATGGCCGGACGCGCTCGCCTTGGCGATGAAGGTGCTGGGCGACAGGGCCAAAGTGATGGGCGCGATCTGCGAAACAGCATAATTCGCGGAAACGCTGTAATAGAGATACTCCGCCATGATCGACACATGCGAGGTCAGATTATAGGCCGCGCCCGCGCCGATGGCATAGCCGAGCCGGACGCCCGAAATCTTGCCAATCTGATTTTCGAGATAGTCAGGATTCGTGACCGATGATCCCGGGATGTTCGCGTTCCACGCCGCGAACGACGTTTGCGTATGACCAGACATATTCACGGCCGCCAGACCGCCGCTCAGGAACACGGACCATTGCGGGTCGAACCGGTAGGTCAACTTGAGACGCGCGGTCGCGAGCCAATCCGTCGACAGACGTGACGCAATCGAACCGCTCGTCGACAAATTCAACAAATCGCCTACCTGTCCATACGTTTGCAAGGACGATGAGGAGAGTCTCAGAGCGGCGATATCGGCGACGGCGCCGATGCCAATATTAGCGGTAACGAACTGATCGACGCCGATCTGAACGCCCAGCAAGCCTGAAATCGATTGCGAGTTTCCGCCTGGCGCATTTGTCGGGCTCGCGGGGTCGCAACTCGGCAATGGCGCGTTTCCGCAAGCGGCGTACTCATTCTTGCCGCCGAATCTGGTCCCCTCGGACGCGACGTCAAAACCGACGAATACGCCGGTGTAGAAGGCGATATCGGGCACGGGATCATACGTGACCAGCGGCTCCTTGCGGTTCGGCAAGTCAGGCGCCCGATACGGCAGATCGGCCGCGACGGCCATCGACGCGATAATTGTCAGGGGAGCCGCGAGAGCTAGCTTTTTCATATGTTCCTCGAGCACTAATTCACGGATCATTGTCACGATCGTGCGCCAGCTATTCGCGACGAACGTATTATTTTTCAAACATTCATCCGCGACACGACTACATTTGGTCGCGCGATGTGATCGCGATCACGGCACGTTCAGATAGAGACCGCGCCTTCGAGCTTGCGGTTTTTCATTGGTCGCCGGCGCCGCACGCGGCGCGTCGGCTGATGTCATCGCTCGCTGGCGACGCATGATATCGACAATTGGAGCCACCTTGCCAACATGCGCCAGCGGCCCGTGAATCGCGAGACAAAGATTAAAGGCTTCCGGCTCGCGTATCTGATCGCAAGGATCGGACCCCGCCGTCGCGAGACGCAACGACGCGACAACAAACACGCCTACCAAGACCAAAATTCGCGAAAATAGATTCAGACACATGGCGTTTCTCGATCGGCGCTAGTTGGAGCCAAACGAATCCGATGAAAGGATTGGCTCGGAACCACCAATCATGGCGTCGATTTTTTTCTTCTGGTTCGGCGTAAGTCCGATTGGCGCGCCATCATCGACCGATCGCGAGCGCCGCGTGATTTCGCGCGCAACCAAGGTTTCATCCGGGACCGCCCGGTTGCGTTCGCTCGCGACCGGCGCGCTGGCTGACGACGCGCCCGCTCTTGCTTGCGAAGCCCGCGCCGTCGCTGACGTCGGCGCCCGGTCGTAGGACGCGTTGGCCCGCGTGGCGCTGGGTTTGGCTCCGCGCGGCGCGACGGCCCCACTTTCGCGCACGATCGGAGCGGGCTTCGGCGTTTCCTCCCGCGTGGCGACGATCACCGGCCGCGCCGTGGCGCCAGCGGGCGGCGGCAGTTCCGCCCTTTTTCGCTTGTCGTCATTGTCGGGCGCGCCCACGGCGTCGGGTCGACCCGCCGCGGTTGGCGACGACTTGGCGCCGGCGTTTGCCTCCGCGACAGGCGTTGGTTGCGGATTGAGCGGCGGTATCGGCGTCAGCGCGCCTCCGGGAACGAAGGCGTCGCACGCCTCGCCCTTATGCGTCAGATTGCGCAAAACATCGTAGGCCGACAGCGATATGAGCCAACGCAGGGCCGCCTGCGTTGGCTCGTTTTGCTTTTCACCGAGGTTGGCGTCGAACAACTCAAGATTGGGAATGACGGACGCGGCCGTTACAAGTGGATTCGGCACGGTTGGCGTTCCAACAAATCTGAAGAAGCCCGCCGTCGTCTCGTATCCGACGAGCTGCTTCTTATAGGATTTCGCGAAGACGATCGAGGTTGTCTCCGTGTCGGTGACCATCACATCGATGGCGATGCTGATGCGATAAGTCCGCTTGCCACCCTGAAAGCTGAACGCGCCTCCCTCGGCGACGACGGAATCGATATTCCAGTTCAACTCGGTGATCGCGCCCGTGATGTAATATTTCGATCCTAGAATGACCCCCGCCCTCACCGGTCGATAGTCGAGCGTCTGATTCTCGACCTTGACCGATTTGCCATCGCCAAGCTTCTTTTCCATCGCGTTTTTCAGTTCCCATTCGGACACCGCGACGGAGCTGCGGTTGACCATCTCGGCGCCCGCCTCCGCGAGGGCGCTGATCATCATCATGTCCGTGCGCTGGCTGAATGTGCGCGATTGCTGCGTGCCGCCTTCCATGGCGCCCGTGCCATCGGTGAAATCCGCGACCGCCATGCGCCCAATGCGACGCACGTCGACATTGCGCAGGCAGGTTAGGGCAGTGTCCATGGGAGTTGAGTTTTGCCGAGGAACCGTACCCCGGAGCTCAACAACCTCGCTTACCTGGGATGTATCAAGCTTTTTATAATCGAAATCGCCGCACCCACCGAGCGAAACCGTCAAAACGATGAGTAACGCTACTCTCACGGAACGCGACGACCCTACTACGAACCATGCGAGAATATCGATCCGACATGGGATTACAAGACACTGTCTCCCTCCCGATCATGGTTCGGAAACATAGCGCACAATATTTTTGTATCAGAACTTCTTACATTGAGCGCCATCCAAGGATGGCGCTCATCATTTGGGCGTCGTGGACTGGCCTATATAGTCGCGCCAGGCTGCGGTGAAGCCAACCAAGGATATCGGCAGTTTGGAAGGCTGATTTTGCGCGTTCTTGAACGCGAGCGTCACCTTGGTTTGAGGGGGCAGCCGCGCGATGCGCTCGCCCAAATCGTTCGTGAAAGCAAGGTCCGCGTAACAACTGGCTCCAAAGCACGCGTCAAGATTTACGGTCTGTTCCGGAACGCCGCTTTCGAACTGGATCGACAGCTTCTCCCGCGCGCGCACGTTCACCGGAAACTGAATGGCGAACACGGGATTGATTGCCGAGGGCGGCTTGCCAATTTCCACGTGAAAGACAAGACGGCGGTTTTCGTCGTAGCCATCCTGCGTCAGGACGCACAATCGCGTGACGCGATCGGGCGATTGCCCGGTACCGCATTTGACCGACCAGGCGCCATAGGATGTCGTCGATTCGCTTGGCGCGCTGACGTCGGGCGGCGCGCCGGCCGTCTTGTTTTCAGTGGCCAACGCCATGCCCGAAGCCACGGCCAGCAGCACGGCGATGGGAATGGCAACCCGGTTAAAAGCCATCATGACGGTCGACAATTGTAGAATGGCTTCATCAACATCGATGCATTCCCGTTTGATCAGCGGACGAGGTTTGACTGGGTTGTGCTCGTCTGGACAGCGTTCTGGATATAGGACGCCACGCCACTGGCGCTCAGCGAGTTTGATCCGCTCAGGCTCGTGGCGCTGATGTTTTGCGTCAGATTGCCGCCGCCAACGGCGCCGAGCATGGCGAGGTTCGACCCCAGGCTGGATGCCTGCACCGCGCCGGTGGCCCGCGCCGACCCGAGCACGGCGGTCACGGTCTGAACGTTCGACGCCGCGAGCGGCGTCGAGCCAGCGGAAAGGTTGGATTGCGCCAACGCAAGCCCGGACGCCGCGTTCGTCGACGAAACGAGGTTCACGAATTGCGTCTGGCTTTGCGTCAGATCGGCGATGGAGACCACGCCGCCATTGGCGTTCGCCGACGACGCGGTCGCGCTGTTGTTCAAGGTCGGCAGATTGAGGGGCGCCGCCGTTTGCGAAAGGTTACCGCTCAATGTTCCGCCGCTCGCCAGATTGTTCAGCCCAACGTTGATGTTCTGGGTTTGCGCCCCACCCGCGCCGGAGAGGGAGGCGCCGCCCATATTGGTTGTCGCGGACAATTGGTTGAGCGGCAGCGCGCCAGCGGAATTCAGCGCGAGGCCGGTGGTTGACGTATTGTCGGAACGCAGGCTGACCGAACCGATGTCTTGATAGGTCTGCACGAAGGGCGCGGCTTGTCCGGCGCCAATCGCGGTCGCGCCCGAGGTTCCGATGGAGTTCAGCACGAGGCTGGCGTTCTGAACGGCGCCATTGACCGCCGCCTGCCCAAGGCTCGCCGTGGAGGACGCGTTGTTGCCAAGGCCGAGAACGCCCGCCAGCGTCGAATTCTGGCCGCCGCTCAGCGACGTATCCGTCGATTGCACGTTGACCACGTTGCCCAGGATCGTCGACTGCTGACCAACGCCCGCCACGAGGCTGGCGCTGCGACCGGCGACCTGCGCGGCGCCCGAGCTCGAAACATTGTTCGAGGTGTTGACGCCAAGCAAGGCGTCATTCAGCGACTGCGTTAGGCCGACATCGCCCGATCCAGTCGATGAAAGGCTCGCGACGTTGATGTTCGAGAGCGCCGACTGCAGTCCCGACGAAATCGACGAGGGCGTCGAGCCGGTGTTGTTGGCCAGCAGGTTGTTGGTGACAACCTGCGAGGAGCCACTCGGCTGATTAAGCAACTGCGTGACCGTCGCCGTCATCGAGGACGATGTCGCGGTGGACAGGGTGTTGACGCCGCCCGTCGCGACCTGAGCGACGGATGAAATGGTCGAGCCTTCCGTCGAGGATGAACTGTTGTTGGAAATCAGGTTCGCGCTGTTCTGACCGAACGCGCTGTTGTTTTGTCCGATGGCCGAGGCGCCGATCGTTTGAACAGAAGAATAAACGCTCTGGACGTTCAGCGGCAATCCAATGCCGTTGTTCGCGTTCGCGCCAATCTGGTTCGTCGTGGACGCCGTGCCCTGATAGAGCGCCGCCATGACGCCGCCCGGCGAGGACAGGCTGTTGGTGGGCGGCGGCGGGTTGGGCGAGCCGGGATAGAAGCTGGTGTTGCCACTCGGCAGCGCGAGGCCGGAGGAACCGCCCGACGCGATCAAACCTTGCGTCTGCTGGTTCAGGTTTGTTCCACCCGATGGTGTGGTCGTCGTGGTCGCGGGCGCGGCGCCTGTGTTGATGACCGGCAACAGAACAAGGTAGACATTGTTCGGCACGGAATAGTCAACGACGCCGTTATATTGCGACTGATTCCCAACCACGTTCGCGAACGTGCCCGACAGCGTGGTCGTATAGGTCAGGATGTCGAACCGCTCTCCGTAGTAGTACTGACCATTCGCGGCGGTGTAGGACAGCGTGCCGCCGAGGCTGGCGCTGCCCGTGACGGCGAGCTGCGTGTTCTTGGTGCCGTAGGTCAACGTTGTCGGGTTCAGGACCGAGGCGATGTTGACGTCGAGTTGACCGGTCGAAGCCTGCGTGTAGGAACCGCCAAGCGTATAGGTCGCGACGCCGCCGATCGCGACCGAGCCAAGTGGCATGGTCGATGACAGGTCAATGGTTCCCGCGTTGGTCACGGAGAGCGCGCCAAGCGATCCGCCGGCGTTGCCAACCAATGTGCTGTATTGCGTCACCGTCGCGGCGTTCAGGCCGCTGACGGGATAATTGGCGGACACGAAAGTATTGGCGTTGCCATTGGTCCAGTCGCCGATGATCAGATTACCGCCCGTGCCGGCGGTATTGCTCGTAATCGTACCCTGGACGCCAGAACCGGTGGAGGCCGCGCCAGCCGTCGCGCCGCCCAGTACTCGCAGCGTGGAGCCGTTCGCGATCTGCGTGCCACCCGTATAGGTGTTCGTGCTGGCTCCACCGAGCGCGAGCAGACCGCCGCCGGTCACAACCACATTGCCCGATCCGGTGATGCCCGTGGCGATCGTCGTCGTGGTGCCGGAGGCGATGTTGAAGGTCGGATCGCCCGTAACGGTGATCGCGTTGGCGATCGACGTGGCCCCGGTGACCGACAGGGTCGCGGTCTGGCCGGCGTTGCCGACCAGCGCGAGCGCTCCTGAGCCGAGCGCGGCGCCCGCGTTTATCTTGAGCGTCGCCCCGGCGTCGACCGTGGTTCCGCCGTCATAGGTGTTGACGCCGTTGAGCGTCAGCGTGCCGCCGCTGACGACAACGCCGCCGCCCGAGCCTTGCACAACGCCAGCGAACACGTCGCTCGTGGCGCCATTCGTCACGGTAAGGGTCTGGCCGCCGAGATTCGCGACGCCGGTCGAGGCGCCCGCGAGGCTCACGATCGACGCGCCGCTCGTCGTGCTGGCGATATCGAAGTTTCCGTTCGCCGTCACGCCACTCGACGAGGCGATCGCGCCCGCGCCGGTCAACGCCAGCGTGGCGCCCGTCGTGATGGACGTCGCGCCGGTATAGGCGTTGGAACCGGACAACGTCTGCGCGCCGCCGGTGACATTCACGCCGCCAAATCCAGCGATGCCGCCCGCGAAGGTCGTCGAGCCATAGGTGATCGACAGATCCTTGGAGCCGAGCGTCACCACGCCCGAACCGGCCAGCGTCGTGATCGCCGCGCCGCTCGTCGTGCTGGCGATATCGAATGTACCGTCCGCGGTCACGCCGCTCGACGAGGCGATCGCGCCCGCGCC
>CAIOVE010000053.1 GCA_903861645.1 uncultured Hyphomicrobiales bacterium
GTCGCCTCTCTTGAATCACAAACGATTCATTCGATTCAAGAACTCATCGGACAGACACTAAGGCCAAAGACAATCTCTGAAAATTTTCGATCGTCATCCGCTTCGATGACACCCTGTATGCCTACCAACGACACCCCATCTCGTGCGTCCTTCTGGACGAATATTTCTGCGGAGTGGGTTTGGGTGTTGGCCACCAGCGCGAATGCGAAGAAGCCGATCATTGAGTTTTTCATTACGAGCCGCCTAATGGCAGTCCCAGCTTGACCCCCGCGCCGCTCTGGTCTAACTGAAAAGGGATTAACCGGGAGTTTGATCGTGCGTTCGCACAATCTCGTAGTAGGACTGGCGCTGGAGACGGGACGGGTCTAGACCCGTTTTTCCCGCCGATGGCGCTGACACAGGCCCCCGAGTGGGCCTTTTTTATTGCCCAGAATTCCCGGACGCGACGCGAAAGACGGAGACCAGCGATGTCGAGACAGATGACCGGCGCGGAAATGGTGGTCGAGGCCCTCAAGGATCAGGGCGTCGAAACGATATTCGGTTATCCCGGCGGCGCGGTCCTGCCGATCTATGACGCGATCTTCCAGCAGAATTTCGTGCGTCACGTGCTCGTTCGTCAGGAAGGCGGCGCGGCGCACGCGGCCGAGGGTTACGCGCGTTCGACCGGCAAGGTCGGCGTGTTGCTCGTCACCTCCGGGCCCGGCGCGACAAACGCCGTCACCGGCCTCGCCGACGCGCTGATGGATTCCATTCCGCTGGTCTGCCTCACCGGGCAGGTGCCGACGCATCTGATCGGCTCGGACGCCTTTCAGGAGTGCGACACGGTTGGCATCACCCGCCACTGCACCAAGCACAACTATCTTGTCCGCAACATCGAAGACCTGCCGCGCATCCTGCACGAGGCCTTCTACGTCGCGTCGAGCGGCCGGCCCGGCCCGGTGGTCGTCGATCTGCCCAAGGACGTGCAGTTCGCCATGGGCGCCTACGAGCGGCCTGAGTTCAAGGGTCACAAGACCTATCAGCCGAAGCTCGATGGCGACGCGGACCGCGTGGCGCGCGCCGTCGAGATGATGGCGAAGGCGAAGCGGCCGATTTTCTACACCGGCGGCGGCATCATCAATTCCGGGCCCGAAGCGTCCAAGCTGATCCGCGAACTCGTCGGCATCACCGGATTCCCGATTACCTCGACGCTGATGGGGCTCGGCGCCTATCCCGCGTCCGGGCCGAACTGGCTCGGCATGCTCGGCATGCACGGCACGTTCGAGGCCAACAACGCGATGCACGATTGCGATCTGATGATCTGCGTCGGCGCTCGCTTCGATGATCGCATCACCGGGCGTCTCGACGCCTTCGCGCCGGATTCGAAGAAAATCCACATCGACATCGACCCCTCGTCGATCAACAAGAACGTGCGCGTCGACCTGCCCATCGTCGGCGATTGCACGCGCGTGCTCGCCGAGATGATCCGCGTCTGGCGCGCCAGCGGCGCGGCTGTCGAAAAGGCTGCGCTGGCGTCTTGGTGGAAGCAGATCGACGCGTGGCGCGAGCGCAAGTCGCTCGCCTATCGCCCGTCGAAGAAGACGATCAAGCCGCAGTACGCCATCCAGCGTCTGTATGAACTGACGAAGGATCGCGACACCTACATCACGACGGAAGTCGGCCAGCACCAGATGTGGGCGGCGCAGTACTATCACTTCGAGGAGCCCAATCGCTGGATGACCTCCGGCGGTCTGGGCACGATGGGCTACGGCCTGCCCGCCGCCATCGGCGTGCAGATGGCGCATCCCGAGGCGCTTGTGATCGACATCGCCGGCGACGCCTCGATCCTGATGAACATTCAGGAGCTCTCGACCGCCAAGCAGTATCGCGCGGGCGTCAAGATCTTCATCCTGAACAACGAATACATGGGCATGGTGCGTCAGTGGCAGGAATTGCTGCATGGCGGCCGCTACGCCGAGAGCTACACGGAATCGCTGCCCGATTTCGTCAAGCTCGCGGACGCCTATGGCGCCAAGGGCATCCGCTGCTCGGACCCCGCCGATCTCGATCGCGCCATCATGGAGATGATCGACACGCCCGGCGTGGTGATCTTCGACTGCATCGTCGAGAAGGAAGAGAATTGCTTCCCGATGATTCCGTCGGGCAAGGCGCATAACGACATGATCCTCGCCGAGCTTGGCGACGACGCCGGCGTCGAACTCGGCGCCATCATCGACGAGAAGGGCAAAATGCTGGTGTGATCGGCCGCTTTTCACGGCAACGATCCCCCGCCAGCCAACGAACCATCCCGGAAGGCCAGACATGAACGCCATCACGCCGCCCCCCGCGCCCATTCCGCCCTCGCCGTATTCGTCGGCGCTGGGCAAATCCAACAGCGAGAGCCACACGCTCAGCGTGCTGGTCGACAACGAGCCGGGCGTTCTGGCGCGGGTCGTCGGGCTGTTTTCCGGCCGCGGCTATAATATCGAGAGCCTGACGGTCGCCGAGGTGGCGCACGCCGAGCATTTCTCGCGCATCACCATCGTCACCTCCGGCCCACCCGAGGCGATCGAGCAGATCACCCATCAGCTTGAGCGGATCGTGCCGATCCACCGGGTCACCGACTTGACTGTCCACGGCAAGGCCATCGAGCGCGAACTCGCCATGGTCAAGGTGCGCGGCAAGGGCGACGACCGCATGGAGGCGCTCAGGCTCGCCGAGGCTTTCAAGGCGCGCGTCATCGACGCGACCATCGAGAGCTTCATTTTCGAGCTGACCGGCGCGCCGGGCAAGATCAACGACTTCGTCGAGCTCATGCGCCCCATCGGCCTGATCGAGGTGTCGCGGACGGGCGTTGCCGCCATCACCCGCGGCGCGGCGGGCATGTAGGGGCTTTCCTCGAACGGCGACCAGTTGGCCGACCGGCCAATGGACAAATGCTCTGAATTGCGGCCTAATCCCGTCATGAACGACGATACGACACGCGAGGGTGGCCAGTCGCCGGCGCGATACTCGCGCACCCGGGTCGAGCAGGATTTTCTGGAAGCGTTTGAATCCTTCGGTTCGCGCGCGTTCTTCGATTACCTCGAACGGTATCTGCGTTCCGATGGCGTCATGGTCTGCAACTGTCCGCCGCAGTTGCTGCAAATCGGCGGCACTCATCGCGGCTATGACGACGTTGTCACGGCGCTGCGCTCGTTCTTCATCGAATTCAGGGTGCTGGCGACCTCGGTCGACGATATCGTCATCGATGGCGCGCATGTTGTCATCAACTACCACATGCAACTCAGCCACGTGGGCACGGGGCGGACGGGCCGGGTGAGCGGCATCAATCATTACGTGCTCGACGCCGACCGGAAGATCTCGAATGCAGCGTTTTCCTCGATAACGCCTCCCTCGCTGTCATTGGCGACGTGCTCGACACGTTCGCCGATATCGCCCGGGGGATGGCTGACGTCCGGAAACGGCGCGACGACGACGACGTCCCATAGGCGTTTCGCCGGTTTGACGGACTCGTGAAGCCCGCTTAGAAGGCTCCCCGAAGCCGGAGGGGCGCGGCCCAACCCGCCCAGAACAAGGATTTTAACACCATGCGCGTCTATTACGATCGGGATGCCGATATCAACCTCATCAAGGGCAAGAAGGTCGCCGTGGTCGGTTACGGCTCGCAGGGCCGCGCCCACGCGCTGAACCTGCTCGATTCCGGCTGCAAGGACATCCGCATCGCCCTCAAGGCCGGCTCAACGACCGCCGCCAAGGTCAAGGCCGACGGGTTGCAGGTGATGACGGTCGCCGAGGCCGCGGCCTGGGCCGACATGCTGATGATGGCCACCCCGGACGAGCTTCAGGCCGATATCTACAAGGCCGAGATCGCCCCGCACATCCGCGATGGCGCGGCCATCGCCTTCGCCCACGGCCTCAACGTGCATTTCGGCCTGATCGAGCCCAAGAAGACCGTCGACGTAGTCATGATCGCGCCCAAGGGCCCCGGCCACACGGTGCGCGGCGAGTACCAGAAGGGTGGCGGCGTGCCGTGCCTGATCGCCGTCCATCAGGACGCCTCGGGCAACGCCCATGATCTCGCCCTGTCCTACGCCTGCGGCGTCGGCGGCGGCCGCTCGGGCGTCATCGAGACGAATTTCCGCGAGGAATGCGAAACCGATCTGTTCGGCGAGCAGGTTGTCCTCTGCGGCGGTCTGGTCGAGCTCATCCGCGCCGGCTTCGAGACCCTCACCGAGGCGGGTTACGCCCCGGAGATGGCCTATTTCGAGTGCCTGCACGAAGTGAAGCTGATCGTCGACCTTATCTATGAAGGCGGCATCGCCAACATGAACTACTCGATCTCCAACACGGCCGAGTGGGGCGAGTATGTCACCGGACCGCGCATCATCACTGACGAGACGAAGGCCGAGATGAAGCGTGTCCTCAAGGACATCCAGACCGGCAAGTTCACGTCGGACTGGATGCAGGAATATCGCGCCGGCCTCGCCCGCTTCAAGGGCATCCGTCGCCTGAACGACGAGCACCAGATCGAGGAAGTCGGCGCCAAGCTGCGCGGCATGATGCCCTGGATCGGCAAGAACAAGCTCGTCGACAAGGCCAAGAACTGATCACCGACGCCTCGGTCGTTCATCCCGCGTTGGCTCGCGCCAACGCGGGATTTTTATTGCCCGGTTGACGCTTGGCGGGGCTTGAAAGCGGGCCCCCCATCGGTCAGCCTGCCTGAAACACCGGAGGTTCCGCACCATGGCCAGCGATCCCGATCCCGACGCCGCGCCGGCGATCGCGCTCGAGGGCGTGAGCGTGGCCTTCGGCGCGGGCGCGAGCGCCTATACGGCGGTTGCCGATGTCGATCTCGCCGTCGCGCCGGGCGAATTCGTCGCCATAGTCGGGCCGACGGGGTGCGGCAAGTCCACCTTGCTGAACGTGGTCGCCGGTCTCCTCGCGCCCGCGCGGGGCGTCGCCCGCTTTCGTGGCCGGCCGGTGGCGGGGATCACGATCGAGGCGGGCTATCTCTTCCAGCAGGACGCGCTGATGCCCTGGAAGACGGCGCTGGCCAATATCGCCGTGGCGCTGGAGGTGGCGGGCGCGTCGCGCGCGGAGGCCGACCGGCAGGGCCGCGCCTGGCTGGCGCGGGTGGGCCTCGCGCGCTTCGCCGATCGTTATCCGCATCAACTGTCCGGCGGGCAGAAAAAGCGTGTCGCGCTGGCGCAGATGCTGGTGCGCGATCCCGCCGTGCTGCTGATGGACGAGCCCTTCGGCCCGCTCGACGCGCAGACGCGCGGCCTGATGGGCGATCTGTTGCTGTCGCTATGGTCCGCCGACCGCAAGGCCGTGCTGTTTGTCACGCACGACCTTGAGGAAGCCATCGCGCTCGCGGACCGCGTGGTGGTCATGTCGGCGGGACCGGCCTCGCGCATCGTCGCCGAGCATCGCATCGATCTGCCGCGTCCGCGCGCCACCGCCGATATCCGGCTCGAACCGCGCTTTCACGCCTTGCAGCGCGCGATCTGGGCCGATCTCAAGGCCGAGGTGATGAAGGCCTATGGCGACCAGTTCGGCGAGGTCGCGCCATGAGCCGCGCGCGCTTGCTGCTGTTGCAGATTCTTGTCGCCGTCGCGCTGATCGGCGCCTGGCACGTCGTGTCGAATTATCCGGTCGTGGGGGACGTGAAGAACATCCGGTTCTTCTTCTCGACGCCGGGCGACGTGGCGCTGCGCGTCTGGAAGTTCTTCTACACGGGCGTGATCTGGAAACATCTGTGGATCACGTTGGAGGAAACGCTGCTGGCCTTCGTCATCGGCGCGGGCTCCGGCGTCGCGATCGGCTTCTGGTTCGCGCGCCAGCCGCTCGTCGCCGCCGTTTTCGACCCTTACGTGAAAATGGCCAACGCCCTGCCGCGCGTCGTGCTGGCGCCGATCTTCATGTTGTGGTTCGGCCTTGGCATCTGGTCCAAGGTGGCGCTGGGCGTCACGCTGGTTTTCTTCATCGTGTTCTTCAACGTCTATCAGGGCGTGAAGGAAGTCAGCCCCGTGGTGCTCGCGAACGCGCGCATGCTTGGCATGAACGAACGCCAGTTGCTGCGCCATGTCTATTGGCCCTCGGCGCTCTCGTGGATGTTCTCGTCGCTGCACACATCCGTCGGCTTCGCGCTGGTGGGGGCGGTCGTCGGCGAATATCTCGGCGCTGCGTCAGGTCTCGGCTATCTCATTCACGAGGCCGAGGGCACGTTCGACGTCACCGGCGTGTTCGCCGGCATGGTCGTGTTGTCGGCCTTCGTGCTGGTTGTCGATTACGCGGTCACGCTTATCGAGGGGCGCCTGATGAAGTGGCGACCGGCGCGCGCGGATTGATGGCCGTTATCGCGGCCAGCCGATCGAAATTTCGCTGACAACCGGTTTCACCGCCAGCGCGCTGGGATTGTTCGACAAGAGCGTCCGGTCGCCGGAAACCTTTTCCAGCGCCTTCGCGGGAGCGCCGGGGCCGGGCTCAAATCGCAGCCCCAGATGGCAGCCGCCTTTGCGATTGGCGAGCGCGCCGCCATTGAAGTCGGTGACATAGCCGCCATAGTCCCATTCGAAACCGGACAGCTTGAACGGCTTGCCATTCAGCTTCTCGATCTCGGCGAGGCTCGAACCGACACCGACGCCATCGTCGGTTTTCCATGTGGAGCCGGCGCGCGCCAGCACGTTGGGAATCTTGCGGGCCTTTTCGTCCATCCAGACAAAGTCGAGTCGCCGGGCCTTGTCCTTGCCGTTCACGATGGTGGCCGGTTGGTCCATGCCCTCGGCGCCATCGATCTTGCCAAACACGACATTGGCGGCGCCAAAAACGCTTACCAGTCTTTTGTGATCGGAGTTTCTGTCAAAGGCTCCCTCGCAGGAGAGCGTGGCTGGCGCGGACTGCGCCGCGGCCCCGGCCGGCGGCGTCGCGAGAACCACGGCGGCCAGCAGTATCAGGCGTTTCATTCGGACCACTCCCATGGCGTTCGCGCCGCTGTCTCGCGTCATTTGGCCGCGAGACCCGAGGCCGACACCGCATCCGCCCACATCTTGATGTCGCTGGCGATGGCGGTCGTGAATTCAGCCGGCGTGTTGCCCAGCGGATCAACGCCGTAAACGCGCAGCCTTTCGAGGAATTTCGCGTCCTTCACCGCCGCGCGGATTTCATTCGCGAGGAGCTCGACAATGGGCCTGGGCGTGGCGGCGGGCGCCAGCAGGCCGTTCCAGGTCAGTGTCTGGAAACCCGGGTATCCAGCCTCGGCGACCGTCGGGACATCGGGCAACTGTTCGCTCCGCCGCGTATCGGAAATGGCCAGCGCGCGAATGGCGCCGCCCTTCACCTGCGGCGCGGCGACCGAGAGGTTGCCGAAATAGAAGGGCACCTGTCCGCCAATCAGGTCCGCCATGGCCGGAGAATCGCCCTTGTAGGGCACGTGGATCATCTCAAGCCCCGCGCGCTTGAGAAGCAGCACCATTGAAAGGTGCGCCAGACTGCCGATGCCCGCGGAAGCGTAGGTGAGCTTGCCGGGCTGTTTGGCCACGTAATCGACGAAGTCCTTAAGCGTGTGGACCGGCGTGCTCGGGTGAGCGAGCAGCACGAAGGGGTTCGTGCCCACGGCGCTGATCGGCGCGAAGTCCTTCACCGGATCGTAGGCGACCTTCTCCATGGCCGGGAGGATGGCGATTTGCGGCAGGGCGGAGAAAAACAGCGTGTAGCCATCCGGCTCGGCGCGCGCCACCGTGCGCGCGGCGATGGCGCCGCCGGCGCCGCCCTGATTGTCGACGACAACTGAAACGCCCAGGCGCTCGCCCAGCCACTGGGCCACGAGGCGGGCGTTGCCGTCGGTGTTGCCGCCGGCCGGAAAGGGCACGACCATCCGGATCGTGTTCTGGGGGTAGCCTTCCCGGGCGAGGCCGGGCAAGGCGCGACCTATCGCCGCGAACGCCGTGGCTGTCGCAACCAGATTTCTGCGCGTAAACATGCAAACTCCCGCGATTATTGGATCCATCGCAACCCGTCGGGGATGCGATGTCAATGCCAGGCGCTCGCCGCCGCGAACAAAATCGGCTACTTGTTGGCCATGGACCAACGGCGGCCGACTCTGGCGCGCCACGAGGCATGACAGGGAGACGCGAACGTGAGTTCGGACCGCATTTCGATCAAGCCCCTATCGCCGCACATTGGCGCGGAAATCGGCAATGTCGATCTGACCCGCCCCTTGAGCGAGCAACAGAAGCGCGAAATTCACGACGCGTTTCTGAAACATGGCGTCATCTTCTTCCACGATCAGGACATCAGCTTCGCCCAGCAGATGGAATTGGCGCAATCCTTCGGTCACGTTCACATTCACGTGGGCGGCGAAGGCACGGCGTCGAAGCCTGTTCCCGATTATCCCGCGATCCGGCGTCAGCATTTCGACAAGGATTCAAAGCGGATTTCCGGCGAGGTCTGGCATTCCGACCAGAGCTGCGCGGAAATTCCGCCCGCGGGCTCCATTCTGCAACAGAAGATCGTGCCGCCGGATGGCGGCGGCGATACGCTGTTCGCGAGCGCCTACGCCGCCTATGACGCGTTGTCGGCGCCGATGCAGGCGTTTCTGGAAAAACTGACGGCCGTGCACGACGGCGCGAAGCTTTTCGACAAGGGCACGAAGACCGACTACCCGAAGGCCGTGCATCCCGTGGTCATCAGGCACCCGGAAACGGGCCGCAAGGTTCTGTTCGTCAACGAAGGTTTCACGACGCGGATCGTCGAACTTTCAAAGGAGGAAAGCGACGCCCTCCTGAACATGCTTTACGCCCATATCGCCAAGCCGCACTGGCAAATGCGCTTCCACTGGCGTCCCAATTCCATCGCCTTCTGGGACAACCGCTGCACCCAGCACTTCGCCATCTGGGATTACTGGCCGAACGTGCGCTCGGGCTATCGCGTGCAATTCGAGGGCGACGCGCGTCCGTCCTTCTGACGCGCGCTAATCGTGGGTCGCCGCCAACGCGTCGGCGATCCACGCGGTCGTCTTCGATAGGCCACCGAACGGGAAGAAGTGAAAGTTCGTGACATCGGCGCCAATGTCGCTCGCGAGCGCGTCGGCGAGGCCGCGCACGACGCCATCGGGTCCGGTGTCCTTCAAGAGCCTGCCAATCGTGCCGACGTGCTTTTGCAACGCCGACACCGAGTTGCCGACGCCGCAGCGGAAGGCGAATTTCATCAGGGTGGCCGGATTGGCCGGGCCCGCCAGACCCAGCCTTATCGGGACGCCGAGACGCGCGGCATGGAGCGCGCCGAGCCACTCGACGATGGGATGCGGATCGAAGCAGAACTGCGTCACCACGCCCATGGTCAGCCCCGCGGCGCGGGCTGCGTCGCGCTTCTCGATCAGCACGCGCGTCAGCTCATCCGTCGAAAGTCCGTTGGCTCCCTCGGGGTGGCCGGCGACATCGACGTGGCGGACGCCGTGTTTTTCCAGCACGCCGCTCTTGATGACATCGACGCTCGCCGCGAAGGGGCCACGGGCGCGGGTGGAGTCGCCGGCGATCACCAGCACGCGATCGATCCGAGCGGCCGCCGCGGCCGCCGCTATATATTCGTCGAGAAAGGCGAGGCTCAGCATCTGCCGCGCTGGCACGTGCAGCACGGGATTGAACCCGCCCTCGCGCAACGCCTTGGCGATTTCGACGCGCTTTTGCATGTCGTCGCCGGGCAGGAAGCTCACATAAACATCCGTGCCCGTCGCCATGTGGGCGCGCAACTGATCGGGCGCGTTTTTCGCGTAAACCTCCAGTGTCGCGGAGCGTAGCAATTGCTCGACGCGGGCCTTCGCGGTCGCGGATGGCATGGGCTTTACTCCGGTGCGAAAGGGGGCGGGCGTGGTTTCGGCGAGCGCGGACATGGGAGGCCCCCGTCAGACGGAGCGGCGGGAAATGACGAAGCTCTCGTCATTGAACCAGAGGCCGCCATTGCGTTGCAGGACTTCCTGCGTCGCCTCGAGGTAAAGATCGTTCTTGACCACCTCCGACAGACGTTGATCCTCTATCTGCGCGACATAGATCGCGGCGTTCCACGCGGCGAAAAGCGTCGAGGTGCCGATGGAGCCCCGGACCTCGCTTGGCAGGGTGTGCATGTCGTAGCGGAAGACCGAACGGTTGTCGGCGTAGGAATTGAAATTCAGATTGCGGCCGGCGGCGCCGAGTTCGTTTTTCACGGCCTTCAGCAGGGCGTGGCGATCGACCATGAAGGGATTCTCGCCCGGCCAGACCTTCTGGACGATTTCGAGGCCGGGATCGGCGCCGATGGAGTGGATGCCGATGAGGCGACCGCCGGGGCCGAGCGCGCGGGCGAGCGGCGCGATGACCCGCTTGGCCTTGAATTCCGCCGAGGCGCGGGCCCGATAGGGCTGCGAGGCGATGATGAGATCGTAATCCGCGGTCACGCGGCCGGGACGCGGCAGGATCGGGTCCAGCAGGAAGCGATGATCCTCGCGGTAGAGCGTGAGAACGATGGGCCGCTCGTACATGGAGCCGCCGGTCTTGGGGCTCGTCTTGGCGTTCCAGTTCTCGGCGAGAAAACCTTGCAGGTCGGTCAGTTGTTCCTCGAACTCATGCGAGGAATTGCCGGTCAGCGCCACGTCCTTCCAGATCATGCTTTGCGCGGCGGCGGGGGACTTCGGCGATAGCCACGGCGCCTCGGAATAGTAGAGATTGGTCAGCACCAGCACGGTCGCCGGATGCTCGTAAAAGCGATCCGGAATTTTTTCCAGCGTCAGCCGCACGTCCTCGAGGCTGATTTCCTTTCCGACGATGTGGAACGGCATCGTCGGGAACTTGTGATGCATGGCGCGCATGACGCGCGAAAGCACCGTGCCATCGCCGACGCCCGCGTCGAAAACGCGCACGGCCGGGGGCCGCGGGCTGATATGGTTCAGCTCCATCGCCACGCGGTTGGCGACGACCCACTTTTCCGAGCAGGTATTGACGAACAGCAGGTATTTTTGCCGGTTGTCGAAGAAGCGGAAGTTGGTTCCGTTCTCGTCGGTTACCGGCTCGGCGCCGGCGCGCGCGGGGATGTAGGGCGCGGGCTTGCTGGCGGGCGGCTGGATCGGCGAGCGCACGGCGGGCTCGACGACCGCAGAAGGGCGCGCCGCCGGGGCGGCGGCCATCGACCTGACGCGCGCCGTGCCGCGCTCGCCGGGCACATGGTTCGCCATGAAGTCGCGCAGACGCGCCAACGTGTCGATCGTGACGCTGCCGCCGTCGCGCAGACGCGAGACCAGCTTGCCGTCGTTGACCGACAGGCGGCCGAATGTTGATTCCGCCAGGCCCGCGCCGCGGCAGAAGTCGCTGATTTCCCGGATGATTTCCTCGGCCGCCATGTCGTTTCCCCGTGATCCTTCGTTGGAATCCCGAGGCATGATTTTGGGCCGAAGTCTGCCCACCTTCTACCACAAAATTCAATTTGGATAGTGGGCAATAAGAGTGGGATTTACCTGATGGGCGGCTAGACCGCCACGTCCGCCTTGATGTGCGCGTGCGGATCGTAGCCATCCACGGCGAAATCCTCGATCCTGTAATCATCGATGGACGCGGGCTTGCGCGTCAGCCGCAGGGTTGGCCAAGGGCGGGGCTCGCGGGCGAGTTGCGCGCGCGCGGCGTCCAGATGGTTGAGATAGACGTGCACGTCGCCGCCCATCCAGACGAAATCGCCGAGTTGCAGATCGCATTGCTGAGCGATCATCGCCTGCAGGGCGACGGTTCCCACCCAGTTGAAGGGGCAGCCGAGCACGAGATCGACGCTGCGCTGGAACATCAGGCAGTTCAGGCGGTCGCCCGCGACGTGGAACTGATAGACCATGTGGCAGGGCGGCAGCGCCATGGATTCGATCTCGGGCACGTTCCACGCGTGGAACAACAGCCGGCGGCTGGATGGATTAGCGCGGATGCCCGCGATCAGCGCGGCGATCTGGTCGTATGTCTGGCCGTCGGGGCCCCGCCACTGACGCCACTGCTTGCCATAGACCGGCCCAAGCTCGCCCCATTGCGCGGCGAAGGCGGCGTCGGCAACGACGCGCGCCTCGAAGTCCTCCTGCGAAATGGCTTCGCCCGTTTCCTTGCGGTAACGCGCCAGCGGCCAGTCGGTCCAGATGCGCACGTTTTCTTGCAGCAGCGGGCGAATGTTCGTGCCGCCCGTGAGGAACCAGAGCATTTCCTTGATGGCGGTTTTCCAGAAAACGCGCTTGGTCGTCAGCGCGGGAAAATGCGCGCCCGCGTCGAACCGCGCCATGGCGCCAAAGATCGACAGGGTGCCGACGCCGGTGCGATCGACGCGCCGGTCGCCCCGGTCGAGAACCTGGGCGAGCAGGTCGAGATACTGTCGTTCGGGATGAGGCGCGGTCATGCCCCTATTTGCTCGCGAACATCGCGAGAATCCATCCCGCGAGGTTATAAAAACCGTGGAAAGCGAAGGTCGCCTTCATGCTGCCGGCGCGTTCTCGGACGTAGCCGAGCAAAACGCCCACGGGAAAAACCGCCGCCGCGTACAAATGGGATTTCTCCCAATGCGCCAGCGCGAACAGGATGGCCGTGATCGACAGCGTCGCCAAAAAACCAAGGCCGGGCCGGAGGCGGGTGTAGAGCCAGCCGCGAAAAAGCGCTTCCTCGCAAAGCGGTCCGAGGCCAACGACGAGCGTGAAGGAGACGAGCCCGCCGATCCATCCCTTGGGGAAGGTCACCCAGCTCTTGGACTCCGGATAGAGATATTCGATCAGCGAGCCGACGCCGACGCCCCAGGCGACGCCCATCAGGGCGATGAGCCAGTAGGAGCGATCGGGACTGAATCCGCGCCAGGCGATGTAATCGCGCCACGCGTATCCTCCCCGCAGACGCGCAAGCAGGAAAACCGCCGCGATAATGGCGCCATAGACGATCGACCCCAGCAAGAAGCCCAGGAAAATGACGCCATCCTGCGTCAGGCGGGCGACCGACACGCCGGGATTGGAGAGGATGGCCATGTCGATCTTGAATTGCTCGACGCCGCGCAAGGCCGCGTCGCCCACCGCCGCGACAGCCGCGAGCAGGACGAGCACGGCCGTGGCGAAGGCGATGAAGCCGGTCATATCGACGATCAGTCGCGCGATGAAGCGCGGAAACGACCCGGGGGTGTCGACGATGGCTGGGGGGTCGTATTGGGCGTCCATGGGCCTGTCTCCCGAATCGGTCGCGCGCGGGCGGCATGGAGTGGTACAAGGCCGGAAAGTTCGCGCCAACACGCGCGGTGAAGGAAGGGATGCGCCGTGAGGCCAATCGGGATTTTCAGGATCGGCCTCGCCGTCGCCGCCCTGTGCGCGGCGTCAGCCGGCGCGCGCGCGCAGGACGCGGGCGCTTTTTTCGCCGGCAAGACAATCACCATTCTCGTCGGCGCGGGCGCGGGCGGAAGTTACGACCTTTACGCGCGCGCGCTCGCCAACCATCTGGGGCGGCATGTTCCCGGCGCGCCGCAGGTTGTCGTCAAGCTCGGCGGCGGCGTTGGCGGCGGCGTCGCGACCGCCATTCAGGTTGAACATTCCGCGCCGAAGGACGGCACGTTCGTCGGCATGACCCAGCAGACCAACGTCACCGGGCAGCTGACCGAACCCTCCGTCGCGGGGAAATACGACGTTTCGAAATGGCGCTGGATTGGCGGCATGGCCTCGCTACGAAATTTCCATGGCGTCTGGTTCACGGCGCCCGCGCAAACGCTTGAAGAGGCGAAAACGCGGGAGGTCATCATCGGCGCGACCGGACGCAATTCGCCGACCTACACGCTGCCCGCCGCGCTCAACGAAATGCTGGGCACGAAATACAAGATGGTGCTGGGCTACAATGGCGCGGCCGATCTCAACCTCGCGATGGAGCGGGGCGAAATCCAGGGGCGTGGCGCCTCGTGGATCAGCGTCGTCCTGCAGGCGCCCAATTACATATCCGAGAAAAAGCTGAAGCCCCTCGTCGTCGACGGCCTCACGCGCGACCCGCTGCTGCCCGACGTGCCGACCCTCCTTGAGCTGGCGTCCAATGACCAGCAGCGGGCCGCGGTCAGGCTCATCTCCGCGTCGGCGGATTTCGCGCGCGCCTTTTTCCTGCCGCCCGGCGTTCCCGCCGATCGCGTCGCCGCGCTGCGAAAGGCCTTCGACGCGACCATGGCCGACCCCGAATTTCTCGCCGAGGCGAACAAGCTGCAACTGACCATCGAGCCGCGTCGCGGCGAGGAACTCGACGAACTGGCGCGCGCGGTCATCGCCACGCCGCCGGAAGCCGTCTCGGTCGCCCGTAAATTGCTGGGCTCGGAATAGGGGCGTTTGGCGGCGCCATCCCGAATCGCATAGCGTCGCGGCGTTTTCCAGAACGGATGATTTGCCGCATGAACAATCGTCAGTTGATCGGCGCGACAAGCGGAGTGTTCGTGCTGGGCGCCGTCGCTTTCGCGCCGTCGTTGCAACCGCTGCCCGCGCTCGCGACATTGGTTGGCTGCGCGGGCGTTCTCGGTATCGTCTGGACGAGCCGGGGCGACGAGGCCTTCCTCGCCGAAGCCATCGATTTTCGCTTTTGGGCGGGGTGCCTGCTCGCGTCGCTGCTCATTCTGGTTGTCGGCGGCGAGGGGCATTTCCTCCACGCCACCAATGACTGGCTGATCCGCGACGCCATTCTCGCCGACGTCGCGCTGCGCGGCCTGCCGGCCATCTATAATTATGAGGGCGTGGATTACCTGCTGCGCGCGCCGCTTGGCATGTACATGTTGCCGGGCCTGGCGGGGCGCTTCCTCGGCTTGTTTCCCGCGCATCTGTTCATGCTCGCGCAGAACGCGACTTTGCTCGCCTCGGTGCTTTATTTCCTCGCCGCGCTCGCGCCCGCGCGCCGGCTCGCGATTCTCGCGCTGTTTCTGCTGTTCGCCGGGCTCGACATCATTCCCCTCGCCATCGAGGCCTATGGGCAATATGTCCTCGGGCGTGGCTTCTGGCTCGCCTCCGTCACGGCGGCCTGGGCGCCTTGGTTCTCTTTCTCCAACCATTTCACGATGCTGTTCTGGGTGCCGAACCATACGCTGCCGGCGTGGTGGTTCGCGGTGCTGGCGCTCATGTCGGCGCGCGGCAAGCTGGAACTCGCGCCGCTGGGCGCGATATTGCCGCCACTGGCCCTGTGGTCGCCGCTGGCGATTTTTTTCGCGCCGGTCTTCGTTCTGTATCTTGCCGCCCGGGCGCCGCTCGCCGCCATCGCGTCGCGCCGCAACTGGCTCGCCGCGATCGCCGCGCTGCTGATCGCGCCAATTCTCGTTTACATGACGGCCGCCGCCGAAATGGTGCGCTCCGAGTGGATGATCCTGCGCGAGGGTTTTGTTTCCATCTATGTCCTCACCCTGTGCGTGCAGATTCCGCATGCCTTCGTGGTGCTCTGGAACTGGCGACTGACGCCGCCGACGGATCGCGGACTGTTCATCGCGGCGATGTTCGTCCTGCTGGTCATACCTGCCTACAGCCTTGGGCCGACGAATGATTTTTCCTCGCGCTGCTCCATCGCGCCGCTGGCGATCCTCGCCTTCGAGTTCGCGCTGGTCGCGACGCGCATCGACGAGCGCGAGCAACCATTGGCGCGACTCGCGGTTGTCGCGATATTCGGCATTGGCCTTTTCGGTCCCGGCTTCGAGATCATGCGCGCGCTTACGCGCGCGCGGTTCGCCATCAGCGACTGCACGTTCATGCAGGCGTGGTACGACACGGATCACTCGGTCCTGCCGGCGAATTATCTGGCCCGCGTCGAGCGCATGCAACCATGGCTGATGCGCCTTGATGGCGCGCGGCCGCTGGCGTTATCGCCGAAGGCCTGCTGGCCCGACCATCCGATGCCGGAGACCATTCACCACTGAGCGCTCGCGCGAATAGCCTTGTTTCAGGAACCGGAAGCGTTTTCGCATGAATCATCGTCGGTTGATTGGCGCGACGAGCGGCGTGTTCCTGCTGGGCGCCATTGCTTTCGCGTCATCGCTGCAATTCTTGCCCATGTTGGCGACCATCGTGGGTTGCGCCGGCGTTTTCGCCATTGTCTGGACGAGCCGCGGCGACGACGCGTTCCTCACCGCGCCCGTCGAGTTTCGACTGTGGACGGGCTGCCTGATCGTTTCCCTGATCATTCTCGTGCTTGGAGGCGCGGGGCATTTTTTCAACGCCACCAGCGACTGGCTGATCCGGGACTCGATCCTCGCCGACCTGGCGTTGCGCGGAACGCCGACGGCCTACGCCTACGAGGGCGTCGATTACATACTGCGCGCGCCGATCGGCATGTACGTGCTGCCGGGGCTCGTTGGCCGGTGGCTGGGGCTTTTCCCGGCGCATATGACGATGCTCGCGCAGAACGCGGTCCTGCTCGCCTCGACGCTCTATTTTTTCGCCGCGCTCGCGCCCGGGCGGCGGTTCGCGGCGCTGGCATTGTTTCTCCTGTTTTCAGGCGTGGACATCATTCCCCTCGCCATTCAGGCGTTCACGCAATACCAGCACGGGCAAGGGTTTCTCCTGCCTTCCGTAACGGCGGCGTGGGCGACATGGTTTTTCTACCTGAACCATTTCACCATGTTGTTCTGGGCGCCAAACCATACCTTGCCGGCGTGGTGGTTCGCCGTGCTGGCGCTGCTGACGGCGCGCGGCAAGCTCGATCTCGCGACGCCCGGCGCGATGATCGGTCCCATGGCGGCGTGGTCGCCGCTCGCCATATTTTTCGCGCCCGTCGTCATGCTGTATTTCGTCGCGCGCGCGCCCGTCGCCGCCATCGCGTCGGGTCGCAACTGGCTGGCGGCCGGCGCGGTGCTGCTGTTCACGCCGATCCTGATCTATATGACGGCGGCGGCCGAGACGGTTCAGTCCGAATGGATCGTGCTGCGCTCGGGCTTTCTGGCCGTCTATCTCCTCACCCTCTGCGTCCAGATTCCGCAGGCCCTCGTCGTGATCTGGAACTGGAGACTGACGGAGACGGCCGATCGTGGCCTGCTGATCGTCGCCTTGCTTATTCTTCTGGCGATCCCCGTTTACAGTCTCGGCCCGACGAATGATTTCAACATGCGGGCCTCAAGCGCGCCGCTGGCGATCCTCGCGCTCGAATACGCCATCGTCGCCACGCGAATTGATCCGGCCGCGCAACCTGTCGCGCGTTTCGCGGTCGTGCTGATCCTCGGGCTGGGGCTGTTCGGTCCGGGTTTCGAGATCAAAAGGGCGCTCATTTATCCGCGCTTTGGCGTCAGCGACTGCACGTTCATGCAGGCGTGGCATGATTTCGATCATTCCGCCCTGCCGACGAATTACATCGCGCCCATCGAACGCATGCGGCCTTGGCTCATGCGGCTTGACGGGGTCAAGCCTTTGCCGTTCGAGCCGAGGGCCTGCTGGCCGGATCATCCCCAGCCCGAGACGATCCACCATTGATCGAGCGAAGTCATGGCTTGAAGGCGATCGCGGCGCGCGCCTTTTCGACGATGTCCGCGGGTGTGGCGTAGAGCTTGCCGATCAGCGTCTGCAACTCCTCGCCGCTGGTGGGCGCGATGTCGACGTTGATCTTTTTCGCCTCCGCGACGAGTTCGGGGTCGTTCATTGTTTCCATGAACGCCCGGCGCAAAGCCGCGACGCGATCGGCGGGAACCTCCGGCGCGACCACATAGGGCCGGCCGAAGGCGGCCTGTGAATAGACGAGTTCGAGGATGCGCCGCTGTTCGTCGGTTTTGGCGAACTGGCGCGCCAGCGGAACGCCCATGCGATCCAGTTCAGGATAGCCGACGTTGGCCTCCTGCACCAATGGCCTGACGAGGCCGCTCCTGAACCACGCGGGATAGGTCGCCGCGACGCTCGACCAGGTTTCTCCGCAAGCGCCCTGTATCTCGCCCTTCTCCAGCGCGAGATTGATCTCCCGGGTGCCGGGATAACCCGCGACGATCTTGAATTTCACGCCCAGAAGATTGCGCAGCATGGAGGGAAAATCGCGCGTCGAGGCGCCATCGGCGCTGCCGCCGACAACGAGCTCCGTGTCGAAGGCGTCGCCGAGGCTTTTGACGGGCGCGTCGCCGCGCACGAGGCACACATAGGCGTCCACGTTGGCGTTGCCGATGTACTGGAATTTCTGGGTATCGTGGGTGCGGCGCTTGATGTCGCCGAACAGCGGATCGACCACCGCGCCCATGAAGATGGCGCCGATGACGGTCCCATCCTTCGGCGCGAGGTTATAGACATTCGCCGCCGCGACGTTGGACGCCGCGCCCGGCATGTTCTGCACGACGACGCCGGGCGCGCCCGGCACGTGCCTGCCGAGAAAGCGCGCGATCAGTCGACCGTAGAGGTCATAGCCGCCGCCGGGCGATGAACCGACGATAATGGTGATGGTCTTGCCGCGATAGAAGGCGGCGACGGCGTCGCGGGCGTCTTGCGCGTCGGCGGGCTTGGCGAACGCGATCATCGCCATGGCGGAAAGCAGCGCCTTCAGGGGTCGTGCCATCGTGAACGTTCGCCTCCCGAATTTGATATTGGACACTGTCTATACGCATCGCGCGGCGGGTTCAAAGGCCGGGACATGCGCCAAATGGGGCACATGACAGTCGCGCGGGGCTCGTCTAGATTATGAAGGCTACGCGCTTGGGGGAACGAGCGCGGCCCGGAGACGACGCCATGAATTCGAGGACATTGATCGCGGCGGCCCTGTTGCCGTTCGCGGCCCTTTGGGCCAGCGCGGGTTCCGCGCAGACGCCGATCACGATCGGGGCCATCGAGGCGCTGAGCGGACCCGCCAGCGGCTATGGAACGGCCATCCGCAATGGCTTCGATCTGGCGCTCGACGAGGTCAACAAGGCCGGCGGCGTCAACGGCGCGCCGCTCGCGATTGCTTATGAGGATTCCGGCGGCAAGCCGGACTCGGCGATGAACGCCGCCCGGCAGTTGATTGGCTCGAAAAAGGTCTCGTTGATCCTCGGGCCGACATTGTCGACCGAGATGTTCCCGGTGGGGCCCATCGCCAACGAACGCAACATTCCAATCGTCGGCACCTCAACGACCGCCAACGGAATTACCGCCATCGGCCCCTATGTTTTCCGAACCTCGTTGCCGGAGGCCGACGTCGTGCCGGTGACCCTGCGCGCCGCGAAGGAAAAGCTCGGCGTGAAGAAAGTCGCCGTGATGTATGGCGCGGACGACGCTTTCACCAAGTCGGCCTATGACGTGATGAAGGCCGCGCTCGAGAAGCTCGGCATCGAGACGCTGACGACGGAAACCTTCGGCGCCAAGGACACCGACTTCAACGCGCAGCTCACCAAGATCAAGGGCTTGAATCCCGATGCGATCGTCGTTTCCGCGCTGGCGGAGGCGGGCTCGGGCATTCTGCTCGCCAAGAAGGCGCTCGGCATTCCCGCGTCCGTCCGCGTGATTGGCGGCAATGGCCTCAATTCGCCGAAGGTGCCGCAGGTCGCGGGCGACGCGGCGGATGGCACGCTGGTTGGCTCGCCCTGGTTCATCGACAAGCCCGACGACGCCAACAAGAAGTTCGTCGCCGCCTACAAGGCGAAATACAATCAGGATCCCGACCAGTTCGCGGCGCAGGCCTACGACACGCTTTTCCTTGTCGCGGGCGCGATCAAGGCGGCGGGCGGCGCCGATCCGCGTAAAATCCGCGACGCGCTCGCCAAGGCGACCTATTCCGGAGTCATGGGGTCGTTTTCCTTTACCGACAACCGCGACCCCGCCGACACCTCTGGCGTGGTGGTGATCGAGATGAAGGGCGGCAAGTTCCAGATTCTGAAGTAGCCGCATTTCGCGCGTCGCCGACCCGATCGGCGGCGCGCCATGAACGGGCCCCATGCTCTCGCAGCAATTGTTCAACGGACTTGTCGTCGGCGCCACCTACGCGATCTTCGCGCTGGGCTTCACGGTCATGTTCGGCGTGCTGGGCGTCGTGAACCTCACCTATGGTTTCTATTTTTCGTTTGGCGCGCTGATCGCGCTCTGGTTGACGCAGGCCCTGAACCTGCCGGTCTGGGCGTCGTTCCTGATCGCCGTGCTCGCATCCGGCCTCGTGGCGGCGTTGGTCGATTCGTTGCTGCTAACCAGGCTGCGGCGCGCGCGCGCGCCCGAACTCGCGTCGCTCATGGTGACGCTGGGCGCGACATTGCTGCTTTATTCGCTGTCCAGTTCGCTTATCGGCGTGGAGATCAGACGCTTTCCCGCGGCGGCCATCAACGCGTCGGCGTTTGATCTGTTGGGACTGCGCGTATCGATGACGCAATTACTCATCGTGTTCGCCGCCTTCGCGATGGTTGGCGGGCTGGTCTATCTTATCCAGTACACGCGGGTTGGCCTCGCCATCCGCGCCATGGCCGAGCGACCCGACACGATCGCGCTCATGGGCGTCAACGCGGGCGCGCTGGCGCGGCTGGTGTCATTCGTTTCCGGCTCCCTCGCGGGGGCGGCGGGCGTGCTGATCGGCCTTAACTACAACGCGATCCAGCCCTTCATGGGCGAGCAGATGATGCTCAAGGGCTTCGCCGTGATCATCCTTGGCGGGTTGGGCGACGCGCGTGGCGCGCTGGTCGCGGGTCTGATCGTTGGCATGCTTGAAACCCTGACCGCCGGGTATGTCGCGTCGAGCTGGAAGGACGCCGTCGGCTTCGCGCTGCTGGTGCTGACGCTCTGGATCAGACCCGCCGGCCTTTTTGGCCGCGCCACCGTGAAGCGGGCGTGACATGCCGGCTTTTCTCGACGATTTCCTTTTCACCTACGAAAGCCTCGTGCATTCGCTGGGCGTCAACGGTCTGCTCGCGTTGAGCATGTACGTGGTGCTGGCGATGGGACAGTTATCCCTCGGGCAGGCGGCTTTCATGGGTATCGGCGCCTATACGTCGGCGCTGTTGACGCTGAACGTCGGCGCGCCGTTTCCGCTCGTGCTCGTCGCGGTGATGATCACGCCCGCGCTTGGCGCGTTGATCATCGGCGCGCCGACGTTGCGTCTTTCGGGCGTCTATCTCGCGCTGGCGACCATCGGCGTCGGCGAAATGCTGCGACTGCTCTACATCAACACGCCGCTGTTCGGCGGCGCGCTTGGTTTGTCGGGCATTCCGCGCCTTGCCGGCATCATCTGGATTTACGGCTGTCTCGCCGTTGGCCTGATCGTTTTCGTTTTTGTCGCGCGTTCGCGGGTCGGGCGCGCGATGGAGGCGATGCGCGAGGATGAACTCGCCGCGGGCGCCATCGGCGTCAACCTGCCGCGCTACAAGCTCGGCGGTCTCGTGGTCTCGGCCGCCATCGCGGGATTGGCCGGCGCGCTCGACGCGCATGTGTCTTCCTTCATCTCGCCCGCCGCCTATGGGTTCGACGCTGCGGTAACGATCCTGTCCTTCGCCTTGCTTGGAGGCATCGGCTCGCCGTTCGGTCCCGTGCTCGGCGCGATCATACTCACCTTGCTGCCGGAGGCTCTGCGTCCCTTGCAGGATTTCCGCCTCGTCGTGAACGGCCTCATCATCGTGCTGGCGGTGTTGTTCATGCCGCGCGGCCTGCTCGCGTGGCGCATGGGACGGCTCGCGGCGCGGCCCGGAGGCGCGTCGCGATGAGCGCTCCCATGCTCTCCATCGCCGCCCTGTCGGTGCGTTTTGGCGGCCTGGTCGCCGTTGACGACGTGACCTTTGATGTCGCGGCGGGCTCAACGCACGGACTGATTGGCCCCAACGGGGCCGGCAAGACGACAATGTTCAACCTGATCTCGGGGCTGACGCCGCCCACATCGGGCGCGATCCGTCTGGCGGATCGAGAAATCAATGATCTGCCGAGCTGGAAGCGCGCCGCGCTTGGCCTGTCGCGCACGTTCCAGAACATCCGCGTTTTCCCCGAGATGACGCTCGCCGAAAACGTCGCGACGGGTCTGCATCCCTCGCTTGTTCAAGGTTTCCCGGCCATTCTGACGCGCCTTGGCGGTTTCGCGGCGAGCGAGCGTCGCGCGCGCGACATCGCGATGGAGCAACTGGAATTTGTCGGCCTGGCCGCCAAGGCGCGCCAGCGCGCCGGCGATCTGCCCTATGGCGACCAGCGCCGTCTCGAAATCGCTCGCGCGCTGGCCAACCAGCCGCGACTGCTGATGCTCGACGAGCCAGCGGCGGGCATGAACCCCTCGGAAAAGCTTGAACTGCTGGGTCTTCTGGAGCGGCTGAAGGGTCGCGGCCTGACCATGCTGGTTGTCGAGCATGACATGAAGTTCGTCATGCGCCTGTGCGACCGCATCAGCGTCATCAATTTTGGTCGCAAGATCGCCGAGGGCGCGCCCGCCGAGGTGCGCGCCAACGCCGACGTGATCGAGGCTTATCTCGGCGCCAAGGTGGCGCGCGGTCTGGAGAAGGGCGCATGAGCGGCGCGGCGCTTCTCGAAGTCTCCGGTCTGACGCTCGGCTATGGCCGCTCCGACGTCATCAAGGGCGTCGACCTGCGCATCGCCAGTGGCGCGGCGGTCACGTTGATCGGCGCGAATGGCGCCGGCAAGACGACGATCATGCGCGGCCTGTCGGGGTTGCTGAAGCCGCGCGCCGGTTCGATTGTTTTCGATGGCCACAGGATCGACGGTTTGCCCGGTCACCGGGTCGCGCGACTGGGCGTGATCCAGTCGCCGGAGGGACGGCAGGTTTTCTCCAACCTGACCATCGCGGAAAATCTCGCGCTGGGCGCTTGGCTGCTGAACGACGCGCGCGAGGAAGCGCGGCGGCGCGAGGGCGTGCTGGCGCGCTTTCCGCGACTGGCCGAGCGCCTCGATCAATCGGCGGGGTCGCTCTCGGGCGGCGAACAGCAGATGCTGGCGATCGGCCGCGCGTTGATGTCCAATCCACGCCTCCTGTTACTGGATGAGCCATCGCTTGGTCTGGCGCCTTTGTTCATCGAGGAAATCTTCCGCATCATCGAGGATCTGAAGCGCGAGGGGCGCACGATCCTCATTGTCGAGCAGAACGCCAGCGCCGCGCTCGACGTCGCCGATTACGCCTATGTGCTGCAATCCGGCGTCATTGAAATCGAGGGGCCCGCGGCCCAGGTCGCGGCGGACCCACGTGTCGTCGCCGCCTATCTTGGGGGGTAGGCGGGTTTCCCGGCGGCTTTGGCTTCTCTATGCTGATCGCCGACAGCAGGAATATCGCGATGGACGGAGCCGAGCCGATTCCCCATGACAGACAGGCGTTGCCGGCCGGGCAGGTGGTCGAGCTTTCGCCGCTGACGCGCCGGCTGATCGCGCCCAACGGCGGCCCGTTCACCTTCACCGGCACCTGTTCGTATATCGTCGGCCGGGGACGCGTGGCGGTCATCGATCCCGGCCCCGAAAACTCGGGCCACATCGACGCGTTGCTGGCGGCCACGCGCGGCGAAACCATCGCGCATATTGTCGTCACGCACACGCATCGCGATCACTCGCCCGGCGCGCGCCTGTTGCGCGACCTCACGGGCGCGCCCATCATCGGTTGCGCCCGTCATGTTCCCATCGCGCATTCGACATCCGGGCGGCTCGACGCCAGCCACGATCTCGATCATGTCCCCGATCAACTCATGGTCGATGGCGATACGTTTGACGGCGATGGCTTCACGCTGACGGCCATTCACACGCCTGGTCACGCGTCGAACCATCTGTGTTTCGCGCTTAACGAGGAAAAGTCGCTCTTTTCCGGCGACCATGTGATGGCCTGGTCGACGTCCATCGTCGCGCCGCCCGATGGCGTGATGAGCGACTACATGGCCTCGCTCGACCGGTTGCGGGCCCGCGACGACGTGATTTTCTGGCCGGGCCATGGCGGGCCGGTGCGCGAGCCCGGCCGCTACATGCGCGCGCTCGCCAGCCATCGTCGTTTGCGTGAATCGGCGATCGTTGGCGCGGTGGGCGCCGGCGAGCGCACGATCCCCGCCATCGTCGCGCGCATTTACGACGGGCTCGACCCGCGACTGACCAACGCGGCGGGGCTTTCCGTGCTGGCGCATCTGGAGGATCTCGTGGCGCGCGGCCGCGTGCGCGTGGACGGGCCGGCGACGCTGACGGCGATCTATGAGCCGGTCACGGCCTGAACGCGTCAGCGCGCGTCGAGCTGCGCCTGCAATTCGGTGGCGAAGCGCGCGATGCGCCGGGCGTTGACGCCGAAGTCATGCCGTCCGTAGCGCGAGGCCGAGCGAACGTCGATGCGGGTCTGCCCCGCGAGCGGGCGGATGCGTACCGTGACGTCGTCGGGGAAACCCATGACGAGTGTTTTATCCACGGCGTCGATGTGCCCGATGCCGACACGCCCGCCGGGCCGTGATTGTTCGACAATTCGCCAACCGCGGTTTTCCATGGCCTTCAGCACGAGCGGCCAGGCTTCGTCGAGTTCAAGGTCAAGCACGATGGGTTGCAACGCGGGGTAGGCGCGTCGCTGGGCGTCGCGCCATTCGGCGGGGATGCCCTCGTGCGCCGTTCCGTTGCGCGCGCTGGTGGCGCGCGGCGAACGAGAGAACTCCGGGGGATCGTTAAGGTCGGTCGAGACATCGTTAAGCAAGGGCAGCCGGATGGCCTGAGCGGTCAGATAGGTCGGCATCGCCAGCACGAGGATCGACAGGAACAAGGCCGCGATGATGGCGCCAGCGCCGCGCCGACCGGTGCGCCAGATGATGACGGCCCCGGAGGCCGAAAATAGCAGGGCGAGGCAGGCGAACAGGATAGACGCGCCGAACACCGCCAGCACGGGGGCGAAATCAACCAGCGAGGAGCGGGCGAGCGCGACGGAAATCAGCGCGACGGCCACGGCGAAACTCGCCAGCCTTCGGCTCCAGACCGCCGCGGCGGACAAGGGTTCGTCGAGAATGAGACGTCGCATGGCTACCGGCGCGCCGGTGATCCGGCCGGGCATTCATAGTGAGAAACGCGGCGGGCGGAAAGTCCGCCGGATTGTCCGCGAGGGGCGTCGGGGTTAAGTTCCCGGCGCCATTGATGAGGGGAAGAAACGCATGCACGTGCAGGTAGGCATTATCGGGGCGGGGCCGGGCGGCCTGATGCTGGCGCGACTGCTCCACCTCAATGGCATATCCTGCGTCGTGCTGGAATCCCGGGCGCGCGCCTATGTCGAAACCCGCGTCCGCGCCGGGCTGCTTGAACAAGGCTCGGTCGATCTGATGACGGAGACCGGCATGGACGAGCGCATGCGCCGCGAATGGATGGTTCACGACGGCACGGAATATATCGCGGGCGGCGAACGCTACCGGGTCGACATGTGGGACCTGATCAAGCGCCGGATCTACATCTACGGCCAGCAAGAGGTCGTCAAGGACATGATCGCGGTCAATCTGGCCGCGGGCGTGCCGATCCATTTCGAGGCCGAGGCGCGCGAGATCGGCTGCCTCGACACCCAAAAGCCCTTCATTCGCTATGAAAAGGATGGCGCGGAAGCCACGCTGACATGCGATTATGTAGCGGGTTGCGACGGGTTCCACGGCATCAGCCGTCGCGCCATCCCGGATGCGATCCGCAAGGACTATGATCGCGTCTATCCCTTCGGCTGGCTGGGCATCCTCGCGGACGCGCCGCCGACCTTGCCCGAGCTGATCTATTGCCAGAACGAGGAACGAGGCTTCGCGCTTTTCACCATGCGTTCGACCAAGGTGTCGCGCTGCTATTTGCAGGTGCCGCCGGACGAGGACGAGGCCAACTGGTCGGATGATCGCATCTGGAATGAACTCAGCCTGCGTCTTGGCAAGCACGAGGGCATCGCCCTTTCAACCGGCAAGATCACGCAAAAATCCGTCACGGCCATGCGCAGCTTTGTATCCGAGCCCATGCGGCATGGTCGGCTGTTCATCGCGGGCGACGCCGCGCACATCGTGCCGCCGACCGGCGCGAAGGGCATGAATCTCGCCATTTCCGATGTCTATGTGCTGTCGAAGGCGCTGATCGATTTCTACAGGAATGGCTCAACGGCGTGCTTTGATCGCTACACAGAGACGTGCCTGCGCCGCATCTGGGGCGCGCAGCATTTCTCTTGGTGGATGACGTCGATGATGCACAACATGCCCGGCGACAATCCTTTCGATCGCAAGCGGCAGATCGCCGAACTGCGCACGGTGCTGGGGTCGCGCGCCGGTCGCACGCTTCTGGCCGAGAATTATTCAGGCCTGCCGCTCGAGATGTGACATGGGCAAGACCTGGTCGGATGCGATGGGGGCGTTGGCGCCCTTCATCGGCTTCTGCGGCATTCGCCGCACCCATCGAGAAAATGGCGTCGGCCGGAGCGAGGTCGACGTTGCGCCCGAGTTGCGCAATGGCGCGGATGCGGCGCACGGCGGCCTGATCATGACCCTGCTCGACAGCGTGATGGCCAGCGCCGCGCGCTCGACGCTGGCGGACGATCATGGCGTGCTGACCGTCGACATGAACGTCGCCTTTCTGGCGCCGGGCCGTGGCAAGCTGCTGGGCGAGGGCAGGGTGGTGCGCGGCGGCCGATCGCTCATTTTCTGCGAGGGGTCTGTCAGGGACGAAGCCGGCCAGCTCGTGGCCAGGGCAAGCGGCGTTTTCAGCGCCCGTCGTCCGCGCGCTCAAGTCACCGCTTGATCCGCGGCCCGCGCTGGCGCATCCTGCGGGCATGGGAGATGGTCGATTCAACGCGACAGCCGTCGACCCGACCGTTGGTCGGTCTGAAAACGCGCGTCGCCCCGCGGAAACCGACACAACCGATTACGCCCATCGTCACCTGGTGAATCTCGTCGGGACCATCGTGCTCCTTTGCATCGCCCTGGCTACGGTGTGGACCACGAAGGCGATGCAGGAATACGAGACGCGGCAGGCTTGCATCGATTCAGGCAGGCGCGACTGCGTGCCGCTCGACCTGCCCGTTCACATCGCCATTCGCGCGCCGGTGCGCTGATCGCCTCACCCGGCCGTGGCATGCCGACGGCGCAGCAGCCAGCCGATCCCCACAACGATGACCGCGCCCGCCGCCGCAGCCGCGTCGATCATGATATCCGTGGGTTTCATCCCAACGATGCCGGGCCAGAACGGATCGGTGAGCAGCAATTCGCCGGCCACCCATCCCAGCAGGCCCGCGCCGCCCCAGACGAAAGCGGGAAAGCGCTGCAATAGCCCGATGATCAGGCTCGCGCCGAAAACGATCAGCGGCACGGACAGCAGCAGGCCGAAAATGATCAGCGCCATCGAGCCATGGGCCGCCGCCGCGATGGCGAGCACGTTGTCGAGCGACATGACCATGTCGGCCAGCGCGATCGTGCGCACCGCGGCCCACAGCTTTGGCGGCGCCGCGACATCCTTTTCCTCGGTCTCGTCGATCAAAAGCTTGATCGCGATCCACAGCAACAGGACGCCGCCGACCAGTTTCAGAAAGGGCAGATACAACAGGTTCGCCACGATCGCCGTGAAAACCACGCGCAGGCCGACGGCGGCGCCCGCGCCAAGCCCGATGCCAAGCCGCCGTTTTTCGGCGGGCAGCGACCGGCAGGCCAGCGCGATGACCACCGCGTTGTCGCCGGACAACAGCAGATTGATCCAGATGATTTCGGCGATGGCGAACAGGGTGGTCGAATCAGGTGTCATCGGAAATCCTTGACGCGGCTCGCCCGACTTGTCGAGCGCTCGCGCGCGCCTGAACCGCGAGCGATAGCGCCGCTTCCTCAATGGCGCGAACAAGCGTGGCGAGAGTGGGGCGCCGCGCGTTCTTTTCACCAGGTCGCGCCCCGCGGGGCAGCGGCACGTGAATAAATCCCGCGGGGACGCTGGTTGTGGACAAGGTCAGGTAAAGCGTCTGGTTGCAGAGATAGTCGCCGGCGTCGATGGACAGGGCGGCGGGCGCGCCCGACTGGCCCGCGGCCGTGGCGATGCGCGGGGCCGACCAGC
This sequence comes from uncultured Hyphomicrobiales bacterium, assembly GCA_903861645.1. Taxonomy (GTDB): domain Bacteria; phylum Pseudomonadota; class Alphaproteobacteria; order Rhizobiales; family Beijerinckiaceae; genus Terripilifer. The sequence goes on from CAIOVE010000053.1 coordinate 27,854, forward strand.
GCGCCGCCAGCATGTGCGGACCGCGCGGCAGCACGCGGGCGGCCTCCGGAGGACGGCGCGCGGCGTCGACGCGCAAGGGGTGCGATCGGTTCAGCGCGCGCGTTTCAACGCTGATGCCTTTACGCCGCGCGGCAAGGCCCAGATGGAGGATGGCGTCCGGGCGTATTTGCGCGATGATCGACGCCAGCCGCGCCTCCGAGCCAGCGTAAATCACGGGCAGCGCGCGGACCTCCAGTTCAACGCCCAAATGGGCGAAACGCCTTGATCGCGCCAGCCGCGCGATAATGGCGAGAGTCGGATTGCCCGGCGCGCCGGGAAAGGCCCCGAAACCCGTCACCAGCAAGCGCGTTTTTCGGCGATTGTTCCGCATTGCGCCCATGCATTCCCTTGCGCGATCGGCGCATCCATGGAAACGCGCGGGCTCAAGGCCATCGGCGTCCCATTCTCGCCAATATTGAGGCGCATTGAACGCGGGATCAAATCCTTCGTTAACCCCGCCATAACCGAAGGCCGGCTATGCGCCGCGCCCGGCTTGCCGGCCCTCGAACAATCAATCCGCTGGAGGCGGTTTCCATGATGGTGGTTCCGCCGCCGCTCAAGCATCTGCTTTGTCTCGCGCTTTGCGGCGCGTTCCTCGCGTTGGGCGGCTGCGCGTCCGGCGGCGTTGGCGACATGACCGCCTCGGTGGCGGCGTCGGCGAAAAGCCTCGTTGGCGCGCGCGAGATGGGCGAGCCGTTGATGGTGCAGATGTTCGTCGCCTCGACGCGCCGCGACGACACGCGCGTTGGCGACGCGGTCACGGATGGCGGCGTACGCCACTCGCTGGTGCTGGCGAGCGTACCGCCCGCCCATCGGCCCGGCGCGATCGAACTGCCGACATTCGGCAAGCCCGATCTCCAGCGGCATTTTGCCTTGACGGGCGGGCGCAATCTCACGTCCGAGCGTTTCGCTTCCGAGATCGCCAATCATCTGTCGGGCCGCGTGGGCGTCAACCGCGACGTGCTCGTATTCGTGCACGGTTTCAACACCAGTCTGGACGAGGCGCGATTCAGACTCGCGCAGATCGTCGCCGACGCGCGCTTTGGCGGTGTGCCCGTGCTCTACACGTGGCCGTCGCAGTCAAGCGTGTTTTCCTATGTCGCGGCCAAGGAACGCGCGACGAGTTCGCGCGATGGCCTCGAGGCGCTGCTGCGCGATCTCGCCGCGACGCCCGGCGTCGGGCGCGTGCATGTCCTCGCCCATTCCATGGGATCGTGGCTGACCATGGAGGCCTTGCGTGAAAACGCCATCGGCGGTCATCCCGATCTCGATGGCAAGCTCGGCGAGGTCATGCTTGCCGCGCCCGATATCGATATTTCCGTGTTCGCCAACCAGATGGCGCGCTTGCAGGGACGCGCGCGCGTCTCCGTGCTGGTGGCGCGCGATGATCGCGCGCTGAACCTGTCAAGCAGGTTGGCGGGCGACCGCCCGCGCGTTGGCGCGCTTGATCCCAGCAAGCCAGGCGACGCGGCGCAACTCGCGCAACTCGGCGTGCGCGTTTACGATGTCAGCGCCTTTGCTGGCGGTCTTATCGGCCACAACGCCTTCGCCGACGCGCCCGAGGTTATCAGGGGCATCGGCGCGCAATTGAATCATCCGCGCGCGGGGGAAGAGCCGAGCATGGCGATGCTCAAGGCTCCAGACGAGGCCGAGCCGTTACCGAAGGCGGCCGCGCCCGCCGACGCGGTCGCTTCAACCGCGTCGGACGCATCGGCGCACTGACGCCGGGGCGTTTCAGCTCGCGAGACGCTCGCGCTGCTTGTAGCCGAGGCGAGCGTTCAACTCGTCGAGGATTTTTTCCGCCGCTTCCACGACGACGGTGCCGGGCGGGAAGATGGCGCTGGCGCCGGCCTCGCGCACGGCGCGGAAATCGCCCGGCGGGATGACGCCGCCGACGACGATCATGATGTCGACGCGCCCCGCCTTCGCGAGCGCGTCGCGCAGCGCGGGCACCAATGTCAGATGGCCGGCGGCGAGCGAACTGACGCCAATGACATGGACCTTGTTGGCGATGGCCTGTTCGGCGGCTTCCTCGGGCGTCGCGAATAATGGCCCGATGTCGACGTCGAAGCCGAGATCGCCGAAGGCGGAGGCGATGACCTTCTGTCCGCGGTCGTGGCCGTCCTGTCCGACCTTGGCGACGAGAATGCGTGGCTTGCGGCCTTCGTTTTCTGCAAAGCCGCGGGTCATCTCGCGGACCCGCGCGACGGTCACGTCGCCATCGCCAGCCTCGCGCGCGTAAACGCCCTTCACCGATGCGATGCGGGCGACATGGCGATTGAACGCCTTTTCCAGCGCGAGTGAAATTTCGCCGACGGTCGCCTTGGCGCGGGCCGCCTCGATCGACAGGGCGAGCAGGTTCGCCTTGCCGCGCGCGCCATTGGTCAAGGCGCTCAAGGCGCGTTGGGTCGCGGCCTCGTCGCGCTCGGCGCGCAATTGCTTCAGCTTGGCGATCTGGCTTGCGCGCACGGCGGAATTGTCGACGCTGCGCACGTCGATGGGCGCCTCGTTGTCTGGCCTATACTTGTTGACGCCGATGACGGCCTGCTGTCGGGTGTCGATGCGCGCCTGTGTTTTGGCGGCGGCCTCCTCGATGCGCAATTTCGGGATGCCCGCGTCGATGGCCTTCGCCATGCCGCCCAGCTTTTCGACTTCCTCGATATGGCTCCACGCCCGCTTGGCGAGGTCCATGGTGAGCCGCTCGACGTAATAGGAGCCGCCCCAGGGGTCGATGATGGACGTCGTGCCGCTTTCCTGTTGCAGGAAAAGCTGGGTGTTGCGAGCGATGCGCGCGGAGAAGTCCGTCGGCAGCGCCAGCGCCTCGTCGAGCGCGTTGGTGTGCAGCGACTGGGTATGGCCCTGCGTCGCGGCCATCGCCTCGATGCAGGTGCGGGTGACATTGTTGAAGACATCCTGCGCGGTCAAAGACCAGCCGGATGTCTGGCAATGGGTGCGCAGCGGCAGGGATTTGTCGGACTTTGGATCGAAGCCCTTGACCAGTCGCGCCCATAGCAGGCGGGCGGCGCGCAGCTTGGCGACCTCCATGAAGAAATTCATGCCGATCGCCCAGAAGAACGACAGCCGCGGCGCGAAGGCGTCGACATCGAGCCCGGCCTTCACACCCGCGCGCAGATATTCGACGCCGTCGGCGAGCGTATAGGCGAGTTCGAGATCCTGCGTCGCGCCGGCTTCCTGCATGTGGTAGCCGGAAATGGAAATCGAATTGAACTTCGGCATGTGCGCCGATGTGTAGGAAAAAATATCCGAGATGATGCGCATCGAATCCGCGGGCGGATAGATGTAGGTGTTGCGCACCATGAATTCCTTCAGAATATCGTTCTGAATGGTGCCCGACAGCTTGGCCTGCGGCACGCCCTGTTCCTCGGCGGCGACGATGTAGAGCGCCAGCACGGGCAGGACCGCGCCATTCATGGTCATGGACACGCTCATCTGGTCGAGCGGGATGCCCGAGAACAGGGTGCGCATGTCGAGAATGGAATCGATGGCGACGCCAGCCATGCCCACGTCGCCGGCGACGCGCGGGTGGTCGCTGTCGTAACCGCGATGGGTGGCGAGATCGAACGCCACGGACAGACCCTTCTGGCCAGCCGCCAGATTGCGTCGATAGAAGGCGTTTGAATCTTCCGCCGTGGAGAAACCGGCGTACTGGCGGATTGTCCAGGGCTGATTGACGTACATGGTCGGATAGGGACCACGCACATAGGGCGCGGCGCCGGGGAACGTATCAACGAAGTCCAGACCGGCGATGTCGGCGGGGCCATAGGCGGGCTTGACCGGGATTTCCTCGGGCGTGATCCACGCGGCGCCGCCAAGGCCCGGCAGGGGCGGGCAGGCAACCTGTGACAGGGCGATGCGGGAAAAATCGGGAATGCGGGACATGGCGCGCCATCATGATCGGATTGGCGATTTATAGTCGCAAGCGCGCGCGCCGGCCATTGTTCCTTTGGCGGGCCATTACCGGGCTCCTAGCGGGCCTTGCGCGCCGTCCAGCGCCCGCCGCAATAGGCGGTGTTCGACGACCACGCGCCCGACGCGCTGGCGCCGTGGAAGCGTCCGTTGGCCCGCGCCTGCCCGGCCTCGCTGGTGAGCCGCGCCCAGACGGTTCCGCCATTGTCGATGGAGCCGACCGCCCGCGCCGTGGCCCCCTCGGCGCCGACAATGTCATTATGTTCAATGCGGATTTCGCCCTTGAAAGACTTTTCGCAAGGGCCAACGTCGGTCGTGCCCTCGATCGTCCAGACGCCGTCGAAATTCGGCGCGCCGGCGGCGAACGCGGGCGTGGCGGCGGAAAGGAACAGGCAGGCAATCATCAGGCGCATGGGACAATCAGGCTCCGTCGGTGCAATAGCGCGGGCTGATACCATGATTCGCCGGGCGACGGTTCAGGGCGTTTCCGGCGCGAGCAGCTTGCGCAGATAGGCGAGCACTTCCGGCGGGGATTTATCCATCGCGGCCACGAGCCCGCCGACCGTTTCGCCATCGAGCGGGCTGATGTCGACGCTCATTTTTTCCGCCTCTTCCCGCAGCGCCTTGCTGTTGGCGGCTTCCATGAAGGCCTTGCGCAGGGCCGCACGCCGATCGTCCGGCAAGCCCGGTGGCAGGACGTAGGGACGGGCCAGTTGGTAGGGCAGTTCCATGGCGTCGACGATCGCTCGTCCGCGATCGTCGCGGGCGAGTTCGCGCGCCATGGGCACGTCGGGCAGGCTCGCCAGCCGGGTTTTTCGACCGATCTGCACGAGCGGATGAACGGGGCCGTCGGGCCGCAGCCAGTCGGGATGGGTGGCGGTGACGGAGCTGACGCCCGTGGTGCGCGCCTCAAGTTCGCCGCGCTCCAGCGCCAGCGCGATGGAATTGCCATCGGGATAGCCGGTGATGAGCTTCAGCCGCATGCCCGTCACATCGCGCAGGAACAACACGGTGGCGTCGTCGGTCGAGCCCGAGGCCGAGCCGCCGACCTTCAACTCCGGGCCGTCGGGGCGCATCAGATCGACGAGCGATTTGGCGGCGGCGTCGCGCCGCGCCCACAGCACGAAGGCGTCGTCCGCATAACTCGACAGCGTGCCGAGAAAGACCATGTCGGCCGCCCGATATTTGATCGCCGGGTTGCCGCCGAGCACGGCGGCGACCGGCGCCTGCCGATCCAGCGCGCCGATGATCGTGCCATCGCGCGCGGCGACGCTCTGGATATATTGCGCCGCGCGCAGCGAACCGACGCCGGGCATGTTCTGGACGACGACGGTTGGATGGCCGGGGATGAAATCGCCCAGATGCCGCGCCAGCAGGCGCGCGTAGAGGTCATAGCCGCCGCCCGCGCCATAGCCGACAACGATCTGAACCTGCTTGCCGCGATAGAAATCGGCGACGTCGTCGGCGCGCGCGGTCCCGGCGAACACGCCGAAAAACATGACGCAAAGCGCGGCCAGTAAACGCATGTCGTTCTCCCTCTGGCGACATATTCGGGCGGGCGCCGGCCCGCGTCAAACCGCCGTGGCCGCAGGACTTGCGCCCGTGGCCGGGGTCGTTACCCTCGACCGCGTCAAGGGAGATCGACATGACGCTCGCAATCGAGCCTCTGCATCCGCTTTACGCCGCCCGGCTGACGGGCGTCGACATCCGCCAGCCCGTCGACGAGGCGATGATGAGCGCGGTGCGCGCCGCCCTGGCGCGATATGTCGTGTGCGTCATCGGACACGATAAACCGCCAACGAACGAGCAACACATCGCGTTCAGCGCGCGCCTTGGGCCGCTGGAGCGGGGCAAGTCGCCCAAGATCAAGGGCACGGAAACACGCGTGCCCTATCCCGAGATCGTCGACCAGAGCAATCTCAACGATGTCGGCGAGATTTACGCCGATGACGATCGCCGCCTCGCCTACAAGCGCGCCAATAGGCTCTGGCACACCGACATGAGCTTCTACGAGGTGCGCGCGACGTACTCGCTGCTCGTGGGGCACGTGACGCCGCCATCAGGCGCGGATACCGAATTCACCGACATGCGCGCCGTCTGGGATGCGTTGCCGGCCACGCGACAGGCGGAACTCGAGCGGCTCGTCGTCGAGCATTCCTACTGGTACAGCCGCGTGCAGGGCGGCGGCCCGGAACCCACGGAAGAAGAGCGCGCGTCAAGGCCGCCCGCGCGCCATCCGCTCGTCCATGTTCACGCGCCTTCCGGTCGCAAGGCGCTTTATCTCGCCTCGCACGCCAGCGACATCGTCGGCTGGCCGCGCGAAAAGGCGCGCGCGCTGATCGCGGAGTTGATGGACTTCGCGGTGCAGCCCCGCTTCGTTTACGCGCACAAGTGGCGGCGTGGCGACGTGCTGATCTGGGACAATCTCGCGACGATGCATCGCGCGACGGCCTTCGATGACCGGCATTTCGTGCGCGACATGCGACGCACGACCTGTCGCGAGAGGTCGATGGAGTCGGGCGACTCACGCATCGTCTGAAGGTCCGGAGATCAGAGCGGTTTCAATCCAGCCGCCCGTTCCGGCCCGCGGGCGCCGGGTTTCGCGGCGAACTGGCGTTTCCGTCAACTTGCGTTAAATAGCGGGAGTTGGCGCGTGCCAGCGGCATGGCTTTCGCTTTTTCGCGGCGAGCGCCGGGTGGTTTTTTCCAGAGTTCCCATTTCATGAACCAAACCGATAAGCCCGCGAGCGCCGGGGCATCCAGCCATGGCGAACGCATCGAATCGCTGAACGGACTTCGCGCGGTCAGCGTGTTTCTGGTGATCGCGTCGCATCTCGCCACATCCGACGGCACGCCGAAGTGGCTCGCGCCAGCGTTCGCCGTTTTCAACGGCCGGCTTTTCGATGGCGCGCTTGGCGTAGGCATGTTTTTTTGCATCAGCGGGTTTCTGATCAGTGTCTGTCCGGAGAGATCATGCTGGATTGCATAGCTTTCTGAGCATAAGCCTTATTGACGCGAGGCGCAGGAACGCGAGCGCTCTTCGGTTGAGATTTTCCCAGTCCTTGGCTAGGCGCCTGCACCTCCCGAGCCA
>CAIOVE010000054.1 GCA_903861645.1 uncultured Hyphomicrobiales bacterium
AGCCAAGGACTGGGAAAATCTCAACCGAAGAGCGCTCGCGTTCCTGCGCCTCGCGTCAATAAGGCTTATGCTCAGAAAGCTATGCAATCCAGCATGATCTCTCCGGACAGACACTAAGACTGTTTCCGAATATATTCAGCTAGTGAGTGCGTCAACTTACTGGTCTCCGACGAAGGGACAAGCGCGCGAGGGGATGGATTGCGCGACGCCACGATTTCGTTATATCTTATAATTAATCAGGCTGGGACGGGATTTGCCTGAAAGCATGCACAGGGAGTGAAAATCATGGATCGCAGGGAACTTCTCCTTCTCGGAACCGCCTTCGCCACGATGCCCGCGCGCGCCTTCGCGCAGACCAAGCCGCTCAAGATCGGCGTGATGAACGACCTCTCCAGCATCTATTCGGACGATCAGGGCATTGGCTCGTCGATCGCCGCCAAGATGGCCGTCGACGACTGGTCGGCCAAGCTCGGCGTGCCCGTCGAGATCGTCATCGCCGACCACCAGCAGAAGCCCGACGTCGGCGTCGCCATCGCGCGCCGCTGGTTCGAGACAGAGGGCGTCGATGTCGTCATGGATCTGCCGAACTCGGCGGTCGCGCTTGCCGTGCTGGCGCTCGCCACCGAAAAGAACAAGGCGGTGATTGGCTCGGGCGCGGGCTCGTCTGTGCTGACGGGACCGATGTGCTCGCGCAATTTCATCCACTGGACCTACGACACCTATTCGTGGGGCAACAGCGTCGGCAAGGCCGTGACGGAGGACGGCGGCAAGTCGTGGTTCTTCATCACCGCGGACTACGCCTTCGGTAAGGATCTCGAACAGAACTGCGCCAACGCGGTCGTCGCCGCGGGCGGCAAGGTGCTGGGCGCGGCGCGCCATCCGCTGAACACGTCTGACTTCTCGTCCTTTCTCTTGCAGGCGCAGGCGTCGGGCGCGCAGGTCATCGGCCTCGCCAACGCGGGCGGCGACTGCAACACCGCGCTCAAGCAGGCGGGCGAATTCGGCATCGCCGCCAAGCAGCAGCTTGTTGGCCTCACCGCCAACTGCCTGACGGTGCGCTCGGTGGGCCTCGCCGCCATGCAGGGCGTGAAAACGTCGACGGCCCTCTACTGGGACATGAACGACGCCACGCGCGCCTTCGCCACCCGGTTCCAGGCGTTGCACCCTAACAAGATCAAGCCGACGGACATGCAGGCGGGCATGTATTCGGCGACCCTGCATCTGATGAAGGCCATGGCGCAGACCAAGAGCGCCGCCGATGGCGTCAAGCTGATCGACGCCATGAAAGCCATGCCGACGGAGGACGATCTGTTCGGCAAGGGCTCGATCCGCGCCGACGGCCGCAAGCTGCATCCCATGTATCTGATGGCGACGAAGACAGCCGCGGAGTCGAAGGGCGAGTGGGACTATTTCAAGCAGGTCGCCGTCATCAAGACGGAAGACGCCTGGCGCCCGCTCGACAAGGGCGGTTGCCCCTTCATCAAGGCTTGATCGCGCCCGACGTTTGCGCTTGCATGAATGGCCCGACGCGGGAATGGTTCCGCGTCGGGTTTTTCATGCCCGCGACGACGCGCCGGAGACCTCGTTTTGCCGCTCTATTTCGCCTATGGCGCCAACATGGACGTGGACGCGATGGCGCGACGCTGTCCGAAATCGCGCCCGCTCGGCGTGGCGCGCCTGCCGCGAAGCCGTTTCGCGATCATGCCCAACGGCTGGGGCAATGTCGTCGCCGACCAGCGCCGCGCGGTGCATGGCGTGCTGTGGGATCTGGCCTTGTCGGATGTGCCCACCCTTGATGTGTACGAGGAAGTGGCGAAGGGACTTTACGCCAAGATCATTCAGCCGGTCATCAAGGCGGGCGGCGGCACGGCGCGCGCGCTCGTTTATGTCGGCAAGGGCGACGGTGGCCGACCGCGACCGGAATATATCGCCAACATCATCGCGGCGGCGCGCCACTGGGGCCTGCCCCCCGCCTATGTCGTGGAACTCGAAACCTTCGCGCCGCCGGGACTGGCCGCGGCGACCGCCGCCCCGGCGTTGACGCCATCGGTGAAGGGCGTCACGCCGCGTTTCGCGACGCCGCGCGATCGAACCTAGGCCGCCCGCCCGAAGCGCCAGTCGGGCCGGGCCTGCGCGATCATCATCATTTCCGCGATGTTCTCGCGCGTCAGCAAGCCAATCAGGACGCCATCGGCGTCGACGACGCTGATCGCCGCCGCTTTGGAGCTTCGCAACTGGGCGAGGCCCTTGTCGAGATCGATATCGGACCGCACCGTGGGCACCGGCGCCTGCGCGATATCGGCGACCGGCGCCTCGCGCGTCGCCGCGGCCAGCGCCCCGATGATCGCCTCGCGCGTCAGCAAGCCAACGGGCTTGTTGAAACCGTCGACCACGGGAAACTCGTGCTGTGGCGTGGCCAGCAACAGATCGACGGCGTCGCCAAGATTGGCGCCAATGGGGATCGCGGCGACGCGCGTCTCCATGGCGTCGCGCACGAACAGACCCTTGATCGTGTCGCGAAATTCCGTGTCCCCAGCCTCGCTCGACGCGGCGACATAGATGAACACGGCGATGAACAGCAGCATGGGATTGCCGAACAGGCCAAGGAAGCCGAACAGAAACGCTAGCCCCTGCCCGATCCGCGCCGCGATGCGCATCGCCGGCTTCGGCCCCATGCGCATCGCGAGCACCGCGTGCAGCACGCGACCGCCATCCATCGGGAAAGCCGGGATCATGTTGAACACGGCGAGAAACACATTCGCGAAGGCGAGCCGCGCGACCAGTCCAATATGCGTGTCATCGATCGATACGACATCCGTCGGCATGGTCGCGCCGGCGAAGCCGATGAGCAACACGGCGATCACGAGGTTGACCGCGGGGCCCGCGATGGCGACCAACAGTTCCTGCGAGGGCTTCTCCGGCATGCGCTCAAGACTGGCGACGCCGCCAATCGGCAGCAGCGTGACGTCGGGCGTCGGTATGCCGAACGCGCGAGCGGTCAGAATGTGTCCGAATTCGTGCAGCAGGACGCAGAAGAACAAGGCGACGATGAAGATCAGATTGTTTTGCGCCGCCGTCGCGCCGCCCTGCTTGAAGGCGCTAAAGCCGATCCAGGCGAGAAACAGCAGAAAGGTGATGTGAACGCGCACGGCGGTGCCAGCAATGCGTCCAATAGTGATCGACCAGGGCATGTTCAAACCTCGCGTAAGACCAATACATAGGCGCGCGTCTCACGCCACGCCAGTACGCCCGGCCGGATTGACGGGCCCGCGTTCCCCACTAAAGTCCCGGCCGCTTCGAGGAATGAACATGAAACCCATTGGATTCGCCCTTCTGGCCCTGTTCCTGGCCGCGACGCCGCGCGCCAACGCCGCCTCGACGGGCGAATATCTCGCCCGCGCGGGCGATTGCGTGGTCTGCCACAGCCAGTCCGATGGCGCGCCCTACGCCGGCGGCCTCAAGATGAACACGCCTGTTGGCCCCATCTTCACCACCAACATCACGCCCGACAAGGAAACCGGCATCGGGCTCTACACGTTCGAGGAATTCGACCGCGCCCTGCGCCTTGGCGTCGCGCGGGACGGCCATCGCCTTTATCCGGCCATGCCCTATCCCTCCTACGCGAAAATCACGACGGAAGATTCGCGCGCGCTCTACGATTACTTCATGAACGACGTGAAGCCCGTGCGACAGGTCAATACGCCCAACGCCATCGCCGCGCCATGGAACGCGCGCTGGCCGCTGGCGATCTGGAACGTCCTTGGCGCCGGAACGCCGTTTCGCGCCGACCCCGACCACGACGACCTCTGGAATCGCGGCGCCTATCTCGTGCAGGGCCTCGCCCATTGCGGCGCCTGCCACACGCCGCGCGGCTGGCTCTTTCAGGAAAAGGGTTTTGACGAACAGAGCGGCGCGTTTCTGGCGGGCGCGACGCTCGACAACTGGTCCGCGCCCAATCTGCGCGGCGACCTCAACAGCGGCCTCGGCCGATGGACGGAAGCCGAGATCGCCGAATACCTGAAAACCGGGCGCAACCGGCATGGTCGCGCCTTTGGCGCCATGCGCGACGTCGTGACCTTCTCGACGACGACGCTCGATGACGACGACATCGCGGCGATGGCGAAATATCTGAAATCCCTGCCGCCCTCGATCGACCGCCATCAATCGGTCTGGGTTTATGACGCGCGCACGCGCGACGCGCTGTCGAAGGGCGGCGCCGGCGCGGCCGGCTACGCGCGCCAGTGCGCCTCGTGCCATGGCCTCGATGGATTGGGCGGCGCCGACATGCCGCCGCTCGCGGGCAACGCGGCCATCCTCGATCCGGATCCGACATCGCTGATCAACATCGTGCTCAACGGGGCGCCGCCGCCCGACGAAGCCAACGCCAACAGCGGCGATTCCATGCCGCAGTTCCGAAGCTTTCTGCGCGACCGCGACATCGCCGACATCGTGACCTTCATTCGCTCGGCCTGGGGCAATCGCGCGCCCGCCGCGACGGAGGCCCGTGTCGGAGAATTGCGGCGCGACACAACCGCCGGCGCCGAGCGCACCGTCATCCGCCAGATGCGCTGATCGCCTCGATCGGCTCGCGCATTGGCAGGATGACGTGGTCGCGTATTTCCCGCACCGCGGCGACGCTGGGCGGAAACTTGAACAGAAAAAGTTCGACGCCAATCCCGGCAAAGGCGCGCAGCCGCGCGCGCACGGCCTCGGGCGAACCGATGCAACCGCCGAGGGTGGCGGGACCGATGCGCGACATGATCTTTCGTTGATCGGCGTCGGGCGCCGCGATGATGGATTTCACGCGCGCCATCGCGTCGGCCTCGCTCTCGCCGAAGGCGACGAACGGATTGAGCGCGAAACGCACGCGCCGGCCGGCGCGCGCCGCCCGCGCGCGCATGTCCTCGATCGATCTGCGCGCGCCCTCGAAATATTCGTCGCTGTCGCGCGCGTTCTTGTCGAAATCGACGAACCACCAGTCGCCCACCCGCGCGATCATGTCGAGGCCGGCGACGCTGCGGCTCGCGGTGAATATTTCCGGTCCGGCGGCCGTGGCCGGCTTGAGCAAGAGTTGCGACGCGTCGATCTGGAAGTATTTGCCCGCGTGCGAGAATGGCGTCTCGCGCCAGAGACCGCGCAAGACATGCACGAATTCCTCGGCGCGCACGTATCGGTCGTCGTTGTCGACCAGCGCGTCGCCGCCGTACATGCGATGCTCCTCGACATTCCAGCCGGTGACGAGATTGATCGCCATGCGGCCCTTCGTCATGCGATCGAGCGACACCGCCATTTTGGCGACGATTTCCGGACGCCACAATCCCGGATGCACCGCCACCATCGACTTGATCCGCTTGGTCCAGGGGCCAATGGCGCAGGCGAGCGTCCAGGCCTCGATATCCGCGCCAAGATGCCGCTCGGCGAACAGAATGATGTCGAAGCCCGCGTGATCGGCCTCCAGCAACATGTCGCGCGCCAGTTCAAACGCGGGATCGACGTCTCCCGGCGGCAAGGGCGCCGCGGCGGCGGCGACCGATCGCGCGATGGGATCGGACCCCACGGAAACATGGGGAACGGGGGCGTAAAGGCCAAATTGCATGACAACCTCTCCGCGTGTCGTCGCGGCACGGCGCGTCATCGCGGAATGTGCGACCGGTTCAGGCAAAGGTAAAGCCCCGCGCGGGCGTGAGACAATCGGCCTATGGTCATCGCGTCGGTGCCATCCTATGTTCATGGGGCCTGATTCAGGGAGAAACGCCGTGGACGTTGAGATTGGCAAAAACATCACCGTCGGCAGTTCGAATGTCGAGATTGGCGAGGCGCTCAGCGAGCGAGCGCGCAAGGAGATCGTCGATCTCGCCTCGAAATATTTCGGCAAGGTCACGACCGCTTCCGTGCATTTCTCCCGCGAAGGACACCTTTACTGTTGCGCCGCGAAGCTGCGTCCGGGCGGCGTCGCCATGGTCAGCGCCGAAGCCGAGCACAAGAACGCCCATGGCGCGCTTGACGCCGCGGTCGAAAAGCTTCGCGCGCAGTTGAGCCGCCTGAAGAGCGAAATGCGCGGCTGACTCCGCCGCCGAGCGGCTCCCGCCTTAGCGCTCCCGGAGCGCGCGGGAGCCGACTTCCACGAGCGGCGAGAACAGATAGTCGATCACGCGGCGGTCGCCCGTCTTGATTTCGACCGTCACCGCCATGCCGTTTGTTATGGCCATTTTCTCGTCGTCGCCGATGTAATCCTTCTCCGGATTGAGCAGCACCGGGAAATAAAGGTTCTGCGTGCGCGTGGCGCCGCCCGTCAACGTGGATTTCTGCGCCTTGCCGGGATCGCTCTCGCGCTGGGCCGCGTCCGGTTCGGGAATCGCGTCCGTGCCGACGCTGGACACCGTGGCCTTGAGCACGCCAAAGCGCGTGAACGGGAAGGACTCGATCTTGACCACGGCTTCCTGCCCGGCCGCCACGAAACCGATGTCCTTGTTCGGCATGTAGCTTTCGATCTCGAACCCACCGCCGTCGGGCACGATGCGCATGACTTCCTCGCCGGGCATGACCACCTGCCCGATGGAGGTGATCGTCATGCCTTGGACGACGCCGGAAACCGGCGCGCGGAGCAACATATGCTCGGTCTTGGCGCGCGCCTTGTTGAGGCGCTGGCCATTTTCCTCGGCCTGCTTTTCAGCGTCGGCGAGCTTTTGGGCGTTTTCGGCGATGAAGGTCTCGACGGACTTCGCCATGTCGCGCGCGATCACCTCGATATTGGCGGTCGCCTCGGCGAGCTGCCCCTTCTGCTGCGCCAGCGAGGTGCGCTGCTGCTGCATCTGCTCCTGGGCGTCGAGCAGGTTCAGCTTGGAGCCAAGCTTTTCCTTCTCGAGGGCGGAACGCACGTCCACGCGCCGCTGTTCGATTTCCAGCAGGGTTTCCTGCGACGAGATCGTCGCGTCGAGGCGCGCGCGCTCGGCCTGCTTCTGATCGCGCTGGGCGCGCAGGCTTTCAAGCGCCGCAGACAGTTGGGCGAGATCGCCGAGCAGGATGCGCTGTTCCCGCGCCACGATACCGGCGGGTATATCGGCGGGCCACTCGACCGCTGGCGGCGTGAAGGCGCGCGACTTCGCCGCGATGATCGACGCGCCGCGGCGCAAGGCCTCGGCCTTGCTGGCCGCGAGCGCCGACACCAGCGCGTCCTCGTCGGCCCGCGCCTCGCTGTCGTCGAGGACGACGAGGACGTCGCCTTCCGCCACATGGGTTCCGTTGGCGACGTTGACGGCGCGCACCTTGGAGGTTTCCACGGGCTGCACGAGCTTGACCCGCCCGACCGACTGAATCTTGCCCTGCGCCACGGAGATGATGTCGATGCGACTCAGGAACGCCCAGGCGATGGCGGCCATCGCAAGCGCGCAAATGGTCAGCAACAGCCACATGCGCACTGGCGAGGGCGGCGTTTCCAATATTTCCAGCGCGGCGGGCAGGAACTCGCGATCGACAGGCGTCAACTTGACCCTTGGCGGCTGAGCGGGCGCGGGCTGCGGGGCGGTGGCGGTCGCGCTCATGACATGGCCTGTGAGTTTTGCAGCGCCCAGAGACGCGCGTAGAGACCGTTCGGCTTCTTGAGCAGTTCATCATGCGAACCGCTCTCGACGACGCGCCCGTCGTCAACGCCATAAATGCGGTTGCAGGGCCGCACGGCCGCGAGGCGATGGGCGATGATGATAACGGTGCGGTTGCGCACGATGTGCCGCATGTTGTTCTGGATGATGCGCTCGCTTTCATAGTCGAGCGCGCTGGTCGCCTCGTCGAAAATCAGGATCGGAGGGTTGAGCGCGAGCGCGCGCGCGATGGCGATGCGTTGCCGCTGGCCGCCCGACAGGTTGGAGCCGCGCTCCTCGACCACCGTGTCGTAGCCCTGCGGCAACTTGGCGATGAACTCATCCGCGCCGGCCAGCTTGGCGATGGCGATGACCTGCGCGCGATGCATGGCCGGATTGGAAAAGGCGATGTTTTCGTGGATCGAGCGATTGAACAGGATGTTTTCCTGCAGGACGACGCCGATGTGGCGACGCAGCCAACCGGGATCCGACTGGGCGACATCGGCGCCATCAAGAAGGATCTGGCCCTGCTCCGCGATATAGAGTCGCTGGATAAGCTTCGCCAGCGTGGATTTGCCCGAGCCCGAGGGGCCGACAATGCCGATCACATCGCCCTGATTGATGGTGAGCGATATGTCCTTCAGGATTTCCTGCCCACCGGGGCGGTAGCGGAAACTCACGTGGCGGAACTCGATATTGCCGCGCGGCGGCGGCAGCGCCGAGCGACCTTGCGGCCGAAACTCCGCCGGCGCGTTCAGGATGTCGCCCAACCGTTCGACCGACACCTGCACCTGCTGGAAATCCTGCCAGATCTGCGACAGGCGCAGGATGGGTTGCGTCGTCTGGCCCGCGATCATGTTGAAGGCGATCAACTCGCCAACCGTCAGGTCGCCATCCATCACGGCGCGCGCGCCGAACATGAGGATCAACGCCATGGTCACGCGGTTGACGTATTGAATGGCGTTCTGACCGCCCGCCGCCAGCATGGTGGCGTTGAAGGCCGTGCGCACATAGGCGGCCTGCTTTTCCTCCCACTGGGCCTGCATCACCGGCTCGACGGCGGCGGCCTTGATCGTGTGGACGCCAACCACCGCCTCGACGAGAAACTGCTGGCTCGCCGCGCCGCGGTTGAATTTTTCCTTCATGCGATCGCGCAACACCGGACGCACGGCGAAGGCGATCAGAAGGTACACCGGGATCGACGCCAGCACGATCAGCGTCAACGGCGCGGAATACATGAACAGCACCGCGATGAAGACAAAGGCGAACAGCAAATCCAGCGCCGAGAACAGCCCCTGCCCCGTCAGAAACTGACGAATGTTCTCGAGTTCACGGATGCGCGCGACCGTCTGGCCCGCGGGACGAGTCTCGAAATAAGCGAGAGGCAGGCGCAGCAGTTGGTGGAAAAGACGCTGGCCCAGCTCGACGTCGATGCGGTTGGACGTGTGCGATAGCGCGTAGGTGCGCAAGTATTGCAGGGCCGTGTCGAAAAAGCCGATGGCTATCAGTGTCTGTCCGGAGAGATCATGCTGGATTGCATAGCTTTCTGAGCATAAGCCTTATTGACGCGAGGCGCAGGAACGCGAGCGCTCTTCGGTTGAGATTTTCCCAGTCCTTGGCTAGGCGCCTGCACCTCCCGAGCCA
>CAIOVE010000055.1 GCA_903861645.1 uncultured Hyphomicrobiales bacterium
CGCTGGGATAGCGCAAACGGCTTCGATCATAACGCGCGCGATTTTCGTTGGTCCACATCAGCGACCCCTCCGAATCAGGTCGCCTCTCTTGAATCACAAACGATTCATTCGATTCAAGAACTCATCGGACAGACACTAAGCGGGTCGAGATGATTGTCCATGCGATGCTCCCTATTCGTTCGGAGCCA
Organism: uncultured Hyphomicrobiales bacterium; assembly: GCA_903861645.1. Classification (GTDB taxonomy): domain Bacteria; phylum Pseudomonadota; class Alphaproteobacteria; order Rhizobiales; family Beijerinckiaceae; genus Terripilifer. The sequence goes on from CAIOVE010000055.1 coordinate 189, forward strand.
AGAAGAAAAAAACGGCCTGAATCAGAAAAACGACCGAGATCAAGGTGATCAGCCTATTCGCCCAGGCGCGATATTGCGTATCGGTCAGGCGCTCCAGGACTGGTCGCGCGAGCGTTGTGCCAACCATCGACGCAAGGACGGCGAAAAGCGCCATACGCGGATCCAACGCGGCGGAGGCGCCGACCAGTCCGCCGAAATAGGCAAGCTTCAGCAAGTGGCCCACGATCTGACATACCGCTTTCGTGGCCACGATTTCGCGCCGGTCGAGCGCGCCGCCCAGAAAATACGTATCGACCAGCGGGCCCGAAACGCCTGTCAGGAGAAGCAGCGCCATGCAGCCGCCGCCGTAAGTCATTCCATTGGGCAAGCTCGCGGGATTCGGACGCAATCCCTCGGGAATGGCGCGCGCGACGAATGGCGACGCGCCAAGCAGGAGAAAGGCGACGGGCTTTGAGGGCACGTATCGCGAGAGCGTCCACAGCCCGAAAACGATCAGACCACCCATCAAAAAAATGATGGCTGAACGCCAGTGAACATGGCGACGCCACAAAACCGCTCGCCAGCCATTGGAAGCGATTTGCGTCACGGCATGCAGAGCCATTGTTTCGGGCACAGGCAGCAAAGACAGCAAAACGCTCATGAGTATGAGGCCTCCAGCCATGCCGAAAACGCCCGAAATCAAGGACGTCGCCACCATGAGGCAGACGAGGGCGGAAATCATTTCAATGGTCATGGACAACCCTCCAATGGTGGTTTTGACCCCATTGCGGTCGATGGGCAAACGCAGTTAAATCATGCATGGCATGACTTTTTGCGATGCTAAAAATGAGCAGCCCACCTTATCTGAACGGCGTGAGAGCCTTCGAAGCGGCCGCGCGTCTGGGCGGTTTCGCCGCGGCGGCGAAGGAATTGAACATCACGCCCTCCGCCATCAGCCGAATGACCCGCCTGCTTGAATCGCGCATGGGCGTGGCGCTGTTCAATCGTTCCGCCAACCGGTTGACCCTGACGGCTGCCGGCCAGACCTTTTTCGCCGGACTGTTTCCAATCCTCGATGCGCTTGGGCGCCTGACGGATCGGGTGTCCAAACTCGGCCAGGGCCATGTTTTGACGGTCGGGGTTGGCCCCACCTTCGCGATCCGCTGGCTGATCCCTCGCTTGTCGGACTTCGCCGCCATCGCTCCCGACGTGGAGGTGCGTTTCGCGACAGGGGGCGTTGCCGGCGCCTTCTCCGATGATTGGACATGCGGGATAAAACTTGGCGCTGGCAAATGGCCGGGACTGGTCGCCGAACCACTGTTCGCCGCCGACCTTATCCCGGTTTGTTCGCCCGCGCTGGCCGAACAATTGCGAGCACCGCGCCAATTGGCTGAGGCAACGTTGCTACGGGTGGCGCACGCGCCGGAGGATTGGCCCTCGTGGCTGACATCCATGGGCGTTCCGGAAGTCGAGGCGACGGGTCCGGTTTTCGGCTTCTATGGTCAGGCGATACAGGCGGCGACCGACGGACTGGGCGTCGCCATGGGCATTCGGCCCTATATCGATGATGATTTGACCGCGGGGCGACTCATCGCGCCGTTCGCGCGTAGCGTACCCAAGGGCAGCCAGTGGTACTTGATCTACAAGGATTTCCAACGCGGCGATCAGACGTTCTCGGTATTCCGCGGCTGGCTGCTCGGACAAGCCTGTCGTGGCGAGGATGGGTCGAGATGATCGGCTTCAAACGCCGAGATAGGTCTCGTGAACGCTGGGGTCCGCCATCAATTGCGCGGTCGTGCCCGTCCAGACGATCTCGCCCTTTTCGATGACATAGTGCCTGTCGGCGAGTTCGCAGAGCGCTTCCAGTTCCTTGTCGATGACGAGAATTGAAAGCCCGGTGCGCTTGAGCGCGCCCAGCCGGTTCCAGATTTCATCGCGAATGACGGGCGCGAGACCCTCCGTCGCATCGTCGAGCACGAGCAGCTTCGGGTTGGTCATCAACGCCCGACCAATGGCCAGCATCTGTTGCTCGCCTCCCGACAATTGCGTGCCGCTGTTCGTCAGGCGTTCGCCCAGACGCGGGAAGAAATCGATGACGCGTTCGAGCGTCCATGGCTCGCCGCCGCCGTGGCCGCGGTCGATGCCCGCCATGACGAGATTTTCGCGCACGGTGAGATTGGGGAAAATCTGGCGCCCCTCGGGCACGAGGCCGAACCCAAGCCGCGCGATGCGGTGCGGCGGCGCCGTCTCGACGCGCTCGCCGCAAAAAGTGATCTCGCCCGCCGTCGCGCGCAGCAGGCCGATCAGCGTGCGAACGGTCGTCGTCTTGCCCATGCCATTGCGACCGATGAGCGTCACGACCTCGCCTTCGCCAACGGCGAGCGATACGCCAAACAGCACCTTGGCGTGCCCATAACCAGCCTGAATTCCGCGCGCGTCGAGCAACATCGCCTAGCCCTTGTGACCGAGATAGGCGGCCTTGACCGCCGGGTCGGCGCGCACCGCGCCCGGATCGCCCGTCGCGATGACGGCGCCGGCGACCAGCACGCTGACGCGATCGGCGAGAGCGAAAACCGCGTCCATATCGTGCTCGACAATGAGGATCGCGTAGTCCTTTTTCAGACCGGCGAGAATGCGCGTCATGCGCTGGCCATCCTGACGGCCCATGCCCGCCATGGGCTCGTCGAGCAGCAACAACGACGGCCTCATCGCGAGCGCCATGGCGAGTTCGAGTTGCCGGCGTTCGCCATGCGAGAGATCTTCCGCGACAATGTCGGCGCGATGATCGAGCCCGATGGTTTCAAGCGCGGCCCGCGCGGGCGCGACAAGCGCGGGATCGTTCGCCGCGTTCGTCCAGAATTTGAACCCATGATTCTCGCGCGCCTGCGCCGCGAGCGCGACATTCGCCAGCGCCGTGAAGCCCGGAAAAATGGACGTGATCTGAAACGATCGGGCGATGCCGAGCCTGGCGCGACGATGGGCGGGCTCGCGCGTGATGTCGGCGCCATTGAAGGCGATATGGCCACTGTCGGGCGCCAACTCGCCCTGCAACTGCGCGATCAACGTCGTCTTGCCCGCGCCATTGGGACCGATGAGCGCGTGGGTTTCCAGCGGCATCACATCGAGCGAAAGATCGTTCGTGGCGATGATGCCCGCGAAGCGCTTGTTCAGGTTCTTGACCGAGAGGATTGGCGAAGCCATCAGTGACCTCCCCCGCCGGGCGCGCGCGGCCCCTTGGCGCCGACGAGATCGATCAGGCCGCCCTTCAGGAACACGACGATCAGGATCACGACGAGGCCGAAAGGCGCCTGCCAGAACTGCGTCCAGGACGGCAGAAACGCCTCCAGCAGCACGAAAACAATGGCGCCGAGCACCGGGCCCCAAACGCGCCCCATGCCGCCGAGCACCGCCATGACGATGTAATCGCCCGACCGGACCCAGGACAGTTCGGAGGGACTGACGAATTGCTGGCCCGTCGCCCACAGCGCGCCCGCGAGCCCGGCCGCGGCGCCGGAAATGGCGAAGGCCGCGAGCTTGTAGCGCAGGGGCGGTATGCCGAGCGCGATGACGCGGCGCTCGTTTTGCGCCGTCGCCCTGAGAATGACGCCAAAGCGGCTGTCGACGAGCCGCGCGAAAAACAGGAGTTCCAGCGTCAATGCCGCCAGGGCCACGTAAAAAAAAGTGGCGCGTTTGGATATATCGAAACCGGCGAGATCAAGACTGGCCAGAATCTGCAATCCGTCGTCGCCGCCATACTGCTGCAACGCGACGAAGAAGTAGTAGAGCATCTGGTTGAAGGCCAGCGTGATCATGATGAAATAGGCGCCGCTCGTGCGCAGCGATACGATGCCAGTCAGGGCGGCGCCAAACGCCGACAACAACATGCCAAGCGGGATGGAAATGGCCAGATTGCCGGTGCCCGCGAACACGCCGAACAGTTTCGAGCCGTCGTAATCATGGAAGGCGAGAATCGCGACCGTATAGGCGCCAATGCCAGCGAGGCCCGCGTGCATGAGGCTGACGAGACCGCCGAAGCCCAGCACGAAATTCAGCGCGACCGCGGCCATGCCGAAGATCACGGCGCGCGTGAAAAGCCTTATCAGAAAGGGGTTTTCAAGCGCCGACGACAAGGTCGGGGCGAGCGCGAGCAACGCCAGCACGACCAAAATCGGCCAGCTTTCGCGCAAGGTTCGCGCGATGAATCCGGTCTCTGCCGGCTTGAGGGCGGAATCAACCATGGACGGGGAACAATCCCTTCGGGCGCCAGGCGAGAATGGCCGCCATCAGCATGAAGATCACCATGCTGCCGAGCGCCGGCGGCAGCAGCACCCGGCCAAACGTGTCGCCAATGCCGATGATCAGCGCGGCGACGAAGGCGCCGCGAATGGAGCCGATACCGCCGATGACGGTGACGACGAGCGCCAGAATGAGGATCGGCTCGCCCATGCCCACCTGCACGGCGGTGATCGGGCCAGCCATCAGGCCGGCGAGCCCCGCCAGCGCGGCGCCGGCCGAAAACACGAGCGAGAACACCAGCTCCACGTCGACGCCCAGCGCCGAGGCCATCGGTCTGTTGCTGGCGCCCGCGCGGATCCACATGCCCACGCGCGTGTGCGACACGACGAAATAGAGAGCCAGCGCGACCAGCGCGCCGACCGCGAGAATCGCCAGTCGGAACGCGGGATAGAATACGCCCTCGAAAAGATGAACCGAGCCGGCAAGCGCGTCCGGCGGCGGCAGCGGCACGGGCACGACGCCCCAGATCATCCGCACGACATCGTTGAAGACGAGAATGAGGCCGAACGTCACGAGCACCTGATCAAGATGCCCGCGTGAATAAAAGCGGCGTAGCACCGCCCATTCGACGAAGGCCCCGACGATCGCCGCCGCCGGCAAGGCCAGCAACACCGCCAGCACGAAGCTGCCGGTGAGCTTGATGAACGCCGCCGCGAAGAAGGCGCCGGCCATGTAAAGCGAGCCGTGCGCCAGATTGATGAGGTTCATGATGCCGAACACGAGCGTTAGCCCGGCCGCCATCAGGAATAGCATGACGCCCAACTGAACGCCGTTGAGCGACTGTTCGATGAAAAGACTGAGACTCATCCGGTAACCGCCCCACCCCCGCGGAAACGACGTGTCGTCATTTCATGCTGCAATCGCCGGCATAGGCGTCGGCGAGATTGCTCATGATCTTTTCCTTGAGCGCGGAAACAAGCCGACCCTTGCCGTCCTTCTCCACCTGCACGAGGTAGTAATCCTGGATCGGGAAGTGGTTCGTGTTGAACTTGAAGTTGCCGCGCACCGAGTCGAACTTGACGTTCTCCAAAGCCTTCTGGAAGGCCGCCTTGTCCTCGATCTTGCCACCGATGGAATCCACCGCCGCCTGAATCACCCGGGCCGTGTCATAGGCCTGCGCGGCGTACTGCGAGGGGATGCGATTATAAGCGGCCTCGAAGTCGGCGTAGAACTTCTTGCTGGCGGGATTGTCGAGGAACTCGCTCCACATGGCGCCCGTGTACATGCCAAGCGCCGCGTCGCCGATGGCGGGAAGCGTGGTCTGATCGACCGTGCCCGGACCGGTGTAGAGCGGAATCTGGCTCATCAGGCCCGCCTGCGCGTATTGCTTGACGAAGTTAATGCCCATGCCGCCCGGATAGAACATGACAACCGCTTCAGGCTTGGCCGCGCGCAACTGGGCGATCTCGGCGGAATAGTCGAGCTGGCCCATGGCGGTGAAGATTTCCGCGTCCATCTGGCCCTGGAAATAGCGCTTGAAGCCCGTGAGCATGTCCTTGCCGGCGGGATAGTTCGGCGCGAGGAAGTAGACCTTCTTGACGCCCTTGTCCTTGAGGTACTTGCCGAGACCCTCGAAGTTATTGTCGTTCTGGAAACCGACGGAAAAGAGGTGCGGATTGCACTGCTTGCCGGCGAGAACGGACGGACCCGCGTTGAGACTGATGTAGAAGGCGCCGGAGTCGAGCACGGGCTTGACCACGGCCAGCAGCACGTTCGAGAAGTTGATGCCCGTGACGATCTGCACCTTGTCGCTGTCGAGCATCTTGTCGGCGACCTGACGGCCCACGTCGGGCTTCACCTGATCGTCGCCATAAACGATTTCGACGGGCCGACCGCCCATCTTGCCACCGCCCGTCTTGATCGCGAGATCAAAGGCGTCCTTCAGATCGCGCCCGATGACGCCCTCGGGGCCGGACATGGACGAAATGAAGCCGATCTTGATCGGCGCTTGCGCGAAGGCGGACGACGCGGCGAACAGGGCGCCGGCGCCAACAGTGGCCATCGCGGCGATACGAATGGATGCTTTCATAGTCCCCTCCTGCAAGATATTGCATCTCTTCCGAAGCTTGACCCTCAAGTCAAGACATCATGAAAAATAATTCATTCCCACCCCGAATTACGTCTCACTATGGCAAATCACCAGCGCGACGTCACCCCGACCCTGCATCTAACGAACTGTTTCCGGGCATTTATCGACATCCGCGACTATTTGATAAGGCCGCCAACCCGGTCGATCACCGATCGGGGCGTGGCGTACAGCGCGCGCACGAGCCCTTCGAGATGCTCTCCCGACGCTGGCTCGACCACGAGCCCCGTCCGCTTAGCCTCCGCCACGAAATCCGGATCGGCCATGGTTTCGGCGAAACCGGCCCGCAGTTCGGCGACGCGCGCGGGCGAGGTTTCCGGCGGGGCGATGAACGGCCGGCCAATGCCCTCGCCCGAATACAGGAAGGACAGAGCCGCCCGATCTTCGGCGCTCGCGGCGAGGTCGGGAACGAAAGGCACGCCCGCGAGCGCCGGATGCGGCTTCTCGCCACCTTGCAGCAGAATGCGCAACCGCCCGTCGGCCAGCCAGTCGCCGTGGCGCAGCGCGACGCTGTCGTAGCTTTCGCACATGCCCTCCACCTCGCCGCGCTCCATGGCGAGAAAAATATCCGAGGACGCCGCGAAGCCGCTGACAAGCCGGAATTTCATGCCGAGCAGGCGTGACAGGGCCATCGGGTAATCGCGCGAGGCGCCGCCCGCGCCGACGTCGCCGACAATCAGTTCCGTCGTCAAAAGATCGGCGGCGGTTTTCACCTTGGCCGCGCCATGGGCGACGCACACGGAATGCTCGACGGAAGGCGTGCCAAGCCAGTTGAATTTCGATGCGTCGTAGCGGGCGCCGGCCGCCCCCGTCAGCGGCCCAAGCGCCGCGTCTCGCGCGATGACCGCCACGCTCGTTCCATCGCGCGGCGCGAGCGAATACATGTAACTCGCGGCGTTGAAACTGCCCGCGCCCGGCATGTTGCGCACCACGATATTCGGCTGGCCCGGCAGATGTCGTCCCCAGAACCGCGAGAGCGCCCGCGCCCACAGATCATAGCCGCCGCCCACGCCAAAGCCGACAACAAGATCAATCGCGCGGCCCTGATAAAAGGGCGTCTGCGCCCGAGCGATACATGGCGAAAGCGCCAGCGCGAGAGCAAGCGCGAGACGACGCATCGTCAATGTAGTCGTGGCGCGGTCGACATGCGCGCGCGGTCCGCCGTCTTGACGGTGACGTCGAGCTTGCGCCCGTCGCGCATGATGGTCAGCGGCGCCTCGACGCCCGCGGAGCCGAGCGCCCACAGGCGCTTGTAGAATGTCCCGAGATCGACGATCGGCGAACCGCCGACGGCGACCACGACATCGCCCGTCTTGAGATTCGCTTTTTTGCTTGGGCCCCGATCAACGATACCCATCAGCACGACCCGGTTCTGCATCTCCGTCGCGTAGACGCCGAGCCAGGGACGCGGCGGCCCCACGGGCTGGCCTGTCGACAGCAACGGCTCCATCACCGTTTTGAACAGATTGATGGGAATGCTCATGTTGATGTTTTCGGTCGCGCCCTTGCCCTTGGCCTGCTCGATTTGCAGGGAGCCTAGCCCGACCAGTTCGCCCTTGGAGTCGATGACCGCCGTGCCGCCCCAATTGGGGTGCGCGGGCCCGCTGAAAATGGCGTTCTCGACGAGATATTCCCAATAGCCGGCGAAAGGCTGCCGCGCGACGACGTGCGCCGCCACGGAGCGATGACGCCCCCCACCGCCGCCGACAACGATCTCCTCGCCGATCAACGCCGTGTCGGAATCACCCAGACGCAGGGCCGGCAGGCCAAAGCGCCCCAGCGCGCGCACCAGCGCGAAGCCGGTTGTATTGTCGATGCCAATGAGATCGCCGGCCACGACACGGCCATCGGCGGCGCGCAGCCAGATCGAGCTGGCCTCGTTGACGAGATACCCAACGGTGAGGATCAAGCCGTCCTCGTCGATGATCACGGCGCTGCCGGCGCGCTCCGTGCCCAGGGTCGCCGCCGAGAAGGCGGTTTCCGGCACGACCGAGGAAATCAGTAGAACGCTGGAGAGCGCGCGCTCAAGGTCGAACTCGTACTCGTCAACCTTCGGCTGTTGGGCGCTCGGCACCTTCCAGTCGCTGAAGGGCATGCAGGACTCCTTACTTGGGCGATTTGAAACCCGCGCCCATCATAGTCCGAAGGTCGCGCGGGACAAGTTGCGCCCCGCGAGCGCCATTCGCCGCCATCAATAATTCGCGTAGAATTTGCGCGCCAGCGCCGCCATTTCGTCGCGCTCCTCGGGCCGGGTCGTGCCCAGCAGCTTGACGCCGGCATAGGGCCGGGCGGTCGGCGAAGTCTTGTCGATGACGTCGCGAACGACCGGCGGCATCCAGCCCTCCGCGTAAACAAGCTGGGAGCGGATTTCGAGAAAATAATTGATCATCAGCCGCGCGGCGTTGGGATGCGGCGCCTTGGTCAGCACCGCGAAATCCATCGGCGAATAGGGCGTGCCGTCGGCGGGCACGAGCGCCTTGACCGGCAGCCCCGTGAAGGTCGAGACGAGCCCATAGACCTGCGGAATATAGATCGGGAACTCGCCGCGCGCGACGCGCCGCGCGTCGGCGGCCGGATCGCGCGAGAAGGTCAGCGACTGCGCCGCCAGCTTTTCGTGGAACGCCGCCCCGTAGGTTTTATACAGCACGGTGAAAAGCCCGTTGCCCGCGCCGATCGGACGCAGATCATCCGACAGGATGCGCCCCTTCCATTTGGGGTCGAGCAAATCGGTCCAGGCCCTCGGCTCGTCCTCCGGCTTCACTAGGTTCGTGTTGACGAAAATACCGTAAGCCTGCGTGTAGATCGGCATGGCGATGGGCGTCGCGGCGAAAGGCTCGCGCAAATGACCCGCGTTGGGCGTGGTCGGCAAGGGTTGCACGAAGGCGCCTTGCGTCTGCTGCTGCATGATGACGGATTCCGCGTGCAGTTGCAGATCGCCAATGAACCGGCCGGCGGATTGTTCGGCCCTGATGCGCTCGGTGATTTCGCTGCCACGTCCGATGATGGTCTCGACCTTGATGCCGTAGGTCTTCTCGAAATCGCGCGCGATGGCTTCATACAGCGGCACGCCGAGACCCGCGTCATAGACGACGACCGAACCTTCCTTTTTCGCGGCTTCGACAACCTTGGCCCAATCCGCGTCCTGCGCCCGCGCCACGGGCGCGCAGGCGAACGCGACGGCCATGGCGCAGCTCATTGGCCCGATCCATCGCTTCATGACTTCCCCCCGATTTTTGTTTGAACTTCGTGGCTCTGATCGTTTCCAGTAAACCCGCGCCTGTCAACGGCCATGGATTGACGCGCCGCGCGCGTTCGCGACAATGCTCCCTTGAAAATTGTAAATGGGAAGAAGCGCATGAAGGTCGTACTCCACGCAACGCTGGGCAAGACCGCGATCGTCGAACGCCTGCGCGCGATTGTGCAGGGCGAACTCGTCATCGCGGATGATCCCGCGACCGCCATCGCCGCCCTGCCCGACGCCGACGCCTTCGTCGGCACGGACTTTTTCTATTCGGCCGAACTTGCCTCCGCCGCCGCGTCGGCGCCCCGTCTGAGGCTGATTCAGCTCCTGACCGCCGGCTATGATCGCGTCGCGCAATTCGGCGCGCCCGCGCAAGCGACCGTCTGCAACGCCGGCGCGGCCTACGCGCCCGCCGTGGCCACGCACGCCCTCGCGCTGCTGCTGGCTTTGCAGAGACAGATCCCCGCGATCCTCGCCGATCAACCCCGACACGCGTGGGAGCGCGGCTTCGCGCCACGGCTGACAACGCCCGCCAAGGCGACCGCAGTTGTCATCGGGCTCGGCCCCATCGGCCAGGAAATCGCGCGGCTGCTCCGCGCCTTCGACGCCCATGTCATCGGCGTCAACCGCTCTGGCGCCGCGCACGCCTGCGTGGATGAAACCATCGCCATTTCGGCGCTGAACGACGTATTGCCACGCGCGGACTCCATTGTCCTCGCCTTGCCGCTCGGCCCGCAATCGCGCCACCTGATCGACGCGCGCGCGCTGGCGCTGTGCAAGAAATCAGCCTTCATCGTGAATATCTCCCGCGGCGCCGTGATGGATCAGATGGCGCTGACCGACGCGTTGAAATCGGGCGCCATCGCTGGCGCCGCCGTGGATGTCACCGACCCCGAGCCGCTGCCGCCGGAGCATCCGCTATGGGACGCGCCGAATCTTATTCTGTCTCCCCATGTCAGCGGCGCCTGCGGCCCGCTGGCGGGTGAACGTCTGGCCGATCTCGCCGGAGACAATCTGTTGCGCTTCATGAAGGGCGAGGCCGTCAGTCACGTCATCGACCTCGGCGCGTAAGCGCGCGCTCAACCGAGGCGATAGAGCGCCGCCGCGTTGCCGCCGAGGATTTTCCGGCGGTTCTCGTCGCTGACGCCGCGCGGGATGACATATTTGGGATCGTCGAAATCCCAATGCGGATAATCGCTGGAAAACAGCACGCGATCCCAGCCGATCCAGCGGAATACATCCTCGAGATGGCCGGGCTGGTTCGGCTCCTCGATGGGTTGCGTCGTCACATAGATATGCTCGCGAATATATTCGGAGGGCGGACGGCGCACATGCGGGGTCTCGTCGCGCATCCGCGCCCAGCATTTGTCGAGACGCCACGCGAGCGAGGGCAACCACGCGAAGCCGGATTCAATGAGCACGATCCGCAAATCCGGCAAATGCTCGAACAAGCCTTCCATCACCATGCTCATGACGATCGCCGACACCGACGTGCCGTGCGCCGACATCTCCTCCATGTAGAAGGAGGGCCAACCCGTCGGCGTGATCGCCAACCCGCTAAAGCCAAAGACGTGAATGCCGACCGGCAGGCCGTGCTCGACCGCCGCCTCGTAGATGGGCCAATAGCGCTTGCGCCCCAGCGCCTCGGCGGAGCGGCTGAGCAACATCACCTGCGCGTAATCATATTCGCGCGCGCGCTTTTGAATTTCCGCGCGCGCCGACGCCGCGTCGTCGTAGTTGACGACGATGGATGGCCGCAACCGCGGTTCGGGCAGCGCCCAATGCTCCATCTGCCAGTCGTTCTGCGCGCTCGCCAGCGCCGAACCAAGGTCAAGGTTCTGGTCGCCCGCGCCAACCCACAACGGATTGATGATGCCGTAGTTGACGCCATAGAGATCGAGATGCTGCTGGCGCATGAAATCGAGATCGCTGCCCGGAGGACCGCCCGCCGGGGGCCAGGCGTCGCGCCGCGAGCCATCGCTCGGGCCGGACTTGGGATAGGGATGGCCCTTCATCACGCCGTTGCGCTTGCGCGCGCCGTAGGTCTGGAAATGGTTCCACCAGCGCTCGGACATATAGGGCTTGAGCTGGTCCGGCGATCGCAACCGCGGATGCACGTCGCAATCCACGAGCTGGATTTTCTGCGTCTGGCGAAACGCCGGATTCGGCGCCTGAATATTCATCGCATTGTCTCCCGGATGGGAAATCTATTCGCAAATCCCGGCGAAGTCACCGCCGCGCCTTGGGCGGATGCGCCCGCACCGCCTCCTCGTTGACATCGGCCCCCCAGCCGGGCGCGGTCGGCACGACCAGTTGGCCACGTTCAATCACCGGAGCGACGGTGACGAGATCGCTCTTCCACGGCACGTCATCGACCTCGATCTCCATGATGCGATAATTGGGTATCGCAGCGCAGAAATGCGCGCTCATCAGGGTCGCGAGATCGCCATAGAAATTATGCGGCGCGACATTCACCTCGTAGGCGTCAGCCAGCGTCGCGATGCGCACCGATTCCCAAAGGCCATTCCAGGGAACGTCCACCACCGCCACGTCGACGGACTGGCGCTCGAAATAGTCGCGATAGGCGCTCAGACCATGCAGGGATTCAAGCGACGTGATGGGTGTGCGCGCGCCATGGCGCACCTCGGCCAGCGCGACGGGATCGTGAATGTCGATTTCCAGCCACGTGAGATCGAAGGGTTCGACCGCGCGGGCGACCCGTAAAAAGCCCTCGGTGCGTTGATTGAAATTGAGATCGAGCATGAGGCCCGCCGTCGGGCCAAGCCCCTCGCGATAGGCCGCGAGCATGTCGACGATGGAGGCGATGAAGGCGCCGTCGATGTTGCGATCGAGTATGCCCGGATGAATCCGGAAACCGGATTCAAACATCGTCAGCTTGCCGTCGACGAGGCTGAGCGGATTGGTCTTGATCGCCTTGAAACCTCGCGCGACCGCCTCGCGCGCCAGCGCCGTCAGATCGGCGAGCGTTTCAACGCGCGGCTTGCCGAAACCCGCGAACATATCGCCGAAACGCGCGCGAAAACTGCCGCAATGCGACCAGTAAAGATCGAGCCTGTCGCGGAACGGCCCGCCGAACAGGGCGCACACGGGCACGCCCAGCGCCTTAGCCTTGATGTCGAGACAGGCGTTCTCGATGGCGGCGATGGCCTGATTGTTGAGCCCCCCCGCGGCGAGACGCGTCAGGGATTGCAGGGTCGCGGTGATCTTGCCGACCGCGCGCGGGTCCATCCCGACGACAAGGGGCTCGAAGCGGCGCAGGAGATCGCTGACGCCGCCGACGCCGAACCCTTCCGCGTATTCGGCCCAGCCGACAAGACCATCGTCGGTCGTGATCTTGAGAAAGGACAGAGTGCGCCAACCGGCGTCCGCGTGAAGGTTTTCCAGCTTGACGATTTTCATGCGCCGACTCCGATCAGACCGCGCGCAACCGCGCATAGGTCGCCAGCGCGTTGTCGCGCTCGATTTTCCCATGCAACCGCTCGGGGATGCCGGCGGGCATGACCGCGTCGCCGTCGAACTGCCAATGCGGATAATCGGAGGCGAACAGGAACATGTCATCGGATTCGAAATGATCGATGATGCGTTCGATGTCGCCGACGTCGGCGGGCGCGTCGAAGGGCTGAATCGTCAGGCGGAAATGATCCCGCACGATTTCCGTCGGCAGCCGCTCGACCCATGGCGCCTCGCGCTTCATGGCGCGCCAGAATTTCTGCACGCGCCAGACGAAACCTGGCAACCACGTGACGCCGGATTCCATCAGCACGACCTTGAGGCCCGGAAACTTGGTGAACACGCCCTCGCAGACGAGGCTGGCGAGTTGCGACTGAAACCCCTGCGACTGCGCGGCGTAATCCTCGGACAGATAGCTCGGCCAGCCCAGCGACGTCACCGGGTGTCGGTAGGAACTGCCCGCGTGAATGGCGAGCGGCAGGCCGTGTCGCTCGAGCGCCGCGTAAATCGGCCAGAATTGCCTTCGCCCGAGGGGCGCCTCGCCCATGCAGGGAACCATCGCCTGCACGAAGCGACGATCATCGGCGAGACGCTCGATCTCATGCACAGAACGATCGACGTTTTGGATCGGCAGGATGATGGAGGCGCGCAGACGCGGATCGCGATCCAGCCACTCCGCGGCGATCCAGTCGTTCACCGCGCGCGCGAAAGCGACCGCCATGTCGTCGTTATGAATAAGCTGAACGCCAAACAGGCAATTGCAGATGGCGATATCGATGTTCCAGCGGTCGAGCGCGTCGCTCGCCATATCGGCCGCGGTCAGGGCCGCGCGACCACCCGCCCGACGCCAGTCCGGCCGCGCCGTCAGCGGCGCGTTGGGGGGATAACCCACTGTGTCAAGAAACAGAACCTCGCGGTCCACGACTTCCTCGCGCCAATGCGCGTCCATATAAGGCAGCAGCACGCGACTGTCTGGAATTGTTGGATGAATGTCGCAGTCAATGCGTCCCAAACCCGTCCTCCCGCGCGGCGCGGGTCGTCGCCCGCCGCCGATTCATCGCACGAATGACGGCGCCGCTTCAAGGCGACACCCCCCTTGACCCCAGGCCGTCATCCGCGATCATGGCGTCAACGACGCGCCGCGAGCGCGCGGTCCGACAACGGACATGGGAGGATGGATTGAGGATCGTCGGCTTCGAAACGACCGTCAGCGTCATGCGCAAGGAAGATCCGAACTGGCGCTTCGCGCTCGGCGCGAGCCCGGTGACGGAAGGACACGTGCTGCGCATCGCCACGGATGACGGCTCCGAAGGCTTCGGCTACGCCTCGACCACCGCGCACATGGGTTCCTTGACCGGCTCGCTGAAAGCCGAACTCGACCATCTCCGGGAGTCGGTTGTCGGCCGCGACCCCGACGATATCGAATCCATTCTGATGTCGCTTGATCGGGCCATCCGCGGCGCGCCACAGGCGAAGGCCGCGATTGATTGCGCGCTGCATGATTTGCAGGCGCGACGTCTGGGCGTGCCGCTTTGCCATTTGTTCGGCGGCAAGGTGCGCGATCGCATCCCGATCCTGCGCATACTCGCGATCAAGACGCCGTCGGAAATGGCCGCGCAGGCGCGCAAGCTCGTCGACGGCGGATATGCCTATCTGAAAATAAAGGTGCATGGCGACGTCGCGGAGGATGTCGCGCGGGTCGCCGCTATCCGCGCGGAAGTTGGCGACGGCGTCCATCTGACCATCGACGCCAACCAGTCCTATTCGCCCAAGGACGCCATCGCCGCGCTCAACGCGATGGCGAAATACAATATCGATCTCGCCGAGCAGCCAGTGCCGGTGGAGGATTTCGAGGGGCTTGCGCTGGTGACGCGCTCCGTGCCGATCACCATCGAGGCGGACGAGGCGGCGGGCTCCCTGCGGGAGATTTATCAACTCGTCTCGCGCCGCGCCGTCGACGCGGTCAGTCTCAAGATCCCGAAACTTGGCGGCTTGCGCAACACCCTCGCGGCGGCGCGGATCTGCGAGGCGGGCGAGATCAAATACCGTCTTGGCGCTGCGGTCGGCAGCCGCTTGCTGGCGGCGCATGGCCTGCACCTCGCCTGCGCGCTGCGAAATGTGGATTACGCTTGCGAACTCGGCGAATTCGCGCGCCTGCTCGATGACCCCTTCGAGGGCCTCGAGGTCAAGGATGGCTATCTTACCTTGCCAGAAGGCGTGGGGACGGGCGTGCGGCCCGTTGGCGCCAACGCATGACGTCGCCCCCGGCGGCAGGCCTGACGACACGCCCACCGCGATTCTCGCCCTTCGTATTGACAGCCGGCGCGGTTCTCATCCTGCTGATCGCGCCGCCATCCGTGTTTCTGGTCAACGTCAGCCTGCACGAGACCGCGGCGGACGGCGGGCTTGGCGCCTTCACGACGCGCTTTTACCAGCAGATTTTCACGGAAAGGCTCTTCGCTGAAAGCCTGCGCAACACGCTTGTCTACGCGGTGGGATCGGGCGTTATCGGGATCACGATCGGAACGCTTCAGGCGCTGATCGTCGAACGCACCAACGCGCCCGGTCGCCAACTGGCCTTCTACGGCGCGATCCTTTCGCTTGGCGTGCCGCATGTGCTTTACGTCGTGGCTTGGCTGCTGCTGCTGGGGCGTTCGGGGCCGATCAACGATTTGATCGGTCTCCTGCCGTTCGGCGGCGGACTGGATGTCTATTCGCTCTGGGGCATGACTCTCATCGAAGGCGTCGGCTTCGCGCCACTGACGTTTTTGATGATGTCGGCGGCGCTGGGCGCCACCGATCCCTCCTTCGAGGAATCCGCTTTGATGTCCGGCGCCGGACCCCTGCGCGCCTTCGCGCGGATCACGTTGCGCATGGGCGTGCCGGCGCTTTGCGGCCTGCTGCCGCTGATTTTCGTCAAGGCCTTCGAGAGTTTCGAGGCGCCCGCCCTCGTGGGACTGGCCGGAAACGTCAACGTCTTGACCACCACCATATGGCAATCGGCGCACGCGACGGGCGCGCCGAACTACGGCGAGGCCGGCGCCTATTCCGTCTGCCTCGTCGCCATCGTCATTGCGTTGTTGCTGCCACAGTCGCGGCTGGCGCGGCAGGCCCATCGGTATCAGACGGTGACGGGCAAGGGCTTTCGGCCCCGGGTGGTCGACCTGGGACGCTGGCGATACGCGGCGTCCGCCATTCTGGCGGCGTTGTTCCTGCTGGTGACGATTATACCGCTGGCGATGCTGATTTTCGCCTCGCTTCAACCCTTCTATGAAGGCGTGACATGGGGCGCGCTGTCGCGCGCGACGCTCGAAAATTACGAGCCGCTGCTCGCGCCGGGTTCGTTCCGCGACGCGATCCTCAACACGCTGATCCTCGCCGCGTCGACCGCGTCCTTCGTCGTGCCCTTCACCGCGCTCTGCGCCTGGCTGGCGGCGCGGCGCGCGCCCGGCGGATGGATGCTTGACCATCTGGCGAGCGCGCCGCTGGTGTTTCCCGCCCTGATCCTCAGCGTCGCCTTTCTGAATGTCTTCGTGAACGCGCCCATACCGCTGTACGGCACGCTGTTGTCGATCGTCATCGCCTCGTCGATGCGCTTTCTGCCCTATGGCATGCGCTATGCGTTCGCGGGCGTTTTACGGATACATCCGGACCTCGAGGACGCGGCAAGCCTTTCCGGCGCAAGCCGCGCGCGCGCGTTCACGCGGATATTGCTGCCATTGATCTCCACCTCGCTCATCGGTGCGTGGCTGCTGGTGTTCCTGCTCTCGGCGCAGACGGTGTCGCTGCCCTTGATGCTGGCGGGCCCCGGCGCGGAAGTCATGGCCGTGACGCTTTTCGATCTCTGGCAAAACGGTCAGGTGACGGAACTCGCGGCCATGGGCGTGGTCTGGATCGTCCTGATGACCATGGCGAGCGTCGCGTTCCACGTCATCATGAGGAAACGCCTGATCGTCGGTTGAAAAAGCCGCTGCTGGCGCGATGGCTTGATTGGCGCTACCCTGATTTCAACAAGCTGAATTGATCGGGAGGAATTCCATGCGCCACGGAATATCGGCTGTTTTCGCCCTCGCCCTTTTGCCCCTGTTCGGTCTCGCCGCGCTGGCGCAATCCGCGCCGCCGCTACTGAAGGGCAAGGTCGCCTCCACCGAGGAAGGCGCGATGGAAGGCGTTGTCGTCAGCGCCAAGAAGGGCATCGTCACCGTCAGCGTGGTCAGCAACGAGAAGGGGGAATTCGCCTTCCCCGCCGACAAGCTGTCGCCGGGCGATTACGCGCTCACGATCCGCGCGACCGGCTACAATCTCGAAGGGCCCAAATCCGTCAGCCTCGCCGCCGACAAGCCCGCGGCGATCGACGTCAAGCTGGTCAAGACCCGCAACCTGGCGGCGCAACTCACCAATCTCGAATGGATGATGAGCGCTCCCGGCACGGATGAACAACGCAAGGCGCTCACCAACTGCACCAACTGCCACAGCGTCGAGCGCATCGTGAACTCGAGCTACAACGCCGAGGAGTTTTTGCAGGTCATCCAGCGGATGGCGCAATACTCCAACAACAGCTTTTACAAGAAGCCGCAAATCCGCGCCGAGGCGCGCGACATCAATCGCTTCCTGCCCAACGCCGACAAGGTCGCCGCCTACTTCGCCACGATCAATCGCAGCGAAGGCGAGCGCGCGTGGGAATTGAAGACGATGCCGCGCGTGCGCGGCGCCGACACGCGCGTTGTCATCACCGAATACGATCTGCCCGAGCAGACGATCCAGCCGCACGACGTACTCGCCGATCCCGATGGCGTCGTCTGGCACACGGACTTCAGCGGCCAGATCCTCGGGCGACTGGATACGAAAACCCTCCAGCACAAGACGTTCGAGGTGCCCCTGCAACGCAAGGGCTGGCCCACGGGCGCGCTCGATCTCGAGCCCGACCCGGAGGGCAATCTGTGGCTGGGACTGATGTTCCAGTCGGGCGCGGCGAAATTCGATCGCAAGACCGAGAAATTCACGATGTTCCAGCTACCGCCGGACCTCATCAAGGATGACTCCCAGCAGGCCATGGTCGGCCCGCAAAACTGGACCGTGGACGGCAAGTTCTGGATGCAGGATCCCGCGCGGCGCGGCATCTATCGCGTCGATCTGAAGGACGGCAAGACGCAGCTCTTCTCGCCCTTCGAGAAGGGCCCCGGCGGCCCCTACAGCATCTTCTCCGACAAGAAGAACAACATCTGGTTCCTCGATTTTGGCGGCGAGAACATCGGCAAGATCGACGCGCAAACCGGCGTGACCACGCTCTATCCCACACCGACCAAGCGCTCGCGCCCGCGGCGCGGCCGCATCGACGCGGAAGGCCGCGTCTGGTTCGGCGAGTTCGGCGGCGAGCGCATCGGCATGTTCGATCCCAAAACCGAACAATTCAAGGAATGGGAAGTGCCGGGCAAGTTCTACGCGCCCTATGACGCCATGGCCGACAAGACCGGGCATCTATGGACAGGCGGGATGAACAACGACCGCGTCCTGCGCCTCGACACGGCCACGGGAAAATTCAACGAATATCCCCTGCCCCATTATACCAATGTGCGTCGCATCTTCGTCGACGACAGCCACGACAAGCCGATCCTCTGGCTCGGAAACAACCATGGCGCGGCGATCATCAAGGTCGAGCCGCTTGATTGACGCCAACCGACGACGCGGGAGGCCCTAAGCCGCCTCCCGCCGCTTTTCGCGCAAACCGGCGCGTTCCATGCGCGGGATCAGTTCGTCGCGGATGGCGGGCATGTCGCGCACGTAGTTGATCATGCCGCAGGCGAGACCATCGATGCCGATGGATTTCAGCTTCCTCATGGTCTCGACCGCGTCGTCATAGCTGCCGATGATGGGATAGCCCGCGCCGCTGATCAGCCGCGCCTTGATGTCCTTTTCGTCGCGCATCCAGGAATTCGGCCGCTTGCCACGATAGTTGGCGGCGTATTCGGCGGCCTCCCAGTCACCCTGCTCGTGCACGATGTAGTGGTGATAGTCCTCGGCCTCCTTGCGCGTGCCCCGGCACATCAGATGCGCGCTGGCGAAGGCCTCGCGCGACTGGCCCGCCGGCGTGAACGAACGGAACACGCCGAGCTTTTCGGGAATGCCGTCCAGCTTGGGAATCGCCGTGAACAGACAGTCGACGTTCCTGGCCGCGAACGCCCGCCCCATTTCCGAATTGCCGGCGCTGACAAGAATCGGCCGCCCGCCGCCAAACGGCTTCGGCTTGCCCAGAACGCCCCGCAGCGTGAAATACTTGCCATCGTGATCGAAGGGCTCGGTCTCCGACCAGATGCGCTTGACGATCTGAATCCATTCCTCGGCGTAGCCATACCGGTCATCGTGATCCTTCAGTTCGACGCCGAACATGCCAAATTCCGTCGGGTTCCAGCCCGAGACGATATTCAACCCGAAACGCCCGCGACCAATGTGGTCGGCCGTCACCATCTGCTTGGCCGCGAAAACCGGATTGATGAAGGCCACGTGCACCGTGCCGAACGCCCGAATTCGCTGGGTCGCCGCCAGCAGGCCGCAGGCCCACGTCAGGGTCTCGAAGGTTGTTCCCTGCGTGTCGGTCTCCCCGCGGTAACCATGCCAGCGGCCAATCGGCAGCAGAAATTCGAGGCCGGCCTCGTCGGCCATTTTCGCCGCCGCCAGGTTGTTCTCCCAGGACGCGTCCCAGCGTTCGGGCGCTTTCGTCAGGCTCAATCCACCCGAGCAATTCATGCCAAAAAGCCCAAGTTTGAAGGCGTTGCCCCCAAAATCGCGCTTTTGCGCGCCATCGGCCGCCATGTCGTTTCCTTCCAGCGAAAATATTGTGTCGTTGGATTATTCGCTTTCGGGCGGAATTTTTCAAATGGCGCCGGTCCGGGATTTTCCCCAAAAAGGTCGCGGGGGGTGTGGACATTTCCCGCGGCGCGTCCTATACGCGCGCATCGGTCGTCGCGGCCCTGTCGCAAACGACCGTTGACTTGGATTTCGTCAGGCATTAACGAGCCCAAGTCGTTGAAATGGTGTGTATGTCCGTCATACGGGCGCATAGCTCAGTTGGTAGAGCAGCTGACTCTTAATCAGCGGGTCCCAGGTTCGAGCCCTGGTGCGCCCACCATTCAAATCAAAGACTTAGCTTCCTTATCCGGCATCCTTGTTTCCCAGAAAACTGAAATGGGAAGCGTATGGGAAACACGAGCGGGTGGGATGCACCGGTCTGATCAGCCGACGACGTATTGTGCCGAGGTCGATGAGAACCCGTTGAGTGGCAGCGGCACGCTCAAACGCTGTTCGCCCCAATTTGCAGTGCACCCCGACCGAGAACTCGTTCCGCAGCGTGTTGTAGCAAGCCAGTGATGATCACCGCCCTCGCCGATCTTGCCGGGTTGGTCATGTAGCAACGGCGGGCAGGCAAGCCAAGACACGGGCAGAGCGAAACTGGCGTCCGGTGACGGGGTTGTTGCAATGTCTGCCCATGTAACCCCCCGAACCATTCGTGAATTCGCCCCAGTTTAGCGTCTCCCTTAGCGGCATCATGAAC
>CAIOVE010000056.1 GCA_903861645.1 uncultured Hyphomicrobiales bacterium
ATCGAGCGATGCTTCAACAAACTCAAGAATGCCCGGCGCTTCGCGACGAGATACGACAAGCTCGCCGAAACGTTCGGAGGCTTCGTTCAAATCGCCTGCATCCGGCTATGGATGCGCTACTTTGTCAACGAGACCTAAAAATCGTCCAACATGGATTAGCGATTCAGCACCCGCTGGCGCTCAAGCCGATCAGTTTTTGCACGCCCACTACTACCAAAGAACCTTCGCTGGTCGACGTGCTCAATACGCCGAGTTCTATGAGGCCAACAAATCTCGACGCGACGCAGCGTTAAGTGATGCTATCGCTTGGTGGCGCAACCTTCCGAAGGCGCCAACGCACGAAGATGAAATGCTAAACACTACCGCGCCATTTCTCCGTCAATCCTTGTCTGAAGAATCGCTCGCGCAATTGAGCGAAGAGATATTCCGAGAAATCTGTATGGGCGTGCACTCGATCAAAGACTATGCGCGCCGGGTACCTAATCGCGCAGTTGGCCTTCCTGAGAACGGGACTCGTTATACAATACCGCAAAAAGTCTCTGCCCTTGCTCATCGGATATGGCGCTCGAGTTCGGCAGACGGCAAAAAGATCGACGCAACCCTACGCGCAATTCTCTATGGCGGTTCAGATGAGCAGTTGCCAGAGCGATTGTGGCGGTCGGTTAGTGACCCGAACTGGAAGATCGAGGGACTTGGGATCAGCGCCTTGGGCGAGATCGTCGGTTGGGCACTTCCCGACAAGTTTCCACCGAGGAACGGGCGAACATCAAAAGCGCTCAGATCATTGGGATATGATGTTGCAGTCCATGTTGAGTAGCGGTGCAAATCTCAAGATTTTCGTGACGTAAGCTTAGCTTAGCTGCTTATCCGCGAAATCTGCCGCAGGCCAAGCAGTACTGACTTTTGAGAGCCCGCCCCTCACCGCACGACAAACACGCTCAGTCTCACCCTGTCGGGCAATCGCGTTCCCGCGCCGATGAACACATGGCGAGTCATCCATTGCAGGCCGGGCGCCGCGGTTTCGAAGCGCGGCGTCGAGCGGAAATAGATCAGCGCGGGATCGACGGATTCGCCGCGCGCGAGTCTGTCCATGACCTCGGGCGCGCCGCAGCGCACGCCGTAATTCTCGACATAGACGAGGCCGTGGCCGTCGATGTCGAGCGCGTAGCGCGCCTCCAGAAAACTCGATCCATCGGCGCGCAGGATTTGATAATCCGCGCCCATGTCGAGCACGCGGCCGTTGAGCGCCGGGCCCGAGACGACGCCGCCCCTGATGGCGACGATTCGGCGCAGGCCCGCGCCGGTTTCGCCGATGGCGACCGGCGCGTCGACGGCGACATCGACATCGCAAACGTATTCGAGCGCGGGGGCGGTCGCGGTCATTTTTCTACATCCTGCTCGGCAGCCACAGGGCGATCACGGGGAAGGCGATGAGGATCACCAGCCTGATGATGTCGGTGAGAATGAAGGGAATGACGCCCTTGAAGATCGTCGAGAAGGACACATCCTTCACGACCGATTTGATGACGAAGACATTCATGCCCACGGGCGGGTGAATGAGGCCCAGCTCCACGGTCATCACGATGATGACGCCGAACCAGATGGGGTCGAAGCCGAGCGCCGTCACCACGGGAAAGATGATGGGCACGGTGAGGATCACCATGGCCATGGAATCCATCAGGCAGCCGAGCACCAGATACATCACCATGATCAGCGCCAGCACGCCGTAAGGGCCGACGCCGAGGCCGGTGAGGAAGGCGGTGACCTTCTGCGGCGTCTGCGTGATCGTCAGGAAATAGCCGAACAGCAGCGCGCCGATGAGCACGGTGAAGACGGCGGCCGCGGTGCGCGTCGCCTGCAACAGCGACGAAAGGATCTTCTCGCGATCGAGGCGGCGGCGCACGAGGCCGAGGATGAGCGCGCCGCAGGCGCCGACGCCGCCGGCTTCCGTCGGCGTGAACAGGCCGCCATATAGGCCGCCGATGACGAAGGCGAAGAGCGTGAGCGGCGCCCAGACCTCGCGCAGGCCGATGAGCCGCTCGCGCCAGGGTTTTGGCTGCCCTTCCGGCAGGAACCCCGGCCGGAGATAACCGATGAGGCCGATCGTCACGACATACATGCACATGGCGAGCAGGCCCGGCAGGATGCCCGCGACGAAGAGCTTGCCGATGTCCTGTTGGGTGATGATGCCATAGACCGTCAGCACGGTGGAGGGCGGCAACATGGCGCCGAGCGTGCCGCCCGCGGCGATGACGCCTGTTGAAAACGATTGCGGATAGCCGAAGCGCCGCATCTCCGGATAGGCGACGGTGGCGAAGGTCGCCGCCGTCGCGACGGACGAACCCGAAATGGCCGCGAAGCCGCCGCAGGCGATGATGGTCGCGAAGCCAAGGCCGCCGCGCAGATGGCCAAAGCATGTATGCGCCGCGCGGAACAATTCGCGGCTGACGCCCGACGACGACACCAGCGCGCCCATGAGCAGGAACATGGGAATGACGCCGAACGTATAATCGGTGACGGTGCGCATGGAGGTCTGGCCGACCATCTTGAGCGCCGGCGTCAGGCCGACGAGATAGGAATAGCCGGTGACGCCGACGAGGCCCATGGCCATGCCGACGGGCACGCGCAGCAGCATCAGGGCGAAGAGGGTCACAAAGCCGAGGACGGCGACGGCGTCGGGGCTCATTCAATGACCTCTTCGCGGGGCGTCTCGTGGATGTCCTCGGGGTGGAAGATCAGGCGATAGGTGCGCACCGCGATCAGCAGCACGGCGGAAACGTCGCCGGCCCAGGCCACCGCGAAAAACGGCCATGTCGGCAGGTGCAGATCGTAGGTCAGCACGTTGTCGGCCATGGTCGTGCGGACCTTGTCGAACAACATGACGGTTTGCGTCGTCACCACAAGCAACAACACCAGCGTGGCGAAGACGTCGATCACGCGCTGGGCGCGCGGACCGACCGCGCCCCAGACGAGATCGACCGTGATGTGCGTGCCGCGGTAGGACGTGGCGGCGATGCCCCAGAAGATGAGGATGCCCAGCAGCAGGCGGCCGAAGTCGTAGCTGTCGGGTATGGACGTGCTGAAGAAATAGCGCAGCAGCACCGACACGAAGATATCGAGCGCGACGATGCCGACAAAGCCCGCCGCGATCCATTCGATCGTGTCGATGAACAGATCCGTGTAACGCCGCATGCGTTTCTCCCGCGGCGCGGCCTAGAGGCCGGCGCCGTTTTTCGCGATGGCGGCGTCGAGTTCGGCGCGCGCGGCGACGGGATCGACGCCGGTCTTCCTAACCGCGTCGGCCCACTTCTCCTGCAGCGGCTTGGCGGCGGCGCGCCAGGCGTTCAATTGCTCGGGCGTCAGTTCATAGACTTCGTGGCCGGGCGCCTGTTTCATCTTCTCGATGCCGGCGTGCTCGAAGTCGGCCCACGGACCGGCGATCTTGACCGCCCATTCGGTGGTGCAGTGGTCGTCGATCACCTTCTTCTGCTCGGCGGGCAGGCCTTCGTATTTCGCCTTGTTCATCACGTAGACAAAGGTCGTCGTATAGAGCGGCGTGTTCATCGCGTATTTGACGACCTTGTCGATGCCGAACAGGAACATAGAGCCCCACGGCGAGGAGATCGCGTCGGCGACGCCGCGTTCCAGAAGTTCGCGCGCCTCGGGCGCGGAGGCCTGCACGTTGGTGCCGCCCAGCAGGGTGACGAGCTGCCCCATCGTGCCATGGGCCGGGCGCATCTTGACGCCCTTGATGTCGTCGGGAACGACGATCTTCTTGCGGGCGAAGAGCGCGCCGGGATCATGGATGAAGGCAAAGCAGAAGTGCACGTCCTTCATCTCGGCGGCGGCGTATTTGCGATACCATGTGTCGAGCGCGGCGGTTCCCTTGCGCGCGTCCGCGAAGGTGAAGGGAATTTCACCCGCGGAAATCACGGGAAAACGCCCCGGCTGATAACCGGGATTGACGAAGGCGACGTCAGCGATGCCATCGCGCCCCATGTCGTAATGGTCGAAGGCCTTGCCGAGTTGCTCGGAGGCGAAAACCTGCGGCTTGATCGCGCCGCCGGAGGCTTTCTCGATGTCGTCGGCCCAGGCCTGCGTGCTCGGGGCGAGGGGATGGGCTGGGGGAATCCAGAGCGATATGCGCAGCGTGGTTTGCGCGCTCGCGGCCATGGTCATGGCGCATGTCGCGACCGCCGCCAGCAATACACGTGAAATGGCCTTCATATGCCCCTCCTTGTTCCCGGACGCGCCGGCATTATCGCGCCGGCTGTGTCTCCCCGATCGATTCATAGCAAACGATTGTTGTATTTCATAACGAATTCTAAACGACGGTCAGCGGCCGGTTTTCACCGGCAGCAGCGGCGCGGACAGTGGCGCGAATTCAAGATGTTGCGGCGCGTTGACGAGAAACTCCGGATCAACCGGCTGACCGCCCTCGCGCGGCGCATCGCCCGCGGGCGGGGCCGTCTCGGTCTTCGCCTGAGCGTCGGCGTTCATGTCCTGCTCGAAAGCTTCGATTTCGCTGGCGGAACCCTCCTGCGCGTTTCCCATGACGATTTCGCCGCGCGCCTTGTCGACCTTGTCGGCGAGGGGGCGCGTGTAGCGCACCTTGTAGGCGCGCGGCAGGCCCGAGGGCACGTTGTTTTCGTCGAGTTCCTCGGCCCACATGTAGATGGCGCCGGGTTCGTTGTAGGCGCGGCTCGGCTCGACGACGCGCGCCCACAGCAATTGAAAGCGCGCGGGCATGGCGCGCGTCGCGGGCCATCCCAGCAAATCGCGCGTCTGGTCGAAGGCCACCACGAAAAACGCGCAGGTGATGACGACGAGGCCAGCCTTGAGCCACCACGCCAGCGTCGTGCGCAAGGCGATGACGAGCAACAAGACGCCGAGCGTGGCGTAGGCGACCGACAGGGCGACGATGGAGAGCGTCATGGCGCGCGCCTCACTTGCCGCCGCGCTTGGTCGAGCGCGTGAGTTCGATCAGCGATTTCTCGCGGTGATTGACGTCGGTCACCGAGCCATCGGCCGCGACGCGAAAACGAACGGCGGTTTTCTCCTGACCGGTGTGATCCATCATGATGGTGTCGTAATGCACGACGTCGACGGTGGGATTGATTTTCTCGACCTTCACCGAAACAGGGACTGGCTTGCCGGTGGTGGCGAGATAGTGATTGATGTTGACGGTGAACTCGCCCGCGACGATGCCGCGCACGCTGACGGTTTCCTCGCGAATGGGCGAGGTGATCTTCTTGCCGGCGACCATGATGAAATCGTTGGCGCCGCCGCGGTCGTCGCGTTCCAGCACCATGAATCCAGCCTCGCGCTGGTGAAACCAGACGATGTTGCCGACGGGATCCTCGACATAGAGATCCATGTCGTCGGGATGATTGTCGGGCCAAGTCATCGAGATGATGAATTCCGCCTTGGTGTCGATCTTGCCCGCCTTGGCGTCCGGGTTGATCGCCAGCAGCGCGATGAAGAACAGAAAGGCGATCACCTGCAGCGCCTTGAAGAGCATGATGCTGAAGGGATCGAACGGGTCCTCGCGCGGATAGAGGGAAAAGTTATCCATTCTCGCGCTCGAGAACGGAAACGACGAAGACCTCGGTGATGTCGGTCGCCAGCGCGAACAGGCGCGCCGTCGCGCCGTCGAGCATGGTGTATTGCATCTTCACGAGGATGGAGCCGATGAGGCCGGTCAGCGTGGTGTACATGGCGACCGCCATGCCATCGCTCATCAGGCCCATCGACGTCTTGATCGAGCCGCGATCGCCGGCGTCGAGTCCGGCGATGGGCGCGAGCATCATAATGAAGCCGATGATGGTGCCGAGGAGGCCCAGTTTCATCAACGTGTCGCTGGCGAAGGAACCAAGCATGTTGGGGCCGCGCAAATGATCGGCGAGGCCGCGCAGCAGCAGCGTCTGATCGAGGCGATGCCGGCCCTGAAGGCCTGATTTCAGCACGAGATTTCTGATGTGGTTCGTGATGGCGCCGGGTGGCAGGCGTTCGCCGGATTCCGTGACGACCGTCGCCCCCGCCACGGTCAGCTTGCGCGCGCCCGCGGAGACGATGCCCTCGATGCGGCGGGCCGTGTCGAGTTCGCGCGAAATCGCGTTGGTGCGCCACAGGCAATGCAGGGTCGTGGCGAGATAGAGCAGGGAAATGATCAGCGATATATGGGTTTTGTCGCTGGCGAGCATGAGGCTGAACAGGCCATAGCGCCAGAGCATCGCGAAGCCGAACACGCAAACGCCGGTGAAGATCATCCAGCGCAACAGCGGCGCGCGCTCATCGGCGTGACCTGATTCCAGAACCCCGAGCGTCATGTTTCCCCCAGTTGACGGATCGCCATTTTCGCGCGGGCGCGACGGCGCGTCTGTTTTGTCGGAGTTTGCGCTTTGATCGTGTTGAGTCAAGGCGGCAGGGCGGTGTCGCGTCGATCAAGGCGATGGAAGTAGCGCGTCCGTCATGCCGGCGAGCCGGTAGGCGACAAGGCCGATCCATTCCTTGGTGGAGATCGAGATCGCGCGCATGGAATCGCTGGCGCTTTGCCGAAGGCGCCAGTAATCGCTCGCGTCGCCGCGCGTGAGGTAATCCGCCGGCCAGGGGACGACATTGATTCCGGCGCGCCGGAAAACACCCATGGCGCGGGGCATGTGAAAGCCCGAGGTGACCAGCAGAAAGCGTTCGTCCGCGCGGGGATGGATGAGATCGCGCGTGAAAATCGCGTTCTCGTAGGTATTGCGCGAGCGGTCCTCGGCGGTCAGGCGGTCGCGCGGCACGCCGAGCGCCTCGAACAGGCCGCGCGCGTCATCGGCCTCGGTGCGTCCGCTCAGCAGCAGCGACGCCGAGCCGCCGGTGAAGATCAGCCGCGCTTTCGGAAAACGCCGCGCGAGCGCGACCCCTTCGGTCATGCGGCTGCCGAATTCATCCAGCATGAGCACGCCGCGCGCGTCGTTGACGACTTCGTTCATCGCGCCGCCGAGCACGATAATGCCGTCTGGCGCGGCCATGTCGGGGCCGGGGCGGGTAAAGCGATCCTCCAGCGGTCGCGTCAGAAGGGCGCCAACGGGTCCGAAGGCGCATAACGCTGATACAATCACCGTCGCCGTCAGCAGGCGCCGCGCGCCGCGCGCTTTCGACGTGCGCATGCCGATGACGCCGACGAGCATGGCGAACACCAGCAGGTTCGCCGGTTCGGCCAAAACCCAGAACAGTTTCGACGCCCAGAAAAACATGGCTCCAGCGCTCCGTTTTCCGGCTGTCGCGCGACGGCCTAATCCCAGTCGGGTTCGCTGGCGGGCCTGATGATGCGACCGTTGGGGCTGGCGAGGCTCGATACCGCCTTCATTTCGTCCGCGCTCAAGTCGAAATCGAAGACGTCGATGTTCTCGATCTGGTGCGCGCGTTGCGCCGAGCGGGGAATCGCCGCGACGCCCGGCTGCTGCATGTGCCAGCGCAGAATGACTTGCGCGGGCGTCTTGCCGTGGCGTTTCGCGACGGCGGCGATGGCGCCGTCCGACAGGAAAGCCCCCTGACCAACGGGGCAATAGGAAACCAGCGCGACGCCGTGCGCCCGGCTGGCGGCGAGCAGCTTGGTCTGATCGAGTCGCGGATGATATTCGCACTGGTTGGCGACGAGCTTTTCGCCGTGTTCCGCGGCAAGGCGAACGGAGGCGTCGAGCATCGCGGTCGGGAAATTGGCGACGCCGATGTTGCGGGCGAGACCTTGCTTGCGTGCGTCGCACAGCGCGGCGACGGAGTCCTTCAAGGGAATTGCCTTGTTGGGCCAGTGGATCAACAACAGGTTCACGTCGTCGAGGCCGAGCCGCCCAAGGCTGGCGCGCGCGGATTTTTGCAAGTCGCCGGCGCCGATGTCGCCCGGCAGAACCTTCGTGGTGACGAAAATTTCGTCGCGGCGCAGGCCAGATCCGCGCAGCGCCTCGCCGACTTCCGTCTCGTTGCGATACATGACGGCCGTGTCGATATGCCGATAGCCGACCGACAGAGCTGTCTCGACGGCGCGCACGCAATCCGCGCCGAGCAGGCGCGACGTACCCAGGCCAATCGCGGGAATTTCGGCGCCATTGGCTTTCAGCATGGGCGCGGCAAGGGAAGCGGTCATGGGGAACTCCGTGTGGCGCGCGAGGTCAGGTCAGCGGCAGGGTGAGCAGTTTTTTCGCGGCTGGCCGCGCCATGATCGTCTGGTAGTAGCGTTCGACATTCGGCAGGCGCGCGCGCTCGATGGGCACGTTCGCCCAGCGGTGCAGGGCGGGCCCCATGACGCAATCCACCATGGTGAAGGCGTCGCCGCCCATGAAGGCGCGGCCCTCGAGGCGCGCCTCGAGCATGAGCATCATCTCGGCCATTGTCTTGCCGGCGGCCTCGATCTCCGCCGCGGGGCGCGTGCCCGGCGCGCGCACGAGGCCCCAGAACAGCGTCGTCAACGGCGGGTTGTGATGGGACTGCTGCCAGTCCATCCAGCGGTCGATATCGGCGCGCGCGCGCGGATCGACCGGCCAGAGCACGCCGGGCGAATGTTTGGCGGCGAGATAGCGAACGATGACATTCGATTCCCAGAGAATGAAACCGTCGTCGTCGATGGTGGGAACGCGCGAATTGGGGTTCATGGCGAGATATTCGGGCGTTTTGGTGACGCCATGCTCCATGCCCGCGTCGAATCGCTCGTGGGGCAGGCCAAGCTCCTCCACGCAGAACATCGCCTTCTGCACGTTGATCGAATTCAACCGGCCCCAGACTTTCAGCATCGCGTCGTTCCCTTGATCGCGCGCATCCTAGCGGCAAGGGTCGCCCGATGGAAAGGCCGCCGCCGCCGCTTGCATCCCGGGGGCGGGCGGCTACAATTCGCGCACGTTTCAGGGCCGCGATCAGCGCGCGCCGGCGACAATCAACGACAGGGTGGAAACATGAGCGGAACGGGCATGCAGGGTCGCGAGTTTGATTTCGAGAAGTGGCGCCTGCGCCGTTTCGTCGACAAGCTCATCTCCCTCGACGAGGTCGAGATCCACGAAGAACCCACGCCGCTGACGGCGATCAGCTCGATCATCGAAAACAGCCCGAAGGCGGTGCTTTTCAAGCAGGCCGGGCCGGAGCGCGTCGAACTCGCGGGCAAGGTCGCGGGCGGGCGCTCGCGCGTCATCGCCGCGCTCGATTCCACGCCGGAGAAGGTCTACGACGATTTCCTCTCCCGCTTCGCCAACCCCAAGCAGATCGTCGAGGTGCCCTCCGACGAGGCGCCCGTTCACGCGGTGAAGATCACCGGCAAGGATGTCGATCTCACCCGTCTGCCGTTCCATCCGCAACATGAGTTCGATGGTAGCTGCTACATCAGCTCGGGCATCGATTACGTCATCGATCCCGCGACGGGTCGCTCCAATGTGGGCAGTCGCCGCCTGTCGCTGCGCAACCGCTATCAGACGGGCACGAACATCACCGCGCCCTCGGACCTCAAGCGCATCTACGAGGCCTGCGTGAAGCGCGGCGAGAAGCTGCCGGTGACCTTCACCATCGGCTCGCATCCGCTCGACTTCTTCGGCGCCACGACGCGCGCGCAGGGCGACGAACATCACATGATCGCCACCATGCGTGGCGAACCCGCGCCCTTCGTCAAGAGCCTGACCAACGACATCCTCGTGCCGGCCGACGCGGAGATCATTCTGGAGGGCTATTTCGACGAGCGCGGCTATTGCGAGCCGGAGGGGCCCTTCGGCGAATACATGGGCTATTACGGCGCCATTCACATGGACCCGGTGTTCACCTGCACCGCGATCACCATGCGCAAGGACGTCATGCACCAGACCTTGCAGCACGGCACGGCGTTCCAGCTCGACCAGACCGACGCCGCCAGCATGACCGCGCTGCGCGTGGAGGCGACGGCCATGCGCATCCTCAAGACGACGGGGCGCGAGCCCAAGGCCGTTTACTCGCGCTCCCATTCGGGCGGTTCGGGCACGCTGCGCATCTCGTTGAAGCAGAACGTGCCCGGCGAGGCGCGCAACGCCATGTTGTCGATCTTCGGCGCGATGCGGCAGATCAAGACGGTCTATGTGTTCGACGAGGACATCGATATTCGCGACGATCGCCAGGTCGAATGGGCGCTCGGCACGCGGTTTCAGGCCGACAAGGACATCATGGTGATGAACGGCATGGTCGGCATGCCCATGGACCCCTCGCTGGAGGGTCGCCGCGCCGGCGCCAAGGTCGGTTTCGATTGCACGCGGCCCTTCGGACGCGGCCACGAAATCATCCACACGCGTTGCGCCGCCAAGGTTTTTGGTGGACCCGCGCGCTTCCAGACCGTCGAGCAGGCGCTCGAAGCCGGGCCGCTGTTCTATTCGCATATCGTGGAGGCGGTCGGCAGTTCCGACGGGCGCGAGGTCGCCGTGGCGCTCGACGCGTTGCGCAACAGCGGGCGGCTCGGCCGCGACAAGGACGGGCGCTATCACCTGTCGGAGTCAAAGCCCGGCTACACGTCGCTTGTCGGCGAAATGTATCACGACCCCAACGAGGGAACCTGATCGCGCGGGCGCCCCTTCGTTACTGAAGGGGCGCTTCGTTCCGCTTGCCGCGCCGGGCGATTCCGGCGGGCAATCTGTTGGCGTCCGCCGCCCAGGCCATGAGGTCGGCGGCGCCTTGCTCGTAGCCGCCTGAAAAATCGGGCTCCTCGACCCGCTCGACGGCGCGCGCGAACAGCGCCTTGCCCCGCGCCGCGTTGTTGACGAGCTTGCCGAAGCCGTTGGCGATCATCGTCGCGCCGTCCGAGAACTGATCGAGTTTCGCGCATTGCGCCATGGCGTCGAACAGGCCGAAACAATAGCCGAAGGCGAAGTCGTCGCCCTCGAGATCGGCGGGCGCGATCTCCACCGCCTCGAACTGCACGCCGAGCAGGGAGGCGCCGATCCTGGCGAGGGTTTCGACGCGGTCGAGGGGGGCCGTGCTTTCGTTCGTCACTCATAGACCTCCCTGCGATGCGCCACCCGAACGACCAAAACCGTAAGTCGACGATCTTCAATTCGGCAGACGAGGCGGAGGTCTCCGATTCCGTATCGCCATAGCCCAGCGAGCTCGGCGACAAGCGGCTTTCCGAACCGGCGAGGGTCATCTACCGTCGCTATTCTATCGCGCAGATAACGCAGCGCGGCCTGTCGGGGACCGGCTCCCAGTTTTCTTAATTCCTTTATGGTGGATGAACCGAATTCCACCCGCCATGGGGCGGCTTCAATCACTTATCCGCATCCGAGGAGAACTCCCGCTCAAGGTCTTCCAGGGAGGTGCGTTCCTCGTTTTTCGCAACTCGGCGCTCGGCGAGATAAGTATCCTCGATGTCTTCGATATGCCGCAGAATGGCTTCCCTTGCATAGAAGCTTTTCGTTCGGCCCGTGCGCCGCGCGAGCGTGTCGAGACGCTTTTCGATTTCGATCGGTAATCGCAGTGCCAACATCGCGCCGCTCCAAGTTGCTATACATATATAGCAGACGGGCGATATAGCAAGTTTTGGCCGCGTCTACCCGCTCTTCCCGAACAATTCCCGCCCGATCAGCATGCGTCTGATTTCGCTGGTGCCGGCGCCGATTTCATAGAGCTTGGCGTCGCGCAGCAGGCGGCCCGCGGGATAATCGTTGATGTAGCCGTTGCCGCCGAGCAGTTGCACCGCGTCGAGCGCCAGCTTCGTCGCCTTTTCGGCGGCGTAGAGGATCGCGCCGGCGGCGTCCTCCCGCGTGGTTTCGCCGCGGTCGCAGGCTTGCGCCACGGCGTAAACATAGGCCTTGCAGGCGTTCATGCCGACATACATGTCGGCGATCTTGCCCTGCACGAGCTGGAATTCGCCGATGGGCTGGCCGAACTGCCTGCGGTCGTGGACGTAGGGCATGACGACGTCGAGGCAGGCCTGCATGATGCCGAGCGGACCCGCCGCCAGCACCACGCGCTCGTAGTCGAGGCCGGACATCAGGACGTTGACGCCGCGCCCGACCGCGCCGAGCACGTTTTCCTCGGGGATTTCACACTCCTCGAAGACGAGTTCGCAGGTGTCCGAACCGCGCATGCCCAGCTTGTCGAGCTTGGGGCCGGTCGAAAAACCCTTCACGCCCTTTTCGACGATGAAGGCGGTGATGCCGCGCGAGCCGGGGCCGGGCTCCGTGCGCGCATAGACGATCAACGTGTCGGCGACGGGACCATTGGTGATCCACATCTTCGAGCCGTTCAACACGTAGCGGTCGCCGCGCTTGTCGGCTCGGGTTTTCATCGACACGACGTCGGAGCCCGCGCCGGGTTCGGACATGGCGAGCGCGCCGACGTGTTCGCCGCTGATCAGTTTTGGCAGGTACTTGCGCTTCTGCGCCTCGCCGCCGTTGCGGCGAAGCTGGTTGACGCAAAGATTGGAATGGGCGCCGTAGCTCAGACCGACCGAGGCCGAGGCGCGGCTGATTTCCTCCACGGCGAGGCAATGTTCGAGATAGCCGAGGCCCGAGCCGCCATATTCCTCCTCGACGGTGACGCCATGCAGGCCGAGCGCGCCCATGCGTGGCCAGAGGTCGCGGGGAAAAACATTGCTCGCGTCGATGTCGGCGGCGCGCGGCGCGATCTCGGTTTGCGCGAAGTCGCGCGTCGTGGCGCGGATCATCTCGGCGGTTTCGCCAAGGCCGAAATTGAACGAGGGAATGACGTTGGCGATCATGTTCGCGCCCCGGCTATGACCCGACGCTCAAGCCTTAATCGCCCGGACCGGCCGTGTCATCCGCGCGGGCGCGCGCCTATTCGTCCGGATCGATGGGCGCGAGAACGGCCGGCGCGCCCACGCCCGCTGGCGGCGCGAAGCCGCCGGGCATCGGTCGGGCCACGGCGCCGGGGATCGAGGCGGTGACGCTCGCGGGCGTCCGGTCCACGTTCATCGCCGAATAGCCCATGGCGGTCGTTTCCGTCTGGCCGCCGGCGAAGGCGAGCCACTGACGCTGGTCGCCATGGAAGGCGTTGCGGTCGACGTTGCCGCGAATGCCGGGAATATGGGCGTCGGACTGGAACTGCCAGAAATGCCACTTGCGGCTGCCATAGCGCACGTGCGGCGAGTATTTCGTCGAGCGCACCCAGATCGGATATTCCTCGAGCGCGCTAGGGTGCAGGATCGACTCATAGAAATCGACGGTGCTGTAGATGACCGGGCGCTTGCCGTAGGCGCGCTCCATCATCTGGAGCATCTGGCGCATCTGCGCGATGGTTTCCTCGCGATAGAGGGTTTTCTTGCAGGTGCCGGAGGTTGGCGTCGCCTCGACGTCGAGAACCGGGGGCAGGGCGTCGGGGTCGTTGGGCACGGTGCGGATGAAATTGGCCATTTCCTCCTGGGGCGCCCGGCACCAGTAGGCGAAGTGATAGGCGCCGCGCTTGACGCCGGCCGCGCGCGCCCCCTCCCAGTTCTGGAAGAACTTGGCGTCGACGCGGTCCGCGCCCTCCGTGGCCTTGATGTAGGCGAACTTGATGCCGCCAGCGCGCACGGCCTGCCAGTCGATGTCGCCCTGGTATTTCGACACGTCGATCCCGTGGATCGGAAAGTCGTGGGGGTAGGTCGCCGAGAACTGGCTTTTGGCGGGAACAATCGAGCCGCCACGACCGGCGTCGCCCGTCAGGGGGACCGCGCTGCCGCATCCGGCCAGAAAAAGGCAAGCGAACAGCGCGTGAGGGAGGTGCCGCCAGCCCGTCGATCCGTTCGAAGTCCCGTTTCGGAGGTTCTCTGTCATCGGGGCAAAATATAACCCGTTTCGTAACGGATCGTTAAGAGGGGCGATCGGCGCTAAATGATCAAATGTTCTGATTCTCCCTCGCCGTTGTTTTCGAGGGCCTTGGCGGGATGATGGAGACGTTCGTCGGCGCCGGCGTCCGCCAACTGATGAATAGTTGCAGCAGAAACGCGATGATCGAGGTGGCCGCGACATAGGCGACAATCGCGAGGGCGTCCGGCAGGCTGGTGATCTCGAAGCTGCTGACCGGGGGGATCAGGAAATAGTCGACCAGAATCGTGCTGAACGCCACGGCCACGAGGCCGGGCTTGAGGTCGAACAGCAGGACGCTGACCATCACGGGGATCACGAACGTGGAGAGCCGGAATTGCGCGGGATCGCCGTCCAGATAGCGATCGAAGAAGACCGCGATTCCCACGAGCAGGAACGCGCCAATGACGCGGGTGGACATGGATCGCGTTCGGCAGAACCTGAAAACGAATACAATGCGATTGCCGGGGTTGGCCGAATTGAGCTGTCGTCGAAGAAAGGCGGCGGACGCCCCCACGAGCACGACGCCGACGATGCTTTCGTAATAGTCGGCGAACAGGGAAGCGCTGGTGACGAAGAGCAAGGCGTTATAGGCGCCGAGCACCACCGACATGGCGAAAACCATTCCCCTAAGCTTGACGTCCATTGACGGCATGGTCGATTCCCCTCACTCCGACGCTAGGGATTGCGGACTGGGTTGGCAATGCGCAAGCAACCGTGAAAACAAAAACGGCGCCAGAAGGCGCCGATTTCTGGATGGGAGCACGCAGGCTCAAATCCGAATAAATGGTGCGGCCAAGAGGACTCGAACCTCCACTGGTCTCCCAACTAGCACCTCAAGCTAGCGCGTCTACCAATTCCGCCATGGCCGCGTACGCCTCGGGCTGGCCCGGTGACGACTGGCGGCGTCCTAACAAATCGATCCGGCGATGACAAGGGCGGTTTCCATCTTCGGGCAAAACTTCGGGCGCGCGCCAAACCCATGCGCCGGCTTGGTTGTTGCTTGCCGGGTCGATGGGTTCATGCCTATCAATGGCTTTTGGAGTTCCGACATGCCGAATGCCCGCCGGATCGCGGAGATAGCCCGCGCCGCCCGCGAGTGGCGCCACGACCTGCACATGAACCCGGAATTGCAGTTCGACGTCCATCGGACCGCCGGGATCATCGCGACGCGGCTGCGCGAGTTCGGCTGCGATGACGTGGCGACGGGAATCGGCCGCACGGGCGTTGTTGGTCTCATACGGGGCCGGGCGCGGGGCGAGGGCGCCATTGCGCTACGCGCCGACATGGACGCCTTGCCCATCATGGAGGCGACCGACGCGCCCCACGCCTCGCGCGTGGCCGGGTTGATGCACGCCTGCGGTCACGATGGCCATTCAGCCATGTTGCTGGGCGCCGCGCGTTATCTGGCGGAAACGCGGGACTTCGCCGGTTCGGTCGCGGTGGTGTTCCAGCCGGCGGAGGAAAACGGCGGCGCCGGCGCCAAGGCCATGGTCGACGATGGCATGATGGAGCGCTTCGGGATTCGCGAGGTTTACGGCATGCACAACATGCCGGGCATTCCCGTCGGCGCCTTCGCCATCAGGCAGGGCGCGATGATGGCTTCTTCGACGCGCGTCGAGATCACCGTCGAGGGCAAGGGCGGCCACGCCGCCAAGCCGCACCTTTGCATTGATCCCATCGTTGTCGCGGCGCAGATCGTCTCGGCCTTGCAGACCGTGGCGTCGCGCTCCGCGCCGCCGCTCGACGGGGTGGTGCTGTCGATCACCATGATGAACGCCGGCACGGCGTTCAACGTCATTCCGCAGACGGCCTATATTGGCGGCACGTTGCGAACATTGCGCGACGAGACGCGCGTGATGGCCGAAAAGCGCATCAACGAGATCGCCGCTGGAGTCGCCGCCGCGCATGGCGCGCGGGCGACCGTGACGCTGACCACGGGGTATCCCGTCACGGAGAATCATCCGGCGCAGACCGCCATGGCGCGCCGCGCCGCGCTCGACGTCGCCGGCGTCGAGGCGGTTGACGTGGACATGGTTCCCTCCATGGGCGCCGAGGATTTTTCCTTCATGCTGCTGGCGCGCCCGGGCGCGTTCATCTTCATCGGCAACGGCGATACGCCGGGCCTTCATCATCCGCGCTACGACTTCAATGACGAGGCCTTGCCGGCGGGAATCGGTTACTGGGCCCGGCTGGTTGAAACCGTGGCGCCGCTGGCGCCCTGATCCTCGCTTCTTGACCTTGGGCGCGCGCGCGCCAAGATGCGCGTCAAGCAACCAGGGACCGGAAACGCATGTGGGCGAGCCGCGCGCAAACGCGCATTTTCAACGACAACACATTCAAGCTCGGGCTGTTCGGCATGAACTGCTCCGGCGGCCTGAGCCTGACGCGCGCGCCCGAGCGCTGGGACGCGAGTTGGGAGCACAACGTCGCCGCGGCGCGGCTGGCGGACGAGGCCGGACTGGAATTCCTGCTGCCGATCGGTCGATGGCATGGCTACAAGGGCGAGACCGATACGCAGGGCACGACGTTCGAGACCCTGACCTGGGCCTGCGGCCTGCTGGCCTCGACGCGCGAGATCACCACCTTCGGCACGCTGCATGTCGCCTTCATCAACCCGGTTTTCGCGGCCAAGCAGATCGTCACCGCGGATCATATCGGGCGGGGACGTTTCGGCCTCAATGTCGTCTCGGGCTGGAATCCGCTGGAGTTCGGCAGCTTCGGCGCCGATCTGCGCGATCACGACGACCGCTACGCCTATTCGGGCGAGTGGCTGGAGGTCGCGCGCAAAATCTGGACGGAGACCGAACCCTTCGATCACGACGGACGGTTTTTCAAGTTGAAGGGCGTGCTCGGCAAGCCCAAGCCCTGGTGGGGCAGCCACCCCATCATTGTCAGCGCCGGCAACTCGCCCACGGGCCGCGCCTTCGCCGCCGCGAACGCCGACTGCCTGTTCACGACCATTCCCGATCTCGAAACCGTTGGTCCGAAGATCGCGGACTTCCGCGCCATGGCGACCGATGGCCGTCGGCGCAACATGTTCGCGAGCGCGCATCTGATGGCGCGCCCGACGCGCAAGGAGGCGCTCGACTATCATCATTACATCGTGCACGAGATGGGCGACTGGGAGGCCGCCGAATACGCCGCCAATCTGCGCGGCGACCGCATCGCGCCGCATCTGAAGGCCAACGCCAGCCTCAAGGAGCGGCTCATCTCGGGCGCGGGTTTCCCGGTGATCGGAAGCTACGACGACGTCGTCGACACGTTCGTCAAGCTGTCGGCGGCGGGCGTCGATGGCCTCGCTTGCGGCATGATCAATTACATCGACGACTTCAGGCACATCGCCGAGGGCATTCTGCCGCGCATGGAGCGCGCGGGATTGCGCCGGCCGAAACCGGTCGCCGCGGATCGCTGATCGGGGTCTAGCGGAACAGTTCGCGCCAGATCGTCTGCGAGCTTTCGGTCATGGCGTTGAGTTTCTCGGAGCCAACGAAATTTTCAACCGCGCCCGCGCGCGCCGGCACCACCGGCGCCAGCGTGTCGAGCGGCGGCACGTCGGCGCGAGCCGGGAAATATTCGGCCTTGGCGAAAATCTCCTGCCCTTCGCGCGACAGTATGAAATCAGCCAGCAGCATCGCCGCGTTGGGATGGCGCGCGCCCTTCGGGATGATCATCGTGCCCGCAGTGCTCGGCGTGGGGTCGAGCAGGCGCGTGTTCACCGGCGCGCCCTTGGCGTGGCTGATCAGCGGATGGTGCGCGAATATCTGCAAGGCGATGGGGAATTCGCCCGCGATGACGCGATCGACCAGGGTGCGCGCGCTACCGGCGCCGAAGTTGACGATTTTCTGTGTCGCGAGTTTCGTCAGATAGGCGCGCGCCGCGTCCTCGCCGCGCGCGAGGCGCAGGTTGGTGATGAACAGCGGCGTGCCCGAGGCCGTGCCGATGCGCCATGACATCTTGCCCGACCATTTGGGGTCGAGCAGTTCGTCATGGGTGCGCGGGGCCTGATCGTCCGGGACAAGCCGGGTGTTATAGGCGAGGCCGAAATAGGACACGCGCGTCGATGTCCACAAATCGCGCGGATCGAGATAGCGCGCCGGCAACTCCGCTTGCAGCGGCGTGCGATAGGGCGTGGCGAAACCACCGGCGACCGCGAGTTCGCCAACGCCCGTGCCCTCCACCACGTCGGCGACGACATTGCTGGCGCGCTCCTCCGCCGACAGCTTGGCGACAATGTCCTCGGTGTCGCCGCGCCAGTAGGTCAGCTTCAGAAAGGGATATTTGCGCATGAAGGCGTCGGCCATGGGGCGCATCGCCTGATTGACGATCATGGCCGTGTAGATGACGACCTGACCTTCTTTTTTGGCGCCCTCGATCAGGCGCTCCTGACGATCGGCGCCCGTGTAGGTCAGGATTTCCTGCGCGCGCGCGGGCAGGGCCGTCAGCAGGATCGCGCCCGCCAGAACGCCGCGCGCCAATAGGTCGAGCGCCTTCATCGTCGTTTCCTCCCGCGCTTTTCGCGCTGGTTGTTATCCGGTGGGTCCGAAGACCCGTTCAAACTCTCGCCGCATGACCGAATCCACCTCGGCCATCGTGACCGGCAATCCCAGATCGACAAGGCTCGTCACGCCCAGATGCGCCTGCCCGATGCCACAGGGGACGATGCCGCCGAAATGCGACAGGTCGGGCTCGACGTTCAGCGAAACGCCATGAAACGTCACCCAGCGGCGCACGCGCACGCCGATGGCGGCGATCTTGTCCTCGGCGGGCGAGCCATCGAGGCCGGGCGGCTTGTCGGGACGGGCGACCCAGACGCCGACGCGGCCCTCGCGTCGCTCGCCCTTCACGTTGAAGGCGGCGAGCGTGGCGATGATCCAGTCCTCCAGCGCGCAGACATAGGCGCGCACGTCCTGTTTGCGGCGGCGCAAGTCGATCATCGCGTAGGCCACGCGTTGGCCGGGGCCGTGATAGGTGTATTGGCCGCCGCGTCCGCTGCGAAACACCGGAAAGCGCGCGTCGACGAGGTCGGCGTCGTTGGCCGACGTGCCGGCCGTGTAAAGCGCGGGATGCTCCAGCAGCCAGACCTGCTCGCGCGCCTGCCCGGCGGCGATGGCCTCGGCGCGCGCCTCCATGGCGGCGACGGCCGTTTCGTAGTCGACAAAGCCGCGCGCGATCGTCCACTCCACCGGCGCGCCGGGCTGGGCTGGGAAAAGCGTGTGCGTCGGCGCCGGACAGGCGGGGCTTGAAGGCTCGCTCATGCGCCCGTTACAACCTTTTTGCCCGACGACGGCAAGCGGCTCCGGCTATTTGATCGCGTGGCGTCAGGTTTTCGCGACCTGCCAGCCAGAAGCCTCGGTCGAGATGCTCGCCCAGGTCGGCAGGTTGTTGTTGATGAGCCATTCGCCGACCTGTCCGCTGGCGCTGTTTTCCAGAAGCACGTCCGACGTTCCATTGCCATCGTAATCGGCCACGCCAGCGACATGCCAGCTCGCGGCCTCGGTCGAAAAGCCAACCCATGAGGGCAGATTGTTGTTGATGAGCCAGGCGCCGATCTGTCCGGTCGACGGGTTCTCCAGCAACACGTCGGAGGTTCCGTTGCCATCGAAATCGCCGACGCCAGCGACGCGCCAGCCCGCGGCCTCGCTCGAGAAACCCACCCATGTCGGCAGATCGTTGTTGATGAGCCAGGCGCCGATCTGTCCCGTCGACGGGTTCTCCAGCAACACGTCCGACGCGCCGTCGCCATTGACGTCGCCGACGCCAGCCACGCGCCAACCAGCCGCAACGGTCGAAAAACCGGCCCATGCCTGAACGCCGCCGCTGTTGACCAGCCAGGTTCCAACCTGACCGGTGGCCGCGTTTTCGAGCAGGATGTCGGCCGTGCCGCTACCGTCGAAATCACCCGCGCCAATCACGTTCCAACCCGGCGCCTCCGCGCCGAAATATTGCCACGTCGCCCAGCTTGCCGCGCCATTATCCTTGATCAGGAACGAGCCGACTTGCCCCGTGCCCGCGTTTTCCAGCAGGACATCGCTGGATGCATCGCCGTTGAAATCGCCGGCGCCGACGACCCGCCATCCCGTCGCCTCGTACCAGAATGTCTGCCACGTGGGGACGTTGTTGTGCATGAGCCACGCGCCAATGTAGCCGTTCGATGGATTTTCGAGCAGGACGTCGGCCATGCCGTCGCCATTGAAGTCCTTCGCGCCGGTCGCGCGCGACGCCAGACCGACCATGGTTCCGCCAGAGGAGTCGCCGCTTACGTTAAACTGGCTCGCCAGGTATGATCCCGCGATATTGAATGTTTCGAGCACGACGTTCGAGGCGTTTTCCAGCGCGAATGACTCAACGCCGGCGGTCGTGGATAGCAGCGCGACATGTTCGCCCGCGGCATGACTTATCGATTGAAAATCGATCGAGTTCCCTCGCGTGAAGTTTGAAAAAACGCTCGATGCGCCGAAGGCGACGCCACCTGTCAGCACCAGACGCGCGCCTGTCGTCCAGACGATTTGTCCCGTCAGGGAAAGGGTGGCGCCAACGTTCTGGTTGGCGATCGTCGAGGTTGCGCCGGCGCCGAGTTGAATGGTGTTGCCCAGCGTGACCAGTACCGGCGTCCGGGGGCCGGGGCCGGAAAACCGCGTGCCGCCGTTCGCCGCGAGTTGCCCGCCATTCAGCGTCACGACAGCGCTTCCCAGCGACTGGTCGCCCGTGCAAAGCACCGATCCGCCAGCGGCGATGACGCAGGAGCCGACGACATTGACCGGTTGAAGGTTGACCGCGCCCGCCTTCACCGTCAGCGCGCCGGCGATCGTCAGCTTGCCAACCTGCGTGCTGCCAAAAAAATCGAATGTAGAATCCTCCAGAACCGTCGCCTGCGCGGAATCCAGCGTCAACGAGTTAATGGCGAACACGCCATCGACGTGGCTCACATACGCGCCCGCGCCCATCGCGTTGACGATCACGTCGCTGCTTGACGTGGGCGAAACGGCGCCAGTCCATTGCGACGATGAACTCCAAGATCCGCTGGTCGCCGTCGCCCAATAAAGCGGGGTCGACGTCGCGAGCGACATGCTCGACGCGTCGTCAATTTCCGAAACCGTTGAAACGGAGTCGACCGCGCCCAACGGCGCGTTGCTTGTGGTCCTGAAATTCATGGTTGTTTCCCAAATCGAGAGGATACGAATTCAGAAACAGCAGGGCGGCAAGCATTCGGGAACCAATATTGAAGCTTCAAGCCTAGCAAATGCCGCGCGCGAGGCAAGCGGGCGCCGCGACGACCGCCTCCGTCGACCCCGTCCCACGGCGTCCGACCTCCCGCCGCGCTTGCCAATCGAACCGAGTAACGGCAATGTCCGCCCGGTAAAGGCGTTCCGCGTTTGATGCCGGAGTATTCTCTGGTCTGGCAACGGGACAGGGGAAGTTGTGATGATGCGTTCAAACAGTGCGTTTTGCCCCGTCGGCTCCACGATCGATGGCGGCGCCTTGTCGCGCGGCGCCGACATGACCAGCCGCCGGGCTTTTCTTGTTGGCGGCGCCGTCGGTCTTGGCGCGCTCGGGCTGACGGGTTGCGCCACCACGGATGGCATGAGCCTCGCCGAGGCGGAAAAGCTTTATGGGCCCGTGCCCGACAAGAAAATTCCGATTCCGGCCACCGACATCAGCAAGCTTGATCCAAAATATTACCGTCGCACGGTGCGCCACGACAGCAAGGAAGCGCCGGGCACGATCATCGTCGACCCCAAGAATTACTATGTCTACCGGCTCGAGGGCGATGGAAACGCCACCCGCTACGGCGCCAATGTCGGCCGCGAGGGGTTCCTGTGGAGCGGCGACGCCTATGTCGGCCGCAAGGCGGAATGGCCCGTCTGGACGCCGCCGCCCGAGATGATCAAGCGCCAGCCGGAGGCGGCCAAATACGCGCGGGGCATGCCCGGCGGACTGGAAAACCCGCTCGGCGCGCGCACGCTCTATCTCTATCAGAACGGCAAATACACGCTGTACACGATCTACAGCACCAGCGATCCCGAGACGATCGGCACCAACCTGACGAGCGGCTGCACCGGCCTGCTCACGCAGGACATGATCGATCTCCATTCGCGGACGCCAGTTGGCACGAAGGTGATCGTGCTGCCGGCCTGACCCGCGCCTGAATGGCGGGGCGACAACCCCGCCGAGGGCGATTGAAAGCTGGAGCGGGTGAAGGGAATCGAACCCTCGTATTCAGCTTGGAAGGCTGCTGCTCTACCATTGAGCTACACCCGCGTCGGCGCGAGATATGCCAAGACCCGCGCCGGAATGCAATGGCGTCCGGCGCGGCTTTCGCGCTTCCCCGGTCAGTCCTTGACCACGCGCACGGCGCCGCGCGCGGCGCTGGTCGTCATGGCGGCGTAGGCGCGCAGCGCCGTCGAGACCTTGCGCTTGCGCGGATGGGCGGGGCGGTAGGCGTCCTTGCCGCGCGCCTCCATCGCCTTGCGCCGCGCGGCCAGCACGTCGTCGGCGACGGCGAGGCGGATGCCGCGCTCGGGGATGTTGATCTCGACGAGGTCGCCATCCTCCACCAGCGCGATCAGGCCACCTTCGGCGGCTTCCGGCGAGACGTGGCCAATCGACAGGCCCGAGGTG
Organism: uncultured Hyphomicrobiales bacterium; assembly: GCA_903861645.1. Classification (GTDB taxonomy): domain Bacteria; phylum Pseudomonadota; class Alphaproteobacteria; order Rhizobiales; family Beijerinckiaceae; genus Terripilifer. Next base: position 22,407 of record CAIOVE010000056.1, read on the forward strand.
CCGCCGGAGAAGCGGCCGTCGGTGATCAGCGCGCAGGCCTTGCCGAGGCCGCGAGACTTTATGTAGCTCGTCGGGTAGAGCATTTCCTGCATGCCCGGACCGCCGCGCGGCCCCTCGTAGCGGATCACCACGACGTCGCCGGCCTTGACCTTGTTGCCTAGAATGCCCTCGACCGCCGCGTCCTGGCTCTCGAAGACCTTGGCGGGGCCGGTGAATTTCAGGATGCTCTCGTCGACGCCGGCCGTCTTCACGATGCAGCCGTCGAGCGCCAGGTTGCCGGAAAGCACCGCGAGGCCGCCGTCGCGCGAATAGGCGTGGTCGAGATCCCGGATGCAGCCGGTCGCGCGGTCGTCGTCGACCTCGTCCCAGCGGCGGTTCTGGCTGAAGGCCTCCGTCGTCGGAACGCCGCCGGGCGCCGCGCTGTAGAACTTGCGCACGTCCTCGTCCTTCGTGCGCGCGATGTCCCAGCGCTCGAGCGCCGCGGCGAGGGTCGGCGCGTGAACGGTCGGCAAATCCGTGTGGATCAGCCCGGCGCGGTCGAGTTCGCCGAGGATGCCCATGAGTCCGCCGGCGCGATGCACGTCCTCCATGTGGACGTTGGCGACCGAGGGCGCGACCTTGCACAGCACCGGCACGCGCCGCGACAGGCGGTCGATGTCGGTCATGGTGAAGGGCACCTCGCCCTCGTGGGCGGCGGCGAGAAGATGCAGCACGGTGTTCGTCGAGCCGCCCATGGAGATGTCGAGCGTCATGGCGTTCTCGAAGGCCCTGAAGCTCGCGATATTGCGGGGCAGGGCGGACTCGTCGTTGCCTTCGTAATAGCGCTTGGCGAGTTCGACCGCACGGCGGCCCGCCTCGAGGAAAAGTTCCTTGCGGTCGGCGTGGGTCGCCAGCACGGAGCCGTTGCCGGGCAAGGCGAGGCCGAGCGCTTCCGTCAGGCAGTTCATGGAATTGGCGGTGAACATGCCCGAGCAGGAGCCGCAGGTCGGGCAGGCCGAACGCTCGATGATCTTGACGTCCTCGTCGGAGACATTGTCGTCGGCGGCGGCGACCATGGCGTCGATGAGGTCGAGCTTCTGGGTCTTGCCGTTGAGGATGACCTTGCCGGCCTCCATCGGACCGCCCGAGACGAAGACGGTGGGAATGTTGAGGCGCAGGGCCGCCATCAACATGCCGGGCGTGATCTTGTCGCAGTTGGAGATGCACACCAGCGCGTCGGCGCAGTGGGCGTTGACCATGTATTCGACGCTATCGGCGATGATCTCGCGCGAGGGCAGGCTGTAGAGCATGCCGTCGTGGCCCATGGCGATGCCGTCGTCGACCGCGATGGTGTTGAATTCCTTGGCGACGCCGCCGACCTTCTCGATCTCGCGGGCGACCATCTGGCCGAGATCCTTCAGGTGCACGTGACCGGGCACGAATTGCGTGAACGAGTTGGCGATGGCGATGATCGGCTTGCCGAAGTCGCCGTCCTTCATGCCGGTGGCGCGCCACAGGCCGCGCGCGCCCGCCATGTTGCGGCCGTGGGTGGTGGTGCGTGAACGGTAGGCTGGCATGGTCTCAATCCCCGTCGCGAATGGCTGAAAACACAAGACGTCGCACGCCATTACCGCGGGCGCGGGTTTCGCGCCAGTGCGGCGCGCGTCGAATGGCCGGGGTTAAGGATGTCTTGCGTCGCGCGCGAGGCGGGCTGTGCCGAGGCGGGAAAGCTGGACCGTAACCGGGACGGAACGTGCACGAATCAGCGGAAGCGCGCCAAACACGGTTTGTTCGCCATCAAACCGGACATGGCCGCGCGACACGCGCGCGGAAGCGGGAAGCCGATTGAATTGGGCGTGGGGCAGGGAGACCGCGGGGGGCCGCGAAGGCGGCGGTCAAAATAAAAACCGGCGCGACCCGCTGGGGTCGCGCCGGATGGTTATGGATCAGGCCGCCGCCTTGCCGCTGGTCGGCACTTCCGAGATCGTCTTCAGGATCTGCGAGGCGATGGCGTAGGGGTCGCCCTGGGAGTTCGGGCGGCGGTCCTCGAGATAGCCCTTGTAATCATTCTTGACGAACGAGTGCGGCACGCGGATCGACGCGCCGCGATCGGCCACGCCATAGCTGAACTTGTTCCACGGCGCCGTTTCGTGCTTGCCGGTCAAACGCTTGTCGTTGTCCGGGCCGTAGACGTCGATGTGTTCCTTCCAGTTCTTGCCGAAGGCCGCCATGAGGGCCTCGAAATAGGCCTTGCCGCCGACGTCGCGCATATACGAGGTCGAGAAGTTGGCGTGCATGCCCGAGCCGTTCCAGTCCGTGTCGCCGAGCGGCTTGCAGTGGAACTCGATGTCGACGCCGTACTTTTCAGTCAGGCGAAGGAGCAGATAGCGGGCCATCCACATTTCGTCGGCGGCCTTTTTGGAGCCCTTGCCGAAAATCTGGAATTCCCACTGGCCCTTGGCCACTTCGGCGTTGATGCCCTCGTGGTTGATGCCGGCGGCGAGGCAGATGTCGAGATGCTCCTCCACGATCTGGCGGGCGACGTCGCCGACGTTCTTGTAGCCGACGCCGGTGTAGTAGGGGCCTTGCGGGGCGGGGTAGCCAGCCTCGGGGAAGCCGAGCGGGCGGCCATCCTGATAGAAGAAGTATTCCTGCTCGAAGCCGAACCATGCGCCGGAATCATCGAGAATGGTCGCGCGCTTGTTCGAGGCGTGCGGCGTGACGCCATCGGGCATCATGACTTCGCACATGACCAGCACGCCATTGGTGCGCTCGCTATCGGGATAGCACGCGACGGGCTTGAGCACGCAATCGGAGCTGTGACCCTCGGCCTGCATGGTCGAGCTGCCGTCGAACCCCCAGAGCGGAAGCTGCTCCAGTGTCGGGAAGCTGTCGAAATCCTTGATCTGGGTCTTGCCGCGCAGGTTTGGCACCGGCGTGTAGCCATCCAGCCAGATATATTCGAGTTTATACTTAGTCATGGATATCCTCTCACAGTGTCACCGAGTGCCGGGCGGGCCCCCGAAATCGCGCCGCCACGAAGCCAATTTGGTTTTGCATTTGTCGTGCCAATTCGCGGGCGCGTGGAATCGCGCCGCTTACGCCGTGGCCTTGTCCGACATGTCATAAAAATAATCAATTTGCTTATATAATAGGCATTTAGGTCATGGCGTCAGCATGGCTGCCCCAAAACGGCGCTCCGCCCATGTCCGCGGCGCCTTGATCGCGAGCGGGCGTTCACACGCCGAAAATGGACCATCCCGTACGCCGCGCGAGGGTTTCCAGCGCGATGCGGCCCAGATGGGAATTGCCGGCGCTGTCGAGCCCCGGCGCCCAGACGGCGATGGACGCCTTGCCCGGCGCGATGGCGAAAATACCGCCGCCGACGCCGCTTTTGCCGGGCAGGCCGACGCGATAAGCGAATTCCCCCGATCCGTCATAATGCCCGCAGGTCAACATCAGGGCATTGATGCGGCGGGCCCGTTCGGGCGAAACGACCGACAATCCCGTCGCCGGATTCCTGCCGGAATGGGCGAGGTAGCGGCCAGCGCGGGCGAGTTGCAGGCAGGACATCGAAATGGCGCAGTGATGGAAATAAACGCCCAGGGTGAAGTCGACGGGGTTTTCAATGACGCCGAAGGACTTCATGTAGTTGGCGAGCGCCACATTGCGGAAGCCGGTGCGCTTTTCGGAATCCGCCACCGCCCTGTCGATGGCGATCGTGTGATCGTCGGCCAGAAAACGCATGAAGCGCAGGATTTCGCCGATCGCCTCGCGCGGCTGATGGCCGGAGACGATGACATCGGTCACCGCGATGGCGCCGGCGTTGATGAAGGGGTTGCGCGGCACGCCGCGTTCGCGCTCCAGCTGGACAATGGAATTAAACGGATTGCCGGAGGGTTCGCGACCCACGCGCCGCCACAGGCGATCGCCCACCATGCCCAGCGCGAGGGTCAGCGTGAACACCTTGGAGATGCTCTGTATCGAGAAGGGCGTCTCAAAGTCGCCGCCGGCCGCGACGTCGCCCTTTGCGTCGATGACGACGAGGGCGAACATATCGGGATCGACATTCGCGAGCTCTGGAATGTAAGTGGCGACCTTGCCTTTGTCGCCACGCTTCTTCATGTCGCCGACTATTTCACCGACGATTGATTTCAGATCAGGCGTCTGGCTGCTCATGTTGTCTCTCGCGCCGCTTGAATCCCGTATGTTGTTTTCAGTCGTGGGCGCCGTCACGCGTCGACGCCCGCGCCGTCATATGCAAAATCCGTTCTCGCCTCGCGCTTTATTCGGGATGTCCGGCATATTCACGCTCCCGCGCAATCGCCTTAATTCGGCTATCCAGCCGCGATCAATCGACCTTGGATCGGCAAGCAAATAAAACCGATTTAATGGTCGACGAGGGTTGCGCGCGCGGCACCAGACCGTAAACCGCGACATATCGACCCGAAACGTCGCGTTCGCGGCACGCGCGCCATCAAATAAACGCGATGTCAACTTATCGATTCGACAAGTTGGACCGAACTGACTAATCGGCTAACGCATCAATCATGGAGAATTAAATGGCTCGTCCCACTTTAATGGAAGATCGCAAGTCTTTTCTCGCCGTTGTCCGTAAGCAGGACTCGTTCGGCAATGGCGCCCTGCGCGCGGCGCTCGGCTGGAGCGAAGACCGCTACTGGAAGGTTCATCACTCGCTGGTCGAGGATGGTCGCATCGTGCGCGGTCGTGGTCGCGGCGGTTCCGTTCGTCGCGCGGCGAAATAGATCGACATTAATCAGATGCCCAAAAAGGGCGTCCCGCGAGGGACGCCTTTTTCGTTTGGGATTTGAGGCGTTTCCCGCGTTAATCGGGACCGACCTACAGACGCGCGGCGGCGATATCAGCGCCTTCGCGCAGCACGCGCAGCTTCTTCCACGTCACGATGGGGTCGATCTTGCCGTAACCCGCGAATGTGCCGAAACCGCAATCGGTGCCGGCGATCACGCGATCGGCGCCGACGATGGCGGCGAAGCGTTCGATGCGTTGGGCGATCAGTTCGGGATGCTCGACATAGTTGGAGCAACTGTCGATGAGGCCGGGCACGAGCACGGTGTCGTCGGACAGTTTCGCGTCGCGCCAGACGATCCACTCATGTTCATGGCGGGGATTGGCCGCCTCGAACAACAGCCGCGTCGGGCGCGCCTTGAGCACGATGTCGATGACCTTTTCAAGCGCGATATCGTGGTCGTGCGGCCCTTCGTAATTGCCCCAGCAAATATGCATGCGCATGCGTTCGGCTGGGATATTGGCCGTGGCCGCGTTGAGCGCCTCGACGTTCTGCGCGGCGCGTCGCAGGAATTCAGCCTCGCTCAATCCCTGAAAGCCCGTATGCGCGGCCATCGCCAGATCGGGCGCGTCAAGTTGCAGATCGAATCCCGCGGCGACAATCGCCTCGTATTCCGGTCGCATGGCGTCGACGAGATCGGCGAGATAGGCCTCGTGCGTCGGATAATATTGATTGGGCTGGAAGGCGGTGACGAGGCCGGGCGACGCCGCGTTCATGAATCCGCGGACATTCGCGCCTTCCTTTTTCATCGCGTCGCTGAACCGACGAATGTCGGTGTTGGCCGGTTCCGGATTGATGAGCTCGACCTTGCCGATGCAGGACGCGCGCACGAAACTCTGGCTTCCCATGATCGCGGCGAGTTTCGTCCGCAATTCCGGCAGGTCCGCGAGATCCCTGGCGGGCGTGCGATCGACGTGACCGCCAAAGCCCGACAGGCGCCCGGTGACGTAGGTCGAATATCCGACCTTGCCGAGTTCGCCGTCGCTGACGATCGACACGCCGGCCTTGATCTGATTGCGAATGGCCTGCTCGATCTCGGACGATACAAGCGCGTCAAACGCCGCCTCGGACACGGCTTCCCCATGATCGCGCTTGATCAGCATGGCGGCCAGTTCGGGCGAACGGGGCAGGCTGCCGACATGTGTGGTGTGGATGAATGTCATCTAGAATTGGACCTTGAGATCGAGAAAACCAATTCGCTCCGCGAAGCGCCAGCCGTTGGCGGTTCGCGTCAACCGATCGCGAAAACCGCCGATCAGCGCCGGCCCGACGGCCGTGGTCTCGCCGGCCGGCGCGGTATAAAGCAGCATGGCGCAACGACTGGTCGCCTCATCGGGCGACGCGACATCAATGATGATGTTGGTGATCAGGTGGCGCGACACGCGTGGCGGACGGCTGGCGAACGAGTCGTGAATGGCTTGCCTGCCGACAATGGGATCGCCGCCCGCCGGGCGAACAAAGCGACCGTCCTCGACGAACATGGCCGCGACGGTGGTCCAGTCGGCCTCGTCGTTCAATAGCGCGAAGCGCTTGATGAGCCGTTCAATCTCATTTTCGGCGAGCAATCGATCAAGTGGCGTCATGGCGTCCCGCGTTGCATGAGCGCGACTGGATCGCGCGTTGGGTTTAACAGTATTCGACCGGGCCGTCGCGACAAACAAACGGCGCGTGTAGTTGTCGCGGCCAATATAGGCGAGGCGTCGATTGTTCACAATCGTGGTTCCAGACGCGAAAAGGGCGGCGTTTCAGGTCGCCCGGAAACGCCGCCCTTGCAATTCATGGTTTGGACTTCAGGCGAGGTCGAAACGATCGAGGTTCATTACCTTGGTCCACGCTGCCACGAAGTCACGCGCGAATTTTTCGCGCGCGTCGTCGCTTGCATAGACTTCGGCGATGGCGCGCAGTTGTGAATTCGAGCCAAACACCAGATCGACGCGCGTTCCCGTCCATTTCAACGCGCCCGTGGCGCGGTCGCGGCCCTCGAAAACCTCGCCGGCTTCAGACGCGGGTTTCCACGTCGTGTTCATGTCGAGGAGGTTGACGAAGAAGTCGTTGGTGAGGGCGCCTGGTCGCGCGGTGAGGACGCCGTGCGCCACGCCGCCGACATTCGCGCCGAGAACGCGCAGCCCGCCAACAAGAACCGTCATCTCCGGCGCCGATAGCGTCAGGAGCTGGGCCTTGTCGACCAGCATTTCCTCGTCCGATGCCGCCAGGGCCTTTTTCCGATAGTTGCGGAAACCGTCGGCGACGGGCTCCAGCACCTCGAACGAGGCGACGTCGGTTTGTTCAGGCGAGGCGTCGGCGCGGCCCGGCGTGAAGGGAGCCTCGATGGCGAGACCCGCCTCGCCCGCGGCCCGCTCGACGGCGGCGCAGCCGCCGAGCACGATGAGATCGGCCAGCGACACTTGCTTGCCGCCCGTTTGCGCCGCGTTGAAGGCGGAGCGCACGCGTTCGAGGGTCGCGAGCACGATGGCGAGCCGCGCGGGCTGGTTGACCTCCCAATCTTTTTGCGGCGCCAGACGGATGCGCGCGCCATTCGCCCCACCGCGCTTGTCCGACCCGCGGAAGGTCGAGGCCGACGCCCACGCCGTCGACACGAGGTCGGCGACGGACAGGCCGGAAGCCAGTATCGCGGCCTTCAGCGTGGCGATGTCGCCACCGTCGATCAGCGGATGATCGACAGGGGGAATTGGATCCTGCCAGATCAGTTCCTCGGCGGGGACTTCCGGCCCGAGGTAGCGAACGCGCGGGCCCATGTCGCGATGGGTCAGCTTGAACCATGCGCGGGCAAAGGCGTCCGCCAGTTGATCCGGGTGTTGATGGAAGCGCCGCGAGATCGCCTCGTAGGCGGGGTCCATTCGCATGGCCATGTCGGCCGTCGTCATGATGGGCGCGTGACGCTTCGTCGGATCGTGCGCGTCGGGCACGAGCGTCGCGGCGGCGGGGTCGGTGGGAATCCACTGCCAGGCGCCGGCCGGGCTTTTCACCAGGCGCCATTCATAGCCGAACAACATGTCGAAATAGCCATTGTCCCATTTGATGGGATTGGGCGTCCACGCGCCCTCGATGCCGCTGGAGGTTGTGTGCGCGCCCTTGCCGTCGCCAAAAGCGTTCTTCCAGCCAAGGCCCATTTGTTCGATCGGGGCGCCCTCGGGTTCGGGGCCGACTAGCGCGACATCGCCCGCGCCGTGGGTCTTGCCGAAGGTGTGGCCGCCGGCGACGAGCGCCACGGTCTCCTCGTCGTTCATCGCCATGCGGGCGAAGGTCTCGCGAATGTCGCGTCCCGAAGCGATGGGGTCGGGCTTGCCGTTCGGGCCTTCCGGATTGACGTAGATGAGGCCCATCTGCACCGCCGCGAGAGGGTTTTCGAGCTCGCGGTCGCCCGTGTAGCGCTTGTCGCCGAGCCAGGTGTCCTCGGCGCCCCAGTAAATGTCTTCCTCGGGCTCCCACACGTCGGCGCGACCGCCGCCAAAGCCGAAAGTCTTGAGGCCCATGGACTCCAGGGCGCAATTGCCGGCGAGGATCATCAGATCGGCCCACGAAATACGGTCGCCGTATTTTTGCTTGATGGGCCAGAGCAGCCGCCGCGCCTTGTCGAGGTTGACGTTATCTGGCCAACTGTTGAGCGGGGCGAAGCGTTGCGTGCCCGTGGAGGCGCCGCCGCGGCCATCGCCCGTGCGATAGGTGCCCGCGCTGTGCCAGGCCATGCGGATGAAGAACGGCCCGTAGTGACCGTAGTCAGCCGGCCACCAGTCTTGCGAGTCCGTCATCAAGGCGCGCAAATCTTTTTTCAGGGCGGCGAAGTCCAGTTTTTTGAACGCCTCGGCGTAGTCGAAGGCCGCGCCCATGGGGTTCGACAGGGCGGTGTGCTGATGCAGAATTTTCAGATTGAGCTGGTTCGGCCACCAGTCGCGGTTCGACCGGGCGGCGTTTGTCGCGTTGGGGCTGACCCCATGCATCACCGGACATTTGCCTTGGCTTGCCATGTTTCTCTCCTTGCTTCATGCGCCTGTTCAACACAGCGCAATGGATAGGGGATGCTCGGCCGATAAATCCAATCGATATTATCGAGGGATATCATCGGGCGTTCCTATCGGAAAGTAATCTGGCGCGACATGATGTCGAATGCATGTCGCCTGTTCATTCGAAACAGCGGCGTTCAAGCCTGATTGAGGGCTCCATTATTCGTGATTGGCTTTCAGACGCGCGCGCGCTTTCAGCGACAGCGGGGCCGTCGCGCTGAATTAAACAAATCGAATTATTGGACGCGCGCTTATTCCTGCGTGATGTTGAGCGTCTTGATGAGCGCGGCCTTGTCGACGGCGTCCTCGTTGAGGCGCTTCGCGTAATCCTTGCCCAGCAGAAGTCGGGGCAGGGCGCCGAGTTCGGTTTCCATTTTCTGGAATGACTCCGAGCCATAAATTTTCTCGCAGGCCTTTTCGAGGCGCGCGGTCACCGCCTCGGGCGTGGCGCGCGGGGCGTAAAGCCCGACTAAGCTGGTTTTTGAAACGGTGTAGCCAAGGTCGCCGATCAAGGGCGCGTTTGGATAAACGGTGCTGCGCGCGTCGCCGAGGATGGCGAGAATGCGGGCGTTCGACGAGCGGATCGAGGCGACCGAGCCGACCGCGAGATCGAGGTTGCCGCCCATGACGTCCTGTATGAGTTGGGCGACGCTGCGATAGGGCGCGTGGTTCATCGAGAATTTCGCGCCGAGCATCAGGCTCTCGACCTGCAAGTGCGGCACGGTCGCGACGCCCGGACTGCCAAAGGTCAGCGATTTCGGCCTGGCTTTCGATCGTTGCAGGAGATCGTTGAAATCGACGATCGGGGAGTTGGGGCCAACGAACAGCGCGAAGACGTCTTCATAGACCTGACAGAGGGGCTGAAATGAATCGAGCCCATAGGACGGGTTGCGCTTGACGAAGGGCTGCACCGTCAGCGGACCCTGCGGGCCGAACGCCAGCGTATAACCGTCCGGCGCCGCGTTCGCGACATCGGCGAAGCCGATCGATCCAGACGCGCCTTCCTGATTGATGACAACGATTGACTGGCCGAAGTCGGCGGAAAGATCCCTCGCGAGGGCGCGCGCGATAATATCGGGCGAGGTTCCCGGCGAGAAGGGAACGATCAGCCGCAGGTTTCTGGAGGGATATGTCTGCGCGAACAGGGCGTTAGACGCCAGCGCGCCCATGAACATGGCGGCGACCGCCAATGACCATTTTCCCCGCATCATTGAAATCCCCTTCTGGCCCGTCTCGGCCGGACGCCCGACCGACGTCTCCAAGCCAAGCTTAGGCAAAGTTGGGCTTCCACGCCAATGGTTCCGGAAAGGCTTTGGCGACTCCGCGGGGTCGGCTCGATTTTCGCGCGGGGTAATTTGCCCGACGGTGAAAAAGCGCTAGCATTCGCGAGATGCCGGCGCGAGACCGGCGCGCGGGAGGGCAACCATGTCGACCACCATTAAGGTCAATGGCCGTGATTGGCCGGTGAACGCGGATCCCGATACGCCGCTGCTCTATGTGCTGATGAACGAACTTGAATTGAAGGGCCCTCGCTTTGGCTGCGGCCTCGCGCAATGCGGCTCGTGCTCGGTGCTCGCCGATGGCGTGGAAATCCGGTCCTGCCAGACTCCCGTATCCGACGTGGGCGCTCGCGCCATCACCACGCTGGAAGGCTTGCCGGCGCTTTACGCCCGGCAAAAAGGCCTCGCGACCGCGCCCGACATGCATCCGCTGTCGGCGGCTTTCGTCGAGGAGCAGGCGATGCACTGCGGCTATTGCTACAACGGGCAGACCATCAAGGCCGCCGAACTGCTGGCCAAGGTTCCCCATCCCAGCGAGGCGCAGATCAGGGCGCACATGGACGGCCATATCTGTCGTTGCGGCACGTATCCTCGCATCATGAAATCGATTCAGTCGGCGGCCGTCAAAATGTCGAGGGAGGGCTGACATGGACGACATGATTTCCCCACCTGAAGTCGTCGAGAACGATGGCGTCCAGACTCTGTCGCGACGCGGCCTGCTCAAGGGCGGCGGCGCCATGGTCATCGGCCTTTCCCTTGCCGCGCCGGCGCGCGCGCAGGCGGCGCGCGGCGCTGTCGCCGGACCGCCCGACCATCATGCCGTCGACACCTGGATCGCCATTCACGCGGACAACACCGCGACGATCTACACTGGCAAGTGTGAACTCGGGCAGGGCAACCAGACCGGGCTGCTGCAAGTGGCCGCCGAGGAACTCGACCTGAACATGAGTCAGGTGCGCACGGTGCGCCTCGACACCAACATCACGCCGGATCAGCAGGCGACGAGTTCGAGTTCATCGATCCACAAGGGCGCGCCCGCCTTGCGCGCCGCCGCCGCGCAGGCGCGTCAGGAACTGCTGGCGCGCGCGGGGATTCGGCTTGGCGTTCAGCCGGGCAGTCTCGACGTTCGCGATGGCGTTGTCTTCGTCAAGGGCGAGGGGAGTTTTCGTCAGGTTTCCTATGGCGACCTGCTCGGCGACAAGCCGTTCAACCTCAAATACGACGGAACCGCGCCGCCAAAGCCGCCGAGCCGCTACAGGCTTGTCGGCCAGCGCCCGACGCGCGTCGACATGCCGGAAAAGGCCGCGGGCAAATACACGCACATGCATCACAATCGCGTCGCCGGCATGTTGCATGGTCGCGTCGTGCTGCCGCGCGGACAACGAGGATTTGGCGTTGGCGCGCGGCCATTGTCGGTGGATGACTCCTCGATCGCGCACATCGCGGGCGCGAAAGTCATCCGCAAGGGCGATTTCGTCGGCGTCGTCGCCGAGCGCGAATGGGACGCGGTGAAGGCCGCGCGCGATCTCAAGGTCGTCTGGCGCGAAGGGCCGGCGCTTGGCGACAACGAGACGGTTTTCGAGCGCATGCGCAAGGACAAGACCGTCGACACGATCATCGCGAACAAGGGCGACGCCGGCGGCGCGATGAACAAGGCGACGATCACCCGCGGCGCGGCCTATCATTGTCCCTATCAGTCGCACGCGCCCTTCGCGCCCAACTGCGCGCTCGCCGATCCCACGGGCGAACAGCTCGTGATCAAGTCGTCCACGCAGGATGTCTATAGTTCGCGCAAGCAGGTCGCCGAAATTCTCGGGATTCCCGAGGCGAAAATCCGCCTGCAATATTTCGAGGGCTCGGGCACGTTTGGCCGCTCCTGCTACGAGGACGCGACGCAGGCGGCCGCCATCATGGCGACGGCGACCGGCAAGCCCGTGCGCGTGCAGTTCATGCGCTGGGACGAACTCGGCTGGGACAATTACGGGCCCGCGCATCTCGCCGAGGTGCGCGCCGGGGTCAATGAGCAGGGCGACATCGTCGCCTATGAATACGACGGCTGGCAGCATGGCTGGACGATCACCTCGACGGTCTCCGACAGCGCGCGCGAAAAGCCGGGCGGCGAACGCGCGAGCGGCTCGGCCTCCATCGCGGTGAACCCCATCAGCACCGGCTCCATCTACAAAATTCCCAACCGGCGCGTGACGAGCCATGCCGTGCCGATGGTCAATTACCTGCGCGGCGCGGCGTTGCGGTCGCCGCTCGATCTCTCCTTCGCCTTCGCGTCGGAGCAGACCATGGACGAACTCGCCGTGGCGCTGAAAATGGACCCGCTCGCGTTTCGCCGCCGCAATATCGGCGACGAACGTTGGCTTGGCGTGCTCGAGGCCGCCGCCAAGGCCGCGAACTGGCGACCGAAGGTCATGGGCGCGGATCGCCCGGGCGGCGATATCGTGACGGGGCGGGGCATCGCGCTTGGCACGCATCACGTGTCTTACGGCGCGGCCGTGGCGGAGATCGAGGTCAACCAGAAAACCGGCGTCATCGTCGCCAAGCGTTTGTTCGGCGCGATGGATTGTGGCCTCGCGGTGAATCCCGCGCTCGTCGAAAACCAGATGATCGGCCAGATGATCCAGTCGACCAGCCGCGTCCTGAAGGAGGAAGTCACCTATAACGACAAGGGCGTGACCAGCCTCGACTGGAATGGCTATCCCGTGCTGCGCTTCGCCGAGCATCCCGAGGTGACGCCGGTGGTCGTGCAGCGGCTGGAGGAGCCGTCGACCGGCGCGGGCGAGGAAGTGATGGGCGCCACGGCGGCGGCCATCGCCAACGCCTTTTACGACGCGACCGGCGCGCGCATGCGCCAGTTTCCCATGACGCCCGAGCGCGTGCTCAAGGCGCTGGAGCTTCAGCATACCTGATCCAATCCGGTCAGCGTTCCAGCGTCAGCCAAGGCTGTTCGAGACCGCGCCGCGTCTCGAAGGCGGCGATGGCCTCGCGTTCCTCGCGCAGCAGGATGTCCGTCTCATCCCATCCATTCAGAAGCGCGGCGCGCGTGCTCTCTGGGATGTCGATGACGGCGATCTGTTCGTTGTCGACGCAGAGCAGTCGCTCCTCCAGATCGACGCGGAACCGGGCGCCGCGCTCCGCCGCCTCGCCCAGCCGTTGCACCGTCTCTTCCGGCAGCGCGATGGTCAGAAGGCCGTTTTTCGAGGCGTTGCCGGCGAAAATTTCGCCGAAGCTGGGCGCGATGACGCACCGCACGCCGAACCCCGTCAGGGTCCATACCGCCTGTTCGCGGCTTGAACCGCAGCCGAAGCCCGCGCCGGCGACGATGACTTGCGCGCTTGAGAATGGTTCGCGGTTGAGGATGAATTCCTCGCGCGGCGAGCCATCGGGATGAAAACGCCTGTCGCGGAAGAGATAGGGGCCGAGGTTGTCGCGATCCATCAACAACAGGTAGCGGGCCGGGTAGATCGCATCCGTGTCGATGTTGCGTTCGGGCATATGGGCGGCGACGGAATTGATTGGCGGGAAGCTGGTCATGACGCTGTCCCCATGAGCTTGCGAACGTCCGTGAGGCGACCGGTTATCGCCGCGGCGGCGGCCATCGCCGGGCTCATCAGGTGCGTTCGACCGCCGACGCCCTGACGCCCCTCGAAGTTGCGATTCGACGTGGAAGCGCTGCGTTGCCCAGAGGCCAGCGTATCGCCATTCATGCCCACGCACATGGAGCAGCCGGGTTGCCGCCACTCGAAACCAGCCTCCAGGAACGTCCGCGCCAATCCCTCGCTTTCGGCCTGCTCGCGCACGAGGCCCGAGCCGGGCACGACGAGGGCCTTGACGCCCGCCGCCACGCGACGACCCGTGGCGACGGCCGCGGCCGCGCGCAGATCCTCGATGCGGCTGTTCGTGCAGGAGCCGATGAAAACCACGTCGACGGGGATGTCCTCCAGCGGTTGCCCCGGCGAAAGGCCCATGTAGGCGAGGGCGCGGCCATGTCGTTCGCGCCGCGCGGGTTCCGCGTCGGCGGCCACATAGGGAACGCGGGCGCCAATGGGCAAGGCGTCCTCCGGCGAGGTGCCCCATGTTACATGAGGTTCGACGTCGCCGACGTCGATGACGATCTCACGATCGAAAACGGCGTCTGGATCGGAAGGCAATGTGCGCCAATAGGCGACGGCGCGCTCGAACATCTCGCCTTTTGGCGCCATGGGGCGACCCTTGAGATAGGCGAACGTCGTTTCGTCGGGCGCGATCAGGCCGACGCGCGCGCCCGCCTCGATGGACATGTTGCACAACGTCAGCCGCTCGGACATCGACATGGCCGAAACGACCGGGCCGGCGTATTCCACCGCGTGGCCAGCGGCGCCATTGGCGCCGATGCGCGCGATCAGGGCCAACGCCACGTCCTTGGCGTTGATGAAGGGTCCGCGCGTTCCCGTGATCGTCACGCGCATGGCGCGCGCGCGCCGCTGGCGGATGGATTGGGTCGCCATCACGATCCCGCATTCGGACGCGCCTATGCCGAAGGCGAGGCATCCGAAGGCGCCGTGCGTCGACGTGTGACTGTCGCCGCAGGCCAAAACGATGCCCGGCAAGGTGAAGCCCTGTTCCGGCCCGATGACATGGACGATGCCCTGCCGTCGATCGTCGAGCGGAATGAATGGAATGTCATGCCGCGCGACGTTTTCCACGAGGCGCTGGGTCTGCGCGCGCGCCAGCGGGTCGGGAATCGGCAGATGACGATCCGTCGTCGAGACAACATGATCGGGCACCGCGAGGTTCGCCGTCGGCCGCCACAGCGCGCGTTGCTTCTTTTCCATGGCGATGAACGACTGGGGCGTGCTGACTTCATGCAGCAGGTGCCGGTCGACGTATAGCAGGGCCGTGCCGTCGCCATAATCGCGTATGACATGGCTTCGCCAAAGCTTGTCGTAGAGCGTTTCGCCCATCATCCGCTCCCGGCGCCGTGGAATGCGCGCGCTTTGCCATCAATCCCGGATATGACCGGAACGCCGCAGCTTATTGAATTCCGGGAGGGAATAAAGGGCGATGTCGCCGGTTCCGGCGATGCGCGCCAGGGGCGCATCCATGACCGACCTCGACAACGAAAGTCGGTCAATGGCGTATTCGGGAACCAAGGGATGGTGGGGGAGGTAGGACTCGAACCTACGAAGGCATAGCCAGCGGATTTACAGTCCGCCCCCTTTGCCGCTCGGGACACTCCCCCGGCGCCGCGAAACCGCGTGCCCGACAAAAATCCCCGCCACGGGGCGGGGCTTCGTCGTGGGACGCATATGCGAAACCCGGCCCCCCTCTGTCAACCCTGAAAACGCCGGCGATGGGCCCGCCCAGGCGGCGCGCTTTGCGTCGCGCCTCGGAAAATGCGAGAGAATCCGCGCAACAACGGAGCCAGCGTGGCCAAAAATCAGAATTTTCATCGTGGACGCGGCCCGGCGCGAGGCGCGCCTACCGGCGGGAATCGCGGGCAGGGCGCCCGCGGCCCGGATAAGTCCGTCGAGCGGCCGCGCGGTTCGGATCCGGATGTTTCACTCATCTGGGGCTTTCACGCCGTGCGCGAGGCCCTGCGTTCAACCCGCCGCAAACTGCTGCGTTTGCATGCGACGGAGGCCGCCGCCGCGCGTCTGGCTGAGGATATCGCGGCGCGCCGTGTCGAGGTGCTGATCGCCACGGCGCAGGAAATAGAGGCGCGCGCGCCGCATGATTCCATTCATCAGGGCGTGTTGCTGGAGGCGCGGCCGCTGGGGCCCATCGCGCTCGCCGACCTGCCGGCCAACGGATTGGTGCTGGTGCTCGATCAGGTGACGGACCCGCACAATGTCGGCGCGATTCTGCGCACCGCCGCCGCCTATGGCGTCGACGCGGTTGTGGTCACGGAGCGGCATTCGCCATCGTTGACGGGCGTGCTCGCCAAGAGCGCGTCGGGCGCGCTCGAGCACGTGCCGATCTGTCACGTGGTCAATCTGGCGCGCGCGATGGAGGAACTGGCCGACATGGGTTACGCCCGCGTCGGACTCGACTCGGAAGGGTCGACCAATCTCGCCGACACGGAACTCGCCCGACCGCTCGCCCTCGCGCTGGGCGCGGAAGGCAAGGGGTTGCGGCGTCTGACGCGCGAGAACTGCGATGTCGTCGCGCGGCTCGATCTGCCTGGCCCGATCAAGAGCCTCAACGTCTCGAACGCCTGCGCCGTGGCGCTGACGATCGTCGCGATGAAGCTTCTCAGGGCCTGAACGCGCCTACTCCGTCGCGGGCGCCCAGCCGCGCGCGTAATCGCGCGCCGAGCAGGGCGACGGCGAGCCATAAACCACGCGGGGCGCGGGACGCGTATCAACCTTGACCGGCGCGATTTCAATGATGCGGGGCTTGAAGCACGACACGCGTTGCGGCGGCGCGAAGCCATCGTCGACGCGATAGGCGGTGTCATCGGATGGCGCGCTGGCGGCTGGCGGCGCGACATAAACAAGCGGCGTGTCCGGCTGGACGCGGCGACGCCAGTGATGACGTCCGACGCGTCCGGGCGCGCCGAGAGTCGCGGTGCGCGTGGCCGGGCCGAGCCGAACGGGTGTATCGTTTCGGGACAGCGGCGCGATCGTGAGCGGGCGCGCGGGCGCGACGAAAGTAGCGGTGGCCGACGCGCCCGCGAACGCGGGAAACGCCTGAATACAGGCAAAAACAGCAATCGCTGACGCGATGCTAGACGAAGGTTTCATAACCAACTCCATCGACGAGGCGGCCTCCTCGCCCCTAATATACGATTTATTAACGATGGAGATACGTTCGATCCGCGAAAATGGTGAACAACCAGCGCCGGTTCGATCGAAGCTCAATCAAACGTTCAATTGCGGTCGCCGGTCGATCGTGGTTGTGCAGGCAGGGGATCACGCGCGGCGCGCGGCGTTCATGGAGGTCCGGAAATCGCGCGCGACGATTCGACGTCGACGCGCGACGCTTCCGGATGAACGCTTCACGCGACGCGCTTGTTCAACAAACGTCGTCAAGGGGAAACACACATGACAATGGCAGCAGCGGTGGCCGATAAATCACGGCCCATGACAGCCGAGGAGCGGAAGGTCATTCTGGCCTCGTCCGCGGGAACCGTTTTCGAATGGTATGATTTCTATCTCGCCGGCTCGCTCGCCGCGAACATCGCGCAGACCTTCGTGCCCGGCACGAACGACACCGCCAAGTTCATTTTCGTGCTGTTCGGTTTCGCCGCGGGCTTCGCGGTTCGTCCCTTCGGCGCCCTGTTCTTCGGGCGTCTCGGCGATCTCATCGGCCGCAAGTACACGTTCCTAGTGACGATGACGATCATGGGTCTGGCGACCTTCGTCGTCGGTCTGCTTCCGGGCTTCGACACGATCGGTTACGCGGCGCCCGTCGCGTTCATCACGTGTCGACTCGCGCAGGGCCTCGCGCTTGGCGGCGAGTATGGCGGCGCGGCGACCTACGTCGCCGAACATTCGCCGGCGCATCGTCGCGGCTTCTACACCTCGTGGATCCAGACGACCGCGACGGTTGGTCTGTTCCTGTCGCTCATCGTCATTCTTTCGCTGCGCCTCGGCATGACGCCCGAGACCTTCGCGGCTTGGGGCTGGCGCGTGCCGTTCCTCGTCTCGATCGTGCTGCTGGCCGTGTCCATCTGGATTCGCCTGCAACTCGCCGAGTCGCCCGCGTTCCAGAAGATGAAGGCGGAAGGCACGAACTCCAAGGCGCCGCTGACGGAAGCCTTCGGCCGCTGGGAAAACGCCAAGATCGCGATCATCGCGCTGCTCGGCGGCACCGCCGGTCAGGCCGTGGTCTGGTACACCGGTCAGTTCTACGCGCTGTTCTTCCTGACGCAGACGCTCAAGGTTGACGGTACGACGGCCAACCTGCTGATCGCGGCGTCGCTGCTGGTGGGCACGCCGTGCTTCATCCTGTTCGGCTGGCTGTCGGACAAGATCGGCCGCAAGCCGATCCTGCTCGCCGGTTGCCTGATCGCGGCGGTCACGTACTTCCCGCTGTTCCACATGCTCGCGCAGACGGCCAATCCGAAGCTCATCACGGCGACGGAGAACGTCAAGCTCGTGCTGACCAGCGATCCGGCCGAATGCAGCCTGCTGTTCGATCCGGTGGGCGTGCGCACCTTCACCAAGCCTTGCGACGTCGTGCGCCGCAATCTGGCGAACGCCTCGATCCACTATGATCTCGTCGCCGGCTCCTCGGCCGATCTGAAGGCGACGATCAATGGCGCGGACGTGTCGGTCGCCGACAAGACCGGCGCGGCGCTCGTCGCCGCGGCGCAGGCCGCCGGTTATCCGAAGCCCGGCGATCCCAGCATCCTGAAGACGCCGTCCTTCGGCGAGATGCTGTCGAGCAGCCGCGCGCTGACCGCGGCGGGCGTGCTGCTCATCCTCGTCATCTACGTGACGATGGTTTACGGCCCGATCGCCGCCCTGCTGGTCGAACTGTTCCCGACCCGCATCCGCTACTCCGGCATGTCGCTGCCCTATCACATTGGCAACGGCTGGTTCGGCGGCTTCCTGCCCCCGACCGCCTTCGCGATCGTCGCCTCAACCGGCAATATCTTCTCCGGCCTGTGGTATCCGATCGTGATCGCGCTGATGACCTTCGTGATCGGGTTGATCCTGCTGCCCGAGACGAAGGATCGCGACATCTACGCCAACGACTGATCCCTTCAGTCGGACAAGAAGAAGGCCTCGCGGTTACCCCGCGAGGCCTTTTTTGTTGGTCGACGTCGATGGAAAGCGAAGGCCGGACCCTAGTCGCACACGCGCACGTTGCGGCGAACCCAGCGATAGCCGTTCCAGCTATCCTCCGGCTCGATCCAGCAGCGCGGACCGGCGTAAACCGGGGCGGGGCCATAGGCGGGACCGTAATAGGGATAGGCGCCCGCCGCCAAGGCGCCAACGGCCAGGCCGCCGACCACGCCGGCCGCGACCGCGCCGGGGCCCCAGCCGCCGCGGTAATGCCGCCGCCACTGGGCCGAGGCCTCGCCGGCGCCCAGCGCCAGCGCGCCGACCGAAACGGCGGCGATCAACGCGCCGCGCCGCAGGGTCGAGGATGAAAAAAACGAATGACCGGTCATCTTTGTCTCCTTGGTCGTCGCCCGGCTCCGCTCGACGGGAGCTGGTCCTGATCGGAAACCCTAGGCGAACGATGATGATAAATCGTTAGCCGTGCAAAACGGCGAAATCGCGGCCAAGCCTGTTGGTCGATGGCGCGAATTGCATTATGGAGGTCGCCGCCGGGCCGGCGTAGCACAGCGGTAGTGCAGCGGTTTTGTAAACCGAAGGTCGGGAGTTCGATCCTCTCCGCCGGCACCACGCAAATCCCCCAACGCCATTCCCGACGCGACAGGGCGATCCGGGCCCGCTAGACTGGCCTCGTTCAGGGAAGCGCTCATGTCCGAACTTCACGTCCTCGCCGCGCGCGTCGCGGCCAAGCTCATCGCCCGCAAGGAGACCATCGCCGTGGCCGAATCCTCGGCGGGCGGGTTGATATCCGCGGCCTTGCTGGCCGTTCCCGGCGCTTCGGCCTATTTCATGGGGGGCGGCGTCATCTACACGGCGACCGCCCGCGAGGCGCTGATGGGCGTGACGCTCGACGACATGGCGGGGATGCGGGCGTCGAGCGAGACTTATGCCCTGCTGCTGGCCGACCGGGCGCGGACGCGGCTGGCGACGACATGGGGCCTGAGCGAAACCGGCGCGACGGGCCCCACGGGCAATCGCTATGGCGACGCGGCCGGCCACGCGTGCTTCGCCATCAGCGGTCCGGCGCGCCGCGCGCGCACGCTGGAGACGTCCTCGCCCGATCGCGCGGCCAACATGACCGCTTTCGCCATCGGCGCGCTCGGCCTGCTGGACGAAGCGCTCGACGGCTTGACGGCCGGATAGGGCGGGCGTCGTGCCGCATCTTCTCATCGTTCTCGTCGTGCTCGGGCTCGTCTTCTGGGGCTCGAAATTCCTGAAGGGCGTCTCGCCGGCGGCGCAGGCCCGGCTCATGCGCAAGGGCGGCGGCATGGCGGCGCTCGTCGCCGCGGGATTCCTGCTGTTGCGCGGGCAGATGGAGGTCGCGCTGGGGCTTGGCGGTCTGGCGTTCTATCTGCTGGGTTTCAGCGGCACGCCGCACTGGTCGGGCCTGTTCAAGTCTGGCGGCGTGGCGAGCGCGCCGGTCGGCGGGCTGCGATCGGCCATGGTCGAGCTGGCGCCCGATCTCGTTTCGGGGGAGGTTCTCGCGGGCTCGTTCGAGGGCGCGCGGCTCGCCGATCTGTCGCGCGAGCAATGCGAGGCGCTTTATCAGTCTTGCCTGCGCGAGGACGCGCAGGGCGCGCGCCTGCTAGAGGTCTATCTCGGCCGCAGGTTTCCCGGATGGCGTGGCGCAGGCGAGCGCGACGACGACGCGCGGCGGCGCGGCGGGACGGGGAAGATGACCGAGGATGAGGCCTATGAGGTCCTGGGGCTTGCGAAGGGCGCCTCGGGTGAAGACATTGCGCGCGCCCATCGCGCGCTCATGAAGAAACTTCATCCCGATCAGGGGGGCACCACCAGTCTCGCCGCCCGTGTGAACGAGGCCAGGGACATACTCTCGCGCCGCCATTGAACCACTCCAAACGCCTGAACGCTGAAAAAACGCCACTGAAGATCAATTGCGGGTGGTGAAGCAGGAAAAGCCGGTGCGCTTGAGCGTCTTGCAGGCGCTGTCGGCCTGGCTTTCGCTGAGGCCCGCGAAACGCGCGCGCCACAGGGTGCCAGAGCCCTTCTGAACCTTCTCGGTGAACGGCGTGGCGTGGGCCAGCGCGGCGTCGCGGGACTTGGCGCGGGCCAGAAGCTCGTTGGCCCGGTCGGCGTCCTCCGCCGCGCCAATCTGGATCATGACGCCGGAATGGGCGGCGGCGGGACGGGTTGGTTCGGTCTTGGCGGCGTGAATTTCACGAACCGGCTCGACGCGGGCGACTCTGGTTTCGACGTTGGCATGCTTGCCGGCAAGCGCGGCGGGCTTCGCGGGGGCGCCAGTGGGACCGGACACCCAGCGCATGCCGGAATTGGTGGCGCCGGTGGAAACGCTGGCGCTGACGGGGCGGGTAGAGCCATCGGGGATGGAGGCGGTGCGATCCTTGGACGAGGCGCGCGCCGCGTTGGCGACGACCGCGGGCCGCGCCTTCTCGACCACGGGGGCGGGGATGGGCGCGGGCGGGGACACGAGGGACAGCGGCATGGGCTTGGCGGTTTCCGGCTTCGGCGCGGCGGCGACTTCGCGCTTTTCAACGGGGACAAGACGAATCGGCTCGGGCTTGGGCGGTTCGGCGCGCACGGTTTCCTCGCGCTCGGTCGTGGCGCTCTCGCCCAGCGCGCTCGCGGTGCGGACGGCCGAGCCCCGGTCGATCTGTTCCTCGATCAGGTCGGCCATGATGTGGTCGCGGATGCCGGCGCTGCGACCGCCGAGCACGACGGCGACGATCCGCTTGCCGCCACGCTTGACCGAGGTCAGCAGGTTGAAGCCCGATGCGTTGGTGTAGCCCGTCTTGATGCCATCCATGCCCTCGACCTTGTCGAGGAGATGATTGTGATTGCGCAGGGTCTGGCCGGCGAAGTTGAACTGATGCGTCGAGAAATAGGCGTAGTAGCGCGGGAAGCGCTCCTGGATCGCCCGACCCAGCAGCACAAGGTCGTGGGCGGTCGTGATCTGCTCGGCGTCCGGAAGGCCCGACGCGTTCTCGTAGTGGGTGCCGTTCATGCCGAGGGCATGGGCCTTGGCGGTCATCAGTTCGGCGAAATGTTCCTCGCTGCCGCCAATCGCCTCGCCGACGGCGACCGCGATATCGTTGGCCGACTTGGTGACGATGGCCTTGATGGCGTGCTCGACGGTGATCGTCGCGCCGGGACGCAAACCCAGTTTCGAGGGAGCCATGGAGGCGGCGTGCGCGGTGATCGGGATTTCCGAATCGAGCGTCATGCGGCCCTTTTCGAGCTGCTCGAACAGCAAATAGAGCGTCATCACCTTGGTGATCGAGGCGGGGTGGCGGGGCTCGTTTTCGCTGACGGCGTGGAGAACCCGGCCAGTGTTGGCGTCGACGACCATGGCCGAGTAGGGGGGCGTATAACCATGCGAGGCGGTTGCATGCCTGACGTGGCGGACGTGGTGGCCATGGTGGACGCGATGTCGCGCCTGCGCGCCATCCAGGGCGGCGAACCCACATGTCAGGGCGATTACCGCCATCGCCGTCGCCAACCCGCTACGCCCGCCGCCCAATTCACGCATGTCAACACCCAGACTTAAAAAGTCACACGACTTCATGCACCTGCGGGCGCCTGTTGCCGCGACAACACATTCTGGAACGGTAAAGGATCGCGGTTACGCGGTGGTTAATGGCCCAGCGCCGGCAATCGGTCTTTCGGCCATTGCCCCTGGGGCCGGATCAATAAATGGTGCGGTGCAAAAAAATTGTTGACTTTTTATTGTGCATCGCACATTAATGCGTTCGTCAAACACGGGGCGTCAAGCTCCGACCAGGGTTACCGGCCGCTGGCCAAGCAAAGGTTCCGAACATGTTCAAGAACATCGAAGAGATGCAGCAGTTCAGCAAAGAGCAGATGGAAGCGGCGACGACGTCCGCCTCGGCCCTGACCAAGGGTTTCCAGAAGATCGCCACCGAGGCGACCGACTTCTCGAAGAAGTCCTTCGAAGCCTCGACCGGCCTGTTCGAGAAGCTGTCGGGCGTCAAGACGCTGGACAAGGCCATCGAGGTCCAGACCGAATTCGCCAAGTCGTCCTACGAAAGCTTCGTCGCTCAGGCCACGAAGATGGGCGAACTGTTCACCGCGATCGCCAAGGACGCCTACAAGCCCGTCGAGGATGCCTTCGCCAAGGTTCAGGTCGCGGCCAAGTAATTTCTCGTCCGGACGCGACCGGGCCCGCTGGCCCGGCGCAATCCTCGACGATCATAAACGCTGTTCAAGGCCCGGCCCCGCGCCGGGCCTTTCGCATGTCAAGGGCGCCGATCACGCTATTTTTTCTCGCCATCCTTTTGCGAACCACTGGCGGAGCGCGCCGCGGGCGCCTAGACTATATGTCCGGCGATGCGTCGCCGCCGCGCGGACGAGGTCGTTCGCGGGTCAATTCCGGAAGGCGCGCGTTCGCGGTGGATGGGTCGGAGAAAGATCGTGGCGAAGATCGAACGCTCTTTTTCGTTGATCGAGGGCATGGGACCCGCGCGGGACGCGATCGCGCCGTGCATGGCGAAGGAACCGTCCAAGGACGGGCAGGGCACGGGCGCCGCCGTCATTACCCGGACGCGCACGCAGACCAAGAAACCCAATATGTATCGCGTGTTGTTGTTGAACGACGACTACACGCCGATGGAGTTCGTTGTCACGGTTCTGCGTAAGTACTTCAACAAGGGGAGCGACGAGGCGACGCTTATCATGTTGCACGTGCATCAGCACGGCGTTGGCGAGTGCGGCATTTACACCTACGAGGTCGCCGAAACCAAGGTGACCCAGGTGATGGACTACGCGCGCAAGCACCAGCATCCGCTGCAATGCATCATGGAGCAGAAATAGGCGCCGCGGGAACGCGCCGACATCCGGCCGATGGCCGGGGATCCGGTACGGCTCTTGCTTTTAGATTTCTCGAAACCACACAAGGGTGAGTGCCGACATGCCGTCCTTCTCCCGCAATCTCGAACAGACCCTTCATCGCGCCATCGCGCTCGCGGGCCAACGCCGCCACGAATACGCGACGCTCGAACATCTCCTGCTCAGCCTGCTGGAGGACAGCGACGCGGCGGCGGTGTTGCGCGCCTGCTCCGTCGATCTGGCGGCGCTGAAGAAGAGCCTTGTCGAATATATCGACAGCGAGCTTGAAAACCTCGTCAGCGACGGACGCGAGGATTCCAAGCCGACCGCCGGCTTCCAGCGCGTCATTCAGCGCGCCGTTATTCATGTGCAGTCGTCGGGTCGCAAGGAAGTGACCGGGGCCAACGTGCTTGTCGCGATCTTCGCCGAGCGCGAAAGCCACGCCGCCTATTTCCTGCAGGAGCAGGACATGACGCGCTACGACGCCGTCAATTACATCAGCCACGGCATCGCCAAGCAGCCGGGCCTGTCGGTCTCCTCCAAGACGCCGCGCGGCGCCAACGAGGAAGGCGAGGGGCAGAACGCGCGCGAGCAGCAACGCGAGACCGGCGGCGACGCCAAGAAAAAGGAAAGCGCGCTCGACGCCTATTGCGTCAACCTCAACAAGAAGGCGCGCGACGGCCGCATCGATCCGTTGATCGGTCGCGAGGCCGAGGTTCAGCGCACGATTCAGGTGCTGTGCCGCCGCCAGAAAAACAATCCGCTTTATGTGGGCGATCCCGGCGTCGGCAAGACCGCCATCGCGGAGGGCCTCGCACGCAAGATCGTCAAGGGCGAGGTGCCGGAAGTGCTCGCGGGCGCGACCGTCTTCGCGCTCGACATGGGCACGTTGCTCGCCGGCACCCGCTATCGCGGCGACTTCGAGGAGCGCCTCAAGCAGGTGATGAAGGAGATCGAGGGTCACAAGAACGCGATTCTCTTCATCGATGAAATCCACACCGTCATCGGCGCGGGCGCGACCTCCGGCGGCTCGATGGACGCGTCGAACCTGCTGAAGCCCGCGCTGGCGCAAGGCGCGCTGCGCTGCATAGGCTCGACCACCTACAAGGAATATCGTCAGTATTTCGAGAAGGATCGCGCGCTCGTGCGGCGCTTCCAGAAGATCGACGTCAACGAACCCTCCGTGCCCGACGCCATCGAGATCATGAAGGGCCTCAAGCCCTACTTCGAGGAGTTCCACAAGGTTCGCTACACCAACGAGGCGGTGAAGGCGGCGGTGGAATTGTCGGCGCGCTACCTGCACGACCGCAAGCTGCCTGACAAGGCGATCGACGTCATCGACGAGACCGGCGCCTCGCAAATGCTGGTGCCGGAAAACCGCCGCAAGAAAACCATTGGCATCAAGGAGATCGAGGCGACCATCGCGACGATGGCGCGCATTCCGCCCAAGACCGTGTCGAAGGACGACGCCGAGGTGCTCGAGCATCTCGAGGAGACCCTGCGTCGCGTCGTCTATGGACAGGAGGAGGCGCTGCACGCGCTCACCTCCGCCATCAAGCTGGCGCGCGCTGGCTTGCGCGATGGCGAGAAACCCATCGGCTGCTATCTGTTCAGCGGTCCGACCGGCGTCGGCAAGACCGAGGTCGCGCGGCAACTCGCCTCGGCGCTCGGCGTCGAACTCACCCGCTTCGACATGTCGGAGTACATGGAGCGCCATACCGTCAGCCGCCTGATCGGCGCGCCTCCCGGCTATGTCGGCTTCGATCAGGGCGGCTTGCTGACCGACGCCGTCGATCAGCATCCGCATTGCGTGCTGCTGCTCGACGAAATCGAGAAGGGCCATCCCGATATCTACAACATTCTGTTGCAGATCATGGATCACGGTAAGCTGACGGACCACAACGGCAAGCAGATCGACTTCCGCAACGTGATCCTCATCATGACCACGAACGCCGGCGCCTCGGACATGGCGAAGGCGGCGTTTGGCTTCACGCGTCACAAGCGCGAGGGCGAGGACATCGAGGCGATCAACCGTCTGTTCGCGCCGGAGTTCCGCAATCGTCTCGACGCGATCGTGCCCTTCGGGCATCTGCCGCGCGAGGTCATCGCCAAGGTCGTCGACAAGTTCATCATGCAACTCGACGCGCAACTCGCCGACCGCAATGTGTCGATCGAGCTGTCCGACGAGGCGCGCGACTGGCTCATCGACAATGGCTACGACGAGGCGATGGGCGCGCGACCCATGGCGCGCGTCATCCAGCAGCGCATCAAGACGCCGCTCGCCGACGAGGTGCTGTTCGGTCGCCTCAAGAACGGCGGCACGGTGCGCGTCGTCGTCGCCGAGGAGGAGGGCGGCAAGAAGCTGGCGTTCCTCTATCCGGAGGGGCCGGCCCTGCCGAAGCCCGACCGCGAGGTCGTCGAATCGACGAAAAAGCGCGTGCGCGCCGAACCCGAGGTCCGCCGCGCCAAGGCGCGCAAGGGCGACACCAAGGGCGGCGAGGGCGGTGGCCCCGCCGGCGGCGTGGTGCCGAAGGTGCCGCTCAAGAACTGACGCGGCGTTGGCGTTCAGCAAACCGCCCCGCGCTCGCGCCGGGGCGGTTTTGCGTTTCCGCGATCCCGATTGACCCGACGCCGGCCGGCGCGTAAGCCCGCGCGTCCGCGGAGTCATCATGTCCGAACCCGAAATCATCTGCGAGCGTCGCGGCGCGGCCGGTTGTGTTCTCCTGAACCGGCCCGGCGCGCTGAACGCCCTGACGCCGGGCATGACGCGCGCGCTGACCGAGGCGCTCGTCGCGTGGGCCGACGATCCCGCCATCGAGCGCGTGGTGGTCCGCGGCGCCGGCGATCGGGCCTTTTGCGCCGGTGGCGACATCCGGCTCATTTACGAGCAGGGCAGGGCGGGCGATCACGCCAGCCAACTGGATTTCTGGCGTGAGGAATACCGGCTCAACCGGATGATCGCGCGCTATCCCAAGCCCTATGTGGCGCTGATGGATGGTTTCGTCATGGGCGGCGGCGCCGGCGTGTCGATCCATGGCTCGCGCCGCGTCGCGGGCGATCGGCTGGGTTTTGCGATGCCCGAAGTCAGCATCGGCTTCTTTCCCGACGTGGGGGCGACCTGGTTTCTGCCGCGCCTGCCGGGCGGCGTCGGCGCCTATCTCGGGCTGACGGGGGCGCGCATCGGCGCGGGCGACGCTTGCGCGACGGGGCTGGCGACGGCCTATGTTCCGTCCGAGCGTTTCAACGCGCTCGCCGAGGCGCTGACCGCGCCGGGCGACACGGACGCCCTCATCGCGCGCTTTGTAGCCCCCGCGCCCGCTCCGTCGCTCGCGGCGCATCGCGCGGCGACCGACGCCTTCGCCGACGCGCCCGATCCCCTGACGCTGCTGGCGCGTCTCGACGGCATGGACGATGAATTCGCCCGCGAGACCGCGCGCCTGCTGCGAACGAAATCGCCGACGAGCGTTTCCATCGGACTTCGGCAGATGCGCGCGGGCGTGGGGCTATCCATCGAGGAAGCCTTGCGCGTCGAATTCAGGATCGTCTCGCGCATCTGTCGCATGCCGGATTTTTACGAAGGCGTGCGCGCGGCCATTATCGACCGAACGCGACCGCCCGTCTGGAATCCCGGTCGGTTCGAGGATATCGACCCCACCGCCATCGATGCATGTTTCGCGTCGCTTGGCGTCGACGACCTCACCTTTCCCGACGGGGTCGCATCATGAACGAGCGCGTCACCAAATGGCGGGAACCGCCGCCGTCCGACGCCATTCAACTGGGCGTCGATGTCAACGGCGCGCGACCGCGTGGCGTCAGATTCAATTTTCTGCTTCTTGTTTTCATGCGCGTGGTCGCGTGCCTCTGGCTCGCGCGCGGTCTCGCGCACTGGCGCGACATCATGACATCGGATGTCGAGCCATTCACGCTGCTGACGACGTTGGGCGCGGCGCGGCTGATCTTCTTTTCCGTCGCCAATCTGGTCGCCGCGGTTGGTCTTTGGCTGGCGACGTCGTGGGGCGGCGTACTCTGGTTGTTCGCCGCCGCCGCGGGTCTCGTGACCACGTTGATCTCGCCGGAACAGGGGATGGCGCCGCGCATTGGCTTCGCCGTCGATGTCATCCTGATCGTCGTTTATTTCGTGCTGAGCTGGTACGCGGCGCGCGAGCGCGAGGATTGATAACACGCGTCAGGGTTAAGCGATTTTCACGATGAATCAAAGGTTTGTTTGACGATTGATTCACCGACAGAAGTAAATGCGGGATTCAGTTTGTTATTTAAACCGGTCTTCACGGGTGCGCACTATAGTCCATCCCATAAACAAGCGACGCCAAGTAAATGGTCTCGCGAAAATATAGTAACGGGGTGTGCCATGAATACGATGCCGAAGACAGAGTTGACTCAGGCCCGCACGGAACGTCTCAATGATGTTCGTCCGGCTTATCTTGAATCTCTTACGTTGGTCGAGCGGCTTCATCGTCGCTTGCTCGATGTCATCAAGGACGAATTCGACCGTCGCGGCCGCAGCGACATTAATTCGGTTCAGGCGCTGCTGCTTTACAACATCGGCGGCAAGGAACTGACGGCCGGCGAACTGCGGACACGCGGTTATTATCTCGGTTCGAATGTGTCCTACAATGTGAAGAAACTTGTCGAGATGGGCTATCTGCATCACGCCCGCTCGCGCGTTGATCGCCGCTCGGTCCGCATCAGCCTGACCGACAAGGGCAAAAGCGTTCACGCGATGGTTTCCGCGCTTTACGAGAAGCACGTTCTGACGGTCGAGCAGATCGGCGGCATCTCCAGCGAGGACTTCCACAAGATGAACCAGGCGCTGATCCGCCTCGAGCGCTTCTGGACCGACCAGATCCGTTACCGTCTCTGAAGGTCGCGCCACCCCGCGGCGGGCGGCGCACCCCGCGCCCGCCTTTCGGGGCGCGAAGGACCGGTTGGCGGTCCCTCGTCCCCGAAAACGCGGCAAAATATGGCTGGTCGGCTCTCGACGCCATAATGTCGCCCGACTATGACTCCATTCAGAATGTTATGAAGTTTGCCGTTGGCCGGTGGCCAGCGCCGTGGCCCAATGATCCGGGCGGCAAGGGCCGCGCCGGTTATTTTCCGTCCGCGCCTCGATGACTGGAGCATTTCGTGGCCATTTCCTCTCCTTACCCCACCCGACGCTTCGTGGCCCAGTTGCTGGCGGCCGGCAGCCTTGGCGCCCTGATGGGCGCGTCGCGCGCGCTGGCGGCGCCGGTGGACGCTTCCGTCGGCAATCAGGCGGAGTGGGAACAGAAATATGATTCCGACCCACGCCTGTCCGTGACCCGCTCGACGACGCCGATGTTGTCGCCGCAGACGGTTCAGATGACCGAGGCGGCCATTCAGCAGTATCAGGAGCTTGTCGCGCAGGGCGGTTGGCAGCCCGTGCCGACTGGCGCGACCCTCAAGCTCGGCTCCAAGGGCGCCGCCGTGGTGGCCTTGCGCCGTCGCCTGATGGTGACCGGCGATCTCGCCCCCGACGCGGGCGACGCGCCGGTGTTCGATTCCTTCGTCAACGCGGGCGTGATCCGTTTCCAGACCCGTCATGGCATCGGCGCCAATGGCGTCGTCGCCCAGCAGACCCTGCAGGCGCTGAATGTCACCGCCGAGGAGCGGTTGCGCCAGTTGCAGCTTAATCTGGTGCGCTTGCGCGCCTACGCCGGCAATCTCGGCGGTCGCTTCATCTCGATGAACATTCCCGCCGCCGCCGTGGAAACGGTCGAAAACGGGCAGGTGTTCAGCCACCATCAGGCGGGCGTCGGCAAGATCGACCGCCAGTCGCCGGTCATGCAGGCCAAGGTGGTCGAAATCAACTTCAACCCCTTCTGGACCGTGCCGGTGTCGATCATCCGCAAGGATCTGATCCCCAAGATGCAGGCCGATCCGAACTACCTGACCGACAACAAGATTCGCGTGATCGACAAGTCGGGTCAGGAAGTGCCGCCGACCGCGGTCAACTGGAATTCGATGGACGCGGTGAATTATCGGTTCCGTCAGGATCCCGGCGCCGACTTCAACTCGCTGGGCGTTGTGCGCGTGAACATCCCCAACCAGTGGGGCGTCTACATGCACGACACGCCCTCGAAGGGCATTTTCGGCGACGATTTCCGCTTCGTTTCCTCGGGTTGCGTCCGCGTCCAGAACATCCGCGACTACATCGCCTGGATCCTGAAGGACACCCCCGGCTGGGATCGCGATCACATCGACGAGGCCATCCGCTCAGGCGCCCGCATCGACGCCAGGCTGACGCAGCCGGTGCCGGTGTTCTGGGTCTATATCACCGCCTGGGCGACCGATGGCCTCGTGCAGTTCCGCGAGGATATCTACAAGCGCGACGGCTTCGGCGATGGCATGGCGCTGGCCGAGGGCATCACGCCCGTTCCCGCGCAGGGCAAGGGCGCGGCGGGCAAGCGCGCCGCGACGCAGGCGCGCGCGCCCATCGCCGCCGATTAACCCATCGTCTCATCAAGTTGACCGGGCGGCGGGCGCGAGTCCGTCGCCCGCTTTCTTGTCCCGCGCGCGTCACCCGTGCTATGGGCGTCTCGCGTTTCGCGTCCATCGCCGGATGGCGTCCTAAGTCGGGCGTCGCGATAGCCCACGAAGCCCATTCTCTCGCCTAACCCAGCCGGGCCGCCTCGCGGCCGCTGATGAATCGGGGTTGTCATGTCGCAGTCGAGCAGCGTGGTCGCGCAAGCGGCCAAGTCCAATTCCTTCTTCGGCGCGAGCCTCGCGGAATCCGATCCGGAAATCGCGCGCTCGATCGAACTGGAGCTTGGTCGCCAGCGCTCCGAGATCGAGTTGATCGCGTCGGAAAACATCGTCTCGCGCGCCGTTCTGGAAGCGCAGGGCTCGGTGATGACCAACAAATACGCCGAGGGCTATCCGGGCCGTCGCTATTACGGCGGGTGTCAGTTCGTCGATATCGCGGAGACGCTGGCCATCGACCGCGCCAGGAAGCTGTTCGACTGCAAGTTCGCCAATGTGCAGGCCAATTCCGGCAGCCAGGCGAACCAGGCCGTGTTCCTCGCCCTGTTGCAGCCAGGCGACACGTTCATGGGCCTCGACCTCGCCGCTGGCGGGCATCTGACCCATGGCTCCGCGGTCAACATGTCCGGCAAGTGGTTCAAGCCGGTCAGCTATGGCGTATGCGTCGCCGACCAGCGCGTCGACATGGACGCGGTCGAGCGGCTGGCCCAGCAGAACAAGCCCAAGCTCATCATCGCCGGCGGCTCGGCCTATGCGCGCCACTGGGATTTCGCCCGTTTCCGCGCCATCGCCGACTCGGTTGGCGCGTGGCTGCTGGTGGACATGGCGCATTTCGCGGGACTGGTCGCGGGCGGCGCGCATCCCTCGCCGTTTCCGCACGCGCATGTCGTCACCTCGACCACGCACAAGACCCTGCGCGGGCCGCGCGGCGGCCTGATCCTGACCAACGACGAGGACATCGCCAAGAAGATCAATTCGGCGATTTTCCCCGGCTTGCAGGGCGGCCCGCTGATGCATGTCATCGCGGCCAAGGCGGTCGCCTTTGGCGAGGCGCTGCGCCCCGAATTCAAGGGCTACGCGCGGCAGGTCGTCGATAACGCGGCGGCGCTGGCGTCCTCGCTGACGGCGCGGGGCTTCGATCTCGTCACCGGCGGCACGGACAACCATCTGATGCTCGTCGATCTGCGCTCCAAGAAGCTGACCGGCAAGGCCGCCGAGGCGGCGCTCGGTCGCGCGCACATCACCTGCAACAAGAATGGCGTGCCGTTCGATCCGGAAAAGCCGATGATCACGTCGGGCATTCGCCTTGGCTCGCCCGCGGCGACGTCGCGCGGCTTTGGCGTCGCCGAGTTCACGCGCGTGGGCGAGTTGATCGCCGACGCGCTCGATGGTCTCGCGGCCCACGGCGATCTCGGCAACGGGCACGTCGAGGCGTCCGTCAAGGCGCGCGTCGAGGAGTTGACCCGGCGTTTCCCGATCTATTGAAATCGGCCAACACCGAATCCGCCTGACATCATCCGGGGCGAACCGACGCGCGCGGGTTCTGCGCGCGAGAGGAACAGAGCATGCGTTGCCCCTATTGCGGCAGCCTTGAAACGCAGGTCAAGGACTCCCGTCCGACCGAGGATTCCTCCTCGATCAGGCGCCGGCGCGTCTGCCCTGATTGCGCGGGTCGTTTCACGACCTTCGAGCGCGTGCAGTTGCGCGAGCTGACCGTGGTCAAGAAATCCGGGCGGCGCGTGCCCTTCGAGCGCGAAAAGCTCATGCGCTCGCTCGACATCGCGCTGCGCAAGCGGCCCGTCGATCCCGAGCGCGTGGAGCGCATGGTCAATGGCATCGTGCGCCAGCTCGAAAGCTCGGGCGAAAGCGAGATCGCCAGCGAGCGCATCGGCCAACTGGTGATGAAGGGCCTGCGCACGCTCGATGGCGTCGCCTATGTGCGCTTCGCCTCGGTCTATCGCAATTTCACGGAAGCCAGCGACTTCGGCGCCATCGTCGATGAGCTCGTCGGCGAGGATGTCGAGCCGGCGGGCGTCGACGCGGCGGAGGCTTCCGACGGGACATGAGCCGGCTGTTCGATCCCGATTTCCCGCCGGATGAGCGCGCCGACGCTTCCTTCATGGCGGCGGCCATCGCCTACGGGCGGCGTGGTCTCGGCACGACCGCGCCAAACCCCGCCGTCGGCTGCGTGATCGTGCGCGATGGCGTCATCATCGCTCGCGGCGCGACCCAGCCCGGTGGGCGTCCGCACGCCGAAACCGAGGCCATTCGCGAGGCGGGCGAGCGGGCGCGCGGCGCGACGCTTTACGTGAGCCTCGAGCCTTGCAGCCATCACGGCGTGACGCCGCCCTGCGCCGAGGCGATTGTCGCCGCGGGCCTGGCGCGCGTGGTCTCCGCCATCGAGGATCCGGATCGCCGGGTCGCCGGCCGCGGCCACGCCAAGCTGGTGGAGGCGGGGATTGGCCTACGGGTCGGCGTTGGCGCGCGCGAGGCGCGCCGGCTGACGCTCGGCCATATCCTGCGCGTCACCGAGGGGCGTCCGATGGTGACGCTCAAGCTGGCGGAAACCGCGGATGGCTACGCCGCCGGGGGCGAGCACGATCCGCGGCTGATGATCACTGGCCTTGCCGCCAACGGCCGCGTGCAGGTCATGCGCGCCATGCACGACGCCATCATGATCGGCGCGGGAACGGCGCTTGCCGACGATCCGCTGCTGACGGTTCGCGCGCCCGGCATGGAGGCGCGCCGCCCCCTGCGCGTGGTGCTCGACACGCATTTGCGACTGCCAACCCGCTCGCGCCTCGCGGTGACGGCGCGCGACCGGCGGACGTTCGTATTGACGGGCCCGACCGCGCCCGAGGGCGCGCGTCTCGCGCTCGAGGCGCTCGGCGTCGAGGTCGAACAGGTGGCGCTCGACCCCGCCGGGCATATCGATCTCGCCGAGGCGCTGCGGGCGCTCGGCAAGCGCGGGATCACGCGCGTTTTCAGCGAGGGCGGCCCGACCGTCGCGGGCGCCCTGATCGCGCGCGGCCTCGCCGACGAGGTGGTGACATTCACCAGTCCCCGTCCGCTCGCGCGCGAAGGGGTCGTTGCGTTGTCCCGCGCGGCGCGGGACATGCTTGCGGACAAGGCTCGGTATAGGCCCCTCGCCGAGGGCTTTTCCGGTCTCGACCGTTACCAGCGTTATGAAAGGACGATCTGATGTTCACGGGTCTTGTCAGCGACGTGGGACGGGTTGTTTCGATCGAGGATCGCGGCGAACTGAAGCGCATTCGCATCGCCACCGCCTACGCGCCGGAGTCCATTGCCCTTGGCGCCTCGATCGCCTGCGGGGGCCCCTGCCTGACGGCGGTCGCCACCGGTCGCGAGGGCGGGCAGGCGTGGTTCGAGGTCGACGCGGCCGCCGAGACGCTGGCGCGCACGACCGTCGGGCGCTGGCGGGTTGGCGCGAAGGTGAACACGGAACGCTCGCTCAAGATCGGCGACGAACTGGGTGGACATATCGTCACCGGTCACGTCGATGGCGTCGCGCGGCTCGTCGCCCGCAAGGATTTCGACGGCATGGCGCGCTTTGACATTCGCGCGCCCGAGGCGCTGGCGCGGTTCATCGCCGAAAAGGGCTCGGTCTGCCTCGACGGCACGTCGTTGACGGTCAACAGCGTCAATGGCGCGGAATTTTCGATCCTGCTGATCCCGCATACGCTCGCGGTGACCACGTGGGGCGAGCGCGTCGTGGGCGACGAACTCAACATCGAGGTCGATCTGATGGCCCGCTACGCGGCGCGTCTGGTCGAGGCGCGCGCGTAAGCGTCCCACGCGGCGCCGGCGAAGTTTCCTTGCGCCCGTCGGCGTCGCTCTCTATTCAAGGCGTTCAGGCTTTCGACTGGCCCGCGGTGACGCTCCGGCGTCCGGCGGCGGTCGATCGGGCATTCATTCCGATCCATCAGGACCACTCACATGGCCGAACCGCGGCGATCCTCGACCCCCACCTACACCGCGCCCGGCGCCCGGTTTCTCATCGTTGAAGCCCGTTTCTACGACGGCATCGGCGATCATCTGCTGGCCGGCGCCAAGCGGGCCTTCGAGGCCGCCGGCGCCCATTACGACGTCATCACCGTGCCCGGCGCGCTGGAAATTCCCGCCGCCGTGCGCATGCTGACGCGCGGTGGACGCTACGCGGGCGCGGCGGCGCTGGGCTGCGTCATCCGCGGCGAGACATACCATTTCGAGATCGTGGCGGGCGAAAGCTCGCGCGCGCTTATGGACCTGTCGGTGACGTATGAACTGCCCATCGGTAACGGCATCCTGACGGTCGAGAACGAGGAGCAGGCGGCCGTGCGCGCCGATCCGGCGCAGGGCGACAAGGGCGGCGACGCGGCGCGCGCCGCGCTGGCGCTCTACGCGCTCAAGCAACAGCACGGGACGCGCTGAATGTCGCGCGAACATCGCGCCGCCGCGCGGCTCGCCGCGACGCAGGCGCTCTACCAGATGGAAGTGGCGGGCAAGGGCCTGAACGAAATCCTCGCCGAATTCGAGACGCATTGGATCGGCCGCGAGGTCGAGGGCGAGCAATATATCCCCGCCGAGATCGATTTCTTTCGCGATATTTTGACGGGCGTGCTGGAAAGCCAGCGCGCGATCGATCTGGAAATCGACGAGACACTGCGCGAAGGCTGGCCGCTGGGGCGCGTCGAAGCGGTCATGCGCGCCGTGCTGCGCGCGGGCGACTACGAATTGCGCAAGCGCCGGGATATTCCCCCGCGCGTCGTCATCAAGGAATACGTCGACGTCGCCGCGGCCTTTCTGGCCGCCGACGAGGTGGGCGTGGTCAACGCGGTGCTCGACAAACTCGCGCGCAAGGCGCGGCCCGAGGATTTCTAGGCGCGCGGCGCGCGCCGGGAGGCGATTGCTTGAGCATTCCCTTCAGCGAGGACGCGTTGATCGTCCGCCTGTTCGCGCCGCTCGCGGGGCCGGGCGGGCTCGCGCTGAAGGACGACGCGGCGTTGATCGCGCCACCCGCCGGGAATGACATCGTCGCGACGACGGACGCCATCGTCGCCGGCGTGCATTATTTTCCCGATGATCCGCCCGAAAGCATCGCGCGCAAGGCGTTGCGCGTGAACCTGTCCGACCTCGCGGCGAAGGGCGCCGAACCCCATGGCTTCCTGCTGACGCTCGCCTTGCCGGACTCCCTGCCGGACGAATGGCTTGCGCGTTTCGCCGACGCCCTTGGGCGTGACGCGCGCGCGTTCGGCTTTCAGCTTCTCGGCGGCGACACGGTGCGCACGCCCGGCCCGGCGATGATTTCGGTGACCGCGCTGGGGCTGGTTCCCGCCGGGCGCATGGTCAGGCGCACGGGCGCTCGCGCCGGAGATTATCTTTATATCAGCGGAACCATCGGGGACGCGGCGCTGGGCTTGCGATTGCGCCTTGAACCCGACGCCCCGCCGACGCTTTCGGCGGCGTCGCGCGCGCATTTGCTGTCGCGTTATCTGGAGCCGCGACCGCGCAACGCGCTGGCCTTGGCGATGCGCGACAACGCGAGCGGCGGCATGGATGTTTCCGACGGGTTCATCGGCGATCTGACGAAGATGCTCGGCGTATCCCGTTGTTCGGCGCGCGTCGATCTCGCCGCGGTTCCGCTGTCGGACGCCGCGCGCGAGGCGATGGCTTTGGACATGGGCTTGCGCGAAATCGCGCTCACCGGCGGCGATGATTATGAATTGCTGGCGAGCGTGTCGCCCGATCGCGCCGCCGCGTTCGAGGCGATGGCGCGCGCCGCGGGCGTACCCGTCGCGCGCGTGGGCCTTGTCACGACCGGCGACGCCGCGCCTGTTTTCATCGATGTCGACGGCGCGCCGAAATCCTTCGCGCGCGGCAGTTACAGTCACTTCTGAATGCATTTTTCACGAACGGAAAACCCATGACCGACGAGATCATCACGCGCGACAGCAACGGCACGAAACTCGCCGATGGCGATTCCGTCACGCTCATCAAGGATCTAAAGGTCAAGGGCACGTCCGAGACGTTGAAGCGCGGCACGATGGTGAAGAACATTCGCCTGACCGATGATCCCGCCGAGGTCGAGTGCAGCACAAAGCAGGTCAAGGGCCTCGTGTTGCGCACCGAATTCCTGAAGAAGGCCTAGCGCGCGCGGGCATGACACGCGCGCCGACGACTTCCGCCAGCGACGAGGATGATCTGGGCGGCCGGTCCGTAATGGACTGGTTTCGCGAGGGCGCGCGTCAGGCGCTCGGCGGCCCGATGCTGATTGTCGCCGCGAGCCTGATTGGCGTGGGCGGTATCGCGCGCGACGCGGGTTTTTCGCTGGAGGTCGCCGTCGGTTCGACGATTTTCATCTGGGCTGGTCCGGCGCAATTGTTGTTCTTCAGCGCCGTCGCCGCGAAAATGGCGTGGCCAGCCATCGCCGTGTCGATCTCGCTTTCGTCGGTGCGTTTCGTGCCGATGTGCGTCGCGCTGTTGCCGATGTTGCGCGCGCGCCGCACGAGCGCGTTGTCGCTGATCGCCGCGGCGCATTGCATTTCCGTCACCACCTGGGCCGAGGCGATGCGACGCCTGCCGCCGCTGCCACGCGCCGCGCGGATGCCGTTTTTTCTGGGCTTTTCGGCGATGTGCCTCGCGGGCACGAGCGTGTCGACCGCCGTGGGCCACGCCTTGATTGGTCAGATGTCCCGGCCCTTCGCGGCGGGATTGCTGTTCCTGACGCCGATCTATTTCGTCTCGACGTTGTTGCGCGCCGCGCGTCAGCCCATCGACTGGATGGCGCTCGTGCTGGGGTTGGCGATCGCGCCCTTCGCGCAGGCCTGGGCGCCCGAGGGGTTCGATCTGCCCGTGCTCGGCGCCATTGGCGGCACGCTCGCCTTCGTCGCGCAACGCCTCGTCGACGCGCGAAAGGTCGAGCGATGAATCCCGCGCTCGATCATGGTCTGTGGCCGTGGATCGCCATGATCCTGTTCGGCTTCCTGCCGAGCGAATTCTGGCGGATGCTGTCGATCTTTCTGGCGCGTGGCGTCAACGAGAGTTCGCCGTTGCTGGTGTGGGTGCGCGCCGTCGCCACGGCTCTGCTCGCAGGCGTCGTGGCGCGCCTTCTGCTCACGCCAAGCGGCGCGCTAGCCGCGATTCCACTGTGGGGGCGGTTGGGCGCCATGGGCGTCGGCCTTGGCGTCTTCGCCCTGACGCGCAAGTCCGTTTTCATCGCGGTGTTGTGCGCCGAGGCGTCGTTGATCGCCGTCGGCTTTTACGTCGGCTAGAGCGCCGCCCTGACCCTCGCGGCGTTGGCTTCGAGCGCCGCCTTGTCGCCCATGATCCCCGGCGGCTTCAAGGCGACGCCTTCCTTGCGCGGCAGCACATGGAAATGCAGGTGGAACACAACCTGTCCACCGGCGGTCTCGTTGAACTGCTGGATCGTCAGGCCATCCGCGTCGAAGGCCTTGCGCGCGGCGGCGGCGACCTTCTGCACGCGCAGCATGTAGGGGCCGAGCGCGTCGGGGGGCATGTCGAGCAGGCCGCGCGCCGGCGTTTTGGGGATGACGAGGACATGCCCCTCGGCGCGCGGCATGATGTCCATGAAGGCCAACGCGACGTCATCCTCGAACACCTTGTAACAGGGCATTTCGCCGCGCAGGATTTTCGCGAAGATGTTTTGCGGATCGTAGGCGGGTGTCGTCATGTCGTGTTTCCTGCGCGGCGTGTCGTGTCGTTCTAGCGGAAATATTCCTCGTAGACCTTGTTCCACGCGGCCATGCTCGCCTGCAACCGGTCGGCGGGAATGTAGGTCGCGCGAAACTTGCCGATCTCCGGCCGCAGGTCGGGCACGAGCGGCGGCACGTTGGGAGACACCGGCAGTTCGCCAGCCTTGGCCATGATCGCCTGACCCTCGTCCGACAGAATGAAATCGAACAGCAGCTTGCCGGCGTTGGGATGCGGCGACCCCTTGGTGACGCCCATGGTCACGTTGACGGCGAGCGCGGGCTCCGTCTTGAGCCAGCCGGCCGGCGCGCCGCGCGCGGCGCTGATGGTGGCGTGGTTGTTGAAGATTTGCAGGGCGATGGAATATTCGCCCGCGATGACCTGATCGAGCACCTGCCGCGCGGTCGCCTTGAGGCCGTGAATGTCCTGCTTGCCAAGTTTTTCGAGATAGGCGCGGCCTTTTTCCTCGCCCATCTCGGTCAGCACGAGGCCGATGAAGCCTTGCGCCGCCGACGCGACGGGAATGGTGTTCCACGCCATCTTGCCCTTCCATCGGGGGTCGAGCAGGTCATTCCAGTTTTTCGGCTCCGTTCCCTTCGCGACGAGGTCGGTGTTGTATCCAGGCGTCAGAATATATTCGTTGCAGGCGGCCCAGTAGCCGTCCGGGTCGACATAGCGGTCGGCCAGCTTGACGGCGGGAATCCATTTTTCCATCAGGTCGAGCTTGCGCAGGTCGACGGCGGTGGTCGTGCCATCCACAAGGTCCGCCATCATGCGGCCGGCGCGCGCCTCGTTGGCGACGCGCAGCACGAGTTCGGGCGGGCTGGCGCGCGCGTAATCGACGTGCACGCCGTATTTCGCCTCGAAGGCCGCGATGGCTGGCCGCACGAACTGGTCGACAATGGCGGTCGTGTACCAGGTGACGGAGCCTTCCTTTTTCGCGGCGTCTATGAGGGCCTGATCCGCCGCGTGTGCCAATGCGGGCGCGAGCGCGATCAGCATCGCGGCGGCGCGCGTCGTGTTCTTGATGTTCATGCCATTCCTCCCGGCGATCGCGGGCAAGGTGCGACAGGGCCGTTGAATAATCAACCGCTTGGCGGCTTGCGTTCGGCGGCGCGCTTGCTAGCATCCGCGTCAACAAAAGGGGAGGGACGCGATGCGGCGCGCGCTGTGGAGCGTGATGGGTGTTTTTTGCGCGATGGCGAGCGCGCGAGCTCAGGATTCGATCGCGCGATTCTACGCCGATCGCAATCTCAATCTGATGATCGGCGCGCCCGCGGGCGGCGTGCTCGACGTGCCCGGACGCCTCGTCGCGCGGCATCTCGCCAAGCATATTCCCGGACATCCCAACATCGTTTCGTCGAACATGCCGGGCGCGGCGAGCAACATTCTGGGTCGCCACCTGTTCGCGCAGGCGCCGAAGGACGGCGCGACCATCGGCATGGTGTTTCCCGGCGTCACCACGGAGGCGCTGTTCAGTCAGGACGACCGGCGCGGCTACGACCCCAGCAAGTTCAACTTCCTTGGCAGCGCGCAGAACTACGTACCGACCTGCGTCGCGCGCGCCGACGCGCCGGTGAAATCGGCGAAAGACCTCCTGACCAGCGAGTTGATCGGCGGCGGCACGGCGCCGGGCAACATGACCTATGATTTTCCCACCGTCGCCAACGCCGTCGTCGGCACGAAGTTCAAGATGGTGAAGGGCTATACGAGCGGGCCTGATCTGATGCTCGCCGTCGAGCGCGGCGAGTTGCAGGCGACCTGCTCGGGTTGGGCGATCGTGAAGTTCAAGTATCCAGACATTCTCGCGGGCAAGACGGGCTTGCGCGTGCTGTTGCAGGGACACATGACCGGCGATCCCGAGCTCAACAAGGCCGGCGTGCCACTGATCTCGACTTTCGCGAAAAACGACGCCGACCGGCGGGCGCTCGATCTCTTCCTGTCGCAGAACGAATACGCGGGGCCCTTCATCGCCCCGCCGGGCACGCCGCCGGAGCGCGTCGCGGCGCTGCGTCGCGCCTTCATCGAGACGGTCGAGGATCCCGAATTCCGCGCCGAGGCCGCCAAGGCCAATATCGAGACGCGGCTGACCGATGGCGAGACCGTGCAGGCGCTGGTGGCGAAAGCCTACGCTAGTCCGAAGGAGGTCATCGCGCGGGTGAAGGCGGCGCTGGAGAGGTAGGGGGCCGCCAGCGCGGAAATTGTCGATCTCCCGCGCCGGGCCGCGGCCTCAGTCCGCCTTGATGTGGGCGGCCTCGATCGTCCGGGCGAACGTGTCGGACTGCTTGCGCACGAAGGCGCCGTATTCCGCGCCGCACTGGCCCTTGGGGATAATGCCGAGCGCGGCGAATTTCTCGCGCAATTCCGGCGACTTCAGCGCCTTCGTGACCCAGCCCGAGAGCATGTCGATCTCGCTTTTGGGCGTCTTGGCGGGCGCCATGATGCCAAACGTGCCGGCCCATTCGGTGTCCTTGACGCCGGCTTCGGCGAAGGTCTGGACATCCGGCAGGAAATCCAGCCGCGCCGCGGTCCCGACCACGATGACGCGCAGCTTGCCGGCCTTGATCTGGCCGGCGGCGGTGGCGTAGTCGAGCGCCGCCGCGCTGACCTGCTCGCCGACGACGGCGTTGAGCGAGGGGCCATCGCCGGGGAAGGGCACGAAGGTCAGCTTCGCGCCCGTGGCGAGCTTGAGCGCCTCGATCTGGACGTGCTGGGTGGTCGCCGGGCCGTTGGCCGCTATGGTCAGTTCGTCCGGCTTCGCCTTCGCCGCGGCGACGAAATCGGCCAGCGTCTTGTAGGGTGAGGAGGCCGGCACGAGGATCATTTGCGGCGATTCAGCCAGATAGCAGACAGGCTCGAAGCTGGTCATCGGGTCGTAGTTCAGCTTCTTCAGATGCGGATTGACCACGAAGGAGCCAGCCGCCATCAGGATCGTGTTGCCGTCGGGCGCCGAGCGCGCCACG
This sequence comes from uncultured Hyphomicrobiales bacterium, assembly GCA_903861645.1. Lineage (GTDB taxonomy): Bacteria > Pseudomonadota > Alphaproteobacteria > Rhizobiales > Beijerinckiaceae > Terripilifer. Next base: position 63,315 of record CAIOVE010000056.1, read on the forward strand.
AATTCCGTCCCGATGACCGTGCCCGCGCCGGGCTTGTTCTCGACAACAAGGGTCGGGCCGCCGTCGCGACCGATCTGCTCGGCGACGAGACGCGCCACGGTATCGTTGGGGCCGCCGGGGGCCAGCGGCACGATGTATTTGATGGTGCGCGACTGGGCGAGAGCCGATCCATTCGCCGCCAGCGCGGCCAGCAGTCCCAGCGCGAGGGTTCCCGCGGTGCGCGTCAAACCCGTCCGGCGAGAAAATATCATGGCGTCCGCTCCCTCGATCCGCGCCCTTCGGGCGCTTCGCCATCGGCATACGGCGAGCGGGCCGTATCTGGCAATAGGCGCGATATGGCGGCGTCACTCGTCCTCGGGACCGCCGCCCGCCTGCTGCAATTCGCCTTTGCGGAATGGCGTATGCTCGCCATAGGCCTCGATCAGACGCGCCATTTCCGCCCGTTCGCGGCGCAGGAAATCCTCGACCGCCCGGGCGAAGCGCGGGTCCGGCAGGTAATGGGCGGAATAGGTCGGCACGGGTTCATAGCCGCGCAGCAGCTTGTGCTCGCCCTGCGCGCCCGCCTCGACACGCGACAGGCCGCGCGAAAGAGCGAAATCGATCGCCTGATAATAACAGACCTCGAAATGCAGGAAGGGGTGCTCCTCGATGCAGCCCCAGTTGCGGCCGTAGAGGGCGTCGTCGCCGATGAGGTTGATCGCCCCGGCGATGAACCGCCCGGCGCGCTTGGCCATGATCAGCAGCACGCGGTCGGCCATGGTCGCGCCGAGCATCGAGAAGAACCTACGGTTGAGGTAGGGAGTGCCCCATTTCCGGTTTCCGGTGTCCATGTAGAACTTGTAGAAAGCGTCCCAATGGGCCTCGGTGATGTCCTTGCCGGTCGCCCATTCGATCTCGACGCCCGCCGCCAGCGCGTCCTTGCGCTCGCGCCTGACAACCTTGCGCTTGCGCGAGGCGAGCGTGCCGAGAAAGTCCTCGAAGGTCTTGTAGCCCCGGTTGAAGAAGTGGAACTGCTTGTTCGTTCGTTGCAGGAACCCGCGGGCGCCAAGGTCGGTCCATTCCCGTTCGGTCAGATAGGTGACGTGCAGGGAGGAAGCGTCGAGCTTCTCGGTCAGGGCCCGCAGGCCCGCCACGAGGGCCGTCCGGGCCTCTTCCGCGCGGGGGCCATTCGCCACCAGCAGTCGCCGCCCCGGCGCCGGCGTGAAGGGCACGCAGACCTGCAATTTGGGATAATAGCGTCCGCCGGCGCGCTCGTAGGCGTCGGCCCAGCCGTGGTCGAAGACGTATTCACCTTGTGAATGGGTCTTCACATAAGTGGGGGCGCAGGCGAGCAGTTGGCCCGCGCCATCCTCGACCAGCACATGCGCGCCGCCCCATCCCTGCCGCGAAACAGCCGAGCCCGAGGCTTCGCAGCAATTAAGAAAAGCGTGTGTAATGAAAGGGTTGAATCGCTCTTTCTGAGAAATTGATTCCGCTTCCTCGGAAACTGAATCACTTGTCTGAGAGGTTGATTCCGCTTTTTGCGAGGTTGATTCAATTGCCTCGACCGGCGTCGCGGCCGGGTTCGCGCAGGCGTCCCAGCCGGCGGGATCGACCTCGGCGAGGGATTTGACGACGCGGATTTTCAGGTCCTGTGACATCGGGCTCGCGGGGCTGGAACAATCGCTGTTAGACTAAGCATCAACCGGGCCGGGGTCGAGTGTCCGGGTTGTCGGGTTCTGGCGGAGGGTCGCGCGATGTTTTTCGGACGAAGCTGGGACGACTGGATCGCGCGCTACGAGACCAGCCATCGCGACCCGCGCAACCGGCTGTGCCACGCGTTCGGCATCCCAATGATCATCGCGGCGCTGGTCCTGTTCGCGGTCTCGCCGCTGGTCGCCGGCCTCTGGCTCGCGGCGGCGGCGCTGTTCATCGCGGGGTGGGCCCTGCAATTCATCGGGCATGTCTTCGAGGGGAAGCGGCCCGAGTTTTTCTCGGACTGGCGGTTCCTGTTCGTCGGACTGCGCTGGTGGCTCGCCAAGGTGGCGGGCGTCTGACCTAGCCCTCGATCGGGCGGCCGCGTCGCCGGATCGGGAAGGGCGCGAGATTGGGATTGTCGCCAAAGACGCGCATCCGATAGGCGATCCATTCGGCCAGTTCATTCCGATCGAGCCGGTCGGAGAAATACGACCCCTGACCGTAGTCGATTCCAAAATCCTGAACGATGCGGGCATGCAGCGGGCGGGCGACCCATGTGGCCGCCACGGTGCGGCCCAGTTCGTGCGCGAACTCGATGCAGGCGCGCGTGGCGGTCGCCGCCGTCCTGTCGGTCGGCAAGCGGTCGGCGAGGGATTGGGCGATCTGGATTTCGTCACATGGCATGCGGGCGATGGCTTCCAGCGTTTCCAGCCCCTGGACGCCATCGGTCTTGGTGGCCCGCAAAAATCCCGCGCCGAAGTCGGCGAAGGCGATCCCGATATTGGCTGCGCGCAGGGTGCCGAGAACCTCGGTCCAACCGGCTGGATTGGCCGCCAGATCGCTTTCCGGGATTTCAACGAAAAGCCGGCAATCGGCGGCGGCGGCCGATCTGGCGGCTTTTTCGATCGCAGCGAGCATGCCGGCGTCGTCGAGCAGGGCGGCGGGCGCCCGCCAGCAAATTCTGAAGCCTGACTGTTTTCCGGCCATTTCCGACAGCGCAGCGATGGACCCGGGCAACAGCGCCTGGCTAGTGGGGAGTTCACGGTCGCCCTGTCGCGACAAGGGGATGATCTCGCAACCGGCCGGGCGACCCGTATAAAGGTCGACGCGTGGCTCGAACAGCGCCGGGGCGACGTCGACGTCCGGCGCATCCTCGTCGGGCGCCCGCGCGACTGTTTCCGGCGCGGCGTCATCCGCGCTGTCGTAGGTCATGGCCTCCATGGGAGCGGGGGTTCCGGGAACGTGTTTCGCCTGTATCGGGAAAATGTGTATTTTCCGCCGCTTGAGAGCCTATTAGGCGAATGTTTCCAATTTTAGACAACGGCGCGGTAAAGCTCGCGCCTGGCGAGGCATGAACATGTTTCCTGAACGTCTGGTCGAGGGTTACCGCGCATTCGTGGGCGGGCGGTTCGCCAGCGAGCAATCGCGATACGAGGCTTTGGCCGAAACCGGGCAGAAGCCGCGGATCATGGTCATCGGTTGCGTCGACTCGCGCGTGTCGCCCGAGGTCATTTTCGACGCCGCGCCAGGCGAACTTCTCGTCGTGCGCAATGTCGCCAATCTCGTGCCGGCCTATGACCCCACGCCCAACACGCAGCACGGCGTCAGCGCGGCTCTGGAGTTCGGCGTCATGGCTCTGCGCGTCAGCCATATCGTTGTGCTCGGGCACGCGACCTGCGGCGGCATCCGCGCTTTCGCGGACGATCAGGAGCCGCTGTCGCCGGGCGACTTCATCGGCAGTTGGATGTCGCAGATCGAGCCTGCGGCGCGCGCGTTGGGGCCGCGCCCGGCCGCCGACGCCGGCGACTGGCTGCGGCGGCTCGAATTCGCCGCCATTGAACTCAGCCTGCGGAACCTGATGACCTTCCCCTGCGTCAACATTCTCGTGGGACGAGGCAAACTGAGCCTGCACGGCGCCTATTTCGGCATTTCAACGGGCCGGCTGCTGGCGCGCGACCCTGAATCCGGCCAGTTCGGGCCCGTGCTCGAGGACATGCCCGACCGCATATTTCGCTGCGACTAATAAGCGCCGGAGGCCGTTGGATGGCGGCGGAACAGCCGCGACACGACAAAGCCGGCGCTCGCCAGCACGATGATGTTGAGGACGAGCCAGGGCCTGCCAAAATGTTGCAGGCCGAAGCCGCAGATGATCGGCCCGAAGGCTTGCCCCAGGAAAAATGAAAACGAGTGCATGGAGAAGGCCGAGGCGCGGTTTTCAGGCGCGAGTTCGGCGACTTCCGCCTGAATGGAATTATGCAGCAGCATGAAGCCGAAGCCGGTGACGACGAAGGAGGCTGTCAACGCCTGCCACGGCGCGTTCAGGGCCAGCGCGATCAGGCCGCTGGACAGAAGGACGCCGCCGAGCGCCATCATCGACGTGCGCCGCAGCAAGCGCAGGGTCCATTGCAGGGTCAGCGAATAGCAGATGCCGCCGACGCCAATGGCGCCGAGGGCGAAGCCCGCCTCGCGCGCGGTGCCCTGTCCCGAACTTTCCAGCAGGCTGCCGATGAAGGGCGTCGCGCCATACAGGGTCAGGCCCTCGACGCAAACCGTGCCGAAGCAGAGCAGGGCCTTGGGATTGGCGAAAATGCGCGAATAGCCGCCGATGGCGTCAGAGAGGCGAATGTGGGTTCCCGCCTTCTTGGGCGGTGGCGGGATTTTCAGGAAGAATGTCGCTCCGATTGCGGCGACCAGCGAGAAGGTCATGGCGAGATAGATGAAGCTGCGCCAGCCGATGGTCACCGCCATGATGCCGGCGATGCTCGCGCCGAGCACCATGCCGGTCAGGCCGGCTGTCAGGAAGCGTCCGATGGCGAGTTGGCGGACGGCGGGCGGATAGCGGTCGCCCATCAGCGCCATGGTGACGGGCATGATGCCGCCGGCGGCGACGCCGCCAATCAGGCGAATGGTCAGCATCATATGGAATGTTGGCGCCACCGCGATTCCAACCATGCAGGCCGTCAACAGCCAAAGGCAGCATTTCAGCACCAGCGATTTGCCGTAGAAATCGCCGATCGGCCCCAGCACCGGCTGGCTGAACGCGTAGGGAAAAGCGTAGGCCGAGGACATCAGCGCGGCGGTCGTGACGGGAATGTCAAAATCGCGGGCGATCTGGGTAATGAGGGGGTCGAGCGAGCGGTTCGACAGGGCGCTGGCGAGTCCGCAAAGAACGAAAATGAACAGCATGAGTCCCTTCTAGGGTCTAAGCGTCTCGAACACCAACTGATCGCCCCATGCGTGGGCGGTCGCGGCCTGTTCCTTTGTTCGCACGGTCCAGACCGTCACCGGCGCGCCCAACGCCGCGCGATTCAGGAATGGAATCGCGTGGGGCAGGTCGCGCACCGACCATGACAGGAAATCCGGGCGGGTGCGCGGCCAGTGAAGAAACCGCGCCATCGCCGTCCGCTCGCCTTCAGGCAGATGCGCCCATTCGTCCGCCGGGTCGTCATACCCAGCCTGACCGACCATGCCCAGGGGGACATGCGCGATACCAAGCGCGGCGCGGTTGTCGCGCAACCACGCCATGACGACGGGATCGAAGCTTTCGAGCGCCAGCGGCCCGGCGTAATCCCGCGCGCGGTCGGCGACTCGCGCCGCGAGCCTGATGTCGCCGTCGAAAGCGCTCTTGATCTCGCAGAACAGCGGCGTTCGACCGCCGATCGCGGCGAGGAAATCGGGCAGGTTGGGGATCGTGTCGGCGCTTGCGCGCAATTTCATTCGCGCGAGTTCGCGGGCCTCAAGCGCGTCGAGCCGGCCGGCGCCGGCCGTCAGCCGCTCGAGTGTCGCGTCATGGAACACCATGGCCTCGCCATCCGCCGAAAGCTGGACGTCGCATTCGATGGCGTATTGGCTGGCGATGGCCGCGCGCGCCGCCGAAAGCGAGTTTTCGATGATCCCGTCGCCATGCAGGCCACGATGAGCGATGGGCCGCGCCACGAGCCACGGCGGGCGAACGAAATCCATCAGGCGACCTCGAAGACCGCCTCGATCTCCACGGCGGCGTCGAGCGGCAACTCGCTCACGCCGACCGTCGTGCGAGCGTGGCGGCCCTTGTCGCCAAACACCGCGACCATCAGATCCGACGCGCCGTTCATGACGACGGGCAGGGCGTGAAAGCCCGGCGCCGAATTGATGAAGCCGCCGAGGCGGACAACGCGGGTCACGCGGTCGAGGGAGCCGATCGCCGCGCGCGCCTGCGCCAGCACGTTGATCGCCGCCAGCCGGGCGGCCGCCTGCCCACCCTCGTTGAAAAGATCGGCGCCGAGCTTGCCGCGACAGGCGGGATCGAGCGCGCCGTCGCGCATCGGCAACTGGCCAGAAACGAACAACAGCGATCCGGAGCGCGCGGCGGGGATATAATTCGCCAACGCCGTCGCGGGCGTGGGCAATGCAAGGCCGAGTTCGGCGAGTTTTTTCTCGGCGCTCATGGTCGTCTCCATTTGTTAACGGGCGAGGCGCCAGAATTGCTGGACGCGAGACGGCGGGCCGACCGCATTTTCGCCACGAGGCCGGATCATAGGCGGAAATAAGTTTCGCCGCGAATGGAGCAAGTCGTCGATGCCGTTGAAGTTTCGGACCGCTGGTATCGCCGTCGCCACCCTGTCGCTCGGCGTGGGCGGCCTTGCCGGAGGCGCCAACGCCGCCGCGCAATTGCTCGCGCATCGCGCCGTCTATGATCTTTCGCTGGGCAAGAGCGGCGATGGCGCCTCGGCGCCGGTCTCGGCGCGTGGGCGCATCGTCTATGAATTCACGGGCTCGCCCTGCGAGGGCTGGGTGACCAATTTCCGGCAGATCACGGAATTGCAACTCGCCGAGGGCGAGGGGCGCATTTCCGACATGCGCTCATCCACATTCGAGGAGGGCGATGGCTCGGCCTTCCAGTTCAAGACCGATACGCTTCTGAACGGCAAGCTGGTCGAGACGGTCGACGGGAACGCGCGCAAGTCGAACGACGGGGCTTTGTCGATCGCCCTCAGCAAGCCCGCGCCGGCCAAGTCCGACATTTCGCCCGGCGCGATGTTCCCGACAGCGCAGATCCTGCGCATCGTCGAGGCGGCGAAAGCCGGCGACAAGACCGCCGAAATCCGCATTTTCGATGGCTCCGACACCGGCCAGAAGGTGTTCGACACGATGACGATCATCGGCAAGCCACGCGAGGCGGAATCGCCCGAGACCGCCGCCGTGAAGGCGGACGCGCTCAAGGGCGTGACGCGCTGGCCCGTGACGGTCAGCTATTTCGATCCCGGCAAGCAGGATGGCTCGCCAAATTATTCGCTCGGGTTCGATCTCTACGAGAACGGCGTGTCGAGCGCGCTGCGCATCGACTATGGAACCTATGTGCTCGATGGCAAGCTCGCCAAGTTCGAGACGCTGCCGCAAAAGGGTTGCGACAAGTAGGGTTTCCGCGGCCCATCCTCAGCCTTTCGGCAGGACGATGCCCTTCACGATCGCGTCGCGGCCAAAGCGCGCGCGTAGTTTGTCCATCGCCGCTTCCGTCGCCTTGACGCGTCCGACGCCGGTGTCGACGAGATCGCCGTGATCGGCTTCTCCGGGCGCGCAAAGGTCCGACAGGCCGACGCCGATCAGGCGGAATTTCTCGCCCGTCGCTTCCTTCAGCAGGAGTTCGCGGGCGGGGCCGAACATGCGGGCGGCTAGCTGGGTGGGCTCGGACAAAGCGCGCGCGCGTGTGCGAGTGCGGAAATCGGCGGTTTTCAGTTTGAGGGTGAGCGAGCGGCCCGCGAATTCCTGCGCCTTGAGCCGGCCCGAGACCTTCTCGCACAATCTGTAAAGCGTGCTGGCCAGAATTTGCGGGTCTGAAATGTCCTCGGCGAATGTCGTTTCGGCCGAGACGCTTTTGGTTTCCCGTTCCGGACTGACCTTGCGGTCGTCGAGGCCTTTGGCTAGCCGCCAAAGTCGTCCGCCCTCGGCGCCTAGCTTGCGGATGAGGTCGGATTCTTCGAGCCGCTGTAAGTCACCGATCAGCTTGAACCCGTCGCGCGCGAGACGCTCCTCGGCCACCTTGCCGACGCCCCAGATGGCGCCAACCGGGCGCGCCGCGAGAAAGGTTTTCGCCTCCGCCCGGCCAATCACGGCGAAGCCCCGGGGCTTGTCGAGATCGGAGGCCATTTTCGCCAGAAACTTGCAATAGGACAGGCCAACCGAAACGGTGACGCCGACCTCGCGCTCGACCCGCGCGGCGAAGCGCGCCAGCGTCGCGGCCGCGCATTCGCCATGCAGGCGCTGGCCGCCTTCGAGGTCGAGAAACGCCTCGTCGATGGAGATGGGTTCGACCAGCGGCGTGAGGTCGAGCATCATCGAGCGGATTTCGCGGCCAACACGCGCGTATTTCACCATGTCCGGCTTGATGACGGTCGCGTCCCGGCACAGCGCCAGCGCCTTGAACATGGGCATCGCCGAACGCACGCCATGGGTGCGGGCGATGTAACAGCAGGTGGACACCACGCCGCGTGTGCCGCCGCCGACGATTACGGGGCGGTCGCGCAGGGCGGGATTGTCGCGCTTTTCGATGGCCGCGTAAAAGGCGTCGCAGTCGACATGGGCGATGGCGAGCGAAGCGAGTTCGGCGTGGTCGATCAGTCGCGGCGAGGCGCAGGCGGCGCAGCGCCGCGCCGGCGCGGCGGACGAGGCGAAACAATCCCGGCAAAGGACCATCAGGGCCCCCATTCCGGCGGCGGTCCGGCGAGCGTGTCGCGGGCGCGCACGACGGCGGCCGGATCGGAGCCGGTCTCCGCGGCGAATAGAAGCAGCAATTTCTCGTTGCCCGCGAGATAGTCGAGCACGCCGGCCAGAAACCCTGGTTCGGCGGCCGCGGCGCGCAGATTCGCCGGTTGCAGGCCCGTCAACGACAGAAACGGCTCCAGCCGCTCCATGTCTGAAGCCAGGAAACCGAGCCCCTGGATCGCCAGTGCTTCGGCGTTGTCGCGTTTTGACGCGGGGGCCTGTGGAAACATGGGGCGCCTTTTGGTCGGGGAGTTCTCAATTCGTCAACGAACGTTCGGTACAAATCTATCATAAAGTCGGTTGCTCACGGGCCGCGTCGCGCGCCCGGGCTCAGCCGACGGATGGGAACCCATGGCCAAGACAGTCCTGATCGTCGAAGACAACGAGCTAAACATGAAGCTCTTCAATGATCTGCTGGAAGCCCACGGCTTTCGGACGGTGCAGACGCGCAGTGGCGTCGAGGCCGTTGACCTGACGCGCACCCACCGCCCCGACCTGATTCTCATGGACATCCAGTTGCCGGAAGTCTCCGGCCTGCAGGTGATGCAATGGATCAAGGACGATGAGTCGCTGCGCCACATTCCGATTATCGCCGTCACCGCCTTCGCGATGAAGGGCGACGAGGAGAAAATCCGGCAAGCGGGCTGCGAGGCGTATTTGTCCAAACCCATTTCGGTGGTCAAATTTCTCGAGACTGTGCGCAATTTCACCGCGGATAATTAAAGGGACGCTACTCTATGACCGCTCGGGTCCTGGTTGTTGATGACATTCCCGCCAATATCAGGCTGCTCGAAGCGCGCCTGAACGCCGAATATTTCGACGTCCTGACCGCGACGAACGGCCCCGAGGCCCTGGCGATCTGCGAACGCGGCCTGTGCGACATCGTGCTGCTCGACGTGATGATGCCGGGCATGGACGGCTTCGAGGTCTGCACCCGCCTGAAGGGCGATATCCGCACCGCCCATATTCCCGTCGTGATGGTCACGGCGCTTGATCAGCCCGCCGACCGCGTGCGCGGCCTCGAGGCCGGCGCCGACGACTTCCTGACCAAGCCCGTCGACGAGGTCGCGCTGATCGCGCGCGTGCGCTCGTTGTCGCGGCTCAAGGTCGTGCTTGATGAGCTGCGCTCGCGCGCGGCGACCTCGGCCTCGCTCGGCATGCCTGATCCGCTCGCGCACGTGCTGAAGGAGCGCGGTCTTCAGGGCAAGATTCTCGTGGTCGACGATCGCGACAGTTCCGGCGAGCGCATCGTCGCCGCGTTGCGTGGCGAACATTCCGTGTCGCTTGAAAAGTCGCCGCAGAACGCCCTTTTCCGCGGGGCGGAAGGCGATTTCGATCTGTTCGTCGTCAGCCTCGGCCTCAAGGACTACGATGGCTTGCGCCTGTGCAGCCAGGTGCGCTCGCTGGAGCGCACGCGCCAGTTACCCGTGCTGATGATCGCCGATCTGGAAGATCGCAAGCGCGTGCTGCGCGGCCTCGATCTTGGCGTCAACGACTACCTGACCCGTCCGATCGATAGGAACGAGCTTGTCGCGCGCGTGCGGACCCAGTTGCGCCGCAAGCGTTACGCCGATGCGTTGCGCGAAAGCATGCAGGTGTCGATTGAGATGGCGCTGGTCGATTCACTGACCGGCCTCAACAATCGCCGTTATCTGGAAACCCATCTGGCGTCGCTGTTGCAAAACGTCACCAGCCGCGGCGGCTCTCTGTCGCTGATGGTGCTCGACATCGACCATTTCAAGTCGGTCAACGACAGCTACGGCCACAACGCGGGCGACGAGGTGCTTCGCGCCTTCGCCGGGCGCGTCAAGCGCATGATCCGTCAGGCCGATCTCGCCTGTCGTTTCGGCGGCGAGGAGTTCGTGGTGATCATGCCGGATACGTCGACGTCGGTGGCGCAAAGCATCGCCGAACGCGTCCGCGCGGCGGTGCAGGGCGAGCTGTTCGCCATCGACGATGGCGCGCGGTCGATTCCCGTGACGGTGTCGATCGGCATCGCGGAATCGATGGGCGTGAATGATCCCGACATGCTGTTCCGCCGGGCCGATCGGGCGCTCTACCGGTCAAAGAATTCGGGCCGCAACCGCGTCACGGCCGACGCGGCCTGATCCGGGTGGCGCGCGTCCGAAATCCGCATTAACCTCAAGTGTTTAGGTAAACAAGCGATGAACGCCTTGAATGGCGTTTGTCGCATTGCTTTTCGTCGGTCGGGCGGTAGGGTCGCTCATGCCCGGTCGTTGATCGGGCGCTGGACACGAAGCGGCAATCAAGCGCCGCTTCCGGAATACCCTACGGAGTGCTCGGGTCCGCCGCATCTCCTGGGTCCGTGGGGTTGGGCCGGTCGACGATGGCGGGAGTGGCCTCCTCATGCCATCGTTGGCCGGCCGCCTTTCGTTTCGGGCGCTCGCGCGGTCGTCCAGACAGCAAAAAGGCGCTCCAGGGAGCGCCTTTTTTCATCCAGCCGGTTGGCTCTATTACTTGATCTTGGTTTCCTTGAACTCGACGTGCTTGCGCGCGACGGGGTCGTACTTCTTGAGCGCCATCTTGTCGGTCTTGGTGCGGGCGTTCTTCGAGGTGACGTAGAAGAAACCCGTGTCGGCGGTCGACAGCAGCTTGATCTTGATGTTGGCGGCCTTGGCCATCGTGGTTCGTCCCGTTTGTGGCCGCTGGGGCCGAAATCGTCGCCCTGACGGGCGAAAGCCGGCTACGGACCATCCGCGCCAGCGAAGATTGCGCGCAAAATACGGACGGGCCGGCCAAAGTCAAGATTTGTCGCGCGGATTTATACCGCGCGCCGCTCCCAGCCCTTGCGGCCAGTCGTATAGATGGGCGCCGGCGCGCGCCGGTCGAGGCCGAGGGCGAGGCGATTGGCGAGTTCGCGCAGCATGACGCGCGTGATGGCGACCAGGCCAAGCTCCAGCGCCTCGGGGATCGTCGCCCAGACGAGTTCGACCAGTTCGCTGTCGGGCGAAATCTTGCCCTCCACGCTGGCGCCAATGGCTGTGGCGTCGGCGGCGAGGAAAAAAGTGTCGAATCGCAGCTTGTTGCGGGGCGGCGTGATGGCGCGGCCGATGAAATGGATATCCTCCAGCGTCGGGTAGACGCCAACGGCGGCGTATTCGCTCCACGCGCCCGGGGGCGGCGATTCCGGTTCGCCAAACTCGGCCGAGCCGATCAGCAAGCCGGTTTCCTCGAAGGTCTCGCGGATCGCGGCCATGGCCAGCGCCCGCGCGCCGCTCGCCGAGGGACGGCGCAGGCAGGCCATCAGCTTGGCCTCGGTGACCGGATCGAGCATGCCGGCGGCGTTCATCATGCGGTCGGCGGGTTCCACCCGCCCGCCGGGGAAGACGAAACGGCCGGGCATGAATTTATGCCCGGCGTGGCGCTTGCCCATGAGCACGCGGGGCTCCGGCCCCGAACGGTCGAACAGAATGAGCGTCGCCGCGACGCGTGGCCGAGCCCCGGTGGGCGCGCCGGCGCGAATTCGGTCCCAGATGTCGCGGGTCAGCTCGGCGGCGAAATCGATGTCGTAGGGGATTGTTTCGCTCAAGGCCGCGCGACCGATCCCGCGAGGAAGCCATGCATGCCCAGCGCCCACTGATAGCCGATGAGCGCGCCCTTGAAGCGCGGCAACAACGTCAGCGACAGGATGACGGTGAGCGCCGGCCATATGGCCATGTGAATCCAGATCGGCAGATTGTCGTTCTGCTCCTCGACGAAGAGCATCAGCGCGCCGATCACGTGGCCGACCACCAGAATGGTGAAATAGGGCGGCGCGTCGTCGGCGCGGTGATGGAAGAACTCCTCGCCGCAGACGGGGCAGGCGTCATTGACCTTCAGATAGGCGCGGAAGATGTGACCCTCGTTGCAGCGAGGGCAGCGGCCCATGAAGCCGCGACGGATGGCTTGCCATCGGTCGCGCGTGGGGACGGAGAGGGCGATGTCTGCGTTGCTCATTTTGATTTCCCGCGCTTGCCCCTCGACTTGCCCCTATTTGGCGCCTTGCGCGCCTTTTTGCCACCGGGCGTTATGTCGCGTCCGCCCGATTTCAGCCCGCGCGGCCGCTTGCCGCCGCCCGACACGATTTCGAAGCGCAGCGCGCCGGCGAAGGGCGCGGCCTCCACCAGCTTCACCTCGACCGTGTCGCCAAGCCGGTAGGTTTCGCCCGTGCGACTGCCGATGAGCGCGCGCAACGCCTCGTCAAAGCGAAAATAGTCGAGCCCGAGTGTCGCCGCGGGCACGAAGCCATCCGCGCCCGTTTCCGACAGCTTGACGAACAGGCCGACGCGCGTGACGCCGCCGATGCGCCCCTGAAACGTCGCGCCCACCTGGTCGGCGAGGAAGGTCGCGATCAGCCGGTCGGTTGTTTCACGCTCCGCCGCCATGGCGCGGCGCTCGGCGGCGGAAATGCGAGCGGCGATTTCCGCCAGTTCCGCCGCGCTCGTATCGCCAAGACCGTCGTCGCCGAAGCCGAGCGCCCGAATGAGCGCGCGGTGGACGATGAGATCCGCGTAGCGGCGGATGGGCGAGGTGAAATGCGCGTAACGCCTGAGGTTGAGGCCGAAGTGGCCGTAATTGTCCGACACATATTCGGCCTGCGCCTGCGTGCGCAGAATGACCTCATTGGTCAGCGCCTCGTGCTCCGTGCCGCGCGCGCGACCGAGAATGCCATTGAACTGCGCCGTCTTGAGCGGCTGGCCGCGAGCGATGCGGATATCGAGCGTCGCGAGGAACTCGCCGAGCGCGTGCAGCTTTTCCTGCGTCGGCGCGTCGTGGGCGCGGTAGATCAGCGGCTGGCGTTTGTCCTCCAGCGTCTCGGCGGCGGCGACGTTGGCGAGGATCATGAATTCCTCGATCAACCGATGCGCGTCGAGCCGGGGCGGTATGATGACGCGGTCGATGGAGCCATCCGCTTTCAGCAGCAGCTTGCGCTCGGGCAATTCGAGATCGAGCGGCGAGCGCTGCTCGCGTTCGAGCTTGAGGGCGTCATAGGCGGCCCACAGGGGTCGCAGGACGGTTTCCAGTAGCGGGCCGGTCGCGTCGTCGGGCGCGCCGTCGATGGCCGCCTGCGCCTGCGGATAGGCGAGTTTCGCCGCCGAGCGCATCATGATGCGGTGAAACGAGTGTTTGCGCTTGCGACCGTCGCGCCCGATGACCATGCGCGTGGCGAGCGCCGGGCGGTCGGCGTTGGGCACGAGCGAGCAGAGGTCGTTGGAAATGCGCTCGGGCAACATGGGCACGACGCGGCCCGGAAAATAGACGGAGTTGCCGCGGTCCTCGGCCTCGCGGTCCATGGCCGAGCCCGGCCGCACGTAGGCCGCGACGTCGGCGATGGCGACGGTCAGCACGAAGCCGCCGGGGTTGTTGGGATCGTCGTCGGGCGCCGCGTGGATCGCGTCGTCGTGGTCGCGCGCGTCGGCGGGGTCGATGGTGACGAGCGGCAGGGCGCGCCAGTCCTCGCGTCCGCGCAGGGTCGCGGGCCGCGCGGCTTCCGCCTCGGCCAGCGTCTCGCGGCGGAATTCGTAGGGGATGCCATGCGTCTTCAAGGCGATCAGGCTGATCGCCGCCTCGCCGGTAACCGAGCCCAGCCGCTCGCGCACGCGCGCCATGGCCGCGCCCTGATAGCGTTCGCGCAACAGATCGACCGAGACGAGATCGCCATCGCGCGCCTCGCCCTCGGCGCCCGGCGCGATGGCGATTTCGCGGTTGATGGCCTTCTTGTCGACGGGCGAGATGCGCCCGCCGCCATCGGGCAGGGCGCGGAACACGCCGAGCACGCGCGACGTCGATTTCGACAACGCGCGGATGACCCGCCCCACATAGGGCGGCGCGCCGGCCTCGTGCTCGCCATCGGCCTCGATTCGCAGCAGCACGCGGTCGCCGAGGCCGGGTACGGGCTCGCCGGGGCGCGGACGGCGCGGCGTATGCACGGCGATGCGCGGCGCGGCGCCATGTTCGATCGCGTCCCACTCGTCGGGTTCGGCGACGAGATCGCCATCGCGGTCGCGCGCGACGATGTTGGCGACGACCACGTTGGGCAGGGCGCCGGGCTTGTGCAGCGACTTGCCGCGACGCTCCACGGCGCCGTCGGCTTCCAGCTCTTTCAGAATTCGCTTGAGCGCGATGCGGTCGGCGCCCTTGATGTCGAAGGCGCGGGCGATTTCGCGCTTGCCGATCTTGCCGGGATGGGCTGCCCCGGCTTTCTCGGCGGCGGCTTTTTCACGGGCGATGAAGGCCAGAATATCCTCGCGCGAAGGCGTCGTGGCCTTGGGGGGCGGCTTGCCGGGGCGGGCGTTTCGGGGCACGGGCGCTTCGTTCGGGAGGAATCGTCCCGCAACTATAGGCCGAAGCGCGCGCGGGGCCTATCGGAAGGGTGGGCGAAGGATTCACCGTCGAGGATATCCGCGCGATTTATTCAAGCGCGTGGCCGCGAGCCGTTTTTCCCACGATTGAGCCGTGCTCGTGATGGGCCAGAAAACAATTTCAAATTATCATCGAACACGCGCTTTCCTTTTTTACGCAACAGCGTAACTTGCTTCACGGTTCAACCATCAAGTTGCTACCGCAAGGCGCAGTATTGGTGACACCGCGAAGTCCTTACTCATAATAATCATCGAAAATTTGGCCGCGCCAAAGGCGCGCGCTTGGCGCGAACCGGTTTTCCGTAACGCGTGCGCGACAAGCGTCCTCGTTATCGCGCGTCATGGAAAAATCACGAGGGCTCATCATGCAGTCGTTCAGAAACCTGACTTTCTCGTCGCTGGCTGGCGTCGCTCTTTGCTGTTTGGCGTTGCAAGGTTTGCTTGCGCAAGGCGCCGGCTCGCCCACGGCGCCGGCGGCTGACGTGCTTCCCAACTGGGCCTTTATCTGGGATCCCGACGTCAAGGTGCCGACGCCGGATGACAAACCCAATTCGCTTCCCGGCAGTGGCGCTAGGTCTCGTTGACAAAGTAGCGCATCCATAGCCGGATGCAGGCGATTTGAACGAAGCCTCCGAACGTTTCGGCGAGCTTGTCGTATCTCGTCGCGAAGCGCCGGGCATTCTTGAGTTTGTTGAAGCATCGCTCGATGC
>CAIOVE010000057.1 GCA_903861645.1 uncultured Hyphomicrobiales bacterium
CCTGCGCCTCGCGTCAATAAGGCTTATGCTCAGAAAGCTATGCAATCCAGCATGATCTCTCCGGACAGACACTTAGGTTCCCACCGAAGAGCCGACGTTTCACGGTAGCCATTTCGCTTTGGCGCACTAGGCTCGGAATTCACTCAACGTGGTCGCAAGGGCCGCGTGACGCGCATCCCCGATGACGTTGTTCGGCCTTACGCCGTCATAGGTATATTCCGTTGCTATCCAGCGGATGACGCGCGGCGCATGTTTGTTTTTTCACGCATCGCGCTGCACGCATCGCGCTGAAGGATGACGCAATTGAACCTCATTTTGCTCCTGTTAATTCTGGTCCTCCTGTTCGGTGGAGGCGGGTTCTACATGGGCGCGCCCTACCACTATTATGGCGGCGGCGTCAGCCTTCTGGTGGTGGTGCTCATTGTTTTCCTGTTGCTTCGCTAGCGATGCGCGGGCTCCCGCTCCGTCGCGCGATTCGCGACGGAGCGGCGTCCGGCGTTAATTCCTCGCCTTGTACGGCCCCAGTTCCGCCGCCGCTTTCTTCGCGAATGACAGGTCGACGATCATGTCGGCGGTGATGGTCTGGCTCGTCACGTCGCCCGCCTGTTTGAAATAGGCGAGGTCGGTGGCGAGGCTCGCCATGTTCACCGCGCCGTCGGGATCGGCGAATTGCGGCGTCATCGCGCGGATCGTCGCTTCCGGCATGTTCACGCCCTTGGCGAAAATGCGGATGACATCATCCGCGCCGCCGTCGGTTTTCCAGCGGCCGTTGGCGATCACATCCTTGAAGTCGCGCGCGCCCCGCAGGAACGCGCGCATGAAGCGGCGCGCCACGTCGGGGCGCGTCTTGATGAACTTGTCGCCATAGAGAAGCAGCGAGACTTCCGCCGCCGGATAGTAATCCTCCGTCGGCGCGATCAGCGCCGCGGCGCCCGTCGCCACGACCTGATTGAGATAGGGCTCGATCATGATCGTGCCGTCGATGGCCTTGTTCTGAAGGCCAAGCACCTGCGACGGGAAGTTCAGATAGGTCAGATCCACGTCCTTCATCGTCAGGCCGCCCTTTTTCACCGCCTCGTTCAGCGACGAGAGCGGCGTTGAGCCGGGCGAGGCGAAACCGAACTTCAGGCCCTTGAGATCGGCGAATGATTTGTAACGGCCGCTGTCCACCAGATCCTTGCGGACGACGAAGCCCTGATAGAGATAGCCCGGCGCGGTGCGCGCGCGGCTAGCGACGACGCGCACGTCGATCTTGCGGTCGGCGGCGTTGTAAAGGCTGGCGGAGGTCGCGCCGCCGCCGACATCGAGATCGCCCGAGCCGAGCAACGGCATCATCTTTACGGCGGAATCGAGTGGCGTGAGGTCGGCGTCGATGCCTTCGGCGACGAAGTAGCCGCGCTCCCGGGCGATGAAGAGGCCGATATCGCCGGCGGCGTTGAGCACGCCAACGGAAACCTTGTCGGCGGCGCTTGCCGGCGTCGTGGCGATGGCGACCGTCACGGCGCAGGCCGCGATCAGGCGGCGGGCGGCATTATGCCGACGCGAAAATGAAATCATCCGGACGCTCCCCCTTGTTGAGCGTCCAGCCTAGCACGTCAGGCGCTCCCGCGCGCCGCGGCGAAATTACTCTTCCGCCGGAATCTTGTCGGTCTTCACGAATTTCGTGGGGCGCAGCAGGAACGACGGCACGTGATCGCCAAGGCCAACCACCGGCCTGTCGTCATCCTGTTCGCCGCGGCGTGGACGCCGGTCATGGCGTTCGACGGGTGCGCGTTCGATGGGACCGCGCACGCTCGGCGCGTGCTCGCGGGCCGCGGGGGCGTCCTCGCGGCGCGGGCGTTCGGCGCGGGGCGGGCGGGCGTCGCGCCGGCGCGCGGGCCTTTCGGCGCGTTCCTCGCGCGCGGGCGCGGGCTCCGACGCCTCGCCGGGCACAACGGGCTCCATCGAGGCGATGAGCCCATGTTCGCGCCTGGGGCGCTCGCGGAAGCGGTCCGCGCGGGCCGAGGATTCGCGCGAGCGATCCTTGCCCGAGCGATCGGGCGCGCCGCGACGGCCACGACCGCCGCCGTTTTCCTTGACGCCCTCGTCCACCACGCTGTCGAGGCCGCCGCCGATCCACGGCACTTTCGTGCCGATCAGCTTCTCGATGTCCGAGAGATATTTGACGTCGTCGGAGGTGACGAGGCTGAGAGCGACGCCCGACTTGCCCGCGCGGCCGGTGCGACCGATGCGGTGCACATAGTCTTCCGCGTGGGTCGGCAGGTCGAAGTTGAACACATGGCTGACGTCGGGAATGTCGAGACCGCGGGCGGCGACATCCGAGCAAACCAGCAGGTTGACCGCGCCAGACTTGAAGGCGTCGAGCGAGGCCATGCGGGCTGGCTGGTCCATGTCGCCATGCAGCGCGCCGGCGTTGAAGCCATGCTTGACGAGCGACTTGTGAAGAATCGCCACGTCGCGCTTGCGATTGGAGAAGATGATCGCGTTCTTGAAGTTGTCGGCCTCGCGGATGAGCTTGCGCAGCGTTTCGCGCTTGGCGTAGCCGTGCCCGGTCGCGATCAGGCCCTGCGTGATCGTCGTCGCCGCGGACGCCGGACGGGCGACCTCGATACGCACGGGATTATGCAGGAACTGCTCGGTCAGGCGGGTGATTTCCGGCGGCATGGTCGCCGAGAAGAACAGTGTCTGGCGCGTGAAGGGCACCAGCTTGCAGATCTTCTCGATGTCCGGAATGAAGCCCATGTCGAGCATGCGGTCGGCCTCGTCGATGACGAGGATTTCGATGCCGGTCAGCAACAGCTTGCCGCGCTCGAAGAAGTCGAGCATGCGGCCCGGCGTGGCGATCAGCACGTCCGCTCCGCGCATGATTTTCTGTTCCTGATCGCCGAACGAGACGCCGCCAATCAGCAGGGCGACGTTGAGTTTGTGGTTCACGCCATACTTGACGAAGCTTTCCTCGACCTGCGCCGCGAGTTCGCGGGTGGGTTCGAGAATGAGCGTGCGCGGCATGCGCGCGCGGGCGCGGCCCTGTTCGAGCCGGCACAGCATCGGCAGCGTGAAGGCCGCCGTCTTGCCCGTGCCGGTCTGGGCGATGCCGAGGACGTCGCGTCCGGCGAGCGCGTGGGGGATGGCCTGGGCCTGGATGGGGGTGGGGTTGGTGTAACCAGCGGCCGTGACGGCCGCGAGGACTTTTTCGCTGAGTCCGGTTTCTTGAAATGACATCGAGTCTGTTGCCTGGGCGGCGGGCCGGAAATGGGACGGCAGGCCGCGTCGACGCGTATTCTGGGGGAAAGCTCACTGCCCGATTTGCAGCGGAATCGGTGGACGGGCACGCGTCGGCCTCTCGTCAACCGCGCGTAGCCATAGAGATCGTGGGCCGAAAGTCAACCAATATCGACGTTCGCGCCCGCCCAATAAATGGACATGGCGCTATTTCAACCTTTTTTACTTACGAACGCCGGTGCAGGGATCGAGAATAACCGGTCCCGCCAGATTGGCCGGGATCGAACCGGTGGGCGTGTAGTCGATCGTGACTTGCTGGTTGGTCTGCGGCTCGTTGTTCTGGCCGCGCGGCAGGTTCGCCATGGCGCGGGCGTATTTCGAGCCGTCGACGGAGCCGGCGAAGGGCAACCGGGCGAGAGCGCCGTCCTGGGTGGCGCGGTCGAGGAAATGCGTGCCCGCGATGGCGGCGATGGCGATGGCGCCGGCCATCAGGCTGATGGACTGGAACGTATTGCCCCGTTCGTCCCGCAGGAAGTTCTTTGTAAGTCGCATGGTCGCACCGCCTTTCGAGGGCGACAATGCGCGAACAGGGTAAACAGCCGGTTCATGAAACCGGCCGAATGCGTCAAATATCGACCAGCGATTTCTCGGCGGCGAACTCGGCCCGCTCCTGAATGAAGGCGAAGCGCAGTTCCGGCTTCACGCCCATCAGGCGCTCAACGGAATCGGCCGTGTCCGCGCGGTCCTCGTCCTTGATCTCGACGCGCAGCAGAATGCGGCGCGCCGGATCCATGGTGGTTTCCTTCAACTGGGCGGGCATCATCTCGCCGAGGCCCTTGAAGCGGCTGACCTCGACCTTGCCCTTGCCCGTCAGCACAGTCTTCATCAGCTGTTCGCGGTGGGCGTCGTCGCGCGCGTAAACGGTGCGGGTTCCCTGCGTAAGCTTGTAGAGGGGCGGCACGGCCAGATAGAGCCGGCCCTCCTCGATGAGCCTGGGCGTCTGCCGGTAGAAGAACGTGATCAGCAGCGAGGCGATATGGGCGCCGTCCACGTCGGCGTCGGTCATGATGATGATCTTGCCGTAGCGCAGTTCGGCGGTCTTGTACTGCGCGCCCGTGCCGCAACCCAGCGCCTGAACGAGGTCGGTCAATTGCTGATTGCCCGCCAGCTTGTCCCGCGTGGCCGAGGCCACGTTCAGGATTTTACCCCGCAGCGGCAGGATCGCCTGTGTCGCGCGGTCGCGCGCCTGCTTCGCCGAGCCGCCGGCGGAGTCGCCCTCAACGATAAATAATTCAGTGGTTTGTGGGGAGTTGCTCGAGCAATCCGCGAGCTTGCCGGGCAGGCGAAGCTTGCGCCCGCCGGTCTTGCGCGCCACGTCTTTTTCGGCGCGGCGGCGCAAGCGCTCCTCGGCGCGTTCGATCGCCCAGTCGAGCAGGCGCGTCGCCTGCGAGGGCGAGTCGGCCAACCAGTGATCGAAGGCGTCGCGGATCGTCTGGTCGACGATGCGCGAGGCCTCCGCCGTCATCAGGCGGCCCTTGTTCTGCCCCTGGAATTCCGGTTCGCGCAGGAAGACCGAGATCGGCGCGGCGCAGCCGGACATCACGTCATCGGTCGTGACATTGCCGGCGCGCTTCGACTGGCCGATACGCTCGGCGTGGTCCTTCAGGGCGCGCAGCAGGGCCACGCGCAGTCCGGCCTCGTGCGTGCCGCCATCGGGCGTCGGAATCGTGTTGCAGTAGGAATGGACGAAGCCGTCGTCGTCCGACAGCCAGGTCACCGCCCATTCAACCGTGCCGTGTCCGCCGGTCTTCTCGACGCGGCCCGAAAACGCCTGATCGACGATGCTGGCCTTGCCCTCGACTTCGCCGGCCAGATAGTCCTTGAGGCCGCCGGGGAAGTGGAAGACAGCCTCGGCGGGCGTCGCCGTGCCGGCGACCAGAGAGGGCGCGCAACGCCAGCGGATTTCGACGCCGCCGAACATGTAGGCCTTGGACCGCGCCATGCGGAACAGGCGCGCCGGCTTCCAGTGGACCGCCGCGCCGAAAATCTGCTCGTCCGGCTTGAACCGCACCTTCGTGCCGCGTCGGTTGGCGATCCGCCCCAACTGTTGCAGCTTGCCCAGCGGCAGGCCGCGCGAGAATTCCTGACGGTACAGTTGCTGGCCGACGGCGACCTCGACCTCGACCTTCTCGGACAAGGCGTTGACCACGGACACACCGACGCCGTGCAGGCCGCCAGAGGTCTGATAGGCGCCGCTGTCGAACTTGCCGCCCGCGTGCAGCGTTGTCATCGCCACCTCGAGGCCCGACTTGTCGGGGAACTTCGGATGCGGGCCGACGGGAATGCCGCGCCCGTTGTCGGTGACGGTCAGCCAGCCGCCTTCTTCCAGCGTCACCTCGATCCATGTCGCGTGGCCGGCGACGGCCTCGTCCATGGAGTTGTCGAGCACCTCGGCGAACAGGTGATGCAGCGCCGCCTCGTCCGTGCCGCCGATATACATGCCGGGGCGGCGGCGAACGGGCTCAAGCCCCTCCAGCACCTCGATGGACGCGGACGTATAGCCGGCCTCGCTGGGCGGCGAGGGCGCGCGTGCGGGCGCGCGCGCCTCGGCCTTGCCGACCGCCTTGGCGGCGGATTTGTCCGCCGCTGGTTTGGCGGATGATCCGCCGCCGAATAGATCCGTCGAATGCGCCATGCCAGTCCGTGTCTCGCGGGAGAGCTTCCCTGATTCGGGGAGGCCTCAGTTTACGCCATCGCGGGCGCAGGCGGCTATTTTTGGGCGCCCGCCAGACCGCAGTATTTTGTTTCAACCCGGGGCGGGGAAACAGGCCACCCCTTGGTCGAAAATTAATCTATTTGGTTGGATCATGGCGTCATGAACCGACGTCAGAAGCGATCTTATCAACAAAGCGGGCTGGACTCACTCATGCTCGCCGCCAGCGCCGCCGGCATGGCCATGGCCTGTCCCACTGAATACGCGCCGGAATGGGCGCCCGCGAAACCCGTCCGCGGCATGTTCAAATGGTCGCCCATCCGCCGCCCGTCGCCGCTCGCCGTGACGCTGGCGGCCATCCTCGTCATACTCTGACAATCGGGCCGCTGGCCGATCAAGCAAAAAGGCGGCCCGAAGGCCGCCTTTCCATTTTCGACCGAGCGGACGGCCTGATCAGACCGAATAGTACATGTCGAATTCGACCGGATGGGGCGCCATTTCGAAGCGGTGCACCTCGGCCATCTTGAGTTCGATATAGGCGTCGATGAAGTCGTCGTTGAAGACGTCGCCCGACTTGAGGAAGGTCCGGTCCTTGTCGAGGTTCGCCAGCGCTTCGCGCAGGCTGCCGCACACGGTCGGGATCTTCTTCAGTTCCTTCGGCGGCAGATCGTAGAGATCCTTGTCCATCGCCGCGCCGGGGTCGATCTTGTTCACGATGCCGTCGATGCCGGCCATGAGCATGGCGGCGAACGCCAGATAGGGGTTCGCGGTCGGGTCGGGGAAGCGAACCTCGACGCGCTTGGCCTTCGGGTTCGACGTCCACGGAATACGGCACGAGGCGGAGCGGTTGCGGGCCGAATAGGCCAGCAGCACGGGCGCTTCATAGCCGGGAACCAGACGCTTGTAGGAGTTGGTCGACGGGTTGGTGAAGCCGTTCAGCGCCTTGGCGTGCTTGATGATGCCGCCGATGTACCACAGGCATTCCTGGCTGAGGTCGGCGTATTTGTTGCCGGCCATGACTGGCTTGCCGGCCTTCCAGATCGACTGGTGGACATGCATGCCCGAGCCGTTGTCGCCGAACACCGGTTTCGGCATGAAGGTCGCGGACTTGCCGTAGCTCTGGGCGACCTGATGGATGCAGTATTTATAGATCTGCATGTGGTCGGCCATGGTCGTCAGCGGGCCGAACTTGAGACCGAGTTCGTGCTGCGCCGAGGCGACTTCGTGGTGGTGCTTCTCGACGACGGCGCCCATCGAGGCCATCGAGGCCAGCATTTCGCCGCGCATGTCCTGCGCCGAGTCGATCGGCGGGACGGGGAAGTAACCGCCCTTGGTGCGGACGCGGTGGCCGAGGTTGCCGCCCTCGTAGGGCGTGTCGGAGTTGGTCGGCAGTTCCACGCTGTCGAGCGTGAAGCCGGAATTGTAGGGGTCCGTCGAGAAGCGGACGTCGTCGAACACGAAGAACTCGGCTTCCGGGCCGAAGAAGCAGGAGTCGCCAATGCCGGTCGACTTCAGATAGGCCTCCGCCTTCTTGGCGATGCCGCGCGGGTCGCGGTTATAGGGCTGGCCGGTGGCCGGCTCCAGAATGTCGCACACGATGGACATGGTCGAGGCGGCGAAGAAGGGGTCCATGCAGGCCGTCGTCGGGTCGGGCATGAGGGTCATGTCGGACTCGTTGATGGCCTTCCAGCCCGCGATCGACGAACCGTCGAACATCGTGCCCTCGGAGAACATGTCCTCGTCGACCAGCGACTGGTCGAACGTTACGTGCTGCCACTTGCCGCGCGGATCGGTGAACCGCAGATCGACATACTTGACGTCGTTGTCCTTGATCGCCTTGAGGACGTCCTTGGCGGTCTTCATTGCAAACCCTCTTGTTGGTCGGTTTTGTGGAAGGTGGAAAGGTCGCGCCGGAGGAAGTCCGGCGCTGGAATCAGATGGCGTCGGCGCCGGTTTCGCCGGTGCGGATGCGAACCGCGCCCTCGACGTTCGACACGAAGATCTTGCCGTCGCCGATGCGCCCGGTCTGGGCGGCCTTGCGGATCGCCTCGATGGCCTTGTCGAGATGGTCGTCGTTCACGACGACCTCGACTTTCACCTTCGGCAGAAAGTCGACGACATATTCGGCGCCGCGATAAAGTTCGGTGTGGCCCTTCTGGCGACCAAAGCCCTTGGCCTCGGTCACCGTGATGCCCTGCAAACCCGCTTCCTGCAAAGCTTCCTTCACTTCGTCCAGCTTGAACGGCTTGATGATCGCTTCGATTTTCTTCACGGAATGCCTCATCGCGGGTTCGAGCCGGCGGAACGCGCGCGCCCCTTCACAACCGTCATTTGGATTCTAGTAGCACTGGCGCGCGAAATCCGCCAATGCGATTTTGGAGGGAGACGCTCGCCGGTCAGGTCGCCGCCGGCAGGTCGGCTCGCGCGCCCCATTCGCTCCAGGAGCCGTCGTAGAGCGCCCCCATGGGCTTGCCGACGCGGGCCATCGCGAGCGTCAGGATCGCGGCGGAAACGCCCGAGCCGCAGGACGTGATGACCGGGCGGCGACCGTCCGCGCCAACCGCGCCGAACAGCGTGTTCAATTCGTCGACCGGCTTGAGCCTTCCGTCGCGCTGGACATCCGACGCGGGCAGGCTGTGGCTGCCGGGCATGTGGCCGGCCTTTAGCCCGGGGCGAGGCTCCGCCGCCTTGCCGTGAAAACGCGCCGCCGGCCGTGCGTCCAGCACGGTCGTTTGACCAGCCGCCAGCGCGGCGCGCACCTGCTCGATGTCGACCACGAGCGCCTTGTTGGGGCGCGGCGTGAACGCGCGCGGCGCGGGCGCCGGCTTGCTGGCGTCGATGGCGCCGCCATGGGCGCGCCACGCGGGCAAGCCGCCATCGAGCACCGCGACCCGGTCATGGCCGAAGACGTGGAACATCCACCACAGGCGTGGCGCGGAAAACAGGCCGAGGCCGTCGTAAACAACGACATTGACGCCATCGCCGACGCCCATCGCGCCAACGGCGGCGGCGAAATCAGCCGCCGGGGGCAGCATGTGCGGCAGCGACGTCGAATGGTCGGAGACGCCGTCGATGTCGAAGAAGGTCGCGCCGGGAATGTGGCCGGCGAGATATTCCGCCGCGCCGTCGCGGTTCATGCCTGCCAGATACCACGAGGCGTCGATGACCACGAGGTCGGGATCGCCGAGATGGGCGGCGAGCCACGCGACGTCGACGATGGGGGTGGGCAGGGCGGTGGCGGACATGTTGGCTCCGGGCTTGGGTGCGGTCGCGGCGGAAAACGGATCGCTCGTTATTCAGACGAAATCAGCCTTGATCGATGGCGTTCGCTCAAGCCATGCGGGCGTCGGCAGGCGCCTTTCACGCAGGAAGGCGGGGTTGTAGAGTTTCGAGGCGTAGCGCACGCCGGAATCGCACAAAATGGTCGCGATCGTGTGACCCGGTCCCATGGCCTTGGCGAGCCGGATCGCCCCGGCGATATTGATCGCCGACGAGCCGCCCAGCAGCAGGCCTTCTTGAGACGCCAGATCGAACAGGATCGGCAGCGCTTCCTCGTCGGTGATCTGGAACGCCAGATCGATGGGCGCGTCGACGAGGTTGGCGGTGATGCGCCCCTGTCCGATGCCTTCCGTGATCGAGGAGCCCTCGCTCTTGAGTTCGCCGCGCGAATACCAGGCGTAGAGCGCCGCGCCCATGGGGTCGGCGATGGCGATCTTGATGTTCGAATTCCTGGCCTTCAGCGCCATGCCGACGCCCGCGAGCGTGCCGCCCGTGCCTACCGCGCAAGTGAACCCGTCGATCTTGCCGTTCGTCTGCGCCCACAGTTCCGGACCGGTCGTTTCGATATGGCCGCGCCGGTTGGCGACATTGTCGAACTGGTTCGCCCAGATGGCGCCTTCCGGAATCTCTTTCGCAAGACGTTCCGCCAAGCGCCCGGAAACCTTCACGTAATTGTTCGGGTTCGAGTAGGGGACCGCGGGCACCTCGATCAATTCTGCGCCCTGCAGGCGCAGCATGTCCTTCTTTTCTTGCGACTGGGTTTCGGGGATGACGATGACGGTCCGGAAGCCCATGGCGTTGGCGACCAGCGCCAGCCCGATGCCCGTATTTCCCGCCGTGCCCTCGACAATGACGCCGCCCGGCTTCAACGCGCCGCGGGCGACCGCGTCGTTGACGATGGCGAGCGCCGCGCGATCCTTGACCGAACCGCCGGGATTCATGAACTCGGCCTTGCCGAGGATTTCGCAACCCGTGGCCTCCGACGCGGCGCGCAGGCGGATGAGGGGCGTGTTGCCGATGGCGCCGATGACGTCGCGTTGAATGGACATGCGTGGCCTTTCGAAACGGACGGTGAAACTATGGTCGCGGGGGCCGGGACGCAAGCCGGCCCGATGACGCTCGACGGGAAGGACGCACATGCATCGCGCCAAGCCATCCGATGGAATCGCCTGGGTCACCGGCGCGAGCAGCGGCATTGGCCGCGCCGTCGCGCTCGAACTGGCGCGCCGGGGCTGGCGGGTCGCGCTCACCGCGCGCCGGGTCGCCGAACTCGACGCGCTGGCGGCGGAGATCGTGGCGCTGGGCGGATCGGCGGGCGTTTATCCCGGCGACGTCACCGACCGCGCCGCCATGGCGGCGCTGGCGGCGCGCATCGAGGTCGAACATGGCGCCATCGCGCTGGCGCTTTTGAACGCGGGCGGCAATTTTCCCAGTCCGCGCGGCGAATTCGTCGGCGAAAACTTTCGCCGCACGGTCGCCCTCAACGCCGACGGCGTGCTGAACTGCCTCGAACCCCTCCTGCCCCGGATGAGCGCGCGCCGCGCGGGTCAGGTGGCGGTTGTCGCCTCGGTCGCCGCCTATGGCGGCCTGCCGACGGCGGCGTCCTACTGCATGGCGAAGGCGGGCGTCGTCGCCATGTGCGAGGCGTTGAAATTCGATCTCGACCGGGTCGGCGTGACGATACAAGTCGTCTGCCCCGGCTACGTGCGCACGCCCCTGACCGACGCTCAGAGGCAGCCAAAACCCTTCATGATCGAGGCCGACGACGCCGCGCGGCGCATTTGCGACGGTCTCGCGCGCGGCGGCTTCGAGATCGCCTTTCCCCGGCCCATGGTCTGGATCGTCAAGGCGTTGCAGGCCTTGCCCTATCCGCTGTTCTTCCGGCTGATGGCGCGAGGCTCACGCCGATATGCTTGAAAGGGCGGCGAGCGCGCGGTCGCGCGCCTTGCCATGGTCGATGATGGGCGCGGGATAGTCGCGGCCGAGGACGACGCCCCCCGCCGCCAGTTCCAGCGGCGGCGCGAGCCACGGCTTGTGAATGTATTTGCTGTCCAGCCGCGCGAGTTCCGGCACGTGCTGGCGCACGTAGGCGCCGTCGGGATCGAATTTCTCGCCCTGTAGCGTCGGATTGAACACGCGGAAATAGGGCGCGGCGTCCGCGCCCGAGCCCGCCACCCATTGCCAGCTCGCCGGATTGTTCGCGGGATCGGCGTCGCACAACGTGTCCCAGAACCAGCCTTCGCCCGCGCGCCAGTCGATCATCAGATCCTTGACCAGAAACGAGGCGCAGATCATCCGCACGCGGTTGTGCATCGTGCCGGTGGTCCAAAGCTCGCGCATGCCCGCGTCGACGATGGGATAGCCGGTCAGGCCCTTTGTCCACGCGCGCCATTCGCCGGGCTCTGGCGCGCGCCATGGAAAGGCGTCGAACTTCGGCTGGAAATTCTTGGTCGCGAGGTCGGGCGCGTGAAACAGCAGGTGATAGGCGAATTCGCGCCAGCCGATCTCGCTGAGGAATTTTTCGATATCGCGCGCCGGCGCGCGCCCCGAGTCTTCCGCGTGAAGCGCGGCGGCGAGAATCTGGCGCGGCGAAATCTCTCCGAAGCGCAGATGCGGCGAGAGCATCGAGGTCGCCGGAATGTCCGGGCGGTTGCGATCCTCCGCGTAGCGCCGCAAGCCAGAGTCGATGAAGGCTTCCAGTCGCGCGTGGGCGCCCTGTTCGCCCGGTCGCCATGTCGCGCGCAAGCCGCCCGCCCAGTCGGGCTTGGTCGGCAGGGGCAATAGTTTTGCGAGATCGACGCGCGCCGGCGCCGCGGCGGGCCATGCGGCGCCGATCATCTTGCCCGGCGCGGGCATTGGTTGCGGCGGCGGGGGCAGGGCGCGCGCCGCCCGCCAGAACGGGGTGAAAACCTTGAAATAGCCGCCCGCGCCCGTCTTCACGGTCCATGGCTCGTGCAGCAACTGGCCGTTGTGACTGACGGCCTCGACGCCGAGCGCCTTCAACCGCGCCTTGGCGTCGGCGTCGATGGCGACGTCGGCGGGGCCATAACGCCGCGTCCAGAACACATGGCCGGCGCCCGTCGCCCGCGCCACCGCCTCGATGGTCGCGGCGCCCGGCCCGCGCAGCAGGTCAAGACGACCGCCGATGGCGTCGAGCGAGGCGCCAAGCGCGGCGAGCGAATGATGCAGCCACCACCGCGCCGCGCCGCCATGGGCGCGCGCGCCGGGACTCTCCTCGTCGAGAATGAAAACGCACAGAACCGGCGCGCCCGTCGCGATGGCGGCGGCTAGCGCGGGCTGATCGGCGAGGCGAAGATCGTCGCGGAACCAGACGATGGCGGGGGAGTTCTGTTTCTGTGTCACGCCGCCTTATACGTCGCATTGGTCAAATTGGATGGCGGCGGCGCCAAAAATCTATTTCTCCGTCAGCGATGGATCGATGAAGCGCGCGAGGTCCGTCGCGCCCTCGAATTCGCCCTGCGACTTGAGAATTTTCGCGTAATTCTCAAGCCCGCTGGTCGCCACCGCGCCATCGTGGTCCCAAGCGTGGATCGCGTGGAAAAAATCATAGGCGTTGGCGGAATCGCCGGGGTCCGCCTTTGTCGCCTTCACCAGAATGTCGACGGCGGCCTGCTTGTTGGCCTTGTCGTAGAACCAGTCGACGCCGCGCGCGTAGCCCGCGAGAAATTTCTGGATCGCCGGCTTGTTGGCCTTCGCCCACGCCTGATTGACGGAAAATGCCGTGAAGGGAAACGACTTGGTGTAGTCGGCGGAAGCGCCGAGCCGCGTATAGCCAAGCCCCGCCGCCTTGAAGGTGAAGGGCGGGAACAGGATCGTCGCCGCCACCGCGCCCGACGACAGCGCCGCGAAGCGCGCGGCGGTCGAGCCGGCGAAGACGTAATCGATATCGGCAGGGTTCAGGCCCTTGGCCTTCGCCATGTCCTCGAAATAGATTCGCGTGATGTCCTTCGCGCCGCCGATCATCACGGTCTTTTTGCTCAGGTCGGCGAAGGATTTCACGTCCTTTGCGCCGAACACCTCGTACGGGGAGGGGCCGATGATGATGCGCAGGATGCGCATGGGCGCGCCTTGATCGATGGCGCGCAGGGGGTCGGCGACGCCGCCCGTGTTCATGTTGGCCGAGCCCGCCGCAACCTGTTGGGTGCTCGCCGCGCTCGACGGCGCGCTGACCCAATCAATATCGACGCCGAGTTCGCGGAAATAGCCGTTTGCCTCGGCGATATAGGCCGGCCAGTTGGTGGCGTTGCCGTTGCCGACGTCGGCGATGGTGATTTTTTCGGCGGCCCGCGCCGCGCCGCCCGCCAACATGCCGAGCGCCATGATTCCCGCCGCGATCCAATGCCCTGGCTTTTTCATGCGCGCGCCCCGTTTGAACCGCCAACTATCCGAGTGTGTTGGGCCGGTCGCCGGGGGTCAAGGTCGCGCGGCGGCGGATCGCCCAAGATGACGGCGGCGGCAGCGGCAATTTTGGGCGTGGCGCCGACCAACCGGCGGGGCGTCTTGACACCCGCGGGTGGGCGGCGAACAAGAAGCGCAACAAGATCAGGCGCCGCTCCCCGGAGAGTCGGCCGGGGAAACGTCGTTCATGTCCGCCATCGCCACCTATGCCGTCCCGCGCCTCATCAAGCGCAACGTCGCTCTGTTCGCCCTGTCGCAGAGCTTCACCGGCGCGGGCATGCAGTTCGCCTATTTTCTCGGGCCTCTGATGATGGTCTCGATCACCGGCTCCTCGGGCCTCGCGGGCCTGTCGGTCGGCCTGATCGCGCTCAGCCGCTTTTTCGTCGCCTATCCCGTCGGCAAGGTCACCGACACCTACGGCCGCAAGCCCGGCATTTTCATGGGTCTGTCCATCGCCCTTGTCGGCACCCTGATGATCGGCTTTTCGCTGCTGTTTCGCGGGCCGTGGGCGCTCATTCTGGGCATGCTCGTATTCGGCATGGGCATGAGCGCCGCCCAGCAGTTGCGCGTCGCGGCCACGGACATGTTCCCGCCCTCCATGCGCGCCAGCGCGCTCGGCTATCTCGCGCTCGGTTCGCTCGCTGGCCTCGTGATTGGCCCCGTCATCGTCAACGGCACGGAGGGACTGGCGCACGATCTGTCGATGGATCCGCTGGCCATGCCGTGGCTGATCCTGCCAGTTCTCATCGTCGCGGGGATGATCATCCTGACCTTCGTGCGGCCCGACCCGAAGGAAATCGGCATGAATCTCGCCGATTACTATCCGGGTTACGTGCCGCTGAAGCGTGAATCGAAGGCGGGCGATCCGGCCTTTCGCGCGATGGACCTGATGAAGCATCGCGCCACGCGCGTGGCGATCATCGCCAACTGCGCCGCGCAGGGCAACATGTCCATTGTCATGGTGCTGACGTCGCTGGTGCTCAAGCACCATGGCCATTCGCTGACGGCCATCTCGCTGTCGCACATGTTCCATTCGCTCGGCATGTTCGCCTTCACCATTCCGCTCGGCAAGCTGGCGGATCGTTATGGCCGCCGCAACGTCATGTTGCCGGGCGTGCTGACGACGCTTGTTGGCGCGGCGCTGGTGACGTTCACGCCGAGCTACGCGCTCGTCACGCTGGGCACGTTTCTCGTCGGCATCGGCTGGGCGGCGACGAATGTCTCCGCGACGGCGCTCATCGCCGACCGCACCGAAACCGCCGAACGCGGTCGCGCCATTGGCTTCAACGACAGTTTCGCCGCGGGCGTCAGCGTCGCCGCCGCGCTCGTCACCGGGCCGCTCATCGATCTCTACGGATTGCCCGCCGCTGGGCTGTGCGCGGTCGTCATCGCCGTGCCGCCGCTGGCGATGTTGCTGGCCGGCCAGATGTCCCACGCGCCGGCGACCGCCACTGGCGAGCGCGCGGCGAACCGCTAGCCCGCCTCGGGATAATAGCGCGCCATCATCCTGTCCCGGTAGGCGATGAGATTGGGGCGCGCTTCCATGGCTGTTCGCGTCGCCGATTCGAACAGCGGGCAAAGGCCAGCCGTGATAAAGGCAAACGCCGTCGCGTCGGCGCCGCAAGGCGTGTTTCCCATCACGAAGGGTTTGTCGCCAAGTATGTCGGCGAGCGCCGCGACCGCGCGTTGCGCGAGTTCCGCGCGCTCGGCTTCCGAGTGGCGGCCCAATCCCTGACCGGCGAGGTCGCGCCGAACCTTGCGCCGCACGAGCGGGATGATCAGAGGACGCAGAATCGCCGGCGCGGCGTCGAAAAAGCGCACGGGCCCCTTGTAAAAATTGGCGTCGTTCATCCATCGGTCGGACACGGCGAGCCAGTAGAGGTGGTCCTCCAGCAGCTTTTCAAGCGCCCATGCCTGTGCCCGCTGCTCGCGCGACAATCCCGCGTCGAAGTCGAAGCCATGTCTGTTTTCGATATGCAGCCGGATGAACGTCGAATCCGCCACGCGCGCGCCCTCGTCGTCGATGAAGGGCAGCTTGCCCTTGGGCGCGCCGCGCAATCCACCGCGTTTTTCCGTGAAGGGCAGGCCGGCGAGTTTCAGCAGCATTTGCGCCTTGATGACGAAGGGACTTGCGTCGGGAAGTCCGAAGGCCGGGCCAAATGTGTAAAGCGTGATCATGCGGCTATCTCACTTTTCAAAGCGCGCACGTGCGCGATCAGCTTTTCGGTCTGCGCGGGCGCGTCGCGCGCGATGTTCTCGGCGACGATCTTGCGCCAAAGAATGGATAGCGGTCCCTCGATGGAGACCGTCGAGCGTATCTCCACGCCGTCGGCGCGATCAATCAGTTCGTGCGCATCATACATGCGCGCGAGCGGGAACCGCGTGACATCGGTGAATGATTTTCCCGCCGTCGCCTCGGTGACTTCCAGCCGTAGGTTCGGACCGCCTTTCGGCTTGAAGGCGAAGAACACGCCCTTCGTGAATGGGCCCTCGAGCCGCGCCGCTTCGACATCGTCGAGCCACTCGGGCCACCGGTCGATATCGCTCCAGACGGCGTAAATCTCCTCGCGCGACAGACCCGCGACGGTCCGGGAATAGGTTTTGCTCCACATAATCGGCTCCTGATTGACAAATTCAGACGCGATCTTCTTACTGCCACCCTCCTGACAATTTCTGTCAGCAATCGGTGGCAAACGTCTCGTCATGAAGCGATCAGACCGTCTCCTCGCGCTGGTTCAGATCCTGCGCCGTCGCCGCCGCCCGGTGACGGCGGGGGCGCTGGCTGGCGAACTCGGGGTTTCCGAGCGGACCATCTATCGCGACATGGACTCGCTCCTCGCCGCAGGCGCGCCCGTGCGCGGCGAAGCCGGCGTCGGCTATGTGCTCGACGCGGGCTACGATCTGCCGCCCATGATGTTCACGCCCGACGAGATCGAGGCGATCCTGGTGGGCATGAACTGGCTGGCGGGGCGGGGCGACACGGCGCTGGCGCGCGCGGCGGAGGATGTCGTCGCCAAGGTCGGCGTCGTCCTGCCCGAACGGCTGCGTCCGTTGCTGTTCGAGGGCGCGCTGTTCGCGCCCGACATGGGCCGCGCGCGACCGGTCGATGGCATCGATGTCTCCTTGTTGCGCGGCGCCATCCGCGCGGGGCTGAAAGCAACGATCGTTTATGCCGATGGCGCGGGCGCGACGAGCGAGCGCGTCATCTGGCCGTTTGGCCTCGCCTATTTCGATGCCGCGCGCGTCGTCATCGCCTGGTGCGAGTTGCGCGGCGATTTCCGCCACTTCCGCACCGACCGGATCACGTCCCTGAGTGTCTGTCCGGAGAGATCATGCTGGATTGCATAGCTTTCTGAGCATAAGCCTTTTCGACGCGAGGCGCAGGAACGCGAGCGCTCTTCGGTTGAGATTTTCCCAGTCCTGGGCTAGGCGCCTGCACCTCCCGAGCCATGCGAATGTGCGTTCGACAACCCATCGCTTTGGCAGAATGACAAACCCTTTGGCGTGATCCGAGCGCTTGACGATTTCGACGTTCACTCGCGTCAATATTTTCTTCACCGCGCCGCGAAAGACCGGTCCC
>CAIOVE010000058.1 GCA_903861645.1 uncultured Hyphomicrobiales bacterium
ACCGAGGCGACGCAGCGCGCCGGATTGACGGGGCAGGTGGCGCGTGTCGCCGACCGCTCCAAGCGCCGCCGCGCGACCGAGATGAAGGAGATCGTCGATCTCGGTTATGTCGTCATCGGCACGCCGGATGACGTGGTCGAGCAGATACGCGAGGTCGCGACATCGCTGCACGTGGGCCAGTTGATGCCGCTACTCCACTTCGGCAACATGAGCAAGGAAACGACGTTCCTGAACACGCGGCTGTTCGCTGAAAAGGTAATGCCGAGGCTGAAGGGTCTGTTCGGCGAATACCAGGATCACTGGTGGCCGCGGCCGCTCGCCAGCGCGCGCCCGATGGCCGCCGAATAGATGCGAGACATCGCCGTGAGCAATCCACAAGAGAGTTTCATCGATCTCGACGGGCAACCCATCCGCGTCTGGCGCAAGGGAAGCGGTCCCGTGATTGGCTATTTCGCGGGTTGGGGCGGTTTGCCGCGCTGGACGCCCTTTCTGGACGAATTGGCGCGGCATCGCACCGTCGTGGCGCCTTCGCTGCCGGGCTTTCCCGGGGGCGGGCGCGCGCACGCGGACCTCGATAGTCACCTCGACTGGATCGTCGCGACGCGGCGCATCTTCGTCGCCGCTGGTCTCGAAGGCGCCGATCTCGTGGGCTCCAGCATCGGCGGCGGACTCGCGGCGGAAATCGCGGCGCTCTGGCCCGCGGGGCCGCGTCGCCTCGTGCTGATCGCGCCGCTGGGCTTCTACGACGAGAACGATCCGCCGGCCGATGTGTTCGCGCGCCGCGCCGATGAATATCCAGCTTTCCTTTGCGCAAATCCGGACGCGTGGCGCGCGTTGGTCGCCGCGCCGGAAGGACACAACGATGTCGATTGGGAGATCGAGCAGTCGCGGGCCGCCGAGGCCGGCGCGCGCCTTCTATGGCCAATCGCCAACACGCATCTCGATCGTCGCGCGCCAATGATCACGCAGCGAACGCTTTTGATTTGGGGCGAGGCGGATCGTGTAATGCCGCGCGCCTACGCGGACAAGTGGGCGCGCGCGATTCCCGGCGGCGCCGCGTCGCGGATCATTCCCGACGCCGGTCATCTGGCGGAATTGGATCAGCCCGCCAACGTGGCCCGCGCGGTTCTCGATTTCACGAGCTGACGCGCGCCCAACCTTTGCCGGCCCGCCACGCCGGTCGCGCTCGCGTCAATAGCCGCGCGTAGCGATGGCAGGGCTGCTCGATGACGATGAAGAGCGCGCCCATCGCGACAACGATCATGGCGATCATCATGGCCCACGCGAGTAGCCAGGCCATCGCGCCGCCGCCGAACATGCCGCGCAGGGGCGCTGTAGCGGTTTCCGAGAGGGCGAATAGCGTGATGACCCCATTGTGCGCGAGATAAAGCGAATACGACATGCGTCCACCGGTTTCGCTCCAGCGCGGCGCGCCGCGCGAGGCGAAATAGGCGATTTCCCGGCCGAGCCAGAAAAAGGCGAAGACGGCGAATATCCAGTGACTGGCGGGATAGCCGATGTGCGCCGGGCCATGGGTGACCGGCAATTTAAGCAACGCGGACAGAACGACCGCGGCCGCGCGCCAGCTCCAGATGTCCGTTCCCGGATCGGGCTCGAACCCACGCTCGTTCAGCTTCTCCGCGAGCAGGCAACCCAGCAGCAGACATGGCGCGCCGATGGCGATCAGCGCCGCGATGGGCAATTCGGAATGGTATGGAACCTGAAGATTGAGCGCGATGGCGCATGCCGCGGGGATGGTTGAAAACAGAAATACCCGCTCGACGCCCAGGCCGCGGAACAGGGGAAACAACAAGGGATAGACCGCGTAGAACGCGATCTCGCAATAGATGCTCCAAAGAACATCCTCGAATCCGGCGACAAATCGCGGCCCCAACCAGGCGTAAACGAGAAACGCCACGCCGACCGGCGGCACGATGCGCGTGAGACGACGCGCGTAGTGCGAAGCGATATCGATCCGCTCCGAGCCGATATGGGCGTGATGGATGACGAGTCCGGAAATGACGAAGAAGGTCATGACCGAAGCGACGCCGTTAAACAGCCCATTATCAAGCGCGACGATGATGCCGCCAAGGGGGCCGAGCCCATTGAGCGCGTGCTCAAGCGGCGGACGGGCTCCATGTGAACACGCGACCCAGATCGCCGCGATGAAGCGGAGCGTGTCGAGCCCGGCGATGCGCGCTGACGATCCGGCGTTCCGATTCATGTCTGTATCCCCGGCGCCCTCGTCGAACGAAGGCGCGAATTGCGTGTGCTCGACGTTATCCCGGCGACGCGCCCGCGAGCTATTCAATCGTTACGAAACGGTTAACGCGCCGCGTCAACGTTAACGCTGTTGGCCCGCGCCGCGCCGCGTGCCATGTTGCGCTAAGCGTTGAAACGCGTCGATCCGTCCGCACCCGCGCGGACATCGATATCGCGGGAAGAAATTCATGGCGTCAGGAGCGGAAAGTGGCGGCGGCGTTCTGCGTCATCGCGACTTCAGGTTGTTTCTGACGAGTCGGTTTCTCTGGGGCGTTGCGCTGCAAATGCAGGCCATCGCCATCGCCTGGCGTGTCTATGAGGTCACGCGCGATCCTCTGGCCCTTGGCCTGATCGGCCTGTTCGCCTTCGCGCCGGCCTTGCCCTTGTCATTTGTCGCGGGCGCCGTGGCCGACAGGCATGATCGCCAGCGCGTGCTTGCCTTGACGTACGGCGCCATGTCCCTCGGGCTCGCCGGATTTATCGCGCTGTCGGGCGGCTCGACCGCGTGGCCCGCCTATGGGCTGGTCGTCATTCTTGGCGCTGCGCGGGCCTTTTCAAATCCGGCCAGTCAGGCGCTGCTCGCCAATCTCGTGCCGGAAGCCGAGTTTCCCGCAGCCGCCGCATGGTCGAACACCGTCAATCAGACGGGCGTGATCCTCGGGCCGAGCATTGGCGGATTGCTTTTTCCACTTGGCGCGCGTGTTCCATTCATCGTCGCGCTGTTGGCGGTCGTGGCGGCCTTCATCCTGAACGCCTCGATGGCGCGCGCGCCATCGCGCGGCGGGCGGCGACCGCCGGTGACGCTGGCGGTGTTCATCGCGGGATATCGTTTCATCTGGAGCGCGCCCGCCATTCTCGGCGCCATCACGCTCGATCTGGTCGCTGTATTGCTGGGCGGCGCCACGGCGTTGCTGCCGATCTACGCGGCCGACGTATTTCACTTCGGCCCCTGGGGGCTGGGTCTGCTCAGGTCGAGCCCGGCGATCGGCTCGCTCACCGCCGCGTTTGTTCTGACGCGCGCGCCGCTGACCCGTCACGCGGGTCGCGTTATGTTCGGAGCGGTGATTGTTTATGGATGCGCCACGATCTTATTCGCGCTCGCCACGAATATCTGGCTTGGCATGGCTTGCCTCGCGGTTCTCGGCGCGGCGGACATCGTCAGCGTCGTGGTTCGTCAGTCGCTGATTCAGATCGACACGCCCGACGACATGCGGGGCCGGGTGGTCGCGGTGCACAACATCCTCACCAGCGCTTCCAACAATCTGGGCGATTTTGAATCGGGCGCGCTGGCCGCCCTTATTGGCGCCGGTCCGACGATCATGGCGGGCGGCGCCTGCGCGATTGTGGCGTCGATGGCATGGATGCGCCTTTTTCCAGCCTTGAGGGATCGCGATAGTCTCGCGCGCGGTCAATCGTCGCGCTAAGCATTGATTAACCATGCCGCGAGATAGTTATCCCGTTTAAGGATGACCCCGCGCGCGCCGCGGCGGAGGTGCGACCATGATCGGTTCCGATAACAATCGTTTTCCAGCTCCTTTTTCGCGGAACGGCGGAGACGCCAGCGCGGCTTCGGTCGCGCGCCGGTCGATCGACGCGTTTCGCGGATTCGGTGGGGCGGAGCGACCGCCAATCATCATCGATGGCATTGCGCGGGAGGCGGATGAGCCAGCGTCGGCGGCGTCCGACGACGGGAAGTCACAACAAGAGCGCGCGCGCGGCGCCCGTGGTCTGGGGCGTGGCCGTTCGCGCTGGTCGCGTCGCCTAGGCATTGCGGCCGCGCTTGTCTTCGGTCTCGGCGCGGGATCTGGCGGGGCGTTGTTGCTGGCAAGGAGCAATGACGACGCCCGCGCGCTGATCGCCGCCAACGCCGAGTTACATCGGCGCGTCGCCGCGCTTGAGCATGCCCACGCTGGTCAGGACGCGCTCGCCGAAATCAAGGCGGAGGCGCGCAAGGACCGGGCCGCCACGACGGGTCAGTTGGGGCAAGTCGCGACGCGTCTGGACAAGATGGAACACGATATGTCCGCGCGCTTGCAGGCGGTGGAGAAATCGCTCGCCCCGCGCGACGCGACCGCCTCGATCCGCGCGTTGCCGACGCCCGCGCCAGTCCCCGCGCCGTTGCTCGCGCCGACGGCTGGCGCGAAAACATCGGCGAAACCGCGCGTGCCCCTTGGCGGCTGGATTTTGCGCGAGGTGCGCGATGGCGGCGCGCTGGTCGAAGGCGCCAGCGGCCTGCGGAAAGTGTCGCCGGGCGATACGTTGCCGGGCGCTGGCCGGGTGCAGCGCGTGGAACGTCGCGGCGGCCAGTGGGTGCTGGTTACCGCCGCCGGCCTCATCGACATGGACGAATACTGATCGGCGCTCGCGTTCAGCGCGCGCCCTCGCCTTCGGCCGTCGCGTGCGACGGCAAATGGGCGAGCATCTCGATCAGCGCGCGATCCTGAAGCACCACCAGGCGCTCGCGGGGCTTCAGCCAGCGCGCGGCTTCCGCGACATCGCGCGCGTCCATCAGCTTGGCTTCCGCGACGGCGCGGTCCGGGTCGATGAGTCCGCGCACGCGTGGCTTGGCTGCGGGTAGATGATCCGCGTGCCAAGCGCGCAATTCGGGGT
This sequence comes from uncultured Hyphomicrobiales bacterium, assembly GCA_903861645.1. Lineage (GTDB taxonomy): Bacteria > Pseudomonadota > Alphaproteobacteria > Rhizobiales > Beijerinckiaceae > Terripilifer. Next base: position 4,873 of record CAIOVE010000058.1, read on the forward strand.
GGTCGTGGATGGCCAAGAGCGCGTCGTCAGCGTCCTCGCCATCACTGGCCAGTTGCGCGCCGAGCGCGTTGGCGCGGGTCGCGATGGGCGGCGGCGAGGTCTCCTCCGGCGTCAGCAACAACCCCCATTTTTTCAGCAAAAGACCGATCGAGAGCATGCCGCTCCACGCGGACAGGGGGATCGAGAAAATCAGTCCGGCGATCGTCGGCGACATCCACGCCGCCAATGATGGCGCGATGATGAGACCGGCGATCAGCGTGATGACGCCCAGCGCCGTGTGTGAACGATGGCGGCGAATGATATCCTTGAGAGGAATGGAGCCATCGTCGCGGCGCTGCGGATTCCACCCGGTGTCGCGACCGAAGACGATCTGCATCACCGAACCCGTCTGGATCAACATCATGATGGGCGCGTAGAGCGACGACATCACGATTTCCAGCAGCGTCGAGGCGAGCAACCGCGTCGCGCCGCCCGAGCCTCGGCGTGTCGGACCGTCGAGGATCGCCACGACAAGCCCCATGAACTTCGGCGCCAGCAGCACGGCCATGGTGAGACCGAACAGTTCCAGCGCGCGCTCTGCGTCGAACCGCGGCCATGCCGGGAACAGCCTGAATTCATCGGTGAAATATTCCGGCCTGATATAGGCCGATTGCAGCACCAGCACGATACCAACGATGAGTTGCGCCATCCAGAAAGGCGACGCGAGATATCCCATGATGCCCGTGGCGAAGTGCTGACGCGTCGCGAGCTTCAGCCCCTTGGCGGGCAGAATGCGGATATGTTGCAGGTTGCCCTGACACCAGCGCCGGTCGCGCGCCGCCAGATCGATCAGCGACGGCGGGCTTTCCTCGAAGCTGCCGCCCAAGGTCGGCAGCATGTAAACCGTGTAGCCCGCGCGGCGCATCATCGCCGCCTCGACGAAGTCGTGACTGAGGATATGTCCGCCAAAGGGCGGCCGCCCGCGCAGATCGGGCAAGCCGCAATGATCGGCGAAGGCGCGCGTGCGGATGATGGCGTTGTGGCCCCAGTAATTGCCGTCGCGGCCCGACCAGAGCGCCAGTCCCGACGCGATCACGGGGCCATGGATGCGCGCGGCGAATTGCTGCACGCGCGCGAACATGGTGTTGCGGTTGATGATGAGCGGCAACGACTGGATGATGCCCGCGTCGGGGTCCGCCTCCATCGCGTTGGTGAGCGCGACGATGGCGTGTCCGGTCATCAGGCTGTCGGCGTCGAGCACGACCATGTGCGCGTAGGCGCCGCCCCAGCGCGTCACGAAATCCGCGATGTTGCCGGCCTTGCGACTCGTGTTTTTCGCGCGTCGTCGATAATAGACGCGCGCGCCGGATCCCAGTCGCGCGCGCATCGCGAGGAACGCGCGTTCCTCCGCGATCCATATGTCCGGGTTCGTCGTGTCCGACAGAAAAAACCAATCGAAGGCCGCGCCGGCGCCGGTCGCCTCGACATCCTCGTATATCGCCTGCAACGCGCCGAACACGCGGGCCGGCGCCTCGTTGTAGATCGGCATGACGACGGCCGTGCGCTCGCGCGGCGCGATCGACGAGTCGATCTTGCGTCGGCCGCGGGTCAGCAGCCACGCAAAGCCGATGATGGCGCTCGTGAACGCCAGCGCGATCCACGAGAAGTTCGTCACGAACAGGATCAGCAGCGCCCATTTGAGCGTTGTGATCGGGCCGACGTTCACGACGCCGTACATTTCGTTCGCGCCATAAATGGTGAGCGCCAGACCGCCGCCAAATACGATCAGGCGCGACAGCCACGGCGGCGCGCGGCGCGCCGGCGCGTGCAGTCCGGTCGCGTCGAGGCGCGCCAACGATTGCGTCGGCATGGCCAGCGGGTTCTCGGGTGGCGTGGGCGCGACGCCTTCCAGATTCGGCTGCGCGGCTTGGTCGGTCACGGAGTCCATCGATAAAGCCAGATTTCGCTCAGGCGCTTGCCGCCGGATTCCAGATAGACGCGCATCTCGCAAAGGGGCTCCGCGCCGGGGTCGAGATCAAAAAGCACGCGGCATGTCTTGCCATCCGCGGACGTGATCTTGCGGGTCGCGACGATGGCGCCGGGGCCGGCGCCGACGTTGGCGGTGATTTCAGGCGATTGATCGTCGCGCGGGAGAATGTCGCCGCGGAATTCGACCAGAAAACGGCGACGCTTTCCATTGGGCCCGCCACCCGGCGTCTTGCCGCCGCGCGATTGCGTGACTTTCGCGAGCGGTGGGCTCGCCGGCGGCGACCAGCACCAGAATTGCCGGTAGGCGAAGGCGGTTTCCGAGCCGGCGGCCAATCCGACGTTGGGCCGCCAGTAGGCCAGCATGTTCTGATTGACGTCCGAGTCGGAGGGAACCTCGATCAGCGTGACCGCGCCCGCGCCCCAGTCGCCGATGGGCTCGACCCAGAGCGAGGGCCGGTTTTCCCAGTGATTGTCGTCGTCCATGTAGCGCGCGAATTCGCGGTCGCGCTGGAGAAAGCCGAACCCGCGCGGATTTGAATCCACGAAAGCCGAGGTTTGCAGGGTTTCGCGATTGGAAACCGGACGCCAGATCCACTCATCGCGCCCGTTCAGGATTTGCAGCCCGTTGGCCTCGTGAACGCTGGGCCTGACGTCGTCGATGCGTCGCCGGTCCAGCGGTCCCGCGAGATAGGTGGCCGCCATGGGGGCCACGCCGATGTTGTCCACCGCGACGCGCGCGAAAAGCGTGCATTCCGTGTCGATGATGGTGGCGTCGCCCGCCCGAAGCGTGAACCGGTAGGCGCCCGCGACGCTCTCGGAATCAAGCAGGGCGTGAACCACCAGCGCGCCTTGCGCGAGCGTTGGCTGCTCGATCCAGGCTTCGCGGAAAATCGGGATTTCCTCGCCCTTGGGATCGGCGACCTTGAGCGCGAGCCCCCGCGCGCGCATGCCGAAGGCCTGACCTTGCGCGATGGCGCGATAAAAACTCGCGCCCTGAAAGATCGCCACCGGGGCGAGTTCGCCGCCGGGTGGGTTGATCAGCACCCGGAAGCCCGAAAAGCCGATGTCCTTGATGTCCGCGGGCGGCTTGAGCGGGCCGAAATCGAAATCGGACGCCGCGTAGACAAGCCGGCGGGCGACGCCGCCCTCGATGACATTCAGGCGGATCGGCGCCGCGTACAAGTAGCCACGGTGCAGGGGATCGATGACGAAACCGAGATTCTCGGCGGCCCACAGCAGCGCGCTCGGCCGGTTCTGGATCGCCGCGTATTGTTCGAGGGTCAGGTTGGCGAAAGCGTCCGGCAGGTCGGCGTTGGGCGCCTTGAACGGCTTGGCCGCCAGCGCCCGGGCCGCGTCCACCACCCGCGCGGGATCGAAAGGCGGCGTCGGCGTGGCTTCCTGCGCCGCGGCGCCTCCCGTCGCGACCGCGCCCGCGAGCCCCGCAACTCCTAACTTGAGAACGTCACGACGCTTGTACATCAAGATTTCGACTTGGCTCTGTCGCCGCTGCTCGGATATTCGAAGGGCGGACCCTCTATAGCCTGATTGCGGCGGCTTGTTAGGGGGGCCGCGGCGACGTGGCGCGAATTTTTGCGGCATGGTATGCGCGCCCATCGGGTCGCGCACGGACCGGATGACAAGAGGTATCGGAATGAGCGACGGTCGGCCGGGATATCAACGCGCGGGCCTGGCCATTGTGCTGGCGGCGGGCGAGGGCACCCGCATGAAGTCCGCCATGCCCAAGGTGTTGCACAAGGTGGCGGGCCGATCGATGCTCGCCAACGCCATCGCCTCGGTCGCCGGCGCCGGCATCGAGCGGATCGCGGTGGTCGTCGGCCCGAACCGCGAGGATGTCGCGGCCGAGGCGGTCAAGGCCGCGCCCGCGTCGGAGACCTTCGTGCAGGTCGAGCGTCTGGGCACCGCGCATGCCGTGCTGGCCGCGCGCCCGGCGCTGGACAAGGGTTGCGACGATCTGCTCATCGTCTTCGCCGATACGCCGCTGATCCAGCCGGCGACATTCCTGGCGTTGCGCGCGGCGCTGGCGGACGGGGCGAGCGTCGCCGTTCTCGGTTTCGAGGCGCGCGACCCCACGGGCTACGGTCGCTTGCTGGTCGACGACAAGGGCCTTGCCGCCATCCGCGAGCACAAGGACGCCAGCGCCGACGAACGCGCGGTCACGCTGTGCAACGCGGGCCTGATGGCGATCGATGGCCGGCTGGCGCCGTCGATTCTCGACGCCATCAGGCCGAACAACGCCCAGAACGAATTCTATCTCACGGACGCCGTCTCCATCGCCCGCGCCCGCGGGTTGCGCGCGGCGGTTGTGCGCGCGCCCGAGGAAGAGGTCATGGGCGTCAACGATCGCGTCCAGCTCGCCGCGGCCGAGGCCGTGGCCCAGTGGCGCCTGCGTGACAAGGCCATGCGGGATGGGGTCACCATGATCGCGCCCGAAACCGTTTTCATGTCCTTCGACACGAGGATCGGTCGCGATACCATCATCGAGCCCAACGTGATCTTCGGACCCGGCGTGACGATCGGCGAGGGCGTCCTCGTCAGGGCCTTCTCGCATTTCGATTCCGCCAGCGTGGCCGACCGGAGCGCCGTCGGCCCCTTCGCCCGTCTCCGGCCGGGCGCGCGCATCGATGTCGGCGCCAAGATCGGCAATTTCGTCGAGATCAAATCGGCCCACATCGGGCCCGGCTCGGCGGTCAGCCATCTCTCCTACATCGGCGACGCCACCGTGGGGGCGAAGGCCAATATCGGCGCGGGCACGATCACCTGCAATTACGACGGTTTCGACAAGGCGCGCACCGAGATCGGCGCGGGCGCCTTCATCGGGTCGAATTCGGCGCTGGTGGCGCCGGTCAGGATCGGCGAGGGGGCCTATGTCGGTTCTGGCTCCGTGATCACCAAGGACGTCGAGGCGGACGCGCTGGCGGTTGGCCGCGGGCGCCAGTTCGAGAAGTCCGGTTGGGCGCGCGCTTTCCGGCAGGCGCGCGAGGGGCGGGAAAAGAAACGGGTCTGATTCCGTTTCAGGCGCCTTTGTCATAAACCTTGTTTCAAAGTGATTTGAGCCATGGGGCCGCTTCGGCTTACGTCTTGCTGCAATGCACGCGCGGGCTGAGGCGCGTCCCGTTCTGGAGAACATCGTATGTGCGGTATCGTCGGGATCATCGGCTCCACGCCGGTCGCCGGGCAGATCGTCGAGGCGCTCAAGCGCCTCGAATACCGGGGCTATGATTCCGCCGGCGTGGCCACGCTGGAAAACGGACGGCTTCAGCGTCGCCGGGCGCAGGGCAAGTTGCGCAACCTTGAGCAGCGACTGGCGCAGGAGCCCCTGTCCGGCCCGATCGGCATCGGCCACACGCGCTGGGCCACCCATGGCAAGCCGACGGAGAACAATGCCCATCCCCACGCCAGCGACCGGCTCGCGGTGGTTCATAACGGCATCATCGAGAATTTTCGCGAGCTGCGCGACGAGCTTCGCGGCAAGGGGCATGAGTTCCTGACCGAAACCGACACCGAGGTCGTCGCGCATCTCGTCACCGAGGAAATGCGGCAGGGCAAGGCCCCGACCGAGGCCGTCGCCGCGGCCCTGCCGCGCCTGCGCGGCGCCTTCGCGCTAGGTTTTGTCTTTGACGGATATCCCGATCTGCTGATCGGCGCGCGTCAGGGCGCGCCCCTCGCCATCGGCTACGGCGAGGGCGAGATGTTCCTTGGCTCGGACGCGCTGGCGCTGGCGCCCTTCACCAGCGACATCACCTATCTGGAGGATGGCGACTGGGTCGTGCTGACCCGCGAGGGCGCCACCTTCCGCGACGCCAACGGCTCCGTGGTTCAACGCGCGCGCCTGCGCAGCCAGGCGTCGGCCTTTCTCGTCGACAAGGGCAATCACCGCCATTTCATGGCGAAGGAAATCCACGAGCAGCCCGAGGTCGTCGGCCGGACGCTGGCGCATTATCTCGATATGTCCTCGGGCGCGGTGCGGCTGCCGTTCGATCTGCCCTTCGACCCGAAGTCGCTGACGCGTGTGACAATCACCGCTTGCGGCACCGCCTATTACGCGGGCCTCGTGGCGAAATACTGGTTCGAGCGTTTCGCCCGCCTGCCGGTCGAGATCGATGTCGCCTCGGAGTTCCGCTACCGCGAGGCGCCGCTGCCTGATAACGGCCTGATGATCGTCGTCTCGCAATCGGGCGAGACCGCCGACACGCTGGCGTCGTTGCGCTACGCCAAGCAACAGGGGCAGCACACGCTGAGCGTCGTGAACGTGACGACATCGACCATCGCGAGGGAATGCGACGTTGTCGCACCGACGCTGGCGGGGCCCGAGATCGGCGTCGCCTCGACGAAAGCCTTCACGTGTCAGCTTGCCGTGCTGGCCTGTCTGGCGGTTGGAATCGCCCGCGCGCGCGGCGCCATCGACGCCCGTCGCGAGTCCGAACTCGTCTCGCAACTCATCGCCGTGCCCGGCCTGCTTGCCGAGGCGATCAAGATGTCGCCCGCCGCCGAGAAACTCGCGGGCTCGCTGACCCGCGCGCGCGATGTTTTGTATCTCGGTCGCGGCACGTCCTATCCGCTGGCGCTCGAGGGCGCGCTCAAGCTGAAGGAAATTTCCTACATTCACGCCGAGGGCTACGCCGCCGGCGAACTCAAGCACGGCCCGATCGCGCTGATTGATGAATCCATGCCGGTCATCGTCATCGCGCCGACCGACCCGGTGCTGGAAAAGACGGTTTCAAACATGCAGGAAGTCGCCGCGCGCGGCGGTCGCGTCATTCTGGTGTCGGACCAGCACGCGCTGCATGAGGCCGCCATCGCGGTCGAGGCGCATCTGTCGATGCCGGACATGGCGCCGGAGTTCGCCCCGATCGTTTATGCCGCGCCGATCCAGCTCATCGCCTATTACACGGCGGTGCTGATGGGCAAGGACGTCGACCAGCCGCGCAACCTCGCCAAATCGGTGACGGTGGAATAACGCGACGCGGTCAGGTTTTCTCGGCGAGCGCCTTCAGATTGGCGAGGCCCTTTTCAAAGTCGCGCCCGACCATTTTGTCGACATTGACGAAGACGTGGAAAATCTTGGCGATGAACGGCACGGGGCCGTTCATGCTCCACGTGACCACGGCGTCCGGGCCGCTGGCGTCGATGGTGAACTCAACCGCGTTCCGCGCGGGAAAGGGCCTGGTGAACTCAAGCCGCATCGCCACCCGCGCCGGCGCGCTTGTCTCGACGATTTCCATGCGTCCGGAGCCTTGCTTGCGGCTATCCCATGAAAATGACGCGCCGGGCCCCTTGTCAGGGCCCGCGTAGGCAACCTTCTGCGCGGGGTCCTTCATCGCGAAGGGATTCCACAGGTTGAAGGCGTGGAAGTCCTCGATGAAGGAAAATACGCGCGCGGGCGGCGCCGCGATGGTCGTCGATCGCTTGACCCTGAACACGTCGGGTTTCATGGACGCGAACACCAGCAAGGCGCCGACGCCCATGACCAGAATGCCGCCGATATTGAGCAGATAGCCGATCATCGCCGCGTCTCCGATCGCGCCGTCTCGCGATATCGGACAGCTTAGGCAGGGGCGAGGCGCCATGCAAACCGCCGCGCACGTCGATGCCCCGCCATTGCCCGGCCGCATTGCCGCGCCTTAAGGTTCGCCCATGACGAATGCCTTCGACATCGCGCCGGAATTCGTGGCGCCCGGCGGGATGAAGCGCTTTCGCGATCCGCGCGCGTCGACGAGGGCGTGGATCGCTTTCGCCGTCGCCTGCCTTCTGCATGTCGGGTTCGTCGGCCTGTTCATCTACGACGACTTGAAAAGCCAATCCGGCGCCTCGACGGCGGAAACGACGTCGGACGTCGATCTTGTCGACGAGAGCGAAACAACCGGCAAGGCCGACCACGGCGACGCTGGAGGGGAGAAGACGGAAACGCCCGGCGGGTCGGAGGGCGCCAAATCCGGGCAAGCCAGCGCATCGGCGGAGCCGTCCCCGACGCGTGAACCCGTCGAAACGCCGCGACAGCCAGCCGCCGCGCCCGAAGCGCCCGAAGACGCGAAGCCGCCGCCGTCCGATGCGCCGGGGCCCGCCGGGCCCGCGGAGCCGCCGCCGCCGCCCGCCAGCGGAGGCGCGCCGAATGACGCCCCCGCGCAAGCCGAACAACCAACGGCCGCCACGGCTGGCGTGGGCGCGCGTCCGCCGCCGCGTCTGCCGACCTTCGCCATGCCCAATTTGCTCGGCGCAACGCAGGCGCCGACGCTTGGAACCGCCCTGAGCGAGGAATACAAGGGCGTCGTTTATGGCATGCTGGAGAGGGCCAAGCGCGATCCGGATGGGCCGCGCCCGCGACCGCTGTCGGCGGTCGTGACCTTCGATATCGATGACGCCGGCAATCCCCGTTCTGTCGCCCTGGCGCGGGGATCGGGTCGTCCCGACATCGACGCCGAGGCGTTGGCGCTGGTGCGCCGCGCCGCGCCATTCCCGCCGCCGCCGCCCGGCGTGTTTCGATCCTTCGCGCCGATGATCATTTTTCCGGCGCATTGACGCGCCGGCAAAACGGTGGCCTCTCGCTTGCTTCGGGATGGTGGGAGCGGCATGTTTCCCGCCGAACGACGTCAGTCTGGAAATCGATGACCGATCCAACGCCATTTCAAACCGGCCCGGATTTGCCGAGAATGTCGCCGACCGAGGCGCGACCGGCCTTCGGCTCGGGCATCCGCACGTGGTTCCTCACCGGTGTGGTGATCGCCGGTCCGTTGGCGGTCACGGTCTGGCTGGTCATCTGGTTTACCGACACGGTGGACGCGTGGGTCAAGCCGCTCGTGCCGCCAACCCTCTGGCCGGACACCTATTTGCCGGTCCGCTTGCCGGGAACGGGCGTGGTGCTGGCGTTTCTGGGATTGACGCTTCTTGGCTTCCTCGCCGCTAATCTCGCCGGGCGCACGCTGATCCGCCTGAGCGAACGCATGCTCGATCGCATTCCCGCCGTACGCGGCATCTACAAGGGCGCCAAGCAAGTTTTCGAAACGCTGTTTTCGCAGGGCGGCACCTCGTTCCGCCGTGTCGGCCTCGTCGAATATCCCTCGAAGGGCATGTGGTCGGTCGTGCTGATTTCAACGCCGCCGGCCGACGCCGTCGCGCGCGGCCTTCCCCAGCCCGGCGATTACGTTTCCGTCTTCCTGCCCTGCGCGCCCAATCCGACCACGGGTTTCTGGTTCTATCTGCCGGCCGCGAACGTGATCGAGGTGCAGATCACGCCCGACGAGGCATTCAAGCTGATCATGTCCGCCGGCGTGATCCAGCCGGGGCAGGGCAAGGTCGCCGAACTCGCCGCGGAGGCGCGCAGGACATCGGCCTGATCATCCCGGCGGACGGGGCGCGAAAGCGGGCGCCCCGTCCGGGAGGTTCGGCGACGCGCGCGTCAGTCGAGCGGCTCGACCTTCACGATCGACGCGCCATGGTTCGATCCGACCCAGAACGTCGGGATGGGCGTCGAGTTGTCGACGAACATGCGGCGCATGTTCGTATCGCGCGGCAAGGGATATTCGACCACCGCGCCGTTTTTTGGATCGAGACGGATCACGCGATCGGTCGACATGCCGCCGGTCCACAAATCGCCGTTCTTGTCCCAGATCACATCGTAGGGCGTCGAATATTTCGTCGGCAGTCCGTATTCCGTGAACTTCTCGGTCGTGGTGTCGAACATGGCGATCTTGTTGCCGCGATATTCGGCGAACCAGAAGCGGTCCTGTCCATCCATGTGACCGCGGCGGTTGCGCGACATCGGCGTCGGCGTTTGATAGGTCTTCGTGCTGAAGTCCTTCGCGTCGACGCGCATGATGTAGTTTGACTGGAAGTCGGTCAGATACAGATTGTTGTGGGAGTCCGGCACGATATCGTAGAACGAATGGGCGTTGACGCCGCCGGGCAACTTGCTGATCGGATCGAGATCCTCGTATTTGCCGGTCGCGACATCGAGGCGCAGGATGCCTTGGGAACCCGCGTCGTTCACCCAGATCTTGCCATCCAGATGCTGGTTCAGCGTGACCATGTTGAGCTGGGTGTCGTCCTTGTTGCGTTCGTTCGACACGGGGTAATAGGTGAACTGCTCGGTCTTCGGATCGAACTTGGCGATCGAGGCCTGATACATCATGCCGATCCACAGGTTGCCCTGCTTGTCGGGGTTGATGTCGAGATTGCCCGTCGGCCACTCCGGCTTGAACTGCGTCATCTTGATTTCGCTTGGCTTGCCCGTCACCGGATCGAGCTTGCCAAGGAACTGTTCGCCGAAATTCGTGTAATAGACCGTACCGTTCTCCACGATCACGTCATGCGGCTCGATCGTCGGGCGCGGCAGATCATATTCGGTGATCACGACATGCGTGCCGCGACCCTTGACCCGCGGCAATGTCTTCAACTCGTAGTTCCACTGCGGACCCTGGCTCAGATTGATGCTGGCGAGGAAGTCCGCCATTTTGCGGAAGCGCTTCTCGGGATCGCTGGAGCGCGAGAACTCCTTGCGCGGTTGAGGTTTTACCGGCTGACTGACCTGTGCATAGGTCGACATGCGCGTCTGGATGTCGACGAAGCCATCGGAGTCGTAGGACGATTTCACGATGCGCTCGAGCGTGTGGCAACTGACGCAGTTGACCAGTTGCAGCTTGTCGTCCTCCGAGCCGGGCACGCTCATCATCCACTCGGCGTTGGTCATTTGCTTGGCGAGGTTGCGGGTCTTTTTCAGCTTGATGTCATTGGTCGCGCCGACGCTCGCCAGTTCGATGCTTTTCGCGCCATCGATTTCATAACCCGTCGCGCGGATCGAGAGCGTGTATTTGCCCGGTTCGAGCTTGCCGGCCGGAAACGCGAAATGGCCCTTGTCGTCGGAGATCACGCTGACGGTGATGTTCGAGCCTTCCTTTTTCGCGCTGACGATAACGCCTTCCATGGCGCCTTCCTCGGTGGAGGAAACGACGCCGCTCATGGCGGCGCCCTGCGCGCTGGCCGTCGCCGGATAACCCAGCGCCAGCAATCCGATCATGGCGACACTCGACAGCAAAGCCCTGTGCGGCATTAGACCCTCCCTTGGCGCCGGACTTCGCCGGTCGATCCACTTTACGGAGTTAGTCTGCGCTCGCGCGCGCCGCGAGGCAAGGGCCGCTGGCGTCAGCCCTTTCTGACCGGCGCGAGCGCCAGCTTTGCCGGCGCGTGCGCCATGTCGATGTCGTTTGGCCGCGCCGGACGCGGAAGCTGGAAGGAATACTTGCGATCCTCGAACGCGCCATGCAGGCGAAAGTGACTGATCGGCAAAACGCGCGCCGCCCTCAAATCCGGGTTTAGCGTCAGATAAGCCGCGATGTCGAAGTCCTCGGGCAGCCAATCGTGGTCGCGCGGCGTTGGCGCGTCGAGCGCGAACGGGCGGAAACCCAGATACCGCCGCCATTTGTCGCGTCCATCCGCGCCTTCCTCGACGGCGCCGTAGGAAAGAAAATCCGCGCCCTGGACGAGCGGGTCGTTGCTTTCCAGCAGCCACTCCATGATGTCGAACAGGAGCGTTTTCATCACGCCGTCGCGCAACGCGGCGCCATGCCCCATGAAGAAAACCACCTCGATCAGATTGCCCGAGCGACCGAGGGTGGCCTTGCCCATCATGCGGTCCGGGTCGGAATCCCTGAAGACGCCGAAGTCGATTTGCCAGTGTTCGGCGCAGCGCGGTTGCGGGATCGGCGTCGCCTGATCGATGAAAGCGGCCTCGTGGCGCGCCGGGGCGGGCGCCGCGACGGCCTTGCCCATGACGCCACCCGAGCGGACCGGTTTCGAGCGAATGATGTCATCGAGGGAAGCCGGATGCGATTGCGGCCCGATTCGCCGGGTTGCGTAGCCGAGCTTGCGGGCGCGCGCCACCTCGCGGCGGTCGTTGCCATCCGAAATCCTGGAAACGTGACGGACGTAATCCGCCATCGACGAAAATTCGCCTAGTGGCACCATGGCCGCGAAGGGCCGAATTCGGGCGTGCGTGGAGGCGGTGTCGGGATTTCGCGAAAAGCCGCGCAGGCCGAACCAGCGGGCGGCGACATGTCGCGCGCAACGCGGATTGTCACAGCCGCAGCGCAGACGCAACGACGCGACCGGCGCGCGATCGCCGGCTTTAAGGCCATTGCGGGACAGCCGATTCTTGTGGGCGACGGTCTCGAAAACCTTCACCCAGCGAAACGCAGAAACGGAACCTTCCGCGACACTCCAGACAACGCGCGTCGACGCCGCGCCAAGTGCGCCCTTGAAATCCAACGAACCCAGTCCCCCAACCAACCGCCCTGACGCGGCCCGGATTGCCCGGACGCCGCTGATAAGACGCAGCCGAAAACACTATATTGTGAAACGGTTGACGCTCAAACCACCGGCTTGGGCCGATGGCGACTTTTTCCACGACTGTGACCAGAAAAACCCGGTCGTCCCCTAACCGGCGCGGAGCAGGCGGGCCGCCTCCTCCCGTTCGAACAGATAGAGGAGGGCGCGCAACGCCGCCCCGCGCTCGCTCCGCAACTCCGGGTCGTCGCGAAGGATATTCGCCGCCTCCTCCCGCGCCCGGGGCAGCAGGTCCGCGTGGACGGCGAGGTCCGCGAGCCGAAATCCGGGCGTGCCCGACTGCCGCGCCCCCAGAACCTCGCCCTCGCCTCGAAGCTTGAGGTCTTCCTCGGCGATCCGAAAGCCGTCTTCTGTCTCCCGCATGATGGCGAGCCGGGCGGCTGCGACTTCCCCGAGGGGGGCTCGGTAGAGCAGCAGACAGGAGGACTTGCCCGATCCCCGGCCAACCCGTCCGCGCAACTGATGGAGCTGCGCCAGGCCAAAACGCTCGGCGTGTTCAATGACCATGATCGTCGCGTTGGGCACGTCCACGCCGACCTCGATCACCGTGGTCGCGACCAGAATGGATGTTTCGCCACGTGAAAAGGCTTCCATCGCCGCGTCCTTGTCGGCGCCCTTCATCTGGCCATGCACGAGGCCGACCCGGTCGCCGAAAATCCGCTGGAGGTCCGCGTGGCGGTCATGCGCGGCGGAAAGGTCGAGTTCCTCGTTCTCGGCCACCAGCGGGCAGACCCAATAGACCTGCGCGCCCGCCGCCGTCGCGCGCTTGACCGCCTCGATGAGGTCGCCAATTCGCTCCAGCGGCATGGCGCGGGTATCGATGGGCTGCCGCCCGGCGGGCTTTTCGCGCAGGGTCGAAACGTCCATGTCGCCGAAATAAGTCAGCACCAGCGTGCGAGGGATCGGTGTCGCGGTCATCACGAGAATGTCCACCGCCGCGCCTTTTTCGCCCAGCGCGAGGCGCTGGTGCACGCCGAAGCGGTGCTGTTCGTCGACCACGGCCAGCGCCAGGTCGGCGAAGCGCACCTCTTCCTGAAACAGCGCGTGGGTGCCGATGAGAATGTCGATGTCGCCCGCCGCTAGTTCGGCCAGGGTCCGGCGTCGCTTCGCCGCCGTGTCGCGACCCGTGAGCAGGGCCATGCGCAGGCCGGCGGTCGCGCCGAGCGGGCCGAGCCGTTCGTAATGCTGGCGGGCGAGGATTTCCGTGGGGGCCATCAGGGCCGCCTGCCGCCCGGCTTCCACGGCGGTCGCCATGGCCAGCAGCGCCACCAGCGTCTTGCCTGAACCGACATCGCCCTGCAACAGGCGCAGCATGCGCTTGTCGTCCGCCATGTCCGAGCGGATTTCCGCCAACGCGGCGGTTTGCGCGTTGGTTGGCGAAAAAGGCAGTCCGGTCAGTATCTTGCCGGCGATGACGCCATCGCCTCGCGTGCCGCGGCCGCGCTCGTCGCGCATCCGGGCGCGCACCATCATCAGGGCGAGCTGGCTCGCCAGCAGTTCGTCGAAGGCGAGCCTGATCCGCGCGGGCGCGTCGGGCGCGATGTCCGCCGGCGCCTCGGGGCCATGCAATCGCGCCAGCGCCGCGGCGAAGTTGGGCGACGCCCGTAATTTGAGATCGACCGGGTCGCGCCATTCCGGCAGGGCGGGCAGGCGCTTCAGCGCCTCCTGCGCCGCGCGCGCGACATTGCGCTGATAAAGCCCCTCGGTCAGGCCATAGACCGGCTCGACGGGCGGCAGGCGGGCCAGCCCCGTCGCGTCCAGCACCTTGTCCGGATGGGTCATCTGGAGATGGCCCTCGTAAAGTTCCAGCCGGCCGGAAATCCATCTGACCTCGCCGACGGGCAGGGATTTCTGGATCCAGTCCACGTTGGAATGGAAGAACACGAGTTGCAGGTCGCCCGTGTCGTCCTCGACGAGCACGCGATAAGGGCCCTTCGCGTAGCGGCCCGAGGGCGGTCGATGCTCCACCACCCGCGCCTCGAGCAGAACGACCTGATCCCGGGGGGCCTCGCTGATTTTCGGGCGCTCGCGACGGTCGATTGTCGCATGAGGCAGATGGAACAGAATATCGATCAGCCGCGCGCCGGCCGCGCCGCGCTCCAGCAGGCGGTCGAACTGCTTGCCGGTCTTCGGCCCGACGCCGGGCAGCGAGGCGATCGGCGAGAACAGCGGATTGAGGATCGCGGGACGCATCCGCTTCGTTTAGTCGCGGGGCCGCGCGCGTACAAGGCGGGAACATCGACGGCAAGGCTTGCGCTCGCTCAAGGCGGCGGGCCTCGTCTGGCGTCATTCCACCCCCATTGGTCCAGTGGGGTCGCCGTGGTTTGCCAAGCCGACATGACGCTCTTGCGCCGGACGCCGCTTTTCTCGGCGCTGCGTGAGGAGGTTTTCGATCGCCTGATGGGCGCAGTCGCCGTGCAGGCCTATCGGGCGCGTCAGCCGCTTTTCCGGCAGGGCGATCCGGCCACCTGCATGTTTGTCGTGCTGGACGGCTGGGTGAAGTATTTCCATCTCAACAGGAGCGGGTTGGAGACGGTGATCGACGTCGTCTCCACGGGGCGCTCTTTCGGCGAAACGCTCGCGCCGGTCGGCGGCGTTTACGAGGGCTCGGCCGACGCCGCCACGCCCGCCCGCGTCGCGCGCTTGCCCGCGGGCGCGTTGCGCGAGGCCTTGACCGACTCGCGCGAAATGGTCGACGCGGTCTTGCGCCTGAGCAACGACTGGGCGACCTCGCTGATCCGCACGTTTCAGCGGTTTCACCATCAGGGCATCGACGAGCGGCTCGCGCGCCTGATCCTGTCGCTTTCGCCCGAGCGCGAGGGGCGCTCATGTTTTCCGTTGCCCTACGCCAAAAGCCTGATCGCCGACCAGCTCGGCGTCGACAAGGCGACGATCTCGCGCAGTTTTCGACGTCTGCGGGAACTTGGCGTCATCGTCGACAAGCGCGATGTCGCGATCGAGAATGTTGGCCGCCTTGAGCGCGAACTTGCGCCGGGGCGCGGCGCGTCGACCCCCCCGGCGCGCGCCGCGCGAAATGTCGCGCCCATCTGAATATTTCCGTCGACGGCGGGACGCGCTATGGTGAACCCATCAACCGCGCTCGCCGCGCCAATTCATTCTGGAGGAAGACCCGGCCATGCTCACCGCCGAACAAAACCGGATGCTGACCGAGGTCGGGCCCGACAAGCCGATGGGCAAGTTGCTGCGTCGCTACTGGATTCCCTTCGCCGGCGCGAGCGAGCTGGAAAAAACGTCGACGAAGGCCGTGCGCCTGCTTGGCGAGGATCTCGTCGTCTATCGCGATCTCGACGGCAACTACGGCCTCATTGATCGCCATTGTCCGCACCGTCGCGCCGATCTTTCCTATGGCTTTGTCGAAAAGTGCGGCCTGCGCTGCAATTACCATGGCTGGCTGATGAACCACCACGGCGACGTGATGGAAATGCCCTATGACGACACGGCGCACCCGCAACAGAACCTGAAAAGCAAGGTGAAAGTGAAATCTTATCCGGTGCGCGAATGCGCCGGACTGCTCTTCGCCTACATGGGCCCGGCGCCGGTTCCCGAACTGCCGGTGTGGGCGCCCTTCACCTGGAAGGGCGGCTTCCGCCAGATCGTCAAGTCGGACATTCCCTGCAACTGGTTCCAGTGTCAGGAAAACTCCTGCGATCCCGTGCATTTCGAATGGATGCACGACAACTGGAGCCAGCGCCTCAACGACAGTTTCAACTATTCGACCAAGCATTTGCAGGTCGCCTTCGACGAGGTCGAATATGGCCACGCCTACCGCCGCATTCGCGAGGGGCAGGAGGAGAACAGCCCGCTGTGGACGATCGGTCGCCTCGCGCTCTGGCCGATCGGCTTCTACCTCGGCGAGCACTTCGAGTGGCGCGTGCCCGTCGACGACGAGAACACGCTGAGCATCGCGTGGTTCCACGACCAGCCGCCGAAGGACGCCGGCCCCATCGAGCAAAAAAGCGTGCCCGTGTGGGAGAGCCCCATTCGCGACGCGGATGGCCGCTGGATCACCAGCCACGTCATCAATCAGGACATCGTCGCCTGGGTGGGGCAGGGCGTCATCGCCGACCGCACGAAGGAGTTTCTGGCGGCCAGCGATCGCGGCATCATCATGATGCGCAAGCGCTACTTCGACGACATGAAGCGGATTGAAGAAGGCAAGGATCCCAAGGGCGTCATTCGCGATCCCGAACTCGCCAAATGCGTGCCGCTGGCGCTGGTCGGCCGCACCACCGGCATGGGCGACCTGAGCATGGAGGAGTGGAAAAAACACCCCTTCCTCAAGAACAAGCTCATCGACCATCGCCACTGCGCGGGGCAACCGGCGGACATTCGCCGGCAGTATCTGGCGGCGATGGGCTTCGCCTGAGGGCTGCGACGGCGCGCTACTCCATTTCGAGGTGGCGCGCCTTCACCACCGCCGACCATTTGGCGATGTCCTTTTTCATGTAGTCGCCGAATTCGGCCGGGCTCATCGGCATGGGGTCGAGCGCCTCGCCCGACAGTTTCTCGGCGAGTTCCGGCGCGCCGAGTTGCGCGTTGATCTCGCGGTTGAGCCGCGTCACGATATCGGCGGGCATGCCGGGCGGACCGACGATTCCATACCACTGCACGCCGTCGAAGCCGGGATAGCCAAGCTCCTCGAGCGTCGGGACATTCGGCAGCAACCGATGGCGGCGCGCGCCGGTGACGGCGAGCGGGCGCAGCTTGCCCGCGTTGATCTGCGGTAGCGCGGCGGCGAGGCCCGGCAACATGGCGTGGGTATGGCCCGCCAGCACGTCGAAAATCGCCGGCGTGATGCCGCGATAGGGCACATGCGCCAGCGTGATTCCCGTCGCCTCCTTGAATTGCTCCATCGCCAGATGGGTCAGCGTGCCCGGCCCCGAGGTGCCGTAACTGAGTTCGCCCGCGTGCGCCTTCGCGTAGGCGACGAATTCCGCCACCGTGGCGACCGGCAGGCCCGGCGTCACCACGAGAATATTGGGCGTGCCGCCGACCATCGCGATGGGCGTGAACCCGTTGATGGCGTCATAGGGCACCTTGCGCACGGCGGGATTGGTGCCGTGCGTGCCGACATAGCCGACCATCAGCGTATAGCCGTCGGGCGCGGCGCGGGTCGTCATCTGCGAGGCGATGATGCCGCCGCCGCCGCTCTGGTTGTCGACGATGACGGGTTGCCCCAACGCCTGCGCGAGCCTGTCGCCGATGGTGCGCGCGACGAGATCGACGCCGCCCCCCGGCGCGACGGGCGCGATGATGCGAATGGGTTTCGACGGCCAGATTTCCTGCGCGCCGGCCCATGGCGCGCAAAAAGCCGCCGCCCCGCCCGCGATCAAAAGCCGCCTGCCGATCATGTCCGTCTCCCCCTCGCCGCCCCGCGAACGGCGCGCGCGTTGATCGCGAAAATCGTTCATCCCGGCCTGCGGCGCAAGGCTGGGGCGATCGGTCCAATCTTCGCCTGACAAGGCCGGCGATATGCCCTATATCCGCGTCCGATCAACCCGCCGCCGGCCCCAAAAGCCGTCGCGCGGGCGTTTTCGCGTTTTTGTCGCCAAAGGCGAGGCCCAGACCATGCCCGAATCCACGCTTTCCAGCGCCAACCTCGATCCGCGCCGTCGGCGCATTCTCATGCGCGCGTGGCGGCGCGGCATGCGCGAGATGGATTACGTGATGGGCGGTTTCGCCGACGCGCATCTGCCAACCCTCGACGAGGCCGAGCTTGATCAGTTCGAGGCGCTGCTGGAGCCACCGGATCGCGACGTGTTGATGTGGCTGACCGGCGAGGCGCCGACGCCCGACGAATACATGACGCCGCTGTTCCGCAAGCTGAAGGCGTTCCACACCCATTCCAGCCCGATCAATATCTGACATGAGCGATTTCAAGCGCGCCATCGCGGCCATCGGCGCCGGCAAGTCATTGACGCTAGCGCGCGCGCCGGACGGGTTCGACGCGCTTGTCGTCGCCGACCTCGCGCGCGCCTTGGCCAAGGGCGCGCTTGATCGTTCCGTCGCGCTCGTGCACGTGGCGCGCGATGGCCAGCGCTCGCGCGCCTTCATGGAGGCGCTCGCGTTTTTCGCGCCCGAGGTCGAGGCGCTGGAGTTGCCCGCGTGGGACTGCCAGCCCTACGATCGCGTGTCGCCCAACGCCGGCATCGCCGCGCGGCGCATGACGGCGCTGTCGCGGCTTGCGCGCACGCGCTCGTCGCTGGAGCGGCCGCGCGTTCTCTGCGTGACGATCAACGGCATGACGCAACGCGTGCCGCCGCGCGCATGGGTGGAGACGGAAAGTTTTTCCGCGGCGCCGGGCAACGCGCTGACCATGAACGATCTGTCGGCGTGGCTTGAAACAAACGGCTTCCTGCGCTCGTCGACCGTGCGCGAAGCCGGCGAATACGCCGTGCGCGGCGGCATTCTCGATCTGTTTCCGCCGGGCGCCGCGGAACCCATGCGCCTCGATTTCTTCGGCGACACGCTGGAATCCATCCGTTCCTTCGATCCCGAGAGCCAGCGCAGCCTGACGCAATTGCGCGCGCTCGATCTCGTGCCGATGAGCGAGGTGACGCTGACCTCGCAGACGATGAAACGCTTCCGCCAGTCCTATGTCGCCGAGTTCGGCGGGCATATACACGGCGATCAACTCTACGAAACCATCAGCGAGGGTCGCCGCCATCCGGGCATGGAGCATTGGCTGCCGCTGTTTCATGGCGGCGCCGACACGCTGTTTGATTATATCGGCGCCGCGCCCGTGGTGCTCGACGCGCAGGCCGACGAGGTGGCCGCCGAACGCTTCGCGCAGGTTCAGGATTATTACGCCGCGCGTAAGCAGGAATATGATCGCGACCACGCGGGCGCGGCCTACAAGCCGTTGCCGCCCGGCGCGCTGTATCTGACCGCCGAGGACTGGGCGGCGCGGCTCGCCAAAACACCCGTGGCGCGCTTCACGCCTTTCGCGCGGCCCGACGGCGGCGATCTCGTCATCGATTGCGGCGCGCGCGCCGGTCGCGATTTCTCGCCCGAGCGCGGACGCGAGGGCGTCAACGTGTTTGAGTCCGCGGTCGAGCACGTGCAGGCGTTGCGCGCCGACGGCAAGCGCGTCGTCGTCGCCGCCTGGTCGGATGGCTCGCGCGAGCGTCTGGGCAGCGTTCTCGCCGATCATGGGCTGAAGAACGCGCTGCCGATCTCCGCCTATTCGCACGCGCTCGCGCATGGGCGAGGCGTCATTAGTCTGGCCGTCATGGGTCTTGAACACGGCTTCGAGACCGACGATCTCGCCATCATCGGCGAGCAGGACATTCTGGGCGACCGGCTCGCGACCACGCGCCGCAAGCAGCGCCGCGCGGCGGACTTCCTGTCCGAGGTCGCGGCCCTGTCGGCCGGCGATCTCGTTGTGCATGTCGATCACGGCATCGGGCGTTTCATCGGCCTGCGCACCATCGAGGCCGCGGGCGCGCCGCACGATTGTCTCGAACTGCATTACGCCGGCGGCGACAAGCTGTTCCTGCCGGTGGAAAACCTCGAACTGCTCTCGCGCTACGGCTCGGAGGACACCGAGGCCGCGCTCGACAAGCTCGGCGGCGCGGGCTGGCAGAACCGCCGCGCGCGGATGAAGAACCGCATCCGCGAGATCGCGCAACAATTGATCAAGATCGCCGCCGCGCGCCAGTTGCGCGAGGCGCCGCGGCTCATTCCTCCCGAGCATCTCTACACCGAATTCTGCGCCCGATTTCCGTGGCAGGAGACGGAGGATCAGCAGGGCGCCATCGACGCGACGCTCGACGACATGGCCGCGGGGCGACCCATGGATCGCCTCGTTTGCGGCGACGTCGGCTTCGGCAAGACCGAGGTGGCGCTGCGCGCCGCATTCGCCGCCGCGCTCAATGGCAAGCAGGTCGCCGTCGTCGCGCCGACGACGCTGCTCGCGCGCCAGCACGCGAAAAATTTCCGCGAGCGTTTCGCCGGATTGCCTGTGAATGTCGCGCATATGTCGCGCATGGTGACCAACGCCGATCTCAAGGCGGCGCGGCAGGGCCTCGAGGATGGCACGGTCGACATCGTCGTCGGCACGCACGCCATTCTCGGCAAGCTGGTCAAGTTCAAGGACCTCGGCCTCGTTGTGGTCGACGAGGAGCAGCACTTCGGCGTGTCGCACAAGGAACGCCTGAAGGATCTGCGCGCCGAGGTGCACGTGCTGACGCTTTCGGCGACGCCGATTCCGCGCACCATGCAGCTCGCGCTGACCGGCGTGCGCGAACTCTCGATCATCGCGACGCCGCCCGTCGATCGCCTCGCCGTGCGCACGTTCATCACGCCGTTCGACGAATTGTCGGTGCGCGAGGCGCTGCTGCGCGAGCGTTATCGCGGCGGCCAGAGTTTTTATGTCTGCCCGCGCATCGAGGATCTCGACGAGGCGGCGGCCTTCCTGCGCAAGAACGTGCCCGAGGCGAAATTCGTTGTCGCGCATGGGCAATTGTCCTCGACGGAACTCGAGGATCGCATGTCGGCCTTCTGCGAGGGCAAATACGATATCCTCGTCTCCACGGCGATCGTCGAATCCGGTCTGGATATTCCCACCGCCAATACGATGATCGTGCATCGCGCCGACATGTTCGGCCTCGCGCAATTGTATCAGTTGCGCGGCCGCGTCGGACGTTCCAAGACGCGCGCCTACGCGCTCTTCACCGTGCCGGCGAAAAAGGCCATCACGCCGCAGGCTGAAAAACGCCTGAAGGTGCTGCAAACCCTCGACACTTTGGGCGCGGGCTTCCAGCTCGCCAGCCACGATCTCGATATTCGCGGCGCCGGCAATCTGCTTGGCGACGAACAGTCGGGCCACATCAAGGAAGTCGGCTACGAGCTGTACCAGCAGATGCTCACCGACGCGGTCGAGGCGCTGAAGGCCGGTCTCTTCGAGCCGGCGGAGGAGGCGTGGTCGCCGACCATCGTCACCGGCGCGCCCGTCACCATGCCCGAGCATTACGTGCCCGACCTAAGCCTGCGCATGCAGCTTTATCGTCGTTTGTCGTCGTTGCAAGACGAAAGCGAAATCGAGGCCTTCGGCGTCGAGATGATCGACCGCTTCGGCCCCATGCCCGACGAGGTGCGTCAGTTGATGCGCCTCGTGTCGGTCAAGCTTCTGTGCCGTCGCGCCCATGTCGAGAAGATCGAGGCCGGCGCGAAGGGCATCGTGATAACGTTCCGCGACAATTCCTTCGCAAATCCGCAGGGGCTCGTGAAGTTCATCGCCGAGCAGGGCAGGGACGCCCGCGTGCGCCCGGACATGAAGATCGTCTTCGCGCGCGATATTCCCGATCCGGAGGCGCGACTGGAATCATGCCGGCGCGTCATGCGCCAGTTGGTCGAGATCGCCGAGAAGGGGAAGAAGAAGGCGGCGTGAGGCTAGCCCTCACGCCTTCTCGTGTTCGCGCTTCGGCCGGTCCTTGAAGCTCATCACCGGCGGGGCCTTGTATTTGCGGATCGCCGAGCCCGAGGCCGCCTCGCCCTCGCCGAAGGGCCGGTCGCCCTTGATCGTCACGCGCTCCATCAGGCGACGCTGCGGGTAGTAGTCATGCACGGCGGCGTGCATGACGAGCCGGTTGTCCCAGAACACCAGCATGTCCGGCTCCCAGCGGTGCCGGTACTGATGCTCGAGCGACGACGTCAGGCGGAAGAGCTGATCGAGCAGCGCGCGGCTCTCGTTTTCCTCCATGCCCTTGATGAACAGCGTGAACTGCGGATTGACGAAGATCGCCTTGCGGCCCGTCACCGGATGCACGCGCACGACGGGATGCGTCACCGCGCGATACATTTCCTCGAACCTGCGCAGCTTGCGCCAGCCTTCCTCCGTGCCCTCGAACAGGGTCTTGAAGGGCTTGAAATCATGCACCGCCTCCAGCCCGGAGATATAGTGCTGCATCTTGTCGCTGAGGCTCTCGTAGGCCGCCGCCATGTTGCAGAAAGCGGTGTCGCCGCCAATGGCCGGAATGATCTTCGAGCACAGCGCCGTGCCCATGGGCGGACATTCGCGGAAGGTTTCGTCCGAATGCCAGATGTCGGTGGGCGGTGGCGGGTTGCCTTCCTTGTTGTCGTAAACGATCAACTCGGGCGCGTCGGCGGCGTTGGTCGAAAACGGATGCACCGTCAACTCGCCGAAATACCGGCCGAAGCGCTTCAGATCCTCGGCCGATATCTTCTGCCGCGGAAACACGAGCACGCCATGTTCGGCGTGGGCCTGTCCAATGGCCGCGACCGTCGCCGCGTCGAGTGGCTTGGTCAGATCGACGCCGGTGATTTCGGCGCCGAGAAACGCGCCGACACGCCGCAGCTTGATGGGCGATTGATCGACGGGCGTCAGGACCGCGTTCGATGCCATTGTTCACTCCCGGATATGGTTTTGTCAGGCGCCTTCGATTTCGGCGTTTTCGCCCCGCGCGCGATACGCTTTTTCGATCGCGGCGGCCAGCGCCTCCGACGGTTGCGCGCCGGAAAGTCCGTATTTGCCATCGAGGATGAAGAAAGGCACGCCGGTGACGCCAATGCGCTGGGCGGTTTCGATATCGCCTTCTACGTCGGCGAGGTCGTCGTCCGTGTCGAGGCGGGCGCGAATGGCCGCGCGGTCCAGCCCGAATTCATCGGCGATGTCGGCCAGCGTGTCGCGGTCGCCGATGTCGCGGCCTTCGATGAAATAGGCGTTGAACAGACGCTCGACGAGCCCGCTCTGTCGCCCCGTCGATTGCGCCCAACGGATGAGCCGGTGCGCGTCGAGCGTATTGGGCGAGCGCGCGATTCGGTCGAAGGCGAAGGGAATGCCCGCTTCCGCGCCGACGCCGGTCAGGCGCGCGTGCATGTCGTGGGCGCGGTCGGGGCCGAACTTGCGGTTGAGATAATCCACGCGGCTGATGCCGCCCCTGGGAATGCTGGCGTCAAGCTGGAACGGGCGCCAGCGGATTTCGACGGGCACGTTCGGCAGGCCGTCGAGCGCCTCGTCCAGCCGTCGCTTGCCGACGAAGCACCACGGACAGACGGCGTCGGAGACGACGTCGATGGTCAGGGGCTCGACGCCCTCTTGGCTGGCGTTGTCGGTCATGATCGCCTCGTTTAGCCCGCGCTGACCGCCTCGCCCTCGAAGGCGAGCGGCCCCGTTCCGTCCCGGCGCCTGACCGCGAGAATGCTGGTGTCGCCATGACGGATCATATGCGGCGCGCGGGCGGGTGGCAAAGGCCGCTTGTCCGGCCCGCGCGCCTCGGCGATGAGCGCCTGTTCGCCAAAGGCGTGCAGATCGATGACGGGAACGTCCGCGGCCGCGCCCAGCGGCGCGAGCGCGCCACGCGCCTCCGTCGTGCGGTCGAGCAGCATCAGCGAGGCCAGCACGTCGGCGCGGATCATGTCGCCTTCCGCGAGCGGGCCGGCGAGCGCGCCGGGCGCGACCAGATGGGCCGGCGCGAGGGCTTCCAGCGCGCCGATGAAGCCTTCCGGCTCGAAGGGTCCATGGAAATGCAGCGGTCGGCCAAGGATCAGCGACAGGAAGGGGCCGGCGACGAGCCCCGCGAAACTCGTCGGCGCGAGCGTCGACAGAATCGGCGCCGAACGCCCTCCGGGCGCGCGCGTCGCCAGATCGAGCGCGGCCAGGGCCAGCGTACGCTGCGCGTGATAGACGAGACCGCCGCCCGGCGCGAAGGTCGCAATGCGCCCGGTCGGGGCGAGGAAAGGTTCGGCGCGGTCGGGGGCCTCGTTCGGGGGCGCGCCCAAGGCCACCACGCCATCGGCGGCTCCGGCGCCGAGTTCGCACACAAAGCGGACATCGGGCGCTCGCGCCGCCACCTCGAAAATGTCTTCCATGGCGCAACCCGCGCCCGCCTCGGTCGCGATGGCGCTCGCCCCGGCGCGGGCCGCGAACAGCGCCAGCACGGTGGGCGCGGGATGGGCGGGGGCGAGGGCCACGTCGAGGCCCGCGCGCAGTCCCGCCAGCAGACCGACAAAGGCCGACAGGCGCGCCGCGCCAATGATCATCAGCGTCTCGCCGGGCGCTAGGCCAAGCTCGGCCAGCCGGCGCGCCATCAGGTCGGCGCGCGCGTCGAGCCGGGCGAAGTCGAGGGACTCGCCTCCAACGTCCGTCATGGCGAGGCGATCGGGTTTCGACCGGGCGCCGCCGCGGATCAGCGCGTCGAGGTCGATCCCGGCAAGCGGATCGAGAGCGTGGGCGTCATCGCTGCTTGCGAGGCTCATGGTTGCTGTCTCCACCATGTGTCGAGCGTCGATCCGAACAGGGGCGTGGCGAAACGGGGCGTCGTCGCGGGAAAGGCGAGCTTGCCTGAATAGGCGAACCATTGGTCCGGCGCGTGAAACAGCGGCACGATGTAGAAGCCCGACAACAGCACGCGGTCGAGCGCGCGGGCGGCCGCCGTGAAATCCTCCGGCATTGTCGCCGCGAGCATGGCGTCGATGAGCCCGTCGATGGCGGGCGAGCGCGCGCCCGCGAGATTGAACGAGGCTTCCTGCGCGGCGCTGGCCGAACCCCAGCGCGTGCGCTGCTCGTTGCCGGGCGAGGCCGACGCGAGCCACAGGCCGGGCATCATGTCGAAGTCGAACTTTTGCCGACGACGCTGGTATTGCACCTCGTCGACGAGGCGCACGCGCGCCTTGACGCCGATGCGCGCCAGCGAACCGGAAAAATTGACGGCGAGGCGCTCCTGTCCGCGGTCGACCACCATGATTTCGAAATCCAGCGGCTGGCCGGTGGATTTCAGCGTCATCGCGCCATCGCGCACGACGTAGCCCGCCTCGGCGAGCAGCGCGATGGCGTGGCGCGCCATGTCGCGGTCGCGCCCGCTGCCATCGCTCGTGGGCGGCGCCCAGCGTCCCTCCAGAATGTCGTCGCGCGCGGCGCCGGGCCAGCGCGCGAGCAGGGCGCGCTCGCGCGCGTCCGCCGGCTTGCCGGTCGAGGCCAGATCGGATTCGTCGAAGAAGCTGCGGGTGCGCCGATAGAGCCCGCCAAACAGGTTGGCGTTGATCCACTCGAAATCGAACATGTAGCCGAGCGCCTCGCGCACGCGCGGGTCGGCGAAGATCGCCCGGCGCGTGTTGAAGGCGAAACCCTGCATGCCCTTGGGGCCGCCGAGCGGCAGGCTCGACTTGATGATCCGGCCATCGTGAACGGCTGGAAAATCATAGCCGTTCAACCAGCGCGTGGGATTTGTCTCCTCGCGATAGTCGAGCAGCCCAGCCTTGAAGGCCTCGTGCATGGCGTTGGCGTCGCGGTAATATTCGACGCGGATTTCGTCGAAATTGTAGAGGCCGCGCGAAATCGGCAGATCCTTGCCCCAATAGTCTGGATCGCGGCGCAGGGTCAGGCGCTGGCCCGGCTCGACCTTTTCGACGACGTAGGGCCCGCTGCCCACCGGCGGAACGAGGGTCGCGTCGTTGAAGTGTTCGGCGTCGGTGCGCGTCTTCGACAACACGGGCATCAGCGCGAGGATCAGCGGCAGTTCGCGGTCGCCGAGGCCGGTCAGGTCATAGACGACCGTATGCGCGTCGGGCGTCAGCAGCGCCTTCACCTGGCCATAGGCGCCGCGAAACTGCGGACGGCCCTTGGCCTTCAGCAGTTCGAAGGTGAAGCGCACATCGTCGGAGGTGATTGGCGAGCCATCCGAAAAACGCGCCAGCGGGTTCAGCCGCAGCGTGACGCGCGAGCGATCCGGCGTCGTTTCGATCGATTCCGCGATCAGCCCATAGAGCGTGAAGGGCTCGTCCAGATTTCGCATCATCAGCGTCTGGAAGACGTTGCCGGCCAAACCCTGCGCCGTGGACCCGGCCTTGATGTTGAAGGGATTGAGACTATCGAACGTGCCCTGCGCGCCGACCGTTAGCCGCCCGCCCTTGGGCGCGTCGGGATTGGCGTAGGGCAGATGATCGAAATTCGCCGGAAGCGCTGGTTGGCCCAGCATGGCGATCGCCGGCCGGGCTTCCCCGGCGCGCGCGACGGCGCCCGCCAGGATGAGGCCAAGGCAGCCGGCCGCGGCGGCGAGGCGCGGGGCGTGCAGGGCCGCCATCAGCAGGCGAATCGCGAACTGGATCATGCCGCGAAGGTAAAGAAGGCGAGGGCGTTCGTCATCGATTTGTGGGCCGGAAAGACCCTTTGGACACAGCCGCGGCATTTTTCCCGAGTCCGGGGCGGAAGCTCTGGCGTCGGGCGGTCGAAGCGGCTAAGAGAGCGGCCACCATATAGCCGTATTCGAGGGCGAAGAGCGCCCGCTCCCGATGGGGGCGAGCAGGTCGGGCGGAGCCACTGGCGCGCGTCACGTTCTCGCAAATCCGGATTGCATTCGCGATTCACGCGGCGCCTGGCAGGGACGTGCGTGAAGTCCATCTGAAAGGATCGTCCATGCCCTCGTCGTTGAATAAACTTGGCCTCGCGGCGTTGGTCGCCGGCCTGCTGGCTGGTTCCTCCGTTTACGCCCAACAATCGCCCCGGCCCGCCGCGGCTCCCAAGCCCGCCGCTCCCGCTCCGGCGCCGGCTCCCGCCCCCGCGCCGCAGGCGGCGCAACCCGGCGCCGCTCCGGCCGGGCCCGTGCGCGTCGACCTGACGCCGGCCCAGGCCGACTGGACCAAGGTCTGCGGCAAGGATCAGGCCGCCGGCAAGGAAATCTGCTACACGACCCGCGATTTCGGGCAGGCCGCCGACCAGCCGCCGGTGCTCGCCGTCGCCGTCTATGACGTGAAGGGCGACGACACCAAGATCGTCCGCTTGCTGCTGCCGCCGGGTCTGCTGCTGCGTCCGGGCTTCCGGTTCTCGGTCGACAAGGGGGCCGCGCTCGAAGGCACCTTTGAAATCTGCTTCCCGAACGGTTGTTTCGCTGAATCGCGCGTCAAGGCGCCGACCATCGACACGGTCAAGAAGGGCACTGTCCTCAACGTCATCGTGCGCAACCAGTTCAACAACGAGGTGACCTTCGGTCTCCCGCTCGCTGGCTTCGGCAAGGCCTTCGACGGCCCGCCGATCGATCCGAAGGTGCTGGAGGAGAAGCAGAAGGAGCTTCAGGAGCAGATGCAGAAGCAGGTCGAGGAAGAGCGCAAGCGCCTCGAGGCCGCCGGCGGCGCCGCGCCGGTCCCCGCCGCCGCTCCGAAGTAAGACCGTTTCCGAACCCCGCGGCCCGTTCCGCGGGGGCGTCCTGAACGAATAATTGCGACCGGTCCCGCGAGGGGCCGGTCGTTTTCGTTTGACGGGATCGCGTCCGGTCCGACGGTTCAGTTGTAGGGCTGTGACTTGATCTTGTAGCGGCCGGCGCCATCGCGCTGGAACATCTCATCGACGCGTGGATGCCGGCAAGGCTCCCGCGTGTCGTCGGGCAGCAGGTTCTGCTCCGACACATAGGCGACGTATTCGGTCTCCGCGTTCTCGGCGAACAGATGATAGAAGGGTTGATCCTTGCGCGGACGCACGTCCTCGGGAATGGACATCCACCATTCCTCGGTATTCGTGAATTCGGGATCGACGTCGAAAATCACGCCGCGGAAGGGATACTTCCGGTGTCGGACGACATCTCCGATGCGAAACTTGGCGACGCTTGCTTTCATGGCTCTCTTCCGCGAACGGAAGTCGTAAACCGGCGCGTTCGCGCAAGTCAAACGGAGGCGCGTTCTAGAATTTCGCGCGAACGCCCGCGTAAAAGGCGCGGGGCGCCGCCGGCGCCAGCGTGCGCGGGTCGGTGAATCCCTGGGCCGGTATCGACGTCGTGTCGAAATAGCCGCCCGTCGTCGCGTAGCGGCGGTCGAACAGATTGTTGACGAGGCCGTAAACCTCGACCTGATCGGTCAGCTTGTAGGAACCGCGCAGATTGACCACCGCGTAACCCGGCTGCGGCGGATTGACGTTGCCGGGATCGCCCACGAGCTGGAAGCCGGACGTCGCCAGCGCGTCGACGCCGAGCTTGAGCCGTGGCGTCACGGACCAGTCGAAGCTGGCCTTCAACCGGTGGAGCGGCACGCCGGGCAGGCGCGCGCCCGGCGCGACCGCCACATTGCCGTTGGCGTCGGCCGCGGGATTGTTGGGCGAGGGCAGGGTGAGCGGCGTCAGGAAGGTCGCGTCGACGAGTGCGTAGGCGAGGCTGAGCGACCAGTCGTCGCGGCGATAGCCCGCCTCCAGTTCGACGCCCCGCCGCCGCGTCTGGCCGGCGTTGGTGAAATAGCCGCGCCCCGCGATGACGCTGGGGGCGGCGATGATGTCGTCGTCGTTCGTGGCGGTGAAAACGCCCGCGCTCCACGAAACCTTGCCGCCGAAGGCGTCGCGTTGCCCGCGCAGGCCCGCTTCCCACGTGCGCGACACGACTTGCCTGAGCGGCGGGTCGGACGTGAGGAAATTGCTGATGAGACAGGGCGCCGTGGGGTCGGCGCAACCAAGCTCCAGCGGGGTCGGCGCGCGATTGGCCTCCGAATAACCGGCGTAGGCGACGAGTTCAGGCGAAAACTTGTAGGTCGCGCCCGCCATCGGGTTGAAGCGGGTGAATGTGTACGAGCCGTTCAAAGCTGTTCCCAGCTTGTCGTTCAGCGTGACGCCGGCCGAATTGAAGCGACCGCCCAGCGTGGCCGACAGGCGATCGGTCAGGTCCAGCGTGTCGAGCGCGTAAACGCCGATGAAGGCGTTGCGGACGCCGACCGATACGGGAGCGACGCCGCCGCCAACGAGCGTGTGATATTGCACGCCCGTGCCGGCGACCGTGAGATCGGGCTGCACGACGCCGAGTTCGCTGTTGGCCGAGAAGTCCACGCGCGACATGTCGAGCGAAACGCCCGCGACAAGGCGGTTCTTGAACCCCGCGAAAGTATCATCGTGCGTTGCCTGCAAACCGCCGCCCCACGACAGCGCGCTCGTGTACGTGCGGTCGATCGAGCCCGCGAGACCGCCGCCGAGTATCGACAGCGGGATGGGGTTTCCCGCCGGGTCGCGCAGCGCGAATAGCGACGTCGGCGTCCCCGCCGGGAAGGCGTCGTTCTGAAGGCAGATATCGCCAAAAAATGGCTTCGCGGGTTTCTTTGTGCACGCCTCGGTGTCGGCCGTGTTGCCGTCGACAAAGCGCTGATCGAACGACCGCAGATAGAGATTGCCCGCGAATTTCAACGCGCTGGAAGCCGCCCATTCGCCCGTCAACTGAGCGGATGTCATTTCGTTGCGCGACGTCTGCGGCGTGGTGTAAACGGCGCCCCAGTTGGTCGCCAGCATCTCGGCGGGCGTCGTCGCCGCGGCGCCAAAGCGGTTGAGCGCGTGCGATACGTTGAAATGAAACTCGCCGCCATCGGCCCGATAGCCGAGGTCGCCGAACACGCGTCGCACTTCCGAGCCGCCCGCCTGTCGCCAGCCGGCTTCGCTGATGGCTTCCGCGGCGACATAGGTCGACCACGCGCCCGATTGCGCGCCGTATTGCACGCCCGCCTGTCGCCGTCCGAAGGAGCCGATCCGAAGATCGGTCTCGAAGCCGTTGAACGTGAAGCCGTTCTTCATCGTCAATGCGATCGCGCCGCCAAGCGCGTTCAAGCCAAAGGCCGGATTGTTGGTGACGACCGACATGCGGTCGATGGCGTTCGAGGGGATCAGATCCCAGTTGACGCCGTTGCCGAAGGGCTCGTTGATGCGAACGCCGTTCTGATAGACGGCGAGTCCCTGTGGCGCGCCGGTTTCCGGCGAGGCGGTGAAGCCGCGAAACTGCACTTCCGGCTGGAAGTCATTGCCCGTGATATTGTTGAGAACGATGGAGGGAACGCGCTGTTCCAGCGCGCGCGTCGCGTCGGGCTGTGGCGCGCGGGCGATGTCATCGGCGCCAAGATTTTGCGCGCGGGCCGGCGTCTTGTCGACATCGGCCGTCGCGCCGAGCGGCGCCGCGGCCGTCACCTCGACGGTGGGGAGTTCGACGATCCCGCCGCCTGCCGACTGGGCCGCCGCGGGCATGGCTTGCGACAAGGACGCCAACGCCACGCTGGCGAACCAAAAACCAAAGCCTTTACCGGACAACGCTTCCCCCGACACATGCGCGCCTGTTCAACGGCGCTTTCGACGGAACAATGGCATGCCGTCGCGGGCGATGGAAGTCTGGCGGCTAAAGCAGGGTGCCGTGCAGGATCGCCAGCGCGATCGTGAAATAGATGACGAGACCCGTCACGTCGACGAGCGTCGCGACAAAGGGCGCGGACGCGCTCGCCGGGTCGAATCCCAGTCGCTTGAGCGCGAAGGGCAGCATCGAGCCCGAGAACGAACCGAAGGTCACGATGCCCACGAGCGCCGCGCCGACCGTGAGCGCGATCAGCGGCCAGTGTTCGCCATAATCGTAGATGCCGGCCTTCTGCCAGATGGTGATGCGGATGATGCCGATCACGCCGAGAATGGCGCCGAGCGTCAGGCCCGTGGGCACCTCGCGCAGCGCCACCTTCCACCAGTCCCGCAAGCGCACCTCGCCCAGCGCGATGGCGCGGATCAGTAGGGACGTCGCCTGCGAGCCGGAGTTGCCGCCGGAACTCATGATCAGCGGAATGAACAGCGTCAGAACGACCGCTTTTTCGAGTTCGCCCTCGAAATATTGCATGGCGCTCGCCGTCAGCATCTCGCTGAGAAACAGGGCGCACAGCCAGCCGGCGCGCTTGTAGATCATCTGGCCGAAGCCAATCGTCATGTAGGGCGCGTTCAGCGCCTCGACGCCGCCGAATTTCTGCACGTCCTCCGTGGTCTCGGCGACGATGGCGTCGATCACGTCGTCGACCGTGACGATGCCGATGACGCGCTTGCGATCATCGACGACTGGAATGGCGAGCAGATCATATTTCGAAATCAGGCGCGCGACGTCCTCGCGGTCCGTCTCCGGCGCGACGGTGATCGGCGCGCGCGGATAGGCGACCGACAGCACGGGCGCGGCGGGTTCGCCGGTGATCAACCGGCGCAGGCTGATCGATTGCGCCAGCGCGCCATCGGCGGGATCGATCACGTAGATCGCATAAACCGTCTCGCGCGTGCGCTCGACCTTGCGGATGTGATCGATCGTCTGCGCCACCGTGTAGGTGGAGGGCACGCTGACGAACTCCGTCGTCATGATGCTGCCCGCCGTGTTGGCGGCATAGGCCAGAACGCGCGCGATGCCGGCGCGTGAATCCGCGTCGAGCGCGCCGAGCATCCGGGCGCGGTCGGGCTCCCGCAACTGGCGGAATATCTCGGCCGCCCGGTCGACCGACACGCCGCGGAAGATATTGGCCGCGAGCGCGGGCGCCAGGCCAGCGATCAGGGCGCCCGGCGCGTCGATGCCCGCCTGATCAAGCGTGGCGGCGGCGCGTTCGACCGACATGCCCGAGACGATCTGGATGCGCTCGGCCAGCGGACGCGTATTGAGAATTTCAACGATGTCGGCGACGTGCAGATCGCCCGCGCGCGCGGCGATATCCGCGGTCGAGGCGTCTGGCGAAAGGAGTCCCTCTTCGATTTCCATGACGATCCACCGGCTGGTCTGTTGGGAACGCCTGAATCAGGCGGTTCGGAAAAGGCGTTCCATGCCCTGTCGCGGGTGTGCCATGGCGATCCGGCGCCGGCAAGCGCGCCCCGCACCTAGATCAGCGACCAGAAGGGCTTGGCCGCGACGACCGCGCGCGCCTCGCGCCGGGCGCGTTTCAGCAGGTCGCCGCGATCCGCGGGCGAAGACGGGATGGGCAAGGCGGCATCCGTCGCGCTGGCGTGACCAGCGAGCAGCAGCGACCCCATGTCGATGTCATGGATTTGACCGAGCGTTTCCTGCAAGGCGGCGAGCGATCGAACGCCCCGGCCAAATCGTCGCCGCGCCTTGTCGCTCTGTGCCAATGGCTCGAGGAATTCCACCATGTAACGCAGTTTTTTGACCTCGACGCGCAGCGCGTGCAGTTCGCTTTCCGTGAGATCGTCAAAGCGTCGCGCGCCGCGGGTCACCGCGAGGTGGCGACGGTCGAGCCGCCGCGCCGCGAAGCGACCGATCGACAGGCCCCGGTCGCGCAGCGGCCTTGGCGCGCGCGCGCGTCGCCATGCGCCCGTCGCTATCCATTCCGCCAGATCGAACAAAAGCCGGTCGACGCGCGGCGACGCGACTGCCTCCGCGGCGGCGGCGTGCGCGACTCGCGCCCGCGCCGAAAGGTCGGCGCGTTGGTCCGGCGTCGCCAACGCGGGGTTATCAAGGAGGACATCGAGATCGCGCGCCGCGCCGAGAACGTCGAAAAGCCATTTCAGTTCGGCGCGCAGATGATCGAACGCCGCGTCGCGCAGCACGGGCGCGAACAACGACAGCGCCGAGCGCAGGCGGCGTATGGCCACGCGCGTCTGATGCACGGCCTCGACCTGATGCGTGGAGTTGAACGCCGGCGCATTGAGCGAGAACTGCCGCAGGCAGGCGTGCGCGATGGCGACGAAGGCTTCCGTCACGTTCATGCCCGCGCGTAGATCGGGCTGTATCTTGCCGACGGGCGCGCCCCATTGGCCCGCCAGCAGCAAGGCGCCTTTTTCGGCGTGTGTCGCGAATTCGACGCGCATGGGCGCGAGCGACTGAAACGCGCGCGCCGCGGCGAACACGTCGCCAAGGCGACCCGACGACCGCCGCACGCGCGCCTCGTGAACATCAAGACCGGCGCCGCCCGCCTCGATCCGACCGCTCAATATGTCGGCGTTGACGCCGACGCCGGCGCGCTCCAACGCGCGCGGCCATCGTTCGCCGGTGAATTCGATGGTCGGGATCAGCAAGCCGTCGTCGGGGCTCAAGCCCGCCATCTTCCGGAAGTCGTCCGGGAGGTCGCGACACGAGAGCGTGGCGCCCTCGACAGGCGCCTCGGGCCAGGGACTCGCCTCATATTGACCTGGCCAAAGCCCCAGCCGTCGCGTGAGGCGGGCATTCTCGTCGACGATGGAGGCCACGAGGCCGGCGGCTCTTAGTCGCGCGTCGGGGGTGTCGAACCAGGTTTCGGCGATCGCGTGCCCGCGCGGTGAATGGGTATTCGCGTCGCGCGCAAACTCGCCTGAATGCAACTCGCCGGACGGCGTTTTCGCGAGCGAAAAAGTCAGGGAAGGCCGCGAACGCTCGATCATCCCATGCATAGCGCCGCTCCGTGTCGCGATTGTCAATCCGCGCCACGGCGCGGGTAGGCGGGATTCGTGACAATCGCGTGACGGCCAGCCCGGGGAATTCGACCCTGTCCGCGCTTTTGACGTTGAACGCGACGCGCGCCGGGTTCACCATCCGGTCATGACCCCTGTCGAATTGCTTGATTGCGCGGAGATGTCGCGCGCCGACCAGATCGCCATCGCCGGTGGCGTTCCCGGCATGACGCTCATGGAAAACGCCGGCGCGGCGGTCGCCGACGCGGCGGCGCGGTTCGCGGCGCCGGGTTCGGCGGTGGCCATTGTCTGTGGTCCCGGCAATAACGGCGGCGATGGATTTGTCGCGGCGCGCCTGTTGCGCGAGCGCGGTTACGCGTTGCGCGTGGGGTTGCTGGGCGACCGCGCCGCGCTCAAGGGCGACGCCGCCGAGGCCGCGCGGCGCTGGGGCGGCGAAACGGTCCCGGTCGCCGATCTGTCGCTGGATGGCGTTCAGTTGATCATTGACGCCCTGTTTGGCGCGGGTCTGGCGCGCGACCTCGACGGCGCCGCGCGCGCGCTCGTGGAAAGAGTTAACGCGTGGTCGCGCGCGTCGGGCCATCCGGTGGTCGCCGTGGACGTGCCTTCCGGCGTCGACGGCGACACGGGCGCCGTCCGCGGCGTCGCCATCGAGGCGCGCGCGACGGTCACGTTCTTTCGATTCAAGCCGGGGCATCTGCTGCTGCCGGGCAAGACCCTGTGCGGCGAGCCGGAACTGGCCGACATCGGCATTCCCGCGGCCGCGCTGGCGACCATAGCGCCAAAGACCTTCGCCAACGCGCCAGATCTCTGGCGGGCGGCTTTGCCGACGCTGCGCGCCGACGGCCATAAATTCAGCCGCGGCCACGCGCTGGCGATCTCTGGCGGTCCCTGGTCCACGGGGGCGGTCAGACTTTCGGCGCGCGGCGCCCTGCGAGCCGGGGCGGGGTTGGTCACGCTCGGGTCGCCACGCGCGGCCCACGCCATCAACGCCGCGCATCTGACCGCCGTCATGATCGCGCCCTGCGACGGCCCCGATGACCTGACCGGACTGTTGGCGGATAAGCGCTTCAACGCCGTTGTCATGGGGCCGGGCCTCGGCGTCAACGACAACACAACCGATCTCGTCGCCGCCGCGTTGCGTTCGGGCGGGCCGGATCGCGCGCTCGTGCTCGACGCCGACGCGCTGACGGTTCACGCCGGCCGGGTCGGCACGCTCGCGGCGCGCGTGCGCGCGAGCGGCATGACCGTGGTCGTCACGCCGCACGAGGGCGAATTCGCGCGCCTTTTTCAGGTCGAGGGTTCGAAGCTGGAGCGCGCCCGCCGCGCGGCTGAAACGCTCGGCGCGACCGTGCTTCTCAAGGGGCCTGATACCGTGGTCGCCCACCCCGATGGGCGCGCATCCATCGCCTTTGACCCGCCGCCATGGCTCGCCACGGCGGGCTCCGGCGACGTCCTGGCGGGCATCATATGTGGCTTGCTGGCGCAGGGCATGCCGCCCTTCGAGGCGGCGAGCGCCGGCGTCTGGATGCACGGCGCCGCCGCGCGCGCCTTCGGGCGGGGGCTGATCGCCGAGGACTTGCCCGAGCAATTGCCCGGCGTCTGGCGCGGGCTGCTCGCCTAGGCGACCTCGAACCAGCCGCGCAAACCGCCGGCCGAGTGTTCGAGAATGGTGCTGTCGATCAGCCATTTGCCGGGATTGTCGGCGACGAAGGCCACCCGCGCGGTCTTGCCGGGCCCGACAAGAATCGTGTCGCGCCAGTAGGGCTCCCAACCGTCGTCGAGCAGATGCAGAATCCGCATGACATGGCCATGCACGTGGATGCTCTGGGCGACGGGCGTTTTGTTGATGAACCCCAGCGCCACCGGCTGATTGCGACGGGCGGTGAACAGGGGCCGGTCCGCCGCCATCGCGCCGTTCAACCGCCAGATGGCCGATGTCGCGGGGAAGGGGCCCTCGATCGCGATGTCGAGCCGTCGCGCGTTTTGCAGCTTGATCTCGGTCGGCAATCGCGGATTCAGGCCAAGCCCGGCGATGGGCGGCTTCGCGGCGACGGGATCGCCCTTGACGGCGAAGGTCACGAGGTCGCGATCGGGCTCGCCGCCGGGGTCGGCGCGCAAGCCGCCGCCGCGCAGCTTGATCGCCGCCGCCGGCGCGTCCCCGGCTGGCAGGTCGACCATGACCTCGAAACGCGCGCCCGGCCCCATGGGCAAGATCATGCGCGCCGGTTCGAAGGGATCGCAGGGCTGTCCGTCGATCGCCACCACAAGCGGTCGCATGTTCTGGAAAATCAGCGCGATCAGGCGGGCGTTGCAGGCGTTGAGCAAGCGTAGCCGCGTACGCGCGCCGGGGCGTTGCTCGATCGAGAGCGGAATAGCCTTTCCATTCGTCGTCACGATGTCGCCGACGCGACCCTCGCCCGCCATGGCGGCGGGGTCGGGGAAGGGGCCCGCGATCTCATGCCTGTCGTCGAGACGCCAGTCCGCGATCATCAGGGGCAGGTCGAGATCGACCGGCGGCGGCGCGGATTCGTCGACGATCAGCATGCCCCGCAGCCCGCGCGCCGCCTGTTCCGCCGCGAAGGGAAAGGCGCTGGGCCGATACCAGTAAAAGCCGCTGTCGACCGGGGTGAAGCGGTAGTCGAAATCACCGCCCGGCGCGACGGCCTCCCGCGTGAGCCCTGCGGCGCCATCCATGCCATTGGCGATCCGCAATCCCTGAAAATGCAGCGCCATGGGCTGTTGCAGGCGGTTTAACAAACGAACGCCGAATTCAACATCCTTGCGCGCGCGCAGGATCGGGCCGGGACAGACGCCATTGAAACCCCAGATCGGCGTCTCTGGCGCCGGTTCCGGACTCAGGCGCAGCGCGCCGACGCGGGCTTCCAGCGGGATCGGCGCGACGGGCGTCGATTGCGCCGTCGCGCGCAGGGGCGCCGCGAGAGCGGCGGCGAGAATCCGTCGTCGGTTGAGGATCAAGCAAGGCCCTTCCTTTGCCGGCGTTATACCCGCGCGGCGCGCGCGGGCCATAGCGGGCCGTTGAAATTTCCGCTGGCGTCGTCATAGATGGCGAAACGCGACAAGGCGTAAACGCCGGGCGCGCCGTGAAATGTCGGGGGAGGTGGCGCGTGCGTGCTTTTTTGTTGGCGGGTCTGGCGTCGGTCGCCACGTTGATCGCGGGTGGCGCCCCGGCCGCTGATCTGCCCTCCGCCAAATCGGCCCCGGCCGACTTCGTGCGTATTTGCGACTCGCAGGGCGTTGGCTTTTTCCTGATTCCGGGCACGGATACCTGCCTCAAGGCGGGCGGGCTCGCGCGCGCCGAATACGCCTGGGTCAAGGCCGACAACATCGTCGCCGCGCCTTCCTACAAATACGCGGGCGGCGCGCCGGTGGCCACATTCGCCAATTCGCTGTTCGTGCCAGCGGGAACGCTCGACCAGACCGGCTTCCACGCCCGGCTGCGCGTGGAGCTCGACGCGCGGACGCTCACAAGCTTTGGCGTCGCGCGGACGTTCATCTCGATTCGCGGCGCCATCAGCACGGGCACGTTCGGCGGCGCCGACAACTACCTGACCAACGCCTTCACGGGCCAGACCGGCGCGGCCTCGACCGTCGTTGAAAACGCCATCGTGCAATTCGCCGGATTCACCTTCGGGCGCACGCTGTCGGAGCTTTTCACCTTCGTGCCGGCGATCCAGTACAACTCCATCGCCACGGCGTCCTTTCCCGCGGGCGTCAACTTGCTGAGCTACACGGCGAACCTTGGCGGCGGCCTGTCCGCCTCGATCGGAATCGAGGATCGCGGCGGCATGAATTTCTCGACGACGCCGACCTATATTCCCATCGGGCCGGGTGGTTCCGTCGCGCCCGCCGCGACATTCCCGGGGGCGACCGCGGGCGCCGGCGGCGGCGCCATCGCCAATGGACCCTACGGCCTGCCGGCGGGCGCGGCGAACATTCGTTACGACGCAAGCTGGGGCTCGGTTCAGGCGATGGGCTCGATTGTCCAGAACGCCGCGCTGACGTCCCTCGCGAAGCTCCTCAACAACGGCGTGATCAGGAGCACGGGCTGGGCGCTGGGCGCCGGCCTCAAGCTCAACCTGCCCATGCTGGCCGCGGGCGACGTGCTTTATGTTGGCGCCGCCTACGCCAACGGCGACATCGACGAACTCAACGGCAACAACACCTCCGGCCATATCGCCAACATGGCCAAGGAGTTCAACGGGCTGATGCGCGTCGATCGCAACTTGTATGTCACGCCCGTCGCGACCATGGCGGGCGCCTGCGCGCTCGCCGCGACGGTGACGGCGCGCTGCTTCGCGTCCGAACAGACCACGGGCTGGTCGGTGGGCGGCCATTTGACCCATTACTGGTCGCCGAACCTGCGGAGCCTGTTCATCGGCTCCTACCTGTCGCTGACGCCCGGCGCCCAGACGCGCACAACCGACTGGACCCTCGGCGGTCTGAGCGGCGCTACGGTCTGGCAGATCATCGGGCAACTCATCTGGTCGCCGACGAAGGATCTGGATGTCGGGTTTGAACTGACCTACGGACGCCTGAACCAGCGGCTCGCGGCGACCTCCGTGGCCAAGGGCGGCACGGGCGCGCCGACCGCGGTTCCAGCGGCGGCTGGCGGTTTCAACCCAAGCTCGGATTCGTTGATCGCCCGCCTGCGGGTTCAACGGCAGTTCTGATCGATCAGGCCGCGTTGCGGTCGATCAGGCCCTGAAGTTTCGGCGAAATGGACGGCGATTCCCTTTTCAGGAATTCCAGCAATTTCACTTCGCCCGATGTCAGGCCGCCATCGCGGGTGACATGCGCCAACAGCCAGTCGGCCTCCGTCGAATCGACGACCTCCGCGCCGGCGCGCTCCCGGGCGTCGGCGGCGTTTTCGGCCTTTGCCCGGGCTTCGTCCATCTCGTCGACACCGACGTTGCGGGAAAAATCGGGATGCAGCATCCGGCCGATGAAGGCGCCGAATCCTTCCGGCTTTTCATCCAGCCATTTTTCCATGGCCACTTCATCGCTCGCGCGCGGCGTCCAGCGAAACGCGATGCCCATGAGATAATTGCCGACCGCCTTGGCGAAAAAATCGTCGAACGACGCGGCGTTGCCGGCGTCCTTCGTGGCGTGGGCGATGCGAAACAGGGCTTCCGCCGAGTCGCGCGTGACATGCAGGGAACTGCCCTCCGTCGTCGCGAATACCGCGACCCGCAGCGCCTCGACGTCCGCGTCGGTCACGGCGCGGACGTCGCCCGCGCCGGTGAGGCGCTTTTCCATTTCCGCGACGGCGAAGGCCGCCAGTTGCGACGGGGTGCTGACCGCGAAGCGCAGAACATCCGTCAACATTTCATATTCGCCCGCGCGCCCAAGGCCGTCGCCGGCCCGCATCTGGGCGATGAACCAGTCGGCGTCGGCGTCCTTGATGTATTTGGGCGGATCGACCTGTTCGACCAGCAGGTCGATGGCTACCTGCGACAGGAGGTCGTTGAATTCCGGAGGGGCGCTTTCGCCGGCCGCGCGGCCGAGATCGAGGAGCCGGGTCAGATCGGCGCGCGACACCGCAGGCCTGGCGTATATTTCGCGGCGCAGCATCTGCGCGCCCTGCACGTCAATCGCGACACCCATGGAACCACCGTCCTTATTTCCGCGTTAGGAATATGATGCGAAGCGATTGATTCTTCGTGAACCGCCGCCGGGTGGTCCGTTCGGGAGGCTACGAAGCTTTCCGCGTTCCGGCGCGGCGGGCGCGCGGCGCTGATTCTGAAAGCGCCAGGTCCGCCAACGCCGTTCGCGATCTCACGACCACGAGAAGCCCGAGGAGGGTCAAGCAGGCAAGGCCGCCAACCGCGAGCGCGCCCGAGGGATCGGCGGGTTGCGCGGCCAGCCAGGCGGAGGCGAGCCCGCCGCCAAACAGCGCGCTCAGGCTGAAGCCCTGAACCGGGTTCAATTCCCGCGTTATCATTGAGATCTCCCGGCGCTGGGCGCGAATATGTCGCATTCTCACTAACTGAACCTTTATTATCGACTGACAAGTTAAGATCCGGTTGGGACCGCGCGGACGGCCGCTCACTTTTTCCTCGCCTCCCCGACGCCACATTGCTATAGAGCCGGGCCCGAAGGCTCGAAAGGCCGGGCGGGCGCCCTCGCGGGGGCGAAGGCGCGGGCGTGGCGGAACTGGTAGACGCAGTGGATTTAGGTTCCACCGCTGAAAGGCGTGGGGGTTCGAGTCCCTCCGCCCGCACCAGCTTTAACTAGCGATCCGCGCGGATATTCACATGGCTGGCGGCGACGCCGGCTCGACGGTTTTAGAAGATTCGTTCTGGGAAGGCGAAACGATGCAGGTGACGGAAACCCTCTCGCAGGGCCTCAAGCGCGCGTACAAGGTGGTTCTGCCGGCGAGCGATCTGGCCGAGCGGCTGAATGGCCAGTTGGCGGACATGCAGGGCAAGGCCCGCATCAACGGGTTTCGTCCCGGCAAGGTGCCCGTGGCGCATCTACGCAAGGTCTATGGCAAGTCGGTGATGGCCGACGTCGTCCAGAACGCCGTGAACGAGGTCAACAAGAAGATCCTCGACGACAATGGCTTCCGCCTTGCCGGCGAACCCAAGATCAACTTTCCCGAGGACAAGGAAGAGGTCGAGAAGGCGCTCGAGGCGCAGGGCGATCTGGCCTACACGGTCGACATCGAGGTGCTCCCGAAGTTCGAGATCGGGACGTTCGACGATATCGCCCTTGAGCGCGCCGTCTATGCCGTGCCCGACAGCGAGGTCGACGAGGCTATCGCCCGCATGGCCGAGCGCAACCGCGCCTACACGCCGCGCGAGGATGGCGCCGCGGCGCTGGACGGCGACCGCCTCACCATCGACTTCGCGGGCAAGCTCGGCGACGAACTCTTCGAGGGCGGTTCGGGGAACGACCACGACCTCGTGCTCGGCTCGGGCGCTTTCATTCCCGGCTTCGAGCCGCAGCTCGTCGGCGCCAAGGCGGGCGAGACCCGCAAGGTCACCGTGACCTTCCCCGCCGATTACGGCGCGGCGAATCTCGCTGGCAAGGAAGCCGTGTTCGACGTGACCGTGAAGGTCGTGGCCGCGCCGGCCGAGGTCAAGATCGATGACGAATTCGCCAAGGGCTTTGGCCTGGAAGGCGTTGACAAGCTGAAGGAAGCAGTCCGCGCCAACATCGAGTCCGAATTCGCCAAGATGGGCCGCGAGAAGCTCAAGCGCGCCCTGCTCGACGCGCTCGACAAGCGCTATTCGTTCGATCTGCCGCAGGGTCTGGTCGATCAGGAGTTCGACGGCATCTGGCGTCAGGTCGAGGAAGAGCAGAAGCGCTCGGGCAAGACCTTCGCCGACGAGAACACCACGGAAGAGACCGCCCGCGCCGATTACCGTCGCATCGCCGAGCGTCGCGTGCGTCTCGGTCTTCTGCTGGCCGAGGTGGGCGAGAAGTCCGAGGTCAAGGTGACGGACGAGGAGGTTTCGGCCGCTCTCGTCGAGCGCCTGCGCCAGTTCCCAGGTCAGGAAAAGGCCGTCTGGGATTACTATCGCAACAACGCCGACGCCCTCGCGACCATCCGCGCTCCCCTCTACGAGGAGAAGGTGGTCGATTACATCATCGCCAAGGCCAAGGTGACCGACAAGCCGGTCTCCAAGGAAGACTTGCTTAAGCAAGACGAGGAAGCGGCGGTCTGATCCACGCCGGCAAGCCGGCCGGTCCTTGCGCGCCGGCTTCCAATAACTATGTTGGTCGAGGATTCGGCCGTCCCGTCGGGGCGGCCGGAAATCTTTTCGGGGATTGCCGTCACATGCGCGACCATATCGATATCTACAATAGTTTCGTTATCCCCTCGGTCGAGGAGACCACGTCGCGCGGTTCCTACCGGTACGACATCTTTTCCCGCCTCCTGAAGGAGCGGATTGTTTTCCTTGCCGGACCCGTCGACGACCAGAGCGCGACCCTCGTGGTGGCCCAGTTGCTGTTCCTCGAGGCCGATAACCCCAAGCGGGAAATCGCCTTCTACATCAATTCTCCCGGCGGCGTCGTGACCTCCGGCCTGTCAATTTATGACACGATGCAGTTCATCCGTTGTCCCGTTTCGACCCTCTGCGTCGGCCAGGCGGCCTCGATGGGCTCGCTCCTGCTGTGCGCCGGCGAGGCTGGCATGCGTTTCAGCCTGCCCAACTCCCGCATCATGGTCCACCAGCCCTCCGGCGGGTTCCAGGGTCAGGCGTCCGATATCCTCCGGCACGCCGAGGACATCATGAAAATCAAGCGCCGGCTCAACGAAATCTACGTCAAGCACACCGGTCAGGACTACGACACGGTTGAAAAGACGCTTGATCGTGACCACTTCATGTCGGCGGATGAGTCGCTGAAGTTCGGCCTGATCGACAAGGTGCTGGACAAGCGGCCCGAGGCCCCCGGCGACGCGAAGGCCTGATCCATCGCGGCATTTCGGCTGAATGGCCCCGCTTTTGCTGGGTTTGTTGCCGAATTGCGACATTCCCGATCCGGGCCGCCCTTCGGCCCGTATAAGCCTTGATCCCCGGGCGAGGGCGTGTTTGCATCGCAATATCGTCGGGCGGGGGTGACGCGTCCCCGTCTTTCCCGTCCCGACGAGGTTCTGGGATAACTCGTGATCGACACGGGATTGGCCCGAATGAGGGCTACTCTTTGTTAGGTTGGCGGGTCTAGCATGTGAAACTGACCTGATTCCCCAATGAACGGGGCGCGGGTCACGACGGAGAAGATTATGGCCAGAGCCGACGGCGACTCGAAGAACACGCTCTACTGCTCGTTTTGCGGCAAGAGCCAGCACGAGGTCCGCAAACTGATCGCCGGGCCGACCGTGTTCATCTGCGATGAATGCGTCGAACTGTGCATGGACATCATCCGCGAGGAAAACAAATCCGCGCTCGTCAAGAGCAAGGACGGCATTCCGACCCCGCGCGAAATCTGCAAGGTGCTGGATGACTACGTCATTGGCCAGCCGCAGGCCAAGCGCGTGCTCTCGGTCGCCGTGCACAACCATTACAAGCGCCTCAACCACGCGACCAAGCACAGCGACGTCGAGTTGGCGAAGTCGAACATCCTGCTGATCGGGCCGACCGGTTCGGGCAAGACGCTGCTGGCGCAGACGCTGGCGCGCATTCTCGACGTGCCCTTCACCATGGCCGACGCCACCACGCTCACCGAGGCCGGCTATGTCGGCGAGGACGTGGAGAACATCATCCTCAAGCTGTTGCAGGCGTCCG
This sequence comes from uncultured Hyphomicrobiales bacterium, assembly GCA_903861645.1. Lineage (GTDB taxonomy): Bacteria > Pseudomonadota > Alphaproteobacteria > Rhizobiales > Beijerinckiaceae > Terripilifer. Next base: position 47,569 of record CAIOVE010000058.1, read on the forward strand.
ACTACAACGTCGAGCGCGCGCAGCGCGGCATCGTCTATATCGACGAGATCGACAAGATCAGCCGCAAGTCCGACAACCCGTCGATCACCCGCGACGTGTCGGGCGAGGGCGTGCAGCAGGCGCTGCTGAAGATCATGGAAGGCACGGTCGCCAGCGTGCCGCCGCAGGGCGGTCGCAAGCATCCGCAGCAGGAGTTCCTGCAGGTCGACACGACGAACATCCTGTTCATCTGCGGCGGCGCCTTCTCGGGACTCGAGAAAATCATCTCCGCCCGCGGACGGGGCACGTCCATCGGCTTTGGCGCGAGTGTGCAGGGCCCCGACGAACGTCGCACCGGCGAGGTGTTCCGCAACGTCGAGCCCGAGGATCTGTTGCGCTTCGGTCTGATTCCGGAGTTCGTTGGTCGCTTGCCCGTCATCGCGACCCTCGAGGATCTCGATGAAGCCGCGCTCAAGAAGATCCTGACCGAGCCCAAGAACGCGCTCGTCAAGCAGTACGCGCGTCTCTTCGAGATGGAAAACGTCGACCTGACCTTCCAGGAAGAAGCGCTGAGCATCGTCGCCAAGAAGGCCATCGAGCGCAAGACCGGCGCGCGCGGCCTGCGTTCCATCATGGAAGGCACGCTGCTCGACACGATGTACGATCTGCCCGGCCTCGAAGGCGTGGAGCAGGTCGTGATTGGCCCCGAGGTCATCGAGGGCAAGGCACGTCCGCTCTATATTTATTCGGAACGTGGGGACAAGAAGGAAGCCAGCGCCTGAGGCATGGCGTCGCCGCCGCGGGCCCGTTGCGCCCGCGGTGGAAGTCTATATCGTTGCGTCGGTGTCGAGTGATTTGCGCGACGCCTGGCGCTTGAAACCCGCCAGATCGTCGCCAAATGATGTGAAGACGTCGAGAGCGCCCGCTTTGTCATGAAGCTTGCATCGCTCGATTTCAACGCCGGAGGAGCCGGATCGGACCTCTCGGCGGGGATGACGGAACCATCGTTTCGCCGTCCCGCCATAACGGGCGCCTTTCGCGAGGGCCCGCGCGGCTTCACGCATAAGGACGAATGTAATGACAACTCAGAAGCGTGTCCTGGCCAGCCCTGGCGTCGTTGATAGCTACCCCGTTTTGCCGCTGCGCGACATCGTCGTTTTCCCGCATATGATCGTCCCTCTCTTCGTTGGCCGCGAGAAGTCCATTCGCGCGCTCGAGGAAGTGATGAAGGGCGAGCGGCACATCCTGCTGGCGACCCAGATGAACGCGGCCGATGACGATCCGGCGACGGACGCCATCTTCAAGATCGGCACGCTGGCGACCGTGTTGCAGTTGCTCAAGCTGCCCGACGGCACGGTCAAGGTGCTCGTCGAGGGCGCCGCCCGCGCGAGCGTTCACGACTACACGCGCACCGACGAATATTACGAGGCCAACGCCGAGGTCATCGCCGATGACGTGGGTGAAAAGGTCGAGGTCGAGGCGCTGGCGCGCTCGATCGTCAACGAGTTCGAGGGCTACGTCAAGCTCAACAAGAAGTCGTCGCCGGAAGTGGTCGCCGCCGTCGGTCAGATCGACGACTATTCCAAGCTCGCCGACACCGTCGCGTCGCATCTCGCGGTGAAGATTTCCGACAAGCAGGCGATCCTCGAAATTCCCTCGATCGCCAAGCGTCTGGAAAAGTGCCTGTCGCTGATGGAAAGCGAAATCTCGGTCCTTCAGGTCGAGAAGCGCATCCGCACGCGCGTCAAGCGCCAGATGGAGAAGACGCAGCGCGAGTACTATCTGAACGAGCAGATGAAGGCCATTCAGAAGGAGCTTGGCGACGGCGAGGACGGCAAGGACGATCTGGCCGAGATCGAGCAGCGCATCAAGGACACCAAGCTGTCCAAGGAAGCGCGCGACAAGGCCAACGCCGAGCTGAAGAAGCTGCGCAGCATGTCGCCGATGTCCGCGGAAGCGACCGTCGTGCGCAACTATCTCGACTGGCTGCTGTCCATTCCGTGGAACAAGAAGTCCAAGGTCAGGAAGGACATCGCCGGCGCGCAGCAGGTGCTCGAATCCGATCACTTCGGTCTCGACAAGGTCAAGGAGCGCATCCTTGAATATCTCGCCGTGCAGCAGCGCGCCAACAAGCTGACCGGTCCGATCCTGTGCCTCGTCGGCCCTCCAGGCGTCGGCAAGACCTCGCTTGGCAAGTCCATCGCCAAGGCGACGGGTCGCGAATTCGTGCGCATGTCGCTGGGCGGCGTGCGCGACGAGGCCGAGATCCGCGGTCACCGGCGCACCTACATCGGATCGATGCCCGGCAAGCTCATCCAGTCGATGCGCAAGGCGAAGTCGTCCAATCCGCTCTTCCTGCTCGACGAGATCGACAAGATGGGCATGGATTTCCGTGGCGATCCCTCGTCCGCGCTGCTGGAGGTGCTCGACCCCGAGCAGAACGCGACCTTCAACGATCATTACCTCGAGGTCGACTATGACCTGTCGAACGTGATGTTCGTGACGACCGCGAACACGCTCAACATTCCCGCGCCGCTGATGGACCGAATGGAGATCATTCGCATCGCCGGCTACACCGAGGATGAGAAGGCCGAGATCGCCCGTCGTCACCTGATCCCCGCCGCCATCTCCAAGCACGGTCTGGAGAAGGACGAATGGGCCATCGAGGACGAAGCCCTGCTGATGCTGATCCGCCGTTACACGCGGGAAGCCGGCGTTCGTAATCTCGAGCGTGAGATTTCCAACCTCGCCCGCAAGGCGGTGAAGGAAATCCTCACGACGAAGACGAAGAAGGTCGTCGTCACCACCGCCAACATCCCCGGCTACCTCGGCGTGCCGAAGTACCGGTTTGGCGAGGCGGAGCTGGAGGATCAGGTGGGCGCCGTCACGGGCCTCGCCTGGACCGAGGTCGGCGGCGAGCTGCTGACGATTGAAGGCGTCATGATGCCCGGCAAGGGCCGCATGACCGTCACCGGCAACCTCAAGGACGTGATGAAGGAATCGATTTCGGCGGCCGCGTCCTACGTGCGCTCGCGGGCCATCGATTTCGGCATCGAGCCGCCGCTGTTCGAGCGCAGGGACATCCACGTCCACGTGCCCGAGGGCGCGACGCCCAAGGACGGTCCGTCCGCCGGCATCGCCATGGCGACGGCCATCGTGTCGGTTCTCACGGGCATTCCCGTGCATCGCTACATCGCCATGACCGGCGAGGTGACCTTGCGCGGTAGGGTGCTGCCGATCGGCGGCCTGAAGGAGAAGCTGCTCGCGGCCTTGCGCGGCGGCCTCAAGAAGGTGCTGATCCCCGAGGAGAACGCCAAGGATCTGGCCGACATCCCGGACAACGTGAAGAACGCGCTGGAGATCGTGCCGGTGTCGCGCATGGAGGAGGTGCTCAAGCACGCCCTCACGCGCATGCCGACCCCGATCACGTGGGAAGAAGAACTGCCGGGCAAGGCCGCCGTCAAGGCGGCCGACGAGGCCGGCGGCGTCATCGCCCACTGATATGGATTGAAATCAAAAGGCCGCGGCGCCCGTCGGGCGTCGCGGCTTTCTTTTGCGTCGGTGGCGCTTGCGCGGCGCCGCGCGTTCCCACTAAAAGAACAAACAAGCGCATTCAGGGCGGTTAGCTCAGTTGGTAGAGCGCCTGCTTTACACGCAGGATGTCGGGGGTTCGAGTCCCTCACCGCCCACCAGGCGCGCCCCGTGCGCCGCTCTTCTCGTCTCGTGAAAACTGTCCAGCCGCCAACGGCTATCGCCGACTTGCGCGCGATTTTTCGCGTCTCTTAATACTCGATAGGATTTGCCCGGGATTTGTTTTCCGCATTGATTAACCGTGCCCGGTCGATGTGCGCGACAACTTGAGCGCAAGTCTTCGAGTCGAATATTAGCGCAAGACAACTTTAAGGGATTCCGCCGTGTATGGACCCATCGATTGAAGTGGGTGACGTCATGAAACAGTTATTTTCAAGGAACAGCGTCGATTGCGACGTGGCGCGCAACGCGCCGCGAAACTACCGCGCCGATCAGCAGGGCTCGGTCGCGATGTTTTTCGCCCTGTCCATCATTCCCATCATGGGTCTCATCGCGTTTGGCATTGATTACTCGCGCGAGAACGCCGTGAAGGCGAAAGTCTACGCCGCGGTCGACGCGGCCGCCTTGTCGGCGACGTCGATGGCCCTGAACGGCGCATCGGCGACGGTCGCGCAAAACACGGCTTCGCAAGCGCTTATCGCAAATCTGAGCGCCGTTCATGGGCTGAATTACACCTCCGATTCAGCGCCGACGATCAACGTCTCGAAACTGAACGGCATCGTGACCACGAATGTCTCCTATTCGGGAACGGTGACCAACAATTTCTCCACGCTGATCGGTCGCCCGAACTCGCCCGTCAACGTCAAGGCCGGCGCTTCCGGCGGCAGCTTCGTGGGCGCTTCCGGTTCCGGCCAGTATTACGGATCGGGCTCCCTCTCCGAGGATCCCGTCGTCCGCGGCGCGGATGGCTCCTACCAGCTCTTCACTTGCGATTATTCAGGCAACACCTGGTACAATTTGCTGAGTGTCTGTCCGGAGAGATCATGCTGGATTGCATAGCTTTCTGAGCATAAGCCTTATTGACGCGAGGCGCAGGAACGCGAGCGCTCTTCGGTTGAGATTTTCCCAGTCCTTGGCTAGGCGCCTGCACCTCCCGAGCC
>CAIOVE010000059.1 GCA_903861645.1 uncultured Hyphomicrobiales bacterium
CGCTGGGATAGCGCAAACGGCTTCGATCATAACGCGCGCGATTTTCGTTGGTCCACATCAGCGACCCCTCCGAATCAGGTCGCCTCTCTTGAATCACAAACGATTCATTCGATTCAAGAACTCATCGGACAGACACTAAGAGATTTAGATGAACGCGCCCATGAAGACGTCGGGGCCAAATTTTCCCTGCTCGCTCGATTGCAAATCGGCCAGCGCGATGGCTTCCGCCAGCGAGCGCTTTTCGAGCGTCGCCAGCGCCGCCTCGTGCGCCTCGCTCAGGATCGCGCGCAACGCGCAGCTCGATTCCTCGACGCAATCCTCGCAACGGCGGTAGGCGGTCCGCGACAGGCACGGCAGAGGCGCGACGGGACCGTCGATCTGCCGCATGACCGTCGCAAGACTCAATTCCGCGGGATCGACATCGAGAAAATAGCCGCCTTCCTTGCCGCGGCGACTGGCGAGGAAGCCGGCGCGCTTGAGATCGATCATGATCTGTTCGAGGAAGGCGCTGGGTATGCCTTCCTGTTCGGCGAGCAACCGCGTCGAACGCGCGACGCCGCGCCCAAGCTTGGCCAGTCTGATGAGCGCCTTGAGCGCGTAACGCGAGCGTTGGGAAATCATGCGGATCGTCTCCGCGCACAAATTAATCCGACCGTGGCGATAAGAAAAGGCCGGAGGCTTTTATGTCGCGGGCGGCCAGCCAGTTCTCGAGTGCGACAAAAAATCAGAAAACAGGTGAAACATATTGAAATAAAGCACTATTCTAAAATCAATCCGTCAAAAGCCGGTTCGATATGCGCCGGCAGTTCGGATCGGAGCGTCGCGAAATCAACCTCCGAACTCAGGTTCGTCAGCACGGCGCGCTTGGGCCGCATCAGGCGTATCAGCTCCAGCGCTTCCTCGACGCACAGATGCGTTGGGTGGCGCTTGTAGCGAAGCGCGTCGATCACCCAGAGATCGAGCCCCTCGAACGCGTCGAGACTTTCCGGCGGAATACGCACGAGATCGGGCGAATAGGCCACATCGCCGAAGCGAAACCCGAGCGCGTCGATTTCGCCATGGTCGAGGCGGATCGGCAACGCCTCGATCAGACCGCCCTCGCCCGCGATGACCACCGGCTCGCGATCGGCGATGCGTCGCTCGCGCAACAAAGGCGGATAGAGACTGCCATCGGGGCAATCAAACAGATAATCGAACGAGCGCCGGATCACCTTGCTGGTGGGATCGTCCATCCAGGCGTCGAGCAATTTGTGGCGATGCAGAACCACGGGCCGCACGTCGTCGATGCCGTGGATATGGTCGGCGTGGGCGTGGGTGAACAGGATGGCGTCGAGCGCGTCGACCTCCGCGTCCAGCAACTGTTCGCGCAGGTCGGGCGACGTATCGACCAATACGCGCGTCGTGCCATCGGGACCATCCTGCTCGACCAGAATGGAGCAACGGCGGCGGCGATTGCGCGGGTTGGTCGGATCGCAGACGCCCCAGCCCTGCGCGACGCGCGGCACACCGGCGGACGAGCCGCAGCCGAGGATGCGCAGGCGCGGGCTCACGCGGGCGCCGCCGGCATTTTCGCGAACAGCCGCAGCGCGTTCGCCGTGGTGACGCGGGCGATTTCCGCGGCGTCGACGCCCTTCACCCCGGCGAGGACGGCGGCCGTGTCGGCGACGAAGGCCGGTTCGTTGCGCTTGCCGCGATGCGGCACGGGCGCGAGAAACGGCGCGTCCGTCTCCACGAGCATGCGGTCGAACGGAACATCGCGGGCGATGGCGCGCAGGTCTTCCGAGTTCTTGAAGGTCAGCACGCCGGAAAACGAGATCGTCAGGCCAAGCTCCAGCCCCGTCAGCGCCAGCGCGCGACTGGAGGTGAAGCAATGCAGGAGGGCCTTGAAGGCCCCCTTGCCCATTTCGTCGCGCAGGATGCGCGCCATGTCGTCGTCGGCGTCGCGCGAATGAATGACCAGCGGCAGACCCGTTTGCCGCGCCGCGCCAATATGCGTCCGGAACACGCGCTCCGCCACGTCGCGCGGGCTCTTGTCGTAGTGATAATCGAGCCCGGCCTCGCCGATGCCGACACAGCGCGGATGCGCGGCCAGATCCACCAGTTGCGCGACCGTCGTGTCCGGCTCCTCGTGGGCGCGATGCGGATGCGTGCCCACCGTGAACCAGACGGCGTCATGCGCCTCGGCGATGGCGCGATAGGTGTCGTATTTGGCAACCGAGGTCGCGATGGTGATCATGCGCCCGACGCCCGCGGCGCGCGCGCGCGCCAGCACGGCGTCGCGTTCGGCCGCGAGTTCGGGAAAGTCGAGATGGCAGTGGGAATCGATCAGCATCAGCCCTTGGCCTTGCCCTTCGGCGCGCCCTTGGCGGCGGGAGCTTCCTCCGGCTCGACATAGCGCGGGAAGATCGGCGCGGGCGGCGGCAGCGCGGCGCCAGCGGCGAGCTTGTGGCCAGCGCCCGCGTGGGCGAACTGGCGATGCTCGACGTCAACGGCGAGAAGATCCAGAAACTTGCCCGCCGCCGTCGGGATGAACGGCTGGGCGAGCAGCGCGACGTTGCGCAGGGTTTCCGCGGTGGTCCACAGGACTGTCGCCATGCGGGCCGGATCGGTCTTGGCCTGTTTCCAGGGTTCCTCGGCGGCGAAATACCGGTTGGCGTCGGCGACGACCTTCCAGATTTCCGCCAGCACGACGTGCAGGGCGTAATCGCCCATGGCGGCGCGCGCCTTGTCCGCCAGCGCCCAGGCGTCGGCGAGCAGCGTCTCGTCCGCGGCGGTCAGCGCGCCCGGCGTCGGCGCCCTGCCCTCGCAATTGCGCGCGATCATCGACAGCGAACGCTGCGCGAGATTGCCAAGGTCGTTGGCGAGATCGGCGTTGGTGCGGTTGACGATGGCCTCGTGCGAGTAATTGCCGTCCTGACCGAAGGGCACCTCGCGCAGGAAGAAATAACGCGTCTGGTCGACGCCGTAATGCTCGGCCATCGCGATGGGATCGACCACGTTGCCGAGCGACTTCGACATTTTCTCGCCCTTGCTGAAAAGAAAGCCGTGGGCGACGATCTGCTTTGGCACGGGGATTTGCGCCGACATGAGAAACGCCGGCCAGAACACCGCGTGAAAGCGCGTGATGTCCTTGCCGATCACGTGCGCGTCGGCGGGCCAGTATTTGCCGCGCGGCCCGTCCAGATCGGGATAGCCGCAGGCGGTCAGATAGTTGGTGAGCGCGTCAACCCACACATACATGACGTGGCGGCTGTCGCCCGGCACCGGCACGCCCCAGTCGAAGGTGGTGCGGCTGATCGACAGGTTGGCGAGACCACGATTCACGAAGGCCTTGATCTCGTTGAAATACTTCTCGGGCGTGACGAAATTCGGGTTGTCGGCGTAGTGCTTCAGCAGCCGGTCGCCGTAGGCCGACAGGCGGAAGAAGTAGCTCTCCTCGGCGACCCATTCGACCGGCGTGCCTTGCGGCGACAGCTTCTGGCCATTCGGCCCCTCGGCGAGTTCGCCGACGTCGTAATAGGCCTCGTCGCGGACCGAGTACCAGCCCTCGTATTTCGACAGGTAGATGTCGCCCGCCGCGGCCATCTTTTCCCAGATGGCGGTCGAGGCGCGGTAGTGACGGGCCTCGGTCGTGCGCACGATGTCGTCGGCGCGCGCGTTGAGCACGTCGCCCATGCGCTGGAATTGCGCTGCGGTGCGGTCGGCAAGCTGGCGGGCGCTCAGGCCCTCGCGCTGGGCCGTCTGCTGCATCTTGAGGCCATGCTCGTCCATGCCTGTGACGAACAGCACGTCGCGGCCATCGAGCCGCATGAATCGTTGAATGGCGTCCGTGGCGATGCGTTCATAGGCGTGGCCGATGTGCGGCGCGCCGTTGGCGTAGGGAATCGCGGTGGTGACGTAAAAGGTCTTGGGCGAGGCCATCTGAATTCCAGAGTCATCGCCGAAGCCGCGGACCCTGGCGGGGTCAGCGCCGGGCCGCCTCCTCGGCGGCCGCCAGATCGGCGAAAATCGACAGGATGAGCGGACGTTTATCGAGGTTCAGGGCCTCGGTTTCGCGGACCGCGTCGCGCACTTTTTCCCATACCTCCGCATAGCGCGCAAGGCGCGCGGGCGGCAGATCGCCATGGATGCGCTCGTCCAGCCAGTCGAGCACGCGCTCGATGGTGGATTCATAATCCTCCAGCTGGCCGGCGAAGCTGACCTTGTCGCCGAGGTCGTGCACCTCGCGCCAGTTCACGCGCGGCAGGCCGTCGAGCAGCTTTTGCAACCGGCGCTCGAAGGCCAGCCTGTCGGCGTCGAGCAGCCGCAGCGCGCGCCGAACCGACCCCCTGCCCAGCCCGCTCGCGGCGGCGATTTCCGCGCCGAATTCCGTCCAGGGTTCGCCAAGCGCGGTAATCGCCCGCGCGACATCATCGGACTCGAGCGGTTGCATCATCAGCAGGCGCGAGCGCGACCGGATGGTCGGCAGTATCTGACCGGGCCGTTGCGCGATGAACAGAAAGAGCGACCGCGGCGGCGGCTCCTCGATGATCTTGAGCAGCGCGTTGGCGCTCGATTTGTTGAGCTCCTCGGCGCAATCGACGATGCACACGCGCCAGCCACCGGACGCGGAAGCCATGTGAAACATGGCGGAGGCCGCGCGCACGTCATCGACCCTGATCTCGGTGAAATGCTTGGGCGGCTTGGCCTTCGCGTTCCACTCACGCCGGAGGACGCAGAGATCGCCGAGCGCGAGACTTTCGACCTTCGCCACGATGGGATGATCGTCTGGCACCTCAAGGGTTCGCGCGTTGACGACCTCGGGCGCGCGAGGGTCGGGATGCGCGAACAGGAAGCGGGCGAAACGCCAGGCAAGCGTCGCCTTGCCGATGCCTTCCGGGCCGCCCAGAATCCACGATTGAGGCAGGCGACCGCTTCGATAAGCCTCCAGCAGAGCCTGCTCGGCGGCTTCGTTGCCAAAGAAAACGGTTGTCGCGCGCGGGTGCGGCGCGCCTTCGAGCGCGTCGCTTTCCGGCGCCGCGACGTCGTCCCGCTTGCGCTTCATGGCGCGTCCACCGTGTCGGATGGTTCGCCCGCGCGCGACGCGAGCCAGCGCGCCGGGCGCAGCTTGCGATTGACCGTTGTCCAGATGTCGCGCGCGACAAGCTCGGGCGTCTGATCGGCGTTGATCGTGACGCAGCGCTCGGGCTCACGCGCCGCGATGGCGAGAAACGCCTCGCGCAGGCCGCGGTGAAAGGCGAAATCCTGCTTTTCGAAACGGTCCGCGCCCTCCGCGCCGCGCCGCGCCGCCGCGCGCGCGACGCCCGTTTCCGGCGGCAGGTCGAGGATAAGCGTCAGGTCGGGCATGTCCTCGCCGACCACCACCTTTTCGAGCATGCGCAGCAAGGCCGGGTCGACCTTGCCTTGAGCGCCCTGATAGGCGCGCGTCGAATCGACGAAACGATCGCATACCACCCAAGCGCTCCGCGCCAGCGACGGACGAATAAGCGCGTCCAGATGGTCGATGCGCGCCGCCGAAAAAACCATCGCCTCCGCCGTTGGACCAAGCGGCTCGACGAGACCAGAGAGCAACGCCTTGCGCAATTGCTCCGCGCCGGGGGAACCGCCCGGCTCGCGCGTGGTGACGCATTCAATGCCCAGTTCGGCCAACCTGTCGGCGAGGAGCCGCGCCTGCGTGGATTTGCCGGCGCCCTCGCCGCCCTCGAGCGTGATGAATCGTCCCCTTCGCTCGCTCATATCGCCTAGCGCTTGAATACGTAGGTCTGGATCAGGCCGCGGCCGAGCTCCAGCGACGCGTCGAAGGCGCGGCGATAGAGCGGACCTAGCGGCACGCTTTCGCCCGCTTTGAGGGGCAGTTCGACCGCCAGCGTCTGGCCGCGAAATATCCTGAGACGCGCCAGTTCGCGGCCTTGCTCGACCGGCGCGGGAATGGGGCCTTCGTAAACAACCCGCGCGCTCAATCGTTCCGTCGCGCCGCGCGGCACGAGGATGCGCACGTCGCGATCGGTCACGAGCGGCACATCCATGGTCGCGCCGCCATAAAGCCGCGCCGCGCCGACGCTGTCGCCCGCCGCGAAAACGGGCTTGGTCTCGAAGGAGCGAAATCCCCATTCGAGAATCTTGCGCGCTTCGTCGGCGCGGTCCTTGGCGTTGCGCATGCCATACATGGCGAGGATCAAGCGTTGTCCGTTTTGGACGGCCGAAGCGACGATCTGGAATCCGCTGGCCTCGTCGATATTACCTGTCTTGAGACCGTCCGCGCCGATGCCCATCGTCAGCAGCGGATTGCGATTCTGTTGCTTGATCTTGCTCCAGGTGAACTCCTTCTCGCTAAAATAGCGATAGAGGTCCGGGTAGGTCTTGATGACATGATCCGCGAGCATCGCCATCTCGCGCGGCGTGACTTTTTGGCCGGGGTCGTCCTTGCCCCACGCGTTCCTGAACGATAGATGCGTCAGGCCCAGTTCCGTCGCGCGCTGGTTCATCCGCTGCGCGAAGGCCTGCTCCGTGCCAGCGACGCCCTCGGCCAGAATGATGGCGGCGTCGTTGCCCGAGTCGATCACGAGGCCGCGAATGAGATCCTCGATCTTGATGCGCGAATTCAGCGCCGCGAACATGCTCGATCCGCGCGCCATCGCGCCGCCGGTGCGCCACGCGTTCTCACTGACCGTGAATTCATCCTCGAGCTTCAACCGCCCCTCGGCGATCTCGCGAAAGACGATCTCGACCGTCATGAGCTTGGCTGTCGAGGCCGGCGTCACCGGCGCGTCGGCGCCCTTTTCCAGCAAGGTCGAATGGGTGTCGGCGTCGATGAGGATGACGTTGGGCGCCGACGTCTGGAAGGCGGCTGTCTGCGCGCGCGCGCCGATGTCGCCGGGACCGGCGAGCGAAACGACCGCGCAAATGGCGATGAAGCGAAACAGGCTGTGGCGCAAGCAATCCTCGGGCGAAGGCCATGGCGGGCAGGACGTCGACCCGCGCGGCGCAAAGTGCACCGCCCCTCCCCTTAAATCAATGCAAAAAGCCGACTATTCGCGACGCGCGTGGATCGTGCCGTCGCTGGCGAAGGGTCCATGACGCGGGGCCGAATTCACCGTGGCGGGCGCGGCGTAGAACGTCAGCGAGGCCGAACGACGCGGCGGCGGGCCAGCCGCGATGGGCGTCGCGGCGCCGGGGATCGTGCCGAGATCGAAGGGGCGCGAGGGCGGCAGCGGCGCGTTGACCGGCAACACCGATGTCCGGCTGGGAACCGGCGCGGAATCGGCCTCCTCGATCGGCGCTTGGCGGGGGGCGGCGATGGCGACGGGGCGCGGTTCGACTGGCCGCGGTTGTGGCGCGATGGGCGGCGCGCTCGCGACCATGACCGGGCGCGCGACGGGCGACGATCCATCCAGCGAGGCGGGCGCGCCATCGGTGCGCAGCGACGCCATGAGCATGTTGTCGTCCGAGCCTTCAAGGCCGGCGCGGCCAACGTAGTCCACCTTAACGCGGGCCGTGCCCATGCGACGGAAATCGAGCGCCTCGGCGACGCGTTGCGACACGTCGAGCACGCGTCCGCCATGATAGGGACCGCGGTCGTTCACGCGCACGATGATCGAGCGGCCGTTGCTCATGTTCGTGACGCGGGCGTAACTCGGCAACGGCATGGTCGGATGCGCGGCCGACACCGACGACATATCGAAAACCTCGCCGTTCGCCGTCTTGCGACCATGGAAAGCCGAACCATAATACGAGGCCATGCCGACCTGGCTCTCATGCGGGGTTTCGCTCGGGTAATAGCGACGACCGGCGACCGTATAGGGTCGTCCGACAAGATACTGTCCGCCGCCGCGCGGCACGGCCTGGCCATCGGCGACGACGCGCGGGCTGGCCGGCCCATAGATCGAACTCGGGAAATATTCATTGCCGCGCGCGGAAACACGCTGCGCCGGCTGCTGGGCGCATCCACCCGCCGCGGCGGCCAGACACACCGACCAGAACCGCAGGGATCGACCCGTCGCGGGCAAGCGCGACGTCAAACGGGACAAGCTGACTACCATCGTGTGGAACGCACTACTCAAAAGCCACGAACGAGGCGCCGGGCGAACCACGCCATCCCTCTCGGGCGACGCGATTTCCACGACGGGCCCGCCAGACGGCAAGCCATACGCACCGGTAAAATCACGCCATTCAAGTTGCAAAACCATTAACTCCGCGAGAACGAGCCCAAAATAGGCTTGTTTTTTCAAAAGAAACTGATTCCGCAACCTTCGCGCTGATCCTGCTCAACTCGCCGGCCAGCCCGGCGCTTGTACCAATCCTCGTCCGATCACACAAACTTGACCTACTGTCAGGCAGGACGCCCGCCGATTGCGACCAAATTGCGGCGGGCATGGCGCCGCTTGTTCGTCTATTTGTCGCAGTCGACCAGATCGCGCTCCTCGAGCGAAAAAATCTGGCCGGGCGCGACGGATAGTTTGCGGGCGTGGCAGACCCGGCCCGACTTGTCGACGATGCGCGCGTCATAAACGCCCGCGGCGACGCCGGTGAGGCGAAGGCGCTCGTCGTTGTCGACCGCGCCGTCCTTGTCGTTGACGCACTGATTGATTCCAAAGTCGCTCGTGCCGGAAGGCGCGAGGCGAAAATCGATGATCGTATGCGCGGTGAGATTCCAGAAACGAGGCGGCGCGTCGGCGGCGCGCGTCGGGGGCGCAACGAAGGCCAACGCGATCAAGGAAAGGCCAAAGGCGTGGCGCATCGAAATCCCCCCGGGCTTGTTCTGGCGGAAGGGGTGGGATTCGAACCCACGGTGGGCTTTCACCCACGGCGGTTTTCAAGACCGCTGCCTTAAACCACTCGGCCACCCTTCCGTCGCGTTTTGCGCGAAAGGGCCCACCAAAACCCCGTCGCGACGCGGGCTCCTCAATAGCGCACCGGATTTCATTCCTCAAGCGCGAGGCGGTCGCTCGGCGGGGCGGCCGTCAGTTCATCGCGCCCGCTTGCGCGTTGACCGAGGCATGATCGAACTCATTGCACGCCTGCGTGTACTTGGTCGTATAGCCCTGCTCCGCCGGAACCGTGCCCTTGAGCACGCCCGCCTTGGAATATATTTCGCGCGTGAGGCTCCATGTCGCCGGCAGCATTTCGCCGGTTTCCTCGCCGGGTTTCACGCCCTGCTCCGACATTTCAAACCAGCGGTCCATGATGTGATGCTGGTTGCGCAATGCCGTCGCCTCGTCGACGCCAACCGGCCTGGTGGTGGGAAACTCCTTCCAGAACAACTTCAGGGCGGCGTCGGTGTTGGCGAGCGCGAAGCGCAGCCCCTTGGCGATGGCGCGGCACATGCCCTTCACCGCCTCCGGCTTCTCCTTCATGAAACGATCGGTCGTCGCGAAGGTCATGGCGCCGACCTTGTCCTGATCGGGCACCTCGACGGCGCGGATTTTCATGTCCGAATTTTCCAGCGCGCCGCGCATGCCATCCCACAGGATGAGCGCGTCGATCTGCTTGCTGTCGAGCGCCGTGAACGCGGCCGGATTGACGCCGGTCGAAACAGCCGACCATTGATCCGGGGGAATGCCGTTCTTAGCGAGGTATTCCTTGACGGCGAGCCCGCCACCGGCGCCGAACGACGCGGCGCCGACCGATTTGCCCTTGAGATCCTCCAGCTTGTGGATCGGGGAATCCTCGCGCACGACCATGATAGTGCCCGTGTTGCGCTTGAGTTGATAGAAGGCGATCACGTCGCCGCCCTGCTCGCGCACCTGGAGAATGGACTCGGGCATGGTCGTGCCGAATTGCGCGCCGCCGCTCTGCATGACCTGCGCGGACGCGCCGCCGCCGCCGACCCCTTGTATGGAAACGTCCAGCCCCTCATCCTTGAAGTAGCCGAGTTGCTTGGGCACGGCGTACATGAACACCTCTTCGCCGACGCCAATGGCCGGATGCATCTGAACAATCGTGACCTTCGTCAGTTCAGCCGCCGCGGCCGGCAGCCAGCCGCAGCCGCACAGCAGAGCGAGGATCGACAGGGGGCGAGCGATGAATTGATGACGCATGGCGGGTCTCCGGTTCATTGAATTAATGTGATGCGGCCATCGCGTGACGGCCGCGCTGCGCCCAGAAGCAGTATTTCCGCTCTGCCACGCGCACGGCGTAGTTGATGGCGAAACCAATCACGCCCAGCAGCACGAGGATCGCGAACAAGGGCGCGATCTGCATGGCCTGATCGTATTGAATGAGCAGCATGCCGAGCCCCGCGCGCGCGCCGACGAATTCGCCAACGATCGCGCCGAGAACCGCCAGCGCGGAGGCGACATTGAGGCCGGCGAAGAGAAATGGAAGCGCCGAGGGAATGACGATCTTGCGCAGGATCTGCGATGGTCGCGCGTTGCACGAGCGCGCGAGATCGAGCCGTTCGGGATCGACCGCGTGGGAGCCGGCGATGGCGCTGACCAGCACGGGAAAGAAGGTGATGATCGCGGTAATGTAGATCTTGCCGTCGAAGCCAAGCCCGAACCAGATCACCAGCAAGGGCGCGAGCGCCACCTTGGGCAAGGCCTGAAAGGCGATGATGAAAGGATAGAACGTTCGTTCGAGCAGTTGCGACGAGCCCAATCCAAACCCGATCAGCCCGCCGAAAACCGAGCCGAGCACCAGACCGGCGAGGGATTCATAAATGGTGATTCCCGCGTGGTACCAGTATCCGCCGGCGTCCGTTGGCCCGTGCGACAGGCCCTCGACCAGCGCGCTCCAGACGGCCTCGGGCCGGGGCAGCACGAACTCGGGCACATTGAAGACATGAGTCACGAAGGCCCAGGCCGCGATCATCAGCACGACGAGCGCGGGCGTGATCGTCCACTCGGGTCGGCGGCGCATGAGGCGCGCCCAGTTCGCGATAACGGGCCGCCTTCGCGTCGGCGGCGCGGAACGGGCGGAGGGAAAGGGCGTCGAGTCCACGGCCGTCATGACGAGACATCCCCGATTGCTTGCAGCAGGCCACGAATGCGGGCGGTGTAACGCCCGAAGGCGTCGGTGTTGATCACATCGAGCGAGCGCGGAAACGGCAGGTCGATGTCGAGAATTTCGGTCAGCCGCCCCGGCCGCGGGCTCATCACGAACACCCGTTGGGACAAAAACACCGCTTCCGAAATTGAATGGGTGACGAAGATGATCGTCTTGCGACTCTCCCGCCAGATGCGGAGCACATCGAGATTCATCTGCTCGCGCGTCATCGCGTCGAGCGCGCCGAACGGCTCGTCCATCAGCAGTATTTCTGGATCTTGAATCAGCGCCCGCGCGATGGCCGCGCGCTGTTGCATGCCGCCCGACAACTCATGCGGATAACGATTTTCGAAGCCGTCGAGGCCGACGCTGGCCAGCAATTCGACCGCCCGCGTCCGATAGGCCGGCAAGGCCAGTTCGCGAAATTCGATCGGCAGCAGCACGTTTTCAAGAATGGTGCGCCAGGGCAGCAGGATTGGTTGCTGAAAGACAACCGCCGTTTCAGGCCCCGGCTCGAGGCGCGGTCGGCCATGCAACTCCACCGTGCCCGCCGTAGGGCGGTTCAGGCCAGCGAGGATGCGCAGCAGGGTGGACTTGCCGCAACCACTGGGCCCGACGAGGGAAATCAACTCCCCCTGCTCTATATCGAAGCCGACATTGCTCAGCGCGGTGACCGCTCCAGCGGACCCGCCCTTGTAAATCTGCGTCACCTGGCGCGCCGAAATGATCGGCTGTCGCGCGTCGATGGCGCGGGCGGAAGAAGCGGGAACTTCAACATCGAGCATGTGGCGACCTCGGGAAGGGCCACGCAAGGCGTGTGCCACAATCGCCCGCCGATCCGGGCGATTGAACGGCCCCCTTGCGCGGCATGCCGTTTGCTTTAACTTTTTGACAAATAGCCGCCTTTTTGGCGCGCGCCGGGCCTCGAGGAGCTGAAAGCCATGATCGTGCGGACACTGGACGATGGCTCGCTGATCATGATCAACCAGACCGACCATGCCCGACTTTCCGGCATGTTCGCCGCCCATTGGGGCAATGCCAGCTTCGAGGCGCCGCGCCTGCGCGATTCGTGCATGCGTGCGGCGGCATTGCACGACCACGGCTGGCTGCAATACGAAACCGAGCCCTCCTACGACCCCGTCGCCAAGAGCACGCCAAGCTTCTTCCAGACCAAAAACGACGAGCGGCAACTCGCGGCCTATGGCTGGGCAATTGACTGGCTGACGGCGATCGATCCCTACGCCGGCTTGCTGATCGGTCGTCATCGCACGGGCCTCTATCGCGGCCGCTACGGCGCGGTGGTCTCGCCCGTTTCCGTTTCGCGCCAGCGCAACGATCCCATGCTCGATGAATTCGTCGCGCGCTATGAAGCCAAGCAGGAGCGCGCGCTGGAGTCGTTCTCGCGGGCGCAATTCGTCGTCGATTATCAGTTGTTGCAATTCTGGGACTTGTTCTCGCTGGCCCTGTGCCTGCGCGAACCGAGGGAGGAGGTCTTCTCCTTCGTGCCGCCCGACTATCAGGGCGACGGCGCGACCGGCGTGACGATCACCATGAAGCCCCTGCCCAACGGCGACATCGAGCTGTCGCCCAATCCTTTCGATGAACCAGGGCGGGTCATGGGCTACGCCTATCGGCATCTGCCGACGGCCGATTATCCCGATATCGCCGCCTTCCGGCGCGCCTATTTCGGCGCGGAACCCAGGCTGATGAAATTCAGATTCGTCTGACTTGCGCAGGGAATGGAGGGTATTTCACGAATGACGCCGTTAAAGCTGACGATCGCCTGCGACCCGTTCGAATCCGTCCGCGCGCTCGAGGAAAAGCACATCGCGCCGGAGGGCATTGAACTCGACTTCCAGCCGGAAATGTCGAACCCCGTGCGACACCGCGCCATGGCGCGCGATCTCGCGTTCGATATCTGCGAGTTGAACATCAGCACCTATCTGATCGCGCTGGATCGCGGCGCGCCGCTGACGGCGATCCCCATCTTTCTGTTCCGCAAGTTTCGCCACGGCAATATTTTCATCAATCCGAAATCCGGCATCCGGACGGCGGCCGATCTCGTCGGCAAGCGCGTCGGCTGCCCGACCATGCAGGCGGCGAGCAACGTCTGGATTCACGGCATTTTGCAGGACGCGGGCGAGCTTCCCCATTCATCCATCACCTGGGTCATCGAGCGGGACGAGGATATTGGCTTCAAGCCACGGCCCGACCAGCGGCTGGAGCGCGCGCCAAAAGGGTCGAACATCGTCGATCTCCTCATGGCCGGCGAGCTCGACGCGATCACGACCCCGCAGACGCCGCCGCCCCTGATCGCCGGCGATCCCCGCATCGGCCGCCTGTTTCCCGATTATGTCGCTCGTGAACGCCAGTATTTTCAGCAAACCGGCCTGTTTCCGATCATGCATGTCACCGCCGCGCCCAAGTCCCTCATCGAGCGCGAACCTTGGATCGTGCAAAGCCTGATCAACGCCTTCGAGGCGTCGAAACAGGCGGCCTACAAGCATTTCGCCAACGTCCGTGTCGGCACGCTCGCGTGGTTTGGCGCGCAATGGGAAGACGAGCGCCTGCTGCTGGGCGATGATCCCTGGCCGTACGGCCTCACGCCGCTCAATCGTCGCAATCTCGAGACGGCCATCCGCTACACTTATGAGCAGGGCTTGATCAGCCGCGTCATGCCGATCGAGGAAATTTTCACGACACCCTGACGACGCGGCGAACAAGCGCGCGCCCGCAACCCCGGAGCCATTCAGTGTCATCGAGCGAGCCATTCAAGGTTGTCGAAGCCACCATCGCGGATATCCACGCCGCCTATCTGAGCGGCGCCCTCACCGCGCGCCAACTGGTCGAGGCCTATCTGGCGCGCATCGAGGCCTATGACCGTTCCGGCCCCCGGATCAATTCGATCATTTCCACCAATCCGAAGGCGCTCGAACAGGCCGACGAACTCGACGCCTCGCTGCGCGCGGGTGGGCTCGTCGGGCCCTTGCACGGAATCCCGATCATCATGAAGGATCAGGGCGACGTGAAGGAAATGCCCACGACCATGGGTTCGGTTCTGTTCAAGGATCACATGCCCGGCCGGGATTCCTTCGTCGTGGCGAAACTGCGCGCCGCCGGCGCGATCCTCATCGGCAAGTCGACGCTTGGGGAACTGGGCGCCGGCGACACGCATGGTTCGCTCTTTGGCTCCACGCGCAACGTGTACGATCCCCTGCGCACGGCGGGCGGTTCATCGGGCGGGTCAGGCGCGGCGGTGTCCGCGAACCTCTGCGCGGTCGCCGTCGGACAGGAAGGCTTCGCCTCCATCCGTCGCCCCTCGATCTGGAATGGCGTGGCGGGCATGCGGCCAACCGCTGGTCTCGTCAGCCGAACCGGCGTTTACGCCGGCTGGCCGTCGATCATCGGCTCGCTCGGCCCCATGGCGCGGCGGGTGGAGGATCTCGCGCGAATGCTCGACGTCATGGTCGGCTACGACCCGGAAGATCCGGTGACCGGATTGGGTTACGGCAAGGCGCCGCCCAGCTTCGCGGCCCTGCTCGACGCGGGCGCGCTCAAGGGCGCGCGGCTGGGCGTGCTGCGCGAACCCATGGGGTTCCGCACGGAACCGGAGTCCGAGGATTTCAGGAAAATCACCGAGGTCTTTGATCGCGCCATCGAGGAATTGCGCGCCGCCGGCGCGGAGATCGTCGATCCCGTTGTCATTCCCGATCTCAACGCCCTGCTCGCCCAGCGCGCGCGGTCGGAAAGCGACGACGATGAATCCTTCCGCCGTTAGGTGGCCGGCAGCGCCTCGGCGCCTTTCGCCTCCAAGGCCGAGGCGATGGCCTCGCCCCTGTTTGAACAGGCCTTCCGCGGCGCCCGTTCCCGCTGGACGACGACCGACAGCGAGGAAAAGCATTACGCCTATTTGCGCGCCCGCGAGACGCTGATGATGAACCTGCATGGCGTCATGGCCGCGCACCGCCTCGACGCCATCGTGCACAAGGCCGTGGAGCATCAACCGACGCTGATCGAGGAAGGCGTCAATCCACCCTATCGCGATCAGATGGGCGCGCCGCATCTCAACACGTTCCTGACGTTCGTGCCGTCCGTCGTCGTGCCTGCGGGCTTCACGCGCGACAACCTGCCCGCTGGCATAACCTTCCTGGGGCTACCCTACGAGGACGCGAAAATGCTGCGTTTCGCCCACGCCTACGAACAGGCGACCAACCATCGGCGTTCGCCGCCGCTCGCGCCGTGACGCGTCGCGGGATCGCTGGACGCATCGGCGGTTCCAAGGAATATTGCCCCCGAATCGGATGAGGCCCGGCATGATTCTGGCGCTCGTGAACATCAAGGGCGGCGTTGGCAAGACAACGCTCGCCGTGAATATCGCGGTCGCCCGCGCGCTCGCCGGCGCCGATGTGCTTCTGGTCGACGCGGACGAACAGGGCTCCGCGGCGGACTTCGCGCAGCATCGCACCAACGAGATCGGGGCCGCCGGCTACACGGCGATGCGGCTCAAGGGGCGCGAACTGCGCTCCGAGGTCGGCAAGTTGCGCGGCAAGTTCGATGACATCGTCATTGACGTTGGCGGACAGGAGAACGAGGGGCTTCTGGCGGCTCTCAAGGTCGCCGACAAGGCGCTCATTCCCGTGCAGCCAAGCACGTTCGATGTCTGGTCGTTCGAGCGGATCGCCGACCTTATCGTCGACGCCCGCGGCGTCAACGAAGGCTTGCGCGCCCTCGCCGTTCTCAACGCCGCCGACGCGCAGGGCCACGACAACGACGAGGCGCGCGAGATCCTCGGCAAGTTCGAGCAGATCGCGGTCATGGACATGGCGATCGTGCGTCGCAAGGCCTTTCGCAACGCCGCCGCGCAAGGCCGTTCCGTGCTCGACATGACGCCGCGCGACGCCAAGGCCGCCGGGGAAATGACGGCGCTCGTCAAGGCCCTTTTCTAGCGCCGGTCAGCCGATCAGTGACTCTCTTCCTTGCCGGCGTTTTTCACGCCCTCGATCGCGTCGAGACCTTCGTCGTCGTCGTCGTCATCCGTTGGCAGGATGGTGCTTTCCTCGCCCGCGTCATCGTCTTCCTCGACGTCGTCGGCGACAACCGCGACCGGTGTCGGCTCCACGGGCGCGGCGGCGCGGGGCGCTGGCGTCCATGTTCGTCGCGGCGGCAATCGCGCGAACTCAACTGGATGGAACTCGACGCCGCATTTCACGCAGATGATCGGCGAACGATTGAGATCGTAAAAAGCCGCCTCGCAGCTCAGGCATCGGCGCTTAACGCCGAGTTCCGCATTGGCCAAGTATAATAATCCTTCAGGTGGGGCCCCCCACGAACGGGACGACCGCCACGCAGCAAGCTGTGATTTCCGGGAAACGCGGCGCGCGCCAAACAAGCGCTTGCGCCAAACGTATGGTCCCATTCGACCATCGATACAATAGACCCGGCCGGAATCCCGCCGACGCGGCTACCGGCGCCTAGCCGAAAATGGGGCGCCAACCCGGCGGCATGACCGGATTGTCGAAATAGCCCTTGATCGTCCTTTCACGCCCATGGACCGCGTAAACGCAGCCACAATGGGAACAACGCCGCGCGTTCGCTATCCAGCCGCCGGTTGCGCCCGCGTTTTCAAGCACGGTGGCCGCGATGGGATCCTGCTCCGGATCCTTGCCCTTGCAGGTGACCGCGGGACAGGACGGTTGGGTTTTGGGCAAGGCGTCTCTCCAACTGACGATCCACACTATCAGTCTCCGCGATAATGGAAAGCCGCCCATCCCGCCGCGCGCTCGCGTTTTGGGATCGAACAATAAGAACCGGGACTCACCGTCTGTTCGGGAGTAGGCTCTCGATCGACGGCGTGGCGGGAATTCCGCATGCGTCGCTTTAGGAGACGATGGACGCCGACGCGCTTCGACGGGCTTCCTCCAGTTTGCCGGGAAGTCGGGCCGAGCCAACGAAGGCGACCTGACCGAGGAGACGAACATGAAAAGCATTCTTATTGTCAGCGCTCTGGCCCTCAGCCTTGGCGCCTGCGCGACACCCCGTCAGGAACGCGTGGTCACTGGCGCGGCGATTGGCGGCGCGGCGGGCGCGGTCATTGGCGGCGTCGCCACGGGCACGGGTGGCGGCGCGGTTGTTGGCGGCCTCATCGGCGCGGCGGGCGGCGCCGTCATCGCCGACGCGACCCGGCCGCGTTACCATCACCGCCATTGCTACTACAGCCACCGTTACGGCCGCACCGTCTGCCGGTGATCGCCGAGGGATGGTTCGATCGCCGACAACGCGATCGAAATTGAACCATGGTCCGACGCCCCGGCGCCGGACCATTCGCGAATCCCGGCGAAGATTTGAGCAAATTGACGCGCGCCGCCCATTTCAGCGCTACCGCCCAAATTTTGATCGCGAAACAGCCCTGTTTCGCGCCACGCCCCATGGTAGCGTCGCGGCTGCTTCCCTTATGGTCTCGTCAACGTCATCCTCGCCGTCTTCCGGGCACGGTTCGTGCTTGAGCCCGGTCAGGAAGGTACCCCTTGTCAGTTGTCGTCGCCCTCCATCACCTCACCCGCTATGTCTATGATCGTCCCGTGGAAATCGGGCCGCAGGTCATTCGGCTGCGCCCCGCGCCCCACTGCCGCACCAAGGTGCCCGGCTATTCCCTCAAGATCACGCCGGCCAATCATTTCCTGAACTGGCAACAGGACGCGCACGGCAACTGGCAGGCGCGTGTCGTCTTCCCCGAGAAGGCCACCGAATTTGGCGTCGAGATGGACCTGATCGCCGAAATGGCGGTCGTGAATCCCTTCGACTTTTTCATCGAGCCTTACGCGGAGGAGTTTCCCTTCGCCTATACGGACGAACTCAAGACGGAACTTGTCGCCTATCTCGATCCCGAGCCCGCCGGTCCGTTGCTGACGAATTTCGTCGCCGGTCTTTCGCGCGAGAAGGTCCGGACGATCGATTTTCTGGTCGGCCTGAACTCCCGCCTTCTGCACGACATCAAATATGTCATCCGCATGGAGCCGGGCGTGCAGGAGCCCGACGAGACGCTCGGGTTGGGTACGGGGTCGTGCCGCGATTCCGCCTGGCTGCTTGTCCAGATTCTCAGGCGGCTTGGCCTCGCCGCGCGATTCGTGTCGGGCTACCTCATCCAGTTGAAAGCGGACGTCGATCCGCTCGATGGCCCCAAGGGCACGGACCACGATTTCACCGATCTGCACGCCTGGGCCGAGGTTTACGTTCCCGGAGCCGGCTGGATCGGCATGGACGCCACCTCCGGCCTGTTCTGTGGCGAGGGACATATTCCCCTTTGCGCGACGCCGCATTACCGCTCCGCGGCGCCCATCACGGGCCTCGTCGAGCCAGCGCAGGTCGATTTCACCTTCGACATGAAGGTGACGCGCATCCGCGAGGCGCCGCGCGTCACGCTGCCGTTTTCCGACGACGCCTGGGCGCGGCTCGACGCGCTCGGCGAGACCGTTGACCACGATCTCGTCGCCAATGATGTTCGCCTGACCATGGGCGGCGAGCCGACCTTCATATCGGTCGAGGATTTTGAATCGGCTGAGTGGAACACCGACGCCGTCGGTCCGACCAAGCGCGGGCGCGCCGACGAACTGCTGCGGCGTTTTCACGACCGCTTTGGTCCGGGCGGGTTTCTCCATCATGGACAAGGCAAATGGTACCCCGGCGAGAGCCTGCCGCGCTGGGCCTTCGCGCTCTACTGGCGCAAGGACGGCAAGCCCATCTGGCGCGACCCGAGCCTGCTGGCGACGGAGTCAGGCCCCAACCTGACCACGATCGACGGCGCCGAAAAGTTCGCGCGGCAATTCGCCGAAACGCTCGGCGTTGATCGCGACTTCATCCTGCCGGCCTTCGAGGATCCCGCCTACTGGGTGGTGCGCGAAGGCGCGTTGCCGCCAAACGTCGATCCAACCAATCCGCGCATCGACGATCCCGAGGAACGCTCGCGCATGTTGCGCACTTTCGAGCGCGGCCTGTCGCGCCCGACGGGCTTCGTGCTGCCCATTCAGCGCTGGAACGCGGCGGCCGCGCGCGGCTGGATGAGCGAACGCTGGACCCTGCGGCGTGGCAAGCTGTTCCTCGTGACCGGCGACTCCCCCGTCGGCCTGCGCCTGCCCATCAGCTCGCTGCCGTGGGTGCCGAAAACCGATTACCCCTACATTCACGAACAAGACCCGCTGGAGGCGCGCGGCGAATTGCCGGACGCCCCGCAGGCGCATGTGGCGCGCGCCGCGAGCGGATCGGGCGGCGCGGGCGACGGGCGACAGTCCGTCAACGAACAGGGCACGATCGAGGGGACGGTGCGCACCGCGCTGACCTTCGAGCCGCGCGACGGCGTGTTGTGCGTCTTCATGCCGCCCGTGCCGAAAATCGAGGATTATCTCGAACTGATCGAGATCGTCGAGGACACAGCGAAATCCGCGGGCATGACCGTTCGCATCGAGGGCTATCCGCCGCCTTACGATCCGCGCATCGATGTCATCAAGGTGACGCCCGACCCTGGCGTCATCGAGGTCAACATTCATCCCGCCGCCTCGTGGAAACAGGCCGTCGACACGACGACGGCGATCTACGAGGAGGCGCGGCTCTGCCGCCTTGGCACCAACAAGTTCATGACGGATGGTCGCCACACCGGCACAGGCGGCGGCAATCACGTGGTTCTCGGCGGCGCGGAGCCCGCCGATTCGCCCTTCCTGCGGCGGCCCGATCTGCTGCGCAGCCTCGTGCTCTACTGGCAGCGCCACCCCGCCCTGTCCTTCCTGTTCTCGGGCCTGTTCATTGGTCCGACCAGTCAGGCGCCGCGCGTCGACGAGGCTCGCCACGACTCACTGTACGAGCTGGAAATCGCCTTCCGCCTGACCCCAGAGGCCGGCCAGAAGGATTTCCCGCTCTGGCTGGTGGATCGCCTGTACCGCAACCTTCTGGTGGATGTTTCCGGCAACACCCATCGCTCGGAAATCTGCATCGACAAGCTCTATTCGCCCGATGGCCCGACCGGTCGTCTCGGCCTCGTGGAGTTCCGCTCCTTCGAGATGCCGCCCGACGCGCGCATGAGCCTTGCCCAGCAACTGCTCCTGCGGGCGCTGATTTCATGGTTCTGGCGCGAGCCGCAGCGCGGCAATCTCGTGCGCTGGGGAACCGCGTTGCATGACCGGTTCATGTTGCCGCATTTCGTCTGGGCGGATTTCCTCGGCGTGCTCAACGATCTGCGCGGCGCGGGCTACGACTTCGATCCGACATGGTTCGAGGCGCAGCGCGAATTCCGCTTTCCGCTCTACGGGCGCGTCGAGCATGGCGGCGTCGGACTGGAAGTCCGGCAGGCGCTGGAGCCGTGGCACGTCATGGGCGAGGAAGGCGCGGCCGGCGGGACGGTTCGCTACGTGGATTCATCCGTGGAGCGTTTGCAGATCAAGGCCAATGGCTTCGTCGAGGGGCGGCACGCCATCGCCTGCAACGGTCGCTTGCTGCCGATGACCAACGCCGGCGCCAACGGCGAATTCGTCGCCGGCGTGCGCTTCAAGGCGTGGCAGCCGTGGTCCGGCCTGCATCCGACGATCCCGGTGCATGCGCCGCTGACCTTCGATCTGATCGACCTGTGGAATGGCCGATCGCTGGGCGGCTGCGTTTATCATGTGGCGCATCCGGGCGGTCGCAGCTATGGTACGTTTCCCGTGAATTCCTACGAAGCGGAGGCGCGCCGACTGGCGCGTTTCCTGGACCACGGGCACACGCCCGGGCCGATCGTCGCGCCACGGGAGGAACCGGCCGGGGAGTTCCCCCTGACGCTCGATCTCAGGAGGCCCGTTGTCGGGTGATTGGCAGAATGCCTTGCGTCTCGATCCGGCCGCGGCGCCCCAGGAGGGCCGCTTCGATAGCTGGACGCGCGGTTACGCGCCGCTCGACGGCATTCCAGATGAGTTCATAGGCGCCGATGGCGCGCCAAGGCCGCACTGGACGCGGTTCTTTTCGGCCATGGCGCGACTGGAGCCGTCGGAAATCGATCGCCGGTTCGGCGCCGCCGACCGGCACATCCGCGACATGGGCATTTCCTATCGCGTTTACGGCGAGACCAACGACCGCACCTGGCCGCTGAGCCATCTGCCGCTGCTGATCGACGAAGGCGAATGGCGGGAGGTCGCCGAGGGCGTCATCCAGCGCGCCCGACTGATGGAGGAAGTCCTTTCCG
Source organism: uncultured Hyphomicrobiales bacterium (assembly GCA_903861645.1). Lineage (GTDB taxonomy): Bacteria > Pseudomonadota > Alphaproteobacteria > Rhizobiales > Beijerinckiaceae > Terripilifer. The sequence goes on from CAIOVE010000059.1 coordinate 21,185, forward strand.
ACGTATACGGCTCCGGCCGGCTGATTGCCGATGGCGCCCTGCCCGCCGCCGTCGTGACGGGATCGGCGGACTATCTGCGCCCCATGCGCGGCGTGGCCGCGCCGGGCGGCCAGTGGCTGCGGCTTTACGCGGTGGACATCGGACGCGGTCCGGATGGCCGTTGGTGGGTGCTTGGCGACAGGGCGCAGGCGCCCTCCGGCGCGGGCTACGCGCTCGAAAGCCGGCTGATCGTCTCGCGCGCCTTCCCCTCCCTCTACCGGGAGATGAATGTCGAGCGTCTCGCGCCCTTCTTCCGCGATTATCGCGCCGGGCTCACGCAGGCCGCCGTGCGCGCCGAGCCGCGCATCTGCCTGATGACGCCCGGCCCCTACAGCGAAACCTACTTCGAACAGGCCTATCTGGCGCGTTATCTCGGCTTCCTGCTGGTCGAGGGCGACGACCTCGTGGTGCGCGACGGGCTGGTCCACGTGCGCACCATCGCCGGACTCAAGCGCGCCGACGTCATCTGGCGGCGCGTTGACGGCGACTGGTGCGACCCACTTGAAATGAACGCCTCGTCGCGTCTTGGCGTGCCCGGCATTGTCGACGCCATCCGGCAGGGTTCCGTAGTCATGGCGAACATGCCGGGTTCCGGCGTCATCGAATCGAAGGCCCTGCTTGGCTTCATCGATCCCCTCTGCCAGCGCCTGTTTCGCGAAGACCTGAAAATGCCGAACATCGCCACCTGGTGGTGCGGTCAGAAATCAGCCCGCGAGGTGGTGCTCGAACGGCTCGACGAAATGGCCATCACCGGCGCCTTCGGCGAAAGCGTGCCGGGCTTCCCCGGCAAGCGCATTCTGCTCGGCGGCGAACTTGGCGCCGACGACAAGGCGCGTCTGCGCGGCCTCATCGAGGCGCGCGGCGTCGACTACGTCGGACAGGAGATTGTTCGCCTGTCGACCACGCCGGTCTGGGAAAACGGCAAGCTGACGCCGCGGCCCTTCGTGCTGCGCGTCTACGCCGCCGCGACGCCCGATGGCTGGCGCGTCATGCCCGGCGGGTTCTGCCGAATCTCCGGCCAGCCCGACGCCCGCGCGGTCTCCATGGGCGAAGGCGTCACTTCCGCCGATGTGTGGGTGCTCGCCGACAAGCCCGTCGAGATGGCCACCCTGCTGCCGACGGACGCCAGCGTGAAAATCCGCCGCCTGCTGGGCAACCTTCCAAGCCGGGCCGCCGACAACCTGTTCTGGCTGGGCCGCTATCTCGAACGCGTCGAGGCGACGTTGCGGATCGTGCGTTGCCTGTGCAACCGCGCGGTCGACGCAGACCCCGGCGTCGCTCCCGCGCAACAGTCCGTCGCGCGCCTGCAACGCTTGCTGGTCGCCTGGGGCGCGGCGTCGGAGGAGGTCGTCGGCGAAAGCCCGGCGACCGCGGCCATCGAAGCGCTATACGCCGACGATCACTATGGCTCGGCGCGCTCGCTCGCGCGCGATTCCGCCCGCGCGGCCTCGGTCATCCGCGAGCGCCTGTCGACCGACACCTGGCAACTCGTGCAGGGTCTCGAGGCGCAACTCTCCGCGCCCGCGCCCGCCGGCCTGTCGGAGCCCGAATGTTTCGACCACGCCGACAGCGCCCTGCGCGCGCTCGCCGCGCTCTCCGGCCTCATTCAGGAAAACGTCAACCGCGTCGCCGGCTGGCGCTTTCTCGACATCGGCCGCCGCATCGAGCGTGGCGTCAACACCTGCCGCTTCGCACGCCACTTCGCCGACGCCAACGCCACGGCTGATAATCTCGACGTGCTGCTTGAATTGATCGACTCGCAGATCACCTTCCGCTCGCGCTACCTGATCGGCGTGGCCCTTGCGCCCGTGCGCGACATGGCCATGCTCGACACGTTCAACCCGCGGTCGGTCGCGTTTCAGGTCGGGCGGATCGACGAACATCTCGCCACCCTGCCCGTCCTGCGCGAGGATGGCATGATCGAGGCGCCCAAGCGCATCGCCGTGCGCCTCGTGTCGGAACTCGCCACCGAGGAGGCGATGAAATTCGACGCCGCCCGCATGTTCGGCGTCGAGCAGCAACTGGCGGGTCTCGGCAGCGCCATCGCCGAGCGTTATTTCCTTCAGGGGCCGCAGGCCGGCCGCGTCGACAAGTTGCGGGATCTCGCGTGATCTACGAAATCCGCCATGTCTCGACCTACCGCTACGCGGCGACGGTGCCCTTCGCCCGCTGCACGCTGCGTCTGCTGCCGCGCGACGATCCCGGCCAGCGCGTGTTCACCAGCGGGCTGGACATCGCGCCGGCCTCGACCCAGCGCAGCCGGCGCACCGACTTCTTCGGCAACCACGTCACCTCCCTGACCGTGGAGACGCCGCATCGCGAGTTGAAGATCACCGCGCGCTCGCGGGTCGAGGTGGACCGCGAGGCGCCGCCGCATGGCGCGCTGACCCCGCGTTGGGAGCAGACGCGCCGCGACTCCGTGCAGGCGCCCTCGCTGGCGCCGACCGCGCCGGCGCATTTCCTGTTTCCCAGCCGCTACACGCCGCTGATCGACGAGATCACCGAATATACGCGCCAGAGCTTCGCGCCCGGCCGCCCGGTGCTCGAAGGCGCGGCGGAACTGATGGGCCGCATCCGCGCCGACTTCAAATACGACCCCAAGGCGACCGATATTTCGACCCCCCTGCGCGAGGTCTTCGCCCGGCGCGGCGGCGTCTGTCAGGACTTCGCCCATCTGATGATCGCGGGGCTGCGCGGGCTTGGCCTGCCCGCCGCCTATGTCAGCGGCTACATCCGAACCATTCCGCCGCCGGGAACGAAGCGTCTCGAAGGCGCGGACGCCTCGCACGCCTGGGTGTCGGTCTGGTGCGGCGCGGAATTCGGCTGGCGCGATCTCGACCCCACCAACAACCTGCATGTCGGCAACGATCACATCATGCTGGCGGTCGGGCGCGACTACGCGGACGTGTCGCCCATCGATGGCGTCATCGTTGGCTCCGGCGGCCAGAAGCTGACCGTCAGCGTCGACGTCCTGCCGATCAACGGGCCAGTCTAGTCTTCGTCACACCAGCCGGCTTTGCGCCTTCGCCGCCGCGATGAAGCTGGCGAAGAGCGGGTGCGGCTCGAAGGGTCGCGACTTCAGTTCAGGGTGATACTGCACGCCGATGAACCACGGATGGTCGGAGAATTCGACCGTCTCGGGCAGCAGGCCGTCGGGCGAGCGCCCGGCGAACATCAGGCCCTTTTCCTCGAGCCGGTCGCGGTAGGCCGTGTTGACCTCGTAGCGGTGACGATGGCGCTCGGAAATCTCGCACGAACCGTAGATGCCGGCGATTTTCGAGCCTTCGCGCAGCACGGCGCGATAGGCGCCGAGCCGCATGGTGCCGCCGAGATCGCCGCCGGACTTACGCTGTTCGAGTTCGTTGCCACGCATCCACTCGGTCATCAGGCCGACGACGGGCTCCTTCGTCTCGCCGAATTCGGTTGAGTTGGCCTTCTCGATGCCCGCGAGCGACCGCGCCGCCTCGATGACCGCCATCTGCATGCCGAAGCAGATGCCGAAATACGGCACCTTGCGCTCGCGGGCGAAACGCGCCGCCAGAATCTTGCCTTCCGCGCCGCGCTGGCCGAAACCGCCGGGCACGAGAATGCCGTGCACGTGTTCGAGATAGGGCGCGGGGTCGCCGTCCTCGAACACCTCGCTCTCGATCCAGTCGATGTTGACCTTGACCTTGTTGGCGAGACCGCCGTGGGTCAGCGCCTCCGTCAGGGATTTATAGGCGTCCTTGAGGCCGGTGTACTTGCCGACGATGGCGATGGTGACCTCGCCCTCGGGGTTGTGCTGGCGCTCGCTGACGGCGTTCCAGCGGCTCATGTCGGGCTTCGGCGCGGGTTCGATGCCGAAGGCGGCGAGCACTTCCCGGTCGAGGCCCGCCTCATGATAGGCCTGCGGCACGTCATAGATGGAGGCGACGTCGCGGGCCTCGATCACGGCGCTCTCGCGCACGTTGCAGAACAGGCCGAGCTTGCGGCGCTCCTCGCGTGGGATTTCGCGATCGGTGCGGCACAGCAGGATATTCGGCGCGATGCCGATCGAGCGCAGTTCCTTGACCGAGTGCTGGGTCGGCTTGGTCTTCAACTCGCCCGCGGTGGGGATATAGGGCATCAGCGTCAGATGCACGTAGATCGCGTGGCCGCGCGGCAGATCATTGCCAAGCTGGCGGATCGCCTCGAAGAATGGCAGGCCCTCGATGTCGCCAACCGTGCCGCCGATTTCGACCAGAACGAAGTCGACGCCCTCGTTCCCCTCGACCACGAATTCCTTGATGTGGTTGGTGACGTGCGGGATGACCTGCACCGTGCCGCCGAGATAGTCGCCGCGGCGCTCCTTGGCGATGATCTCCTGATAGATGCGTCCGGTGGTGATGTTGTCCTGACGGGTCGCGGGGCGTCCCGTGAAGCGCTCGTAATGGCCGAGATCGAGATCGGTCTCCGCGCCGTCGTCGGTGACGAACACCTCGCCGTGCTGCGTCGGGCTCATCGTGCCCGGATCGACGTTGAGGTAAGGGTCCAGCTTGCGAAGACGGACCGTGTATCCCCGCGCTTGAAGCAGGGCTCCGAGGGCGGCGGACGCCAGCCCCTTGCCAAGGGACGAGACCACGCCGCCGGTGATGAAAATGTACCGCGCCATGGGAATCGATCTCTATTCGCTAATGCGTGATTCGGGGAGCGCGAATTTCGCGCGCGTGCGTTCGTCCACAGGTTGCGACATCCGCTCAAGGAAAAGGGCCGGTCGCCCGGCCCCTGTCGCGCCCCTGGTTGGCGTTACTGCCGCGGCGGCTGCGGCTCCGAGGGAACCGTCGGCGCCTGCTTCTGGTTCTCGATCTGCTTCAACTGGTCAAGCAGGCCGCCCGATGGCGCGGCTGGCGCGCCCGGCGCGGACTGCTCGGCCGGCGTGGCGCCGTCGAGAATGGACTTCGGCGCGCGGGTCAGGTTGGCCATGATCGTCAGGGCGAGGCTCGTCGCGAAGAACAGGGCCGCGAGAATGGCCGTGGCGCGGGTCAGCGCGTTGGCCTGACCGCGGCCGGTCATGAAGCCGCCGCCGCCGCCAATGCCCAACGCGCCGCCTTCCGACTTCTGAAGCAGCACGACGGCGATCAACGCCAGGACGACAATCAGATGAAACGCGATGATGACGGTCTGCATGGCATGTCCATTCGCGACGGATCGCCGCGCTGGCGGCGATATCGCGTTCGAGATCAGATAGGTTGGCGCGGCTCATACACCAAGCCCGCCGGGAACGCCATGGGCGCTTGACGATTGCCAGATGGGCGCATGATCTCATGCGTAACATGAGATCAAAACTCCAAGCCTTTGATATTCAATCAATCAGATGTTCAACAGCCTATCGATAAGCCGCCGCGATGGCGAGAAAATCGCTCGCCTTGAGGCTCGCGCCGCCAACGAGCGCGCCGTCGACATTGGCCACGCCCAGCAGTTCGGCGGCGTTCGATGGCTTCACCGACCCGCCGTACAGCAACCGCACGCCGAGACGCTCCGTGCCAACCAGCCGACCAAGACGGTCGCGGATGAAGGCGTGGACCTCCGCCACGTCGGCGGCTGTCGGGGTCAGGCCGCTGCCGATCGCCCAGACCGGCTCATAGGCGACGATGAGTTGCGACGCCTTCAGGCCGGGCGGGATCGACCCGTCGATCTGGCGGCCGATGACGTCGAGCGTCTTGCCGCCCCGCCGCTCGGCTTCCGTCTCGCCGACGCAGACGATGGCGACGAGGCCCGCCGCGACCACGGCTTCCGCCTTGGCGCGCACGACGGCGTCGGTTTCGCCATGGTCGGCGCGCCGCTCGGAGTGGCCGACGATCACGTGCGTCAGGCCGATGTCGGCCAGCATGTCGGCGGAAATGTCGCCGGTATGGGCGCCCGACGCCTTGGCGTGGCAATCCTGCGCGCCGATGGCGATGCGCGTGCCGAGCGCCGCGTGGGCGGCGAGCCCGGCGAGCGTGGCGGGCGGGCAGATCAGCAGATCGACCTTGGCGCGCAGCGCGGCGTCATAACCCTGCCCCATGGCGGCAAGCTCGCCGAGGCTGGCCTTGAGGCCGTTCATTTTCCAGTTGCCCGCGACAAGCGGACGGGGACGGTCGGTCACGGCGCGCTCCTCCAGTTCAAGAATGCAGATGACGTGGGGTTAGCATCGCCGGCGCGACCTGCCTAGCCAGTGCTTTCGACCTATATCCGCCCACGCGTTGCGCGCGGGGGGGCGTCTCCCTATAGTCCGCGCCGAATTTACGACGGCCCGGCGCCGCGACAAGAGACGGAATCATATGCTCGACGGCATGCGCAGAATGTCCCAGGGACTGGTGGGACGAATCATCATGGGCATCGTGATGGGGTTCATCAGCCTCAGCTTCGCGATCTGGGGCGTCGGCAACATCTTCGTCGGCTATGGCGCGGGCAAGGTGGCGCAGGTTGGCGACGCCGAGGTATCGACCGACGAATTGCGTCAGCAGTACCAGACGCAGTTGCAGAACCTGCAACAACAGGCCCGCCGCTCGATCACCAACGATCAGGCGCGCGCCATGGGTCTCGACCGGCAGGTGCTCGGCCAGCTCGTCGCCGACGCCTCGCTCGACGGCAAGGCGCGCAAGCTCGGGCTGGCGATTTCCGATTCCGCCATCGCCGCCAAGATTCTCGTTGAGCCGACGTTCCAGGGGCCGACGGGCAAGTTCGATCCGTCGAAATTCGCCGAGGTTCTGCGGCAGGGCGGCTTCACGGAGGCGAGCTTCGTGCGCGAACAGCGCAAGTTCTATCTGCGGCAGGAGATCGCCGACGCCGTGACTGGCGAACTCACCGTTCCCGACGCCACGCTCGAGGCCATTCATCGCTTCCGCGACGAGACCCGAAGCATCGAATATTTCGAATTGCCCGCCGCGGCCGTGGGCGAGATCGCGCCGCCCGATGACGCCACCCTGCAAACCTATTTCGACAGCCGCAAGCAGGGCTTTCGCGCGCCCGAATATCGCGGGCTCGTGACGCTGGCGATCACGCCGGCCAAGCTCGCCGATTCCGCCACCGTGTCCGACGCGGACGCGCAAGCGGTATATGACCGCGTGAAGGAACAGCGCTACGGCGCCCCCGCGACGCGACAGGCCGAGCAGATCGTTTTTCCGGACGAGGCCAAGGCGAAAGAAGCCGCCGACAAGATCAAGGCCGGCGCGGCCTTCGCCGACGTCGCCAAGGAATTCAACGTCCCCGTGGCGGACCTTGGCGTGGTCAAGCGCGCGGATATTTTCGACAAGGCGATCGGCGACGCGGTTTTCGCGCTGCCCGCGGGCGGCGTCAGCGAGCCCGTGAAGGGCCAGTTCGGCTACGCGATCACCCATGTCACGACCGCGACCGACGCGGCGGTCAAGCCCTTCGCGGATGTGTCGGGCGAGATCAAGGACGAACTCGCCAGGGAGCGCGCCAAGAAGCAGGTCGACGCGCTGCGCGACAGGATCGAGGATGAGCGCACCTCCGGCAAGTCGCTGGAGGACGCGGCCGCGGCCGCGGGCCAGAAGCCAGTCGTCATCAAGGCCATCGACCAGGGCGGTCTGGACGCCGTCGGCGCGTCCGTCGCCGATCTCGTCGAGCGCGACGCCCTGCTGAAGGCGGCCTTCGCCTCCAATGTCGGCGTCGACAACGAGACGCTGAACACCCGCGACGGCGGCTATGTGTGGTTCGAGGTGACGGGCGTCGAACCCGCCCGCGACCGCACGTTGGCCGAGGTTCGCGACAAGGTGATCTCAGCGTGGCGGAATGACGAAGTCGCCCGCAAACTTGGCGAGAAGGCCACCGATCTCGTCAAGCGCATCGATGGCGGCGAGAGCGTCGAGGCCGTGGCGAAATCCCTCAGCCTCGAAGCCAAGAACGTGCCCGACGTGCGTCGGGTCGGCACGACCTCCGTGCCGCAGGGCGTCGTCATCCGCGTGTTCAACCTGCCGAACGGCGCCGCGGGTTCCGCCGCCGCCGATGGCGATGGACGCATCGTGTTCAAGATCCTCGACAGCGTGACGCCGCCGCTCGACAAGGACTCCGACATCATGAAAAGCGTTCGCCAGCAGCTCAAGCAGTCCTATTCCGAGGACATGCTGACGGAATATCTGACCAAGTTGCAGGCCGACGCGGGCGTGACCATCAATCAGGCGGAATTCCGCGCCGCCACGGGCGCCAGCGACACCAGCGAGCAGTAATGTACGAGCCCAGCGAAAGCGACGCCGCGCGCGCCTACGAGGCTGGCGAGCCCCTGCTCGTCTCGACGCGGCTGGTCGCCGACCTCGAAACGCCCGTCTCCGCCTTCCTGAAGGTGTCGGCGGGACGCAAGGGCAACGTGTTTCTGCTTGAATCCGTCGAGGGCGGCTCGGCCCGCGGCCGCTATTCGATGATCGGCCTCGACCCGGACATTATCTGGCGCGCCAACGGCGACCGGGCGGAGATCAACCGGCGCGCCCTGTCGGACCCGGACGCCTTCGAGCCGTGCGCCGAGGCGCCGCTCGATTCGCTACGCGCCCTGATCGCCGAAAGCGCCATCAAGGCCGATGGCTCGCTGCCGCCCATGGCGGCGGGCGTCTTCGGCTATCTCGGCTACGAGATGGTGCGCCAGATGGAAAGTCTCGGGCGCGCCAAGCCCGACCCCATCGGCACGCCCGACGCCACGATGATCCGCCCCACCGTCATGGTGGTGTTCGACTCGGTCAAGGACGAGTTGCATATCGTGACGCCCGTGCGCCCAGCCGCGGGCGTATCGGCCCGCGCCGCCTGGGCGGGCGCCTGCGCCCGCATCGACGCGGTCGTCGAGGTGCTGGAAGGCCCGCTTTCACATGCGCCGCCCGCCGCCGATCCCCGGCTGATCGCCTCCGGCGCGGTGTCCAACACGCCCGAGCCGCGCTTTCTCGACATGGTCGAGCGCGCCAAGGAATATATCCGGGCTGGCGATATCTTTCAGGTCGTGCTGTCGCAGCGGTTCACCGCGCCGCTGGAGCTGCCCGCCTTCTCGCTTTATCGCGCCCTTAGGCGGGTCAACCCCTCGCCTTACCTGTGCTTCCTCGATTTCGGCGGCTTCCAGATCGTCGTGTCGAGCCCGGAAATTCTCGTGCGCGTGCGCGATGGCGAAGTGACCATCAGGCCCATCGCCGGCACGCGCTGGCGCGGCAAGACGCCCGCCGAGGATCAGGCGCTGGAGCGCGAACTGCTCGCCGACCCCAAGGAACGCGCCGAGCACCTCATGTTGCTCGACCTTGGCCGCAACGACGTGGGCCGCGTGTCGCTAATCGGGTCGGTCGAGGTCACGGGCAAGTTTTTCGTCGAGCGCTACAGCCACGTCATGCACATCGTCTCGAACGTGGTCGGCAAGCTCGACCCGCGTCGCGATGTCATCGACGCCCTGAGCGCGGGCTTCCCGGCGGGCACCGTGTCGGGCGCGCCCAAGGTTCGCGCCATGGAGATAATCGACGAACTCGAGGTCGACCGGCGCGGCATATACGGCGGCTGCATCGGCTATTTCGGCGCGTCCGGCGAAATGGACACCTGCATCGTGCTGCGCACGGCGGTGATCAAGGATGGCAAGATGCACGCCCAGTCGGGCGCGGGCATCGTCTACGATTCCGAGCCGACCTACGAGCATCGCGAATGCGTCAACAAGGCGATGGCGCTGTTTCGCGCCGCCGAGGAAGCCGTGCGCTTCGCGACGAGCGCGCGCCGCGGGCAGTAATTTTTACATCACCGTCCACATGAAGATCGGCAACAGCGGGATCGCCATGAGCGTCGAGACAACGACGACGCCGGCCACCTCCTCCGGCTGATTGCCGAAGCGTTCGGCGAACATGTAATTATAGACCGCCGAGGGCATGGACGACTGCACCACCACGACGCCGCGCGCCAGCCCGTCGAGACCGAGCATCGTCGCCACGAGCCAGCCGATCGCGAACCCGCCGAACAACCGCGCCGTCGAGAACATCAACCCTCGCCCCAGCGATGAAAACCGCAGCCGCGCCAGCGAATGTCCAAGCGACAGCAACATCAACGGCACCATCAATCCGCCGAGAATATGCAATCCGCGCGACGCGACATTCGGCAGTTGCAGGCCTGTCAGGGCGAGGAACAACCCGAAGGCGATCGCCCAGATCAACGGCATCCGCAGCAGCGCGCGTGGGTCGATCTGCTTGGCGGCGATGGACTGCCCCACCGTGAACTGCAACAAGGAGGCGACCGCGTAATAGCCGATCGACAGGGCAAGCCCCGGCTGGCCGAAAGCGAACATGCCGAGCGGCAGGCCCATGTTGCCAGTGTTGGGAAACGTCAAAGCCGGCAGGAATACCGTCGTCGGCTGCCCGACGGCGCGGACGAACAGCCACCCGGCCCCCAGCGACAGCGCGTGGCAGAGTAGCGAGGCGAGCGCGATGGCGCCGAGCGCCCCGGTCTGGAGCCCGCTGGTCGAGAGCGAGTCGATAACCATCGACGGCGTCGCGACGGAGGTCACCATCAGCGCGATGAAGCGGGGGTCGAAGGGCGCGCCGCGCCGCGACCAGACATAGCCGACGAAGGCGACCAGAAAGACCGGCCCGACGACGTCGATGAGAATCGAAAACAGTTGCATCCCCGCCCCTACGCAACGGCGGCAGCGGAGGCAAGCGCCTCGCCGGCTTCGGCGGGCGCCCTCAGTGCAGGATTTGCCCGAGGAACGCGCGGGTGCGCTCGTGTTTCGGATTGGCGAAGAAGGCCTCGGGCGCGTCGGCCTCGACGATTTCCCCCGCGTCCATGAAGATCACCCGGTCGGCGACCTGGCGCGCGAAGCCCATTTCGTGGGTGACGCAGAGCATGGTCATGCCCTCGGCGGCGAGGCTGACCATGGTGTCGAGCACCTCCTTGACCATTTCCGGGTCAAGGGCCGACGTCGGTTCGTCAAACAGCATGATCTTCGGGCTCATGCACAGCGCGCGCGCGATGGCCACGCGCTGCTGCTGACCGCCGGACAGTTGACCCGGATATTTCGCCGCCTGTTCGGGAATCCGCACGCGCTTGAGAAAGTGCATGGCGAGTTCCTCGGCGTCCTTGCGGGGCATTTTCTTCACCCAGATGGGCGCCAGCGTGCAGTTTTCCAGAATAGTCAGATGCGGAAACAGATTGAACGACTGGAAGACCATGCCGACATCGCGGCGGATTTCATCGATGCGCTTGAGGTCGTTGCTGAGTTCGACCCCGTTGACGATGATCTTGCCGGCCTGATGCTCCTCAAGCCGGTTGATGCAACGGATCATCGTCGATTTGCCCGAGCCCGACGGGCCGCAGATGACGATTTTCTCGCCGCGTCGGACGTTCAGATTGACGTCGCGCAGCACGTGGAACTTGCCGTACCACTTGTTGACGCCGGTCAGTTCGACGGCGGTTTCCTCGGCGGGGCTCGAAGCCGCTGATAGCGTCATGGTCTCACCTTGATCTGTCGCGCGAAAGGTCGCGCTCCATCGCTTGCGAATAGCGCGACATGCCGAAACAAAAGACGAAATAGAAAAACGCGGCGAAGATATAGCCCGTCGTCGATATGGTCGGGCCTGCCCATGTCGGGTCGAGGCGCGCCGTCTCGACCGTGCGCAGGAAATCGTAGATGCCGACGATGGCCACGAGGGTCGTGTCCTTGAACAGGCCGATGAACGTGTTGACGATGCCCGGTATGACCTTGGTCAGCGCCTGCGGCAGAACGACAAGCCGCATCATCCGCCCGTAACCAAGTCCAAGCGCCATGGCGCCCTCGAACTGCCCCTTGGGCATCGCCTGCAATCCGCCGCGCACCACCTCGGCCATGTAGGCGGAGGCGAACAGGCTGACGCCGACGAGCGGCCGCAGCAGGCGGTCCGGCGTCCAGTTCTCCGGCACGAACAATGGCAGCATGAAATTCGCCATGAACAGCACCGTGATCAGCGGCACGCCGCGCACGAATTCGATGAAGATCACGCTGGCCATGCGCACCATCGGCAGGCGCGACCGGCGCCCGAGCGCCAGCAGCACGCCGCCCGGCAGCGAAAACACGATGCCAACGGTCGAAACGAGCAGGCTGACGAATACGCCGCCCCACAGATCGGTCGAGATTTTTGGCAGGCCAAGGCTTTCCATGCCGCTCAGCAGCACGAAGGCGATCACGGGATAGGCGACGAAAAACAACAGCGCCCCGACGCGCTTGGCGCCGGCGCGCGGCAGCAGCAGCCAGGTCACGAGGATGGCGCCCATCAGCAGGGTCAGATCGACCCGCCAGACCGCCTCGCGCGGATAGGACGAATACATGAAATACGAGAACTTGTGGGTCACGAAGGCCCAGCAGGCGCCGGCCGTCGGTGCGCGGCAGGCCTCGCCGTCGGGCGCGCTCCAGATGGCGTCGATGAACAGATATCTGATCAGTCCGGGCAGAACCCAGCCGATGGCCACGATCGCCAGCAGCGTGAAGACGCTCGAAAACGGCCCGGAAAACAGGTTGGCGCGCAACCAGCCCACGGGACCGACGCTGAGCGCGGGCGGCGGCAAGACCGGCGCCGGTTGCGTTCTGACGAATGATGAGCCGGGAAGCGCGGTCATGTCAGCGCTCCCTCAAGGTAAAGCGCCGGTTGTAAACCCCCATCGCCAGCGAGGTGACGAGCGAAATCGCCAGATAGACGGCCATGGTGATGGCGATGACCTGCACCGCCGCGCCGGTCTGGTTGAGCACGGTGCCGGCGAAAATCTGCACGAGATCGGGGTAGCCGATGAAAACCGCCAGCGACGAATTCTTCGTCAGGTTGAGGAACTGGTTGGTGAGCGGCGGCGTGATGACGCGCATCGCCTGCGGAATGACGACGAGGCGCAGCATGGGGCCGGCGCGCAGGCCCAATGCGGCCGCGGCCTCGCTCTGACCCTTCGCCACCGACTGGATGCCCGACCGCACGATTTCCGCGATGAACGACGCGGTGTAGATGGTCAGCCCGACGATGAGCGCCACGGTCTCGGGCAGAACGCGCAACCCGCCGCTGAAATTGAACCCGCGCAACACGGGATAATCGAGCGTCAGCGGCTCGCCGAGCGCGAAATAGGCGAGCGTTGGCAAGCCAATCACCAGCGCGACGCCGACAGTCCAGACCGGTTTGATGTCGCCGGTCTCGCGTTGCGCGCGCCGCGCCCAAAGAGCGAAGCCCACGGCCAGCAAAACGCCAAGCAACAGCGCGAGTTGAACCAGCCAGAACCCCTGCCCGACCCTGGGCTCGGGCAGCACGAGGCCGCGGTTGTTGAGATAGGCGAAGGGATTGCCGAAAAGACCGGGGATGACGACGGAGTCGCGCACGCCCGGCAAGGGCTTCAACACCGCGTTATACCAGAACAGCAACTGCAACAGCAGCGGCACGTTGCGGATGGACTCGACATAGACGAGCGCCAGCTTGGCGACGATCCAGTTCGGCGACAGGCGGGCGACGCCGACAATGAAGCCAAGAAGGGTCGCCAGCACGATGCCGATCGCCGCGACCATCAATGTATTGAGCAGGCCGACCCAGAACGCGTCGCCATAGGTCGACACGGCGGAATATTTTATCAACGTGAAGTTGATGTCGAAGCCGGATGTCTTCGTCCAGAAATCGAAATTCGTGGGGATGTTGCGCGCGCGCATGTTGGCGAGCGCGTTGGCGATGGCCTGCCAGCCAAGGAACGCGATGGTCGCGACCAGCAGCGCCTGATAGACGAAGCCGCGCACGCGCGGATCGTAGAGCGGATTGACCGCCGTCGCGCCCGCCGGCGGGGATTGGTCGCTCATCGCCCGCCCCCCGCCCCTGCCATGTTCACGCCCATGCCGCGCGCCGGGATCAGCGGATCGGCGCCGCGTATTGAATGCCGCCGTTGTTCCACAAGGCGTTGAGGCCGCGCTTGATCTTCAGCCTGGAGCCCTCGCCGACGTTGCGCTCGAAGGCCTCGCCATAATTGCCGACATGTTTGACGATGCGATAGGCCCAGTCCTTCGTCAGGCCCATGCCCTTGCCGAAATCGCCCTCGACGCCCAGCAGGCGACGCACGCCGGGATCCTCGGACTTCAGCTTGTCATCGACATTCGCCTTGGCGACGCCGAGTTCCTCGGCGTTGATCATGGCGAAGTGCGTCCACTTGACGATGTTGAACCACTGGTCGTCGCCCTGCCGGACCGCCGGCCCCAGCGGCTCCTTGGAGATGATCTCGGGCAAAACGACGTGTTCGTCGGGGTTCACCAGCTTGATGCGCTCGCCATAAAGCTGCGAAACGTCGGTCGTGAAGGCGTCGCAGCGGCTGGTGTCGTAGGCCTTGATCACCTCGTCGACGGCGGCGAACACGACGCCCTCGTATTTCATGTTGTGGGAGCGGAAGAAGTCGGCGAGGTTCAGCTCGGTCGTGGTGCCCTGCTGCACGCAGATCGAGGCGCCATTGAGTTCGAGCGCCGACTTCACGTTCAGCTTCTTGCGAACCAAGAAGCCCTGTCCGTCATAATAGTTCACGGCGGCGAACAGCAGGCCAAGATCGGCCTCGCGCGACTGGGTCCAGGTTCCGTTGCGCGCGAGAATATCGATTTCGCCCGATTGCAGCGCGGTGAAGCGATCCTTGGCGGTTAGCGGCACGAACCGCACCTTGGTCGGGTCGTTGAAGACCGCCGCCGCGACGGCGCGGCAGAAATCCACGTCGAGGCCCGTCCACGAGCCCTTGTCATCGGGAATGCCAAAGCCCGGCAGGCCGGTGTTCGAACCGCAGGCGACAACGCCGCGTTGCTTGACCTGATCGAGCGTGCCCGCGAACGAGGAAGCGCCAAACAGGGCGCAGGCGGCGCTGGCGGCCGCCGCCAGAATCAAACGTCTCATGCAAAACTCCCCAAATCCGTCGCGCGCCGTCCACGACGGCGGCGACCCCGATCCCCTGAACATATCTCATGTGGATTGCGCGCCGGGGTCAAGCGTCCATTTGGGTCATCGGCTAGCATCATCGGCGCCAAGGGCGCGCGCCGACTTGACGGGGCGCGCCGGGCGCGGCCACCCTGCGCCGCGCATCAACGGAAAGTCTCATGAGCAAATTGTCAAAAACGACCCGTGACCGGATCGGCGACCGCACCCGTCTCGTCCACGCGGGCCGCGACCCGGACGCCCAGCATGGCTTCATCAACATGCCGCCGTGGCGCGGGTCGACGGTGCTTTTTCCCGATTACGAGACGCTGACCAAGCGCGGCCAGCACTTCACCTATGGCACGAAGGGCACGCCCTCGACCGATGCGCTGGAGGAGGCCTGGACCGAAATATCCGGCGCGGCGCGCACGGTGCTCGCGCCAACGGGGCTGGCGGCCATTGCGCTGGCGCTGATGACGGCGGCCAAGGCGGGCGACCACATCCTCATCACCGATTCGGCCTATCAACCAACCCGGACCTTCTGCAACACCATCCTCAAGCGCATGGGCGTGGAGACGACCTATTACGACCCGCATGTCGGCGCGGCGATCGGCGACCTCATGCGACCGAACACAAGTCTCGTGCTGGTCGAGGCGCCGGGCTCGCAGAGTTTCGAAATGCAGGATGTGCCGGCCATCGCCGAGGTCGCGCACGCGCGCGGCGCCTGCGTCATCATGGACAACACCTGGGCGACGCCGCTGTTTTTTCCCCCGCACGAGCGCGGCGTCGATCTGGCGATCGAGGCCGGCACCAAATATCTCTCGGGCCATTCCGATCTGATGCTCGGCCTCGTCTCGGCCAACGAAGCATGGGCCAAGGAATTGCGCGCCACCTATGACTGTTTCGCCATGTGTCCGGGACCGGAGGATATTTTCCTCGCGCTGCGCGGTCTGCGCACCATGTCCCTGCGCCTGCGCGAGGCCGAGCGTCAGGGTCTCGCCTTGGCGAACTGGCTCGCGGCGCGGCCCGAGGTGAAGGAGGTGCTGCATCCGGCGCTGCCGACGCATCGCGGCCACGACATCTGGAAGCGGGATTTTTCCGGCTCGTCCGGCCTGTTCTCCGTTGTGCTGAATCCCGTCCCCGAAAAGGCCGTGGCGGCCTTGCTCGACGGGCTTGAGCTGTTCGGCATGGGCTATTCATGGGGCGGCTTTGAAAGCCTCGTGATCCCGTTCAACTGCGCGAGCTATCGCACGGCGACGACGTGGAATCCCGGTGGGCCCGCCTTGCGCTTTCAGGTCGGGCTGGAGGACATGAATGACCTCACCGCCGATCTCGACAAGGGGTTCGAGCGGCTGCGCGCCAACGCCTGACGCGTCAGACGCCGCGCAATCGCGCGCGCAGCGCCGGCCAGATCAGGCCGCGACCGCGCGGACGGGCGCCATGCGCGGTCTGTTTGAACACGATGCCCCGCGCGGCGAACGCGCGCCGCACGATGAAGGCCGAGCCCACGCCAAGCGCCGCGCCCGCGACAACGTCGCTGGCGTAATGGGCGAGAATGACGACGCGCGACAGGCCAACCAGAACCGCCAGCAGAAACAGCGGCGCGCCAAGCCGCGGCGTGAGAAACGCGATGGCGGTCGCCATGGCGAAGGCCGTGACCGCGTGGCCCGAGGGAAAGCTCGCGTAGGACGCGTAGATCGACAGCACGTCGAAATGATAGAGCCCGACCATATCGGGCAATTGAAGATGCAGTTTGGGTCGGGCGCGGCCAAACACATGTTTGAGCACCTGTGACGCGATGCCCGACACCGCCACGACATCGAACAGAAACATGGCGCGGGCGGCGAGCAGGGTCAGGCCAGCCTCCACCCGCGCGCGCCCCTCGCCACGCAAGAGAACGGCGATGACGCCCGCAAGCACGGACAAGGCGAAAACATAGCCGGACTCGCCGAGACGGGTGATCTTCTCGAAAACATGAATTACCGGCAGCGACAGGCCGCGCGCCCAGTTCAACACTGGCTCGTCCGCGTATATCGCGGTGGCGACGACCGCGCCGCAGATGATCAGCGTGGCGGCCGCGCCGAGATGTCGCTTATCCATGGAGCGAACGGCGGGGCGGCGGCGTTTCCATGCGCGCGCGAATTCGGCCAGCGCGGCTTTCAGGCGCGCGACGGCGGTGGTCGGAAGGCTTGGGGCGGCGAGGGACATGCGCCTTCATAGCCCGATAATTTCGGGGATGCGACCCGGCGCGCATCGGTGCTAGCATGCAGCGAAACGCCGCGGGGACGCTGGACAGGGGGAGGTTCGCGGATGAGGGCATTTCTGGCGGGCGCGCTGCTGGCCTGCGCGGCCATGCATCCGGCGGAGGCGCAGACCTGGCCGGACCGGCCCATAACCTTCATCGTTTCGCAGGCTGCGGGATCGAGCCCGGACGTCATGGCGCGATTGCTGGCGGGCGCGCTCGAGCCCGTTCTGGGCAAACCCGTGATCGTCGAGGACAAGCCGGGCGGCGGCAACGTGATCGGCGCGAGCGCCGCGGCCGCCGCCGCGCCCGATGGATACACGTTCTTCTTCGGCACCTCGGCGGCGTTGTCCTACAACCAGTTCCTCGTCAAGAAACTGCCCTATGACGTCGCGCGCGATTTCACGCCGGTGGCGCTGGTGACGCGCAGCTACCAGTTGCTCGTGGTCAACAGGAACGTGCCCGCGAAGTCGCTCGCGGAGTTTCTGGCGCTCGACAAGAAGACGCCCGGCAAATATTCGCTCGCGGTTGACGGCCCGCGCAATCTTACCGGCGTCACGGCCGCGGCGATGAACGATCTGACCGGCGGGAAATTCCTGCTGGTGCCCTACCCCAATATCAACAACGGCATTCAGGACGTTGTCGCCGGCCGGGTCGATGGCGGCGTGTTCTCGATTTCCATCATCGAGCCGCAGGTGCGCGAGGGAACCGTGCGCGCGCTCGCCACCACCTCGATCAAGCGCATGGATGGCGCGCCCGACACGCCCGCCGCCGCCGAGACGATACCGGGTTTCGATTTCAGCGGCTGGTTCATGCTGGTGGCGCCGAAGGGCGCGCCCGCCGATATCGTCGCTAGGATGAACGCGGCTGTCGACAAGGCGACGCGCGATCCGCCCGTGCGCGCGACAGCCCCCAAGCTCGGCTTTGAAATCGACCCACAGGGCGTTGGCTCGGCGGCGGACGCCGCGGCTTTTCTGACGGGCCAGCTCGATTATTGGGCCAGGATCACCAAGCGTCTGGGCATCGAACCAGAATAATCGTGGCCATTTGCATCAGGGAATCTGTCCACATGCGACAATCCGGCTTTACGCGACGGGCGGTTCTGGGATCTGGCGTGGCGCTCGCCGCGGCTCCGGCGCGCGCCGCCGACCGCATTCGCGTGGCCAAGGCGGTCGTCTCGTCCTTCCCTTTCGCCGGTCTCGAACTCGGCAAGGAACAGGGCTTCTGGGCGGCGGAAGGGCTCGACATCGAAATCATCGCCTTTGCCGGCGACGGTCGCATGCAACAGGCCTTTGGCGCTGGCGGTATCGATTTTGGCGTCGGTTCCGGCCCCGGCATGGGCTACGCGGCCAAGGGCGTGCCCGCCCGCGCCATCGCCGCGCTCGCGGGCGAGCCGCGCAACATGGCGATCGTCGTCACCCACAATTCGCCCGTCAAAACCGTCGACGATCTCAAGGGCCGAACAGTCGGCGTGACGACCGCGGGCGCCTTGACCGACTGGCTGACGCGCCGGTTGGCGGTGGATCGCGGCTGGGGCCCTGACGGCATCGAGATCACGCCGCTCGGCGACATTCGCGCGCGTCTCGCCGCCATGAAGTCGGGCGAACTCGCAGCCAGCGTCAATTCAATCGAGGAGGCGCTCTCCGTGCAGGAACGCGGCGAGGGCCGCATGTTGCTGACGCTGGGCGACACGGTGCCGGATTTCCATACCCACGTGATCTTCGCCTCGGACGCCATGATCAAGAAGTCGCCCGACGTTGTCCGGCGCTTCCTCCGCGCGTGGTTCCGCGTCGCCGTCTTCATGCGCGACAACAAGGAGGCCGCCATCAAGTCGGTCGCGCGCACGATGAACGTGTCGGAAACGGTCGTCGCAGCCGCCTATCCGGATGAAGTCCGCATGCTGTCATATGACGGCGCGTTTTCGACGAAGGCGCTGGACGTCATCCGCGCCTCGCTGAAGGATCTGGGCATCGTCTACTTCCGCCCGGAAATCGCCCAGATGCTCACAACGGATTTTTCGCCGATCAAGCCATGACGGCGATCAAGCCATGGAAAACCCGAAATGAACGTGAAGCATAAACGCCCGAGGCTGTTCGTGTTCGCCGCGCTGACAGCCGCCGCGCTGGCTGTCCCGGCGCGCGCCGACGCGGTGGAGGATTTCTACCGCGGCAAGACGATCGACATGATCATTCCCACCTCGCCCGGCGGCGATTACGACATTCGCGCGCGACTGCTGGCGCGCCGGTTGCCGAAGTTCATTCCCGGGCATCCCAACATCGTAGCGCGCAACATGCCCGGCGGCCTCGGCGTCGCCGCCGCCAATTACATGATGAAGATCGCGCCCCATGACGGCACGGCGATCATGGCCATCTTCCAGAACATGTCGTCCTTGCAAGCCATCGGCGGCCCCGGCGTCGAGTTCGACGTGCGTCGCCTTGGCTGGCTCGGCAACACGACCAACAGCCCCAATGTCATCAACTCGTGGCACACGACTGGGGTCAAGACCATTCAGGACGTCATGGAGCGCGAGTTGATCGTGGGCGCGCCGGGCGCGGCCTCGACATCCTACATTTATCCAGCCGCGCTCAACGCGCTGGTGGGGACGAAGTTCAAGATCGTCGCGGGTTACCCCGGCGGCAACGACGTCAATCTGGCGATGGAGAAAGGCGAGGTCGGCGGTCGCGGCTCGAACTCGCTAGCGTCGTGGAAGAGCGGGCATCCGCACTGGATCGCCGAGAAGAAGATCTATTTTCTCGTGCAGATCGCGCCGGAACGTTCGGACGAATTGCCGGATGTGCCCCTGATGGCCGACCTCGCGCGCAACGAGTCCGATCGCGCCGTGCTGCGCTTCATTTCCGCCGACATCGGCGTATCCCGCGCCTTCGTGACGACGCCCGACACGCCGCCGGAGCGGCTCGCCGCGTTGCGCCGCGCATTCGACCAGATGATGGCCGACCCGGAATTTCTGGCCGACGCGGACCAGACGCGCATGGATATTTCGCCAAGCTCGGGCGAGACCACGCAGAAGCTGGCGGCCTCCATTCTCGCCACGCCGCCCGACGTCGTGGCGCGGGCGAAGCGGATCATGGAGAGCGGCGGTAAATAGCGGCGCCCCGGCCCGCCTGAACCTCGGGTTAACCTTGTTCGTTCACCATGGCGCTGTTTCACTCCATGGTGGCGTACATGTTTCATCGAAGATATTTCGCGCTTGGCGGCGGTTCCGCCCTGGCGCTCGCGCTGGCCGGGTGCGCCGGCTCGAATGATTTGATGCCCGAACCCGCCGCGCCGGCGGAACCCGCGGCCGCTCCCTCGCGACCCAGCGTGCCCGCGCGCCCGTTGACGCGCACCATCGAGCGGCCCGACTACAAGTCCGTCTATGGCGAGTATCCCGGCGAGCGCTTCGCCATCAAAGCGTTCGACTTCGAGCAGGTCGATTCCCGCTATCTCCGGCAGACCGTCGAGTATCCATGGGCCGAGCCGGTCGGCACGGTGCTGATCGATCCCGGCGCGCGCCACCTTTATTTCGTCGAGGGTCCGCGCCGCGCGACCCGCTATGGCGTCGGCGTTGGACGCGAGGGTTTTCTGTGGTCCGGCGACGCGCACATCAACATGAAACGTGACTGGCCGGACTGGATTCCGCCCGCCGAGATGGTGGCGCGCGACCCCGAAATCCGCGCGCAACTGGAAAAGACGCCACGCGGCATGGGCGTGCCCGGCGGAACGCGCAGCCCGCTCGGCGCCCGCGCCATGTATCTGTTCGGCGAGGGTCGCGACCTCGGCTATCGCATTCACGGCACGACCGAGCCCGAGACCATCGGCACGAACGTGTCGTCGGGCTGCATCCGCATGGTCAATCAGGACATCGCGCACCTGTATACGCGCGCGCGCATCGGCACCCACGTGGTGGTGCTGGCCTGACGCCAGCACTCTATTCAATGCATGATGTCGCCGCGGTCGCCACGCGGACGCGAAAGCGCGGCGGCGAGCAGGATGGCGAAGAAAACGCCCACCGGACGCGGACCAAAAACGAGACAGGTCGCGATGACGGCGAGAATGAAGGCGGTCATCGCTTTTTCATATCGGCACATGGCGGCAACCCGCGGATCGTTAAAACAATCCGCGTAGTTTGAATGAATGCCGGTGAACATCCGCCAAACAAAACTGGTTAACGCGCGCGTTTTCGCTCGAATCCGGCATCAGTTCAGCCGTCCGCGCGCGGGTTTTTCCATGGGGATCGCGACCGGGCTCGCCTGATGGTGAACCATGCGCCAGACCTCGCCCACGCGCACGAAGAAGTTGGTCGCCGCAAGCGTCGCGCCAGCGACCGTCTCGATGCACAGCACGCGCGCGACGTCGCCGGTGACGAGCACGCTTTCAGCGCTCGCCACAACGGGTTCCTGTCCGGGATTGGCGAGAATGCGGCGGTAGGATTCAAGCACCGCCTCGCGGCCTTCGAGCGCCGGCCAGCCGGGATGGATGCAGGCGACGCCCTCCTCCGCCCACAACGCGCGCATGGCGGGAAAGTCGCCCATGCGAAACGCGCGGTAATAGGCGGCATTCGCCGCCAGCAAGGCATCGCGTTCCATCATCAAAACCTCGTGAAATTCCAAAGCCCAAGATTACGAAGCCGAGGGGCGCCGGGCAAATCGCGGCGATCATGGGTGTCTGAACAGGCCAGTCGAGCCTCGCGCGGATCCCGCCGCGGAAATGGCGGGCCATGCGCCAGAAGGATGAGGACTTTTCAAGTGGGGGCCCATTTTAAAACATGGCCTTGAATCATCCACTTAACAGGCATCGCTTGATATTCGATTTTGAGGGCGCGGCGGCGACGAAACCGAAGTTGTGCAATGCAAAAACACAAGTTCGGGGAAAAGTTCAAGATTGAAGCCATGCGTCTCGCTGAGAGTAAGCCCGGCGTTTTTTTGCCAACCAGAATCGCGTCTGAATTGCGGCAAGGGTCCGGCCACGTCGAGATGAGCTTGTCAAAATTCATCGATTGAGGCAACTTGGTGCGACAATGAGTATCGTTATCGTGTAAAATGCTCTCTTAAACTTGAAATAATTATCGCATATCAGGGGTTTACTGAGATGGCTACGATCAACTGGGCAAGCGCGACAAGCGGCAACTGGAGCAGCGCCAACAATTGGTCGCCCGGAACCGTTCCCGGCTCGGGGGACACCGCTTACATCGGCGTGACGGGCGGAACCTACACAAGCACGGTCGATGTCGCCACGAGCGTCAATCTTCTCTGGATTCAGTCGAGCAATGCGATCGTCAACATTAACGCCGATCTGACACTCGGCGCGGGTGGGCTCAATTTTACTTTCGGCTTGCTGCTCGTCAATGCAAGGATCAATGTCAATTCCTCGATCCAATTGTCCAACGACGCGCGCATCAGCTTGGGATCGGCAGGCACGCTTGGCCACGCGCCGATCAGCGCTTCCGGCACGCCAGCGATTGTCGCGACCACAACCAATTCGATCGCCAACAACATTTCTGTTTCATCCAACAATGGAATCATATTCGATGCCGTTTCAGGAGCGACGTTTTTCCTCAACGGCCAATTGAACGTCGCCGCCACAACCTCCAATGGAATTCATGGCGCCAGCAACGTTGTATTTGGCGAGGCGGGTTACACGGGCACGGTCAATTACGCGCCTGGCTCCGCAAGCACGGTGAGTTCGATCCAAACCGTCCTGACTATCGGCTGCGGAACCCTGCAGATTGGCAATGCCATCGCGGCGTCAGACCTGGCGGTCTCAAATTTGAAGCGCAACACCCGGCCTCTGGATTTCATTATAGAAGACTTCCTCGGGGGTTTGAAAGCCGAGGCAGGCGCGCGGCCTTGTGTTGAGGCTATGGGCGATTTTTTCGAGATCACGGCGTGAGTAA
>CAIOVE010000060.1 GCA_903861645.1 uncultured Hyphomicrobiales bacterium
TCGCTGGGATAGCGCAAACGGCTTCGATCATAACGCGCGCGATTTTCGTTGGTCCACATCAGCGACCCCTCCGAATCAGGTCGCCTCTCTTGAATCACAAACGATTCATTCGATTCAAGAACTCATCGGACAGACACTAAAACAGGAATGCATCGCTCGGTCCCAGATATCAGTGGGTGGTGCGTTGGACTTTCCAAAACGCCTTGAGACACGGGAGGAAATCGCGCTTCGAATGGTCAGAAATAGCGCACTGCTGAGTTGCTACATAAAGACCGAAGAGGTGAGGAACGGTGGAAGCAGTAGCGATAACGATCTTAATTTTAGCATCACTGGCGAATCTTGGTTCAATGCCTTTGTACCACTTATTCCTGCATGGATAGCCGCCTACCTTGCAATCGGGTTCTCAAAATTGGCTTGGAGCCGATTCGGTGCGGCAAATTGGTCAAATATCCAAACAAACTTGCGAAGGGGCTTCCTGCGTATCTATGCGACTGTATCGATCCCTTGGATAATGTGGTTTTCCTACCGAGCAATTTATGATGGCTTTTCTTACTATGGGCATCGATCCAATTTGGCGATCGACCTCTTGATTCTGATTTCAGTGCCCATAGGAGTACTGATTCTATTTTTCATTGGAGTATGGATTTGTAACGGCTTTCGAAAGCCAAAGGAAGGCGAAGGCAAAAGCCGTATTCCGATGCCGCAGCTGTCAGTCCAAGACTTTCAACCTCTGATCGAACAAGCGATTTCAAACTTACCAGAAAGCACACCGGAAGCGCGTCGTGCCATATACGATCGTGCCAAGGTTGCCCTGTCCACCCAATTGAAAGCGCAAGGCCAACCGGATTGGTTCATTTCGGAAAAGCAGCGGCTTCTTGATAAGACAATAAGTTCAGTCGAATATGAATTGCGTTTTAGGCCTTCACGGCAAAGCGATTCCCTAACGCAAAAAGGGTCCACTACATTGCTGCTGCTTTCCATGGGATATCCCGGGTTTTGGATGATAGATATAACGTGCATGTCAAATTTTTGGATTGCACGTTTGCCGAAGGAATTCTGGAACTCGAATCTTCAATGAAGAGTTTATGTTAGAAAATCAACCGAAGAGTTTTTTGACTCGAATTCACCAGCCTCGATCGGGGCATTGTTTTTCAGGACCATCGCCTGTTGCCATGGATGACGTTGGAACAGAATGTAGGTCTTGCGCTGCTGAATTCGAGTCTTGCCGAGGCCGAACGCCGCGAGCGCGTGGCTGATCTCATCAACCTCGTGGGTTTGCGGGGTTTCGAGAATGTTTTTCCGCATCAGCTGTCCGGTGGAATGGCGCAACGCGCGGCTATCGCGCGCGGGCTGGTGACGAAGCCAAGAGTCCTGTTGCTCGACGAGCCTTTGGGCGCTCTCGACGCACTCACGCGCGTTCGCCTTCAGGATGAATTGCTGCACATCTGGGAAGTTGAGCGCATCACGATGATTCTCGTGACGCACGACGTCGAGGAAGCGGTCTATCTTGGCGATCGCGTGATCGTCATGCACCCGGAGCCAGGCCGTATCGCGCTCGACATGGCAATTGAGCTTCCGTATCCGCGCGATCGCGCAAGTCTTGAATTCACGCGCGTTCGGCAGGGAATCCTGGCCGCCATGGGGGCCCACGACGCGCCGCCGCGTCGCGTTGCGTGAGGGACCGCGTCCGCGAGGACGCACAATCCTGATATGCCATTCAGATGCAGTACATGATGTCGTCGCGCGCGGTGTGTGTAAGCGCCCACATTTCCGCCAATGACCTGTTGTCGAGTACACGCGCGATGGCATTGCGCACCTCGAACATCATCAGGTGCACCGAACAGGTCTTCTCGTCCGGGCAGTCGTCGCAACGTTGATAGTAATTTGGGCTGGCGCAGCGGATGGGCGCGAGGGGCCCGTCTAGGGCCCTGATGATCTGCCCCACCATGATTTCGCTCGCGGGTCGGGAGAGCGCGTAGCCGCCGCCGCGGCCCTTGCGCGAGCGAACCAGACCGGCGTTGCGCAGTTCCGAGAGAATCGCGTCAAGAAACTTCTTGGATATGTTGTTGGCGTTGGCGATGTCGGTGACGAGCGCGGGCTTGCCCGGCTCCATGCCGGCCAGATGCACCATGGCCTTCAACCCATATTTCCCCTTGTTCGTCAGCATGCGATTCCCTACCTGCCTCAATCCATATAGCCCATCGATGGGGTTTTCCAAGGCTTGCCGGGTTCGAACAGGCGGTTGGCGCGCGCTCGGATCGTGTCGCGGTCGCATATTCAAACCCATGGCGGCGGGAGCGCTCAAGACGACTTTTCGCGACGCCCTTCGCTTGGAGATGCGGCGGACAGGGTCATCGAGAAATTTAAATTAGTCTATAGACTCGATATACTGATATGGTAATATCCCTTCCCGCCGAGAAAAATGTCCGGCGGTTCCTTGGAGGGATTTTCATGACGCGGAAGATCGTAAGCGAGGCAATCGGCGTTTTTGCGTTGCCGTGGTTCGTCGCGCGCGACGAGGGACTTTTCGCCGCCGAGGGCGTCGAGGTCGAGATTATCGAGACGCACGACACAAGGCACGCTGTCGCCAACCCCCACCCAACCATCATCGAAGATCATCGGCTGGTGCCCGCCGTGGAGGGTCACACGGGCGTGGACCAACATAAGGCCGACGTATACCGCGCGTGCGAATGGGGGCAGGTGCGCCGTTCGCAGGACCATTCCAACGGACGCATCATCGGCAAGCGCGCGGCGATTCTCTCGCAGGCGATTTTCTCGGCGCCCGGTTCGCGGTTCACGTATCCGCAAACGCTGCGCAACGAAAAGGTCGCTGTGCGCTTTCATCATGGTTCGCATTACGCGGCTTTGCAGGCGCTCGAAGGGTTTCTTCAGCCCGACGAGATCAAGCTCGTGCATCTCTCGCACATAGACGCCTATGAGGCCGTGCGCCGTGGCGAGATCGCCGCCATCGCCCTCATGGAGCCGTGGATAACGCTGGCGGAAAAGGAAGGCTTTCAGCGGATCATCGAGACTCACTACACCGGCTCGGAAATCGCGACGCCGGACCTTGACCCCGAGGCGTGGGCGGCCGCGGATCGCGCTATTCGCAAGGCTGTCAAGCTCATCAACGCGGACAAGCGCAAGTACGTGCATTACCTCATCGACCGCTTGCCCGTTCAATATGCCAAGCTGATCACCCCCGATGATTTTTATCTGCCGCGTCTGCGTTTCGTCGATCCGGAACCCTATTCCCCCGAGGAGTTTCAGGCGACCTACGACTGGCTGATCAAGTGGGGGCTTGCCGAGCCCAATTCGACATTCTCGGAGCTTGTCGAAAACAAGGTCTCCCTCGTCGCGGCTGAATAGCCGTCTGGCATTGCGCGGCGGCGTGGCCTTTCGGCCCGTCGCCGGTCGCTCGTCCCAATTTATAGTTTATGCGAGGGAATGATGCTTCTCGGTCGTCGCGCGATGGTCGGTCATATGGGCCTGGGCGCTGTTTCACTCATGCTGGGCGCGCGATCCGCCAGCGCGCAAGCGAGCCGGCTTCCGGTCAGGCTAAGTCGCTCGGGTCCAGGCACCGCCGGCACGCTGCGCGATGGCGTCAACGCGAAATATCCCGAAGTTCTGGATGGTTTGGACGTCACATGGGTCGATGGCGATCCAGGCCAGTTGCAGTTTTTCATCCTGTCCGGCGCTTTGAGTTGCGGGCCGTTCGGGGCGCTGGGCGTCGCCGAAGCCGCCCAGAAAGGCGCTGATCTCGTGCTGTTTGGCCCTAGCCTCAACAATCATGGCTCATGGGTGGTTCGCGCCGACAGCCCCTATCACGAACCGCGCGATTTGCGGGGCAAGCGTATCGCGACGCAATTGCCCACGAGCGACACCTATCGCCACGCGCGCATGGCGGCCGCGCTCCACAAGCTCGATCTGCGCAAGGATTTCGAATTCGTCTTTGGACCGCCCATCGCGAACATCGCGCTGTTCAGGCGGGGGGACGTCGACGCCATCATTTCCATCGAGCCCACGACGACGCGTCTGATCGCCGAGGGGCATCGCGAAATCGCGACGGTCGCCGGCATGTGGCGGTCGGCGACGGGAGACGCCGCGCCACTCTCGCTGGTCTCGTCGGCGTCCAGCCGCAAATGGTTCGAGGGCAACAGGGAGACCGCCCGCCGGGTCGCAGAACTCGCCCGCCGCGGAAACCGGATATTTCTCGACAATCCGGAAATCGTCCGGGATCCCGTCGTTTACGAGCTGATGGGCTTCAGGGCGACGGACACCGAGGCGTTGCGTCTGCTGCCATCGCGGTTGCCAAGAATCTATCCCACGGAATGGAACAAGTCCGTGTTCGAAGGACTTGAACGACAGATCGACGTCGCGCTTGATCTTGGCATTATCGAAAAGCGACCCTCGCGCGCATTTTATGAGCAGTTCGAGTCATGAACGCTTGGACAAGGAGCGACCATGTCGCGTCGCGCGCCCGCGCATCATTGCCCGAAAATGAGCTTGCTGGCGCCATTCAGTCCGTTGAAACCATCCATGCGCGCGCGCGCCAAGTTCCGCCGGGTCTTATGCGCCCGGACTCGCGTGGCTTTGAAAAGGCATCCGGCGTGGCCCTGCCGTTGCTGTTCCTGCTTCTGCTGGTGGCGGGCTGGGATCAGATGGCTCGCGCCTACAGCGATCCACTTATTCCACGCGCCGCGGAAATATGGAGCGAATTGCTCCGAATATTGGGCAATGGCAAGTTCGTGGGCCAGGCCGCGACCACGATTTACCGCGTGGCGCTCGGCTTTGGACTGGCGTTGGCGTTTTCGACGCTTGTTGGCATCCTGACCGGACGCAGTCGCGCGTTCCGGCAATTCGCCGAACCCGCCATCCTCATCGGCCTGACCGTTCCAGGTCTGGTGTGGGCGTTGCTGTGCGTGATCTGGTTTGGCATTTCGCTGACGACATCCACCGTTGCCGTCGCGCTGAGCATTGCGCCGCCATTAACGTTGAACATCGCGCAGGGTGTGCGAACCGCAAGTCCCGACCTGCTGGAGGTCGCGGCCATCTATCAACTCGGGTCCTTCGAACGCTTGCGACTGCTCTGGTTGCCGACCATCGCGCCATTCTTGCTGAGCGGCATTCGCATCGGCCTTTCCATGGCCTGGAAAGTCATTGTCCTTGTCGAGGTTTTCGGGCTTTCAAGCGGTGTTGGTTATCAACTGAATCTCGAATTCAGTTCACAAAACGTCGCGGGTGTTCTCGCTTGGACGATCGGCTTCGCGATGATCATGGCGGCCATCGAATATGTCCTGCTGGGCGGGCTTGAAAGGCATGTGATGCGATGGCGGCGAGCGGCGACGGTATGACGATGGAAGCGATCCATTCCGGCTTCGGTGCGCTTTCAATCGAGGCCGTCGGAAAAGTCTTTGTCTCGAACGACACGAACGTCGAGGCATTGCGGGACATCAACTTGCGCCTTGACGGCCCCGAATTGATCGCGATTGTCGGTCATAGCGGGTGTGGGAAATCCACCCTGCTGAAACTCATCGCTGGGCTGGACCGCGATTATGACGGGACCATCCGCTTTCTGGACGAGGTTGTGCGGGGCCCTTCCATCGATCGCGGCATGATCTTTCAGGAGCACAGGCTGTTCCCCTGGCTCACGGTCGAGCAAAACGTGCGCCTCGCGATCCATCGCGCGCCTTTGTCGCGCGCGAAAAAGGATGAAATCGTCGCTGAAAGACTTGCTCTCGTGAAGCTGGGCGATTTCGCGCGCTCCTTTCCCGCGCAACTTTCGGGCGGCATGGCGCAGCGGGTCGCGATCGCCCGGGCGCTCGCGGCAAGCCCGCGTCTGCTGCTTCTCGACGAGCCTTTCGGCGCGCTCGATGCGTTCAACCGGATGGCGATTCAGGAGGAATTGCTAAAAATCTGGCAGGATCAGCAAATTCCAATGATTATCGTGACCCACGACGTAGAGGAGGCGATATTCCTGTCGAGCCGCGTGGTTGTCATGTCGCCGCGCCCCGGTCGCGTTCAAACGATTGTCGAAATTGATTTGCCGAGGCCGCGCGACAGAACCAGCGCGGAATTCATCGCGTTCAAGCGACTGATCCTCGACGAAGTTGGCTTTGGCGACGCACGCGGTTCAAGGGCTTCCTAGGGCGGGCCCAATGGATTGCAGGTCACGGTATCTCGCATGCTTGGCGCTGCCTGCGCGGCATTGGAAACGCGTGGGAATCTCCGGTCATTAGGGTAAACAGGCGTTATTTTGCATCGAGGCGTCCGCGCGCCGCCTACTTCGGATATTAAGCAAGGCTGTGGTTTTATCGGTGTTTTCATGACTGCGATACTATTGAAGCTTTCCGTTGGTCTGGCGCTCATCGGTCTCGCGATGGGGCTGATCGAGCGACTTTGGCCCGCGAAGCCCAATCAGAAATTTCTGCGCAAAGGCTTTTGGACCGATATCGCCTATTGGTTCATGCTGCCGATCATAAGCATTCCCTGCACGCCGCTCGCGCTCGCGTCGGCCATTCACGTGGCGGCGGAGACGTGCGGCATCGAGAGCGTCAATGCGTCCCTGATCATTGGTTTTGGCCCGGTGGCGAGGCAGCCGGTCTGGCTGCAAACCGTGGAAATCATTCTGCTGATGGATTTCCTCGATTACTGGAGCCATCGCCTGCTACATACATCGTGGCTGTGGCCCATTCATGCCGTTCATCACAGCAGCGACGAAATTGATTGGCTCGCCGCCGTCCGGAATCATCCCTTCAATGATTTCATCCAGAGGACGATCGCCGTCATGCCTCTTGTCTTGGTTGGCTTCGAGCCCGCGCTCATCGCGGCCTGTGGCGTTGTGTTCGCATTTTATGGGTTCTTCGTTCACGCGAATATCGACACCGACCTCGGCCCGTTAAACCGGGGCGGTCTCAAATTTGAAGCGCAACACCCGGCGGGATAGCGGGTGTTTCCA
>CAIOVE010000061.1 GCA_903861645.1 uncultured Hyphomicrobiales bacterium
CATCTCGGCCTCGAAGCTGGCTGATTCGAAAATCAGCCCCGCCTTGGCACCTCAATTCAGGCAAATATGAGTCCCACCAAATGCGGGGATTCCTGAGGGTCACGACCTCGATCAAAGATGAGGCAATCAGGATAATTTTTGCGCTCATGCTGCCTGTCCTACTTCATGGGACATATGACTACCTGATAGGCCAGGGCGCAAATGACGGGGGACGTTTTGTATTTATCTTGGGTTTTGCCTTGGCGGCGGGGTTCACTACATTACGAGCTTATTCCACAAATTCGCGATGAGCAGCTGACGGACCCTTTCAGATCGTTTAGGGGTCATTTATCAAATGTGCGCCAGATGAACAAAAATGTCTCAACGGGATAATTCTGTTCAAAATTCTCGATCAAAATCAAAGCAAATCAGGTTTTAGCTGAACGAATTCATCCCCATTCCACGTCTCCTGCGCTTTTTCTGAAAAAAACCTGACCGTCCCCAAAGCCAACGAAATTTGGCAAACTCGACGATAGCTTCCTTGCATCGCTCATCTTGGCACAATCCTGTCACACCAGAGGAACGCTTTGTCACAGTGACAGACGCTTTCACGCCGTGAATCCACGCTTGCAAAAACAATAAAAAAAGACGAAAGTGGCTGTGTAGCAGGCAGAAGTGGAGGGCTTTGGTTCAACGTGAAGGTAATGGGAACAGCGGTAGAGCGTTCCCTTGACATGGGAAAGGTCACAGGTTCGATCCCTGTATCGCCCACCAGATCACTCGAAATGTCGATGCTTCCGGCTGTTCTAGCGCGCCTTCGCGCCCAGCTTGCGCAGGTCCGTCAATGAAACCCGCTTTTGGGGCGCGGTTGGCGGTGGCGCGTGAATTCCGGGGGATTTCGTTTCATCCTCCAGCAAAAAACGAACGCCGGCTGTCGTGCCATTGCGCCAGACCACTTCGACTTCCTTTTCGATGTTCCGACGGGGCACGCGCAGATGGAAGCGTCGGGGGATCGCCGCGGCGTAGGTGGTTTCGATCTGGGCGCCGGTTGGCGAAATGTCCTTGAGCTCGATTTCCGTGATGCAACCGGACGCGTCGACGATCTGCGCCGCCGCGCGCATCGATACGCGGTCTCCCAGGCGGCGGCCGGTTGGGTCTTTCATTTCGACATCTCTTTTGCCCGATACGATCGAGAACGCATTCTATATTTTGATATATTAAAAAACCGATGTGAATTAGTCGGCGATGGGCAATATCGGCTTATCTTTCCATAAGTTACTCCCGAATGTAAATTTGATCGACTGGTCACTTCTGTTGACGCGCATTGTCGCCCTCCCATTTTTTCTCGATCGATACAGTGGCCGGGGATTGGCATGGAATGCAGAATGCCGCCTAATTTTTAGGCGTCGTCGGCTCGTTTGCCCGGTTGCCGCCCATTTCTGGCCCGGGTCGGCTGGCGCGAACCTTGCTCCCTTTTAATCGTTGGATTGGTCCGACGGGCGGCGCCCATCATTCGGCGCGATGACATAGGCGGGGTCGTGGCGGTTCGAGCATTGCTTTCCCTCCCGGATAACCGGGCGCGCTGGCTTCGTCGCGGCTAGACCGGAACGATATTCATGGGTCAGGACTTTTCCGCCGAACAGAAGCGCTTTCTGGAAGGCTTCACCTCGGGCTTGCAGATCGCCCGCGCGGCGGGCGCCGTGGCGGTCGGCGCGCCAGCGCCCGCGGCGCCCTCGGGGCCGGATGCGTCCCATCTCGCCGCGATGGCGCGCGTCGAGGCGGCGGGCGGCAAGCTCGCCGATCAGGAGAAATGGAAGCGCGCCGAACATCCCTTCGACGCCTATGGGCGCTTCCGCGCGCAGGCGCGCGCCGGCGCCTATCCCAAGCCCGAGGATAATTTCCGCTGGCGTTACCACGGTCTGTTTTACGTGGCGCCGGCCCAGAACAGCTATATGTGCCGGCTACGCATTCCCAATGGCGTTTTGACCGCGTGGCAGATGCTGGGCGTCGCCGACCTCGCGGAAAAATTCGGCGGCGGATTCAGCCATGTGACGACGCGCGCCAATCTGCAAATCCGCGAGATCGAGGCCGCCAGCGCGCCCGATCTCGTCGAGGGGCTGGCGGGCATCGGCCTCACGCCAAAAGGCTCCGGCGCCGACAATATCCGCAACGTCACTGGGTCCGCGACGGCGGGCATTGACGCGCAAGAGTTGCTCGACACGCGTCCGCTCGCCAGCGAATGGCATCATCACATTCTCAACGATCGCTCGCTTTATGGCCTGCCGCGCAAGTTCAACGTCGCCTTCGACGGCGGCGGCGCGGTCGCCACGCTCGAGGACACCAACGACATCGGCTTTCAGGCGGTGCGCGTGCTGGACGGCGCCGGCGTGGAGCCGGGCGTGTGGTGTCGGCTCGCGCTTGGCGGCATCACCGGCCATCGCGATCTCGCGCGCGATACGGGCGTGATCGTGCCGCCGCATGAAACAACCGCCGTCGCCGACGCGATCATCCGCGTGTTCATCGAGCGCGGCGACCGCACCGATCGCAACAAGGCGCGGCTGAAATACGTGCTCGACATGATGGGTTTCGACGCGTTTCTCGCCGCCGTCGAGGAAAAGCTTGGCCGTCCGCTCGCGCGCGTCGACGCGTCGTTCGTCGAGCCGCGCCCGCCGGTTGATCGGCTGGCGCATATCGGGGTCCATCCGCAGAAGCAGGCGGGCCTCAACTGGGTCGGCGTCTGGACGCCGCTGGGGCGCATGACCTGCGCGCAGATGCGCGCGCTCGCCAAGGTCGCGCTGACATGGGGCGATGGCGATATTCGCCTGACCGTCTGGCAGAACCTGCTCTTTTCGGGCGTCGCGGACGCCAACGTCGCGCGCGCCATCGCCGACATCGAGGCCGCTGGATTGCAATGCGCGGTTTCCAATGTTCGCGCGGGCCTCGTCGCCTGCACGGGCGCGAAGGGCTGCAAATTCGCCGCGTCCGACACGAAGGGGCACGCGCTGGAGATCGCCGATCATCTCGACGCGCGGCTGACGCTCGACAGGCCGGTGAATATTCACCTGACGGGATGCCACCATTCCTGCGCGCAGCATTACATCGGCGATATCGGCCTGATCGGCGCGAAGGTCACGGTGAACGAGGACGGCGATCAGGTCGAGGGCTATCACATCCACGTCGGCGGCGGTTACGCCGACAAGGGAGCGATTGGCCGGCTGATCGAATCCGACGTGACCGCCGCCGACGCGCCAAGACGCGTCGAGGCGCTGCTGCGCGCCTACCTCGATCATCGCGCCGACGCGACCGAGGATTTTCACGCGTTCGTCGCCCGTCATGACGACGCCGCCCTGAAAAAACTAGCCGCGGAGACGCTTCCATGAGCGCGCCGGTCATCGCGACGCCCGTTTTTCTCATTCCCGAAAGCGCGCCTTTCACCGCCGAGCAACGAGCGTGGCTGTCCGGCCTGTTCGCGGCGACGCTCGCGCCGCAAGGGCTGGGCGCGACGGCGCTGGGCGGCGGCGAAGCGGCGCGTCTGTCGGCGCCATCCGGCCCCGTGCTCGCCAGCAATGACGACGCGCCCTGGCACGATCCCGCCATGGCGATCGACGAGCGAATGAAACTCGCCGAGGCGAAGCCGCTGGCGCCCAAGCTGATGGCCGCCATGGCGCAGCAGGACTGCGGCCAGTGCGGCTACAATTGCGCCGATTACGCCAACGCGCTGTTCGAGAAGAAGGAGGAAAGGCTCAATCTGTGCGCGCCCGGCGGCAAGGAAACCGCGCGCATGCTGAAGCAGCTCGCCGTCGAGATTGGCGCGGCCGCGGCCACGCCTTCCGCGCCAGCCGTGGTCGAATCCATCAACCTCGGCGCGCCCGGTCGCTGCCGCGAGGCGCCGCTGGAGGCGCGTTTCGCAGCGCGGCGCAAGCTCAATGGCGCCGGTTCGGAAAAGGACACGTGGCATATCGATTTCGATATCGGCGCCTCGGGCGTCGACTATGTTGTCGGCGATTCCTTCGGTGTGTTTCCATCCAACGATCCCGGCCTCGTCGATCAGATCATCGCCATGCTCGGCGCGTCGCACACGATGGAAATGCGCGGCAAGACCCTGCGCGACGTGTTGCGCGACGACGTCGCGCTGGGCGCGGCGCCCGACGCCCTGTTTGAACTGATTTCCTACGTGACCGGCGGCAAGATCAGGGACAGGGCGCGCGCGCTCGCGCGTGGCGAGGATCCCGACGGCGACGCGGCCACGCTCGACGTGATGGCCGCGTTGCAGAAGTTTCCCGCCGCGCGCATGCATGCCGAGGCTTTCGTCGACGCGCTCGAACCCTTGCAGCCGCGGCTTTATTCCATCTCCTCGTCGCCGAAATTCATGCCGGGATTCGTGTCGCTGACGGTTGACGCGGTGCGCTACACCGTGGGCAAGCGCAAGCGTGTCGGCGTTGCTTCAACCTTTCTCGCCGATCGTGTCGCGACCGGCGCGCCGGTGAAGTTCTACGTGCAGAAGGCGCATGACTTCGCCTTGCCGGCCGATCCGTTGACGCCCATCATCATGGTCGGACCCGGCACGGGCGTCGCGCCCTTCCGCGCCTTTCTGCAGGAGCGGCAGGTCACGCGCGCGCCCGGCAAGAACTGGCTTTTCTTTGGCCATCAGCGGCAGATGTCGGACTTCTTCTACAAGGAGGAACTCGATCATCTGCGCGAGACGAAGGTGTTGACGCGCCTATCGTTGGCGTGGTCGCGCGATGGCGCGCAAAAATACTACGTGCAGGATCGCATGCGCGAGGTTGGCGCGGCGCTTTGGCAGTGGCTGGCGGAAGGCGCGCATTTCTATATCTGCGGCGACGCCAAGCGCATGGCGAAGGATGTCGAGGCGGCGCTCGTCGATATCGTCGCCCAGCATGGCGCGCGCTCGATGGACGACGCCATCGCCTTCGTCGGCGGTTTGAAGAAGTCCGGTCGTTTCCAAGCCGATGTTTATTGACGCGGGGCTTGCCCGGGCGCGCTTTTGCGCCACACTCGGCGCGCCGTCGGGCGAATAAGAGGGAATCGCGATGAGCCACGACATCGATGACGACGACAGGGCACTGCTGCGCCGCGCGGTCGAGCTTTCTCGCGATCACATGCGTGCTGGCAGGGGCGGCCCGTTCGGCGCGGTGATCGCGCGTGGCGGCGTCGTGCTCGCGGAAGGATCGAACGAGGTCACGTCGACGAATGATCCGACCGCGCACGCCGAGGTCGTCGCCATCAGGCGGGCCTGCGCGGCCGTGAAGGATTTTTCGCTCGCGGGCGCGACGATCTACGCCAGTTGCGAGCCGTGCCCCATGTGTCTGTCGTCGATCTACTGGGCGCGCATCGGGCGCATCGTCTTCGCCAACTCGCGCCAACAGGCCGCGGCGATCGGCTTTGACGACGAGTTTTTATATACCGAGGTGCCCAAGCCCATTGGCGAGCGCGCGATTCCGACCTTGCACGCGCCAAGCGCGATGGCGGACGAGGTCTTCGCCGAGTGGATGGCGAAGGCCGACAAGATTCAATACTGAATCAGGATCAGAGCGACTTCAGCCGGACGACCACGTCGATCGATTCGATCATCGTGCCCTCGGGCGCCGGGATGTTCAGGATCGGAATCAACTCCTCGGGAATGTCGAAGAGTTCCTCGCGGTCTTCCCGGTAGAAGTGGAAGTGAGGGCCGGTCTTGGTGTCGTACCAGACCTTCGCGCCGTAAACGGCGATCTCGCGCAGCAGGCCGCGCTCGGCGAATTGATGCAGGGTGTTGTAGATCGTCGCGAGCGACGGTGGATAGCGCAACTCGCGCGCTTCCTCGTAAAGCATTTCCGCGGTGAAGTGCCGGTCGCCTTTTTCGAACAGCAGCGCGCCAAGGTCCATGCGCTGGCGAGTCGGGCGCAGGTCGGCGGCGAGCAGCCGGTCTCGCACCGAACAGGGCGATGGATGGATCTTGCTTGCGATCTGGCTCTGCATTTCTGTCGCCTCTCCATCCAGGCGATGGAGGCGCTGGATTGGAATTCTTCTAAACTACGTATTTCTTTTGGAGTTTAGCGTGTTCCCGCGCGCGCGACAAGCGTCAAGTCGCCGCTGGTCCCGCTGGCGCCGCGTAACGTGAAAATTCCATGACGACCTGTTGATAGACGGGGCGCTTGAAGGGAATGATCAGGTCCGGCAGGCGGTCCATGCGTTCCCAGCGCCAGGCGTCGAATTCCGCCTTGTGGCCATCGGGCGCGTCGATGTTGATTTCGCCATCCTCGCCCTCGAAGCGCAGCGCGAACCATTTTTGCCGCTGGCCACGATACTTGCCGCGCCACGCCTTGCGGGCGACGTCGTTGGGCAGGTCGTAGGCGTGCCATTCGGCCGCTTCCGCCAATACCGAGACGCGGCGGACGCCGGTCTCCTCGCGCAGTTCCCGCAGGCAGGCGTCGAGCGGCGCTTCCCCCTCGTCGATGCCGCCTTGCGGCATCTGCCACTCATGCTCCGCGTCGACATGCTCGACGAGGTGCTTGTCCTTGCGGCGGCCAATGAAGACAAGCCCGGCCCGGTTGATCAGCATGATGCCGACGCAGGGGCGATAATCGGAAAGGGACATGGGATTTCCAGGTGCGGAAATAGCTCTTTATCGGCTATTGCGCGCCGTGGGAATGGCGGGGCGCGCGACAAGCGCGCTCAGGGGGGCGACGATGACGCCCCGTCGTTCCATGCCATCAAGAAACCGCGCGGCCTGCTCCACGCTGGTGGGCAGGGCGCTCATGGTCCCGATCGCGGCGCCTCGCTCGCGGGCGATGGCTTCGAGCCTCGCGAAGGCCGCGGCCACGGCCTCTGGCGACCGATCGGCGTCCAGCACCACGTCGGCGCGCGCGGCGGGCGCGCCAAGGCTTGCGCCCGCCGTCGCCGCCACGCTTTGCGGGGATGTTCCGTCGTCGAGATACAGAAGGCCGCGTTTCGCCACGTCGGCCAGCACGGGCGAGATAGCCTCGACCCGCGACGTGAAGTTCCGCCCGAGGAAATTCTCGACGCCCACATAGCCGGTGAACCGGGACAGGAGCCACGACAGGCGATCCGTCAACTGGTCGGCGGGCAGGCCGGCCTCCAGCACGCGCGATCCATTGGGGCCAGCGCCCTCCGTGGCTTCCATGGGCAGTTGAAGAACCGTCTCGTGCCCGTCCGCGCGGGCCCGCGCCGTCTGGCGTTCGAGGTCCGCTCCATAGGGGGCGAAGGCGAAGGTCACGTCCGCGGGCAACTTGTCGAGGGCCAGTTTCGTCGCCGTGGCGCTCAGGCCCATGCCGCCCACGACCAGCGCGATGCGGGGCGGACCGCCACGCCCGCCGAGGGCTGTCGTCGTTGGGCGGGCATAGACATCCACCGGGCGAGCGCCATCCGGGCCGATCCGGGGCAGGGGGCCGTATTTGCCGTTCTCGACCAACCGGCGGTCCGGCGCCGGGGACAGGCCCGCGCCAATATTTTGTGGTATCTGGATAATCAGGCCGCCGGGCGTGGCGCCACCGCCGGGGCGGACCACGCGCACGCCACTGCTCGCCTCGACTTCCGCCGCGCTCGACCGCGCGCCCGATGTCGCGATGGTCGCCGTTATGTCCGGGCTGTCAGCGGGGGCCGCGGGGCGCGGCGGCGGAGTCGCTGGCTTTGGAGCGACGTCGATCCGGGCGATGGCGAATGGCTCGCCGCCCATGCCATTATCCGAAATCACCGCGAAGACGCCGAGGCCCAGTGCGAGGGCGGCCAGACCGCCGTATCCAATGGCGTTCCACGGGATTTCCCGGCGGGTATCCAGATCGCGATCGAGATCGAGACCCAGCGGCTTGTGCAGGTCATCGGCAGGCATGTTTTTTCCCGTGCATGTCCCGCGGCGCGCGAATCAGAAAGGTCCCGACGCGGCATTGTCATGCCAGACGTCGGGCCCGTCGAGATAAATTATGCTTCGTCGTCGACGATCAGTTCGAGGACTTGGCGGGCGCGTCGGCCGGGGCCGTCGTGGCCGGAGCCGCCGCCGGGGTTTCAGCCGTCGTCGCCGCGGCGCGCTTGACGCCGCGCAACTGGTCGAGCGCGGCGGACAATTGCTTGTCCTTCGCGGCGTCCACCGGGATCGGCAAAGCTTGCGAGCCGCTGCCCTCGTCGGTCCCGTTGGTGAGATGGCCCTTGAGCGAGGCCTCGCCCTTGGTCTCGATGTCCTTGCCCTTGAACTCGTCGGGCACGTCGGCCATCACGAGCACGTCGGGCGAAATGCCCTTGGCCTGGATCGAGCGGCCCGAGGGCGTGTAGTAACGGGCCGTCGTCAGGCGCAGCGCGCCATTGTTCGGTCCAAGCGGCAGGATGGTCTGCACCGAGCCCTTGCCGAACGAGCGCGTGCCCATGATCGTGGCGCGCTTGTGGTCCTGCAAGGCGCCGGCGACGATTTCCGAGGCCGAGGCGGAGCCGCCGTTGATCAGCACGACCATCGGCTTGCCCTTGGACAGGTCGTTGCCGGGGCGGGCGTTGTAGCGCTGGGTTTCCTCGGCGTTGCGGCCGCGGGTCGAGACGATTTCGCCGCGATCGACGAAGGCGTTGACGACGGCGATCGACTGGTCGAGCAGGCCGCCGGGGTTGTTGCGCAGGTCGAGCACGAAGCCCTTGAACTTGTCGGCGGGAATGTCCGTCATCAAGGTCTTCATCGCCTTGCGCAGACCCTCGTCCACCTGTTCGTTGAACTGGGTGATGCGGATGTAGCCGACGTCGTCCTTGGCCTCGAACTTCACCGACTTGATCTGGATGACCGCGCGGGTGAGCTTGAAGTCCTTGCTTTCCTTGTTGTCCTTGGTCGGACCGCGCAGCACCGTGAGCTTGACCGACGTATTGACGAGGCCGCGCATTTTCTCGACGGCCTGATTGAGCGTCAGGCCCTGCACCGACTCGTCATCGATGGCGCTGATGAGATCGCCCGACAGGATGCCGGCGCGCGAGGCTGGCGTGTCGTCGATGGGCGTCACGACCTTGACGAAGCCGTCTTCCTGCGTGACCTCGATGCCAAGGCCGCCGAACTCGCCCTTGGTCTGGACGCGCATGTCCGCGAAGCTCTTGGAATCCATGTAGCTCGAATGCGGGTCGAGCGAGGCGAGCATGCCGTTGACGGCGGCCTCGATCAGCTTCTGCTCGTCGGGCTTTTCAACGTAGTCGGTGCGGACCTTCTCGAAAACGTCGCCAAACAGGTTCAGATTGCGATAGGTGTCGGACGCGGCCGCGATCGCCGCGCCGCTGGTGAACAGGCGGGTCTGGGCGCCGATGGTCACCGCCGAGGCGCCGATCACGACACCCGCCAGTACCGGAATAAACTTGCGCATCATCCGCGAACCTTCTCCAAATCCGGCTTGGCCCACCATGGGCCGGGATCGATCGACGTCCCGTCCTTGCGAAACTCAACATAGAGGACGGGTTGCGTCGCGCCAATAGCGATGGTGACCGCGTTTCGGGCGGATCCGTCGCCCATGGCGGCGACAGGCTCGCCCGCGAGCACGAATTGACCAACCTTCACGTTCACCCGTTCCATGCCAGCCAGCACGATGTAGTATCCGCCGCCGGCGTTTATAATCAATAACTGGCCAAACGTTCGCCATGGCCCCGAATAGGAAATCCAACCATCGGAAGGCGCCGAAACGATGGCGCCGGCGCGCGTGGCGAAGGAAACGCCGCGTTCCGGCGCGCCAAAACTGTCCGGCGCGCCGAATCTCTTGACGATCGAGCCCGAGACAGGCTGCGGCAGCGCGCCTTTCTGATCCGCGAAGGCGACCGCCGGCGACAGGCGCGCGGGGTCGCCCGGCGCGTTGAGCGCGAGCCTGGTCCGTGTTTCGTCGGAACGCCGCGCGGCTTCCGCGCCGCGCGCGGCGGCCGCGATTTCCAGCTCGCTGCGGGCGATCAAATCTTTGAGATCGGTCGACTGGCGCGCCAGATCGCGCATCCGCGCCGTCTCGCTGTCGAGCGCTCCCTGCGCCTCGGCGAGCGCCGCCTGACGCGCGTCGATGAGCGCGGCGAGGCGCAGGCGCTCGTCGGCGAGCGTCGTGGTTTCCCGCGCCAGCCGCTCGCGCTCCTCAGATATGCTTCGCCGGGCGCGCACGAGGTCTTCCAGATCGGCGGCGAGCGCCTGTGTCTCGCCGCGCAGTTCCGGCACCACCGCGCCCAGCAGCATCGACGCGCGCACGGCGCGCAGAATATCCTCGGGGCTCGCGAGCACGGCCGGCGGCGGCTTGCGGCCCATCCGTTGCAGCGCGGCCAGCACGTCGGCGATGGTGTCGCGCCGCGCCTCCAGCGAACGCCTTATGGCGGTTTCGCTCGACTGGGCGGTGTCGAGCCGCTTTTCCACCTCGCCAACGCGGTCCTCGGCGGCGCGCGCGCGGTTGGTGGTTTCAATCAACGCGGCGGCGAGGCGGGCGCGGTCGTTGCGCATGGATTCGATGTCGGCCTCGACTCGTCGCTTTTTTTCCTCGGCCGCCTTCAGCGCGTCCTCGACGCCGCGCAACTGGAACTGGTTCTTGTCGATCTGGTCGCGCGGACCGGCGGGAGGCGTTTGCGCCGCGACGCCGGGCGCGAGCGCGATCCAGCCGGCGAGCGCCAGCGCCGCCTTGCCTGTTCTCACGCCGTGGTCCGTGCGCATGCGGGCCATGCCCCGAAATCCCCGCGGTTCGTCTGGACGCGCCGGTCAGGCCCGGTGATAGGGGTGCCCGGCGAGAATTGTCGTCGCCCGGTATATCTGCTCCGTCGCCATGATTCGCGCCAGTTGGTGCGGCCATGTCATCGCGCCGAAGGCGACGACCATTTGGGCTTCCGCGCGAAAATCCTGGTCAAAGCCATCCGCGCCGCCAATCGCCAGCACGTAGGCGGGCGCGCCGCCGTCGCGGGCGCGGCCAATGTCCGCGGCGAATTGGGCCGATGTCGCCGCCGTCCCGCGCTCGTCGAACAGCACGAGGCGGGCGCCGGCCGGAAGGATGCTTTTGAGACTTTTGGCTTCCTCGGCGCGGCGATCCTCTGGACGCCGTCCCCGGCTTTCATCGAATTCGCGCATGTCGACGCCCGTCAGGCCCACGGCGCGGGCGCCGGCGGCGGCGCGCGTCAGATAGCGCAGGGCGATCTCCCGCTCCGGGCCGCTTTTCAGCCGCCCGACGCAGGCGAGGATCAGTTTCACGCGGTGAGCCGATCAGGCGCTGGAACGCGCGCCGCGCTCGGCCGGACGATCGCCACTCCACATCTTTTCCAGATTGTAGAACTGGCGCACCTCGGGACGAAAAACATGAACGATCACGTCATGGGCGTCGATCAGCACCCAGTCGCAATTCGGGATGCCCTCGACGCGCGGCGAGGCGAGGCCCGCCTCCTTGCAGGCCTTGATGACGCGATCGGCGATCGCGCCGACGTGCACGGTCGACCGCCCGCTCGCCACCAGCATCATGTCGGCGATGGAGGTCTTTCCGCGCAAATCGATGGACACGATGTCCTCGGCCTTTGCGTCTTCGAGGCTGTGCAAGACATTCCGCACCAGTTTGCCGGTCTCGGACAGGGAGCCCGAGGGGTCTTGGGAAACCGCGACCGGATGAGGCGCCGCTAGGGGCGTCTCGCTGTGAACCATTGAGGTCAGCGCTGTCATGCTCCGTGGGTCCGCACCATCGCGGACACCCTTAGGATGGGCCCGAATCGTCGAAACTTCAACCCGCGTCGGGATTTTTCGCTTTCGCGCCGCTTGTTTCCAGCTCTCGCGCCTGTCGCAACCCGGTGGATGAGAGGTCGCTGCGGGGGCCGTGGAGGAAGACGAAGGCGGGCGGCGGCCGGTCGGCGAGGCCGCGCGCCTCGTGCTCGCGCAAGCGGAAGCCGGACAGAAACTGGCCGGCCCTGCCATGGGTGGCGCGCAGGGTCGAGGCGGGTCGGTCGATGACGGCTATGGGGACCATTTCGGCGATGTCGCGCCAGTTGTTCCACCGATGGAAGCCGGCGAGGTTGTCGGCGCCCATGATCCAGACAAAACGCGTTGCGGGACAACGGTTCTTGAGCCAGGCGATGGTGTCGCTGGTGTAGCGCGCGCCGATCTCCGCCTCGAAGCCGGTGACGTCGATGCGGGGATGATTGGCCAGCGCGCGCGCCGCCGCCATGCGCTCGGCCAGCGGCGGCAGGCCACTGTTGTTTTTCAGGGGGTTGCCGGGCGTGACAATCCACCAGACCCGGTCAAGGCCAAGGCGGGTGAGCGCGATCAGCGACGCGAGGCGATGGCCCTCGTGCGGCGGGTTGAACGTGCCGCCGAACAGGCCGATCCGCAGGCCCGCGACGCGGCTGGGCAATCGGACGGGCGCCCCGCGCCCGCCGATCGGCCGCCAGGTGCGGGGGTCTCGACCACTTATGCTCATTTTGTGAAAATGCCGGGTCGCCGGCGCGAGCGCAAGGGGCGGGGGCGCGCCCCACGCGCAACGCGCCCTTGCCCCTCGCCCGCGCGCGACCTAAACAACCGCCTTCTCCCGAAGGTCCGTCGCCATGTCCAACCCGCCGCCCGCCGCTTCCACCGTTCGCGCCCGCTTGCCGCGCGGCTTCGCCGATCGCGGCCCCTCCGAGATTCTGGCGACCAACCGGATGATCGAGGCCATTCGCGCGTCGTATGAGCTTTACGGGTTTGAGGCGGTCGAAACGCCCTTCGTCGAATACACCGAGGCGCTCGGCAAATTTCTGCCCGATCTCGACCGGCCCAACGAGGGCGTGTTTTCGCTGCAGGACGACGACGATCAATGGGTGTCGCTGCGCTACGACCTGACGGCGCCGCTGGCGCGCTACGTGGCGGAGAATTTCGACAAGCTGGCCAAGCCCTATCGCAGCTATCGCGTCGGCTGGGTGTTCCGCAACGAGAAGCCGGGCCCCGGCCGGTTCCGCCAGTTCATGCAGTTCGACGCGGATACGGTGGGTTCGGCCTCCGTCGCCGCCGACGCCGAAATCTGCATGATGGCCGCGGACACGCTGGAGCGGCTGGGCGTCAAGCGCGGCGATTACGTGATCAAGGTGAACAACCGCAAGGTGCTCGACGGCGTGCTCGAGGCCGCCGGCCTCGAGGGCGAGGGACGCGGCGCGCAAAAGCTGATCGTGCTGCGCGCCATCGACAAGCTTGATCGACTGGGCACGGATGGCGTGCGGATGTTGCTCGGCACGGGCCGCAAGGATGAATCGGGCGACTTCACCAAGGGCGCCGACCTGTCGTCCGCCGCGATCGAGCGCATCATCGCCTTCACCGCTGCGCGCGCGGGCGACAACGCCGCGACGCTGCGCAACCTGCGCGCGGCGGTGGGCGATTCAGCTCGCGGCGCCGAGGGCGTGAGCGAGCTTGAAACCATGGCGGACTTGTTCGCCGCGTCCGGCCACGAGGGTCGCGTCATCATCGATCCCGCCGTCGTGCGTGGCCTCGAATATTACACGGGGCCGGTTTACGAGGCGGAACTGACCTTCGAGGTGAAGGACGAGCATGGCCGCCCCGTGCGCTTTGGCTCTGTTGGCGGCGGCGGTCGTTATGACGGTCTCGTGGCGCGCTTTCGCGCCGAGCCAGTGCCGGCGACGGGTTTCTCCATCGGCGTGTCGCGCCTGTTCTCGGCCCTGCGGGCGATGAACTCGCCCCTGACCCGCGCCGACAACGCCCGCGGGCCGGTCGTCGTGCTCTCCATGGACAAGGACCAGATGGGCGCGACGCTCGCCATGGTCGGCAAGTTGCGCGCGGCCGGAATCAAGTCCGAGATGTATCTGGGCGCGTCGGGCATGAACGCGCAGCTCAAATACGCCGATCGCCGCCGCTCGATCTGCGCGGTCATTCAGGGCTCCAACGAGCGCGAGAAGGGCGAGGTCGCCATTCGCGATCTCGTGCTGGGCGCGGAACTCGCCGCCTCGACGAAGGACCGCGCCGATTATCTCGAATTGCGCCAGCGGGCGCAGTTCACCGTGACCGAGGACAGGCTGGTCGACGCGGTGCGCGAGGTGCTCGCGCGCCACGGCGGCTGATCCTCGACGCCGATTCGCCGAAGCCGGCTTTTTGAATTATCGTCATTCCGGTTCTGGACGGAGTGGCGCGTGAGTATCAGCCGCAAAATGCCAGCGGACGTCGCCCGCTCGCTCGCCGAGCGCGGGCGGATGCGCGCGCGGGCGCGCGATACGTCCGCCGACGCTTGGCGCCGCGAGACCTTCACGCTGCCGCGACCCGAGGCGCGCGAGAAGGCGCGCGAAATGTTCGCCCGTTTCCCCAAGGCCGCCTACATGACGGAAATCGAGCGCTGGCGCGAACTCGACGATGGCAGCATCGAATTCACGATGCGGCGGTTGCCGACGGCGGATTGAACTAGCCTTCGAAGTCAGGCGTTTTCCACGCCAGATGCTGGCCGCCGTCGACCGCGATCATCTGCCCGGTGACAGCGCGCGCGCGCGCGAGATAGGCGACCGCCTCGGCGATCTCGGCGGGTTCGGCGCCGCGCTCCAGCGGCACGGCGCGCGCCTCGCGATCGAACGCGGCGCGGTCCTGCGTGTAATTCGGCAATGTCGGGCCCGGCCCGACCGCGTTGACGCGCACGCGCGGCGCGAAGGCCTGCGCCATGGTTTGCGTCGCCGTCCAGAGCGCCGACTTGGTCAGCGTGTAGGAGAAGAACGCGGGATTCAGACGCCACACGCGTTGGTCGACGATGTTGAC
The DNA here is from genome assembly GCA_903861645.1 of uncultured Hyphomicrobiales bacterium. Classification (GTDB taxonomy): domain Bacteria; phylum Pseudomonadota; class Alphaproteobacteria; order Rhizobiales; family Beijerinckiaceae; genus Terripilifer. The sequence goes on from CAIOVE010000061.1 coordinate 14,669, forward strand.
GATGGCGCCATCGAGGCCATCGGGCAGGGCGGCGACAAAGGCGGCGGCGAGTTGCGCGGGCGCGCGCAGGTTGACGGCGAAATGGCGCTCCCATGTCGCCGCGTCGAAGGCGGTGGCGCGGTCGTCCTCGAAGCTCGACGCGTTGTTGACGAGCAGGCGCAAGGGGCCGAGCGCGCTCGCGCGCTCGATCAGCGTCGAGGTGTCCGATGTGTCCGCCAGATCGGCGATGACGACGAGCGCGCGTCGCCCGCGGGCGCGCAACGCGGTCGCCAGCGCCTCGGCCTCGTCGCGCGACCGGGAGCTGGCGTGCAGCGCGAGATCGTAACCCTCTTCGGCGAGGCGTTCCGCGATGGCGCGGCCAATGCGCCGCGCGGCGCCTGTAACCAACGCGACGCCTTTTTCCGCGATCATGTGCGACACGTCCTCATGCTGATCGTCGTCCTCGTCGCCGCCTTTTCGCCGCAGGGGTGAACGCCTCGCCGGCGCATCCAACAGATTTTATACGCGGCGGCGCGCGAAAAGGACCACCGCGCCGCGTGACTCCGCATCGTAACGAAGCGTCAACCATGTCGAAAGGGTTAATGCGGAACCGCGCCAAAAGCCGCGTCCTCGCCCATTTTGGAAAGCATTATCCTTGATAGGTCGTTGTGTTGAACCGGCGGATTTGACCGATCCGCGTCCTGGGCGCGCCGCGTTCCCGCCACGCGTACAGAGTAGAGGAGCATGCCATGTTGAAGTCCTTTTCCCTCGCCGCCGTAGTGGCGCTCTCGTCCGCCGCCATTGCCTCGGCGGCCGACCTTCCCCGTCGTTCCGAGCCAGCCGATCCCGCGCCCTATTACGCGCCGACGTCCGGCGCGTTGAACTGGACCGGCGCCTATGCCGGCATCAACGCGGGCCTCGACTGGAACGCCTTTTCCGGCAGCGCCGGCAAGGTCTGGGGCGGCGACATCGGCGCGATGCTCGGCGTGACCGGCGGCTACAACTACCAGTTCGGGCAGGCGGTGCTTGGCGTCGAGGGCGACTGGGATATCGACTCCCTTCGCAGCAAGAAGACGACCGTTGGGCCGGCCTTTGGCTTTGGCAAATCGACGAGCACGCTGACCTTGCGCGCCCGCGCTGGCTACGCGACCGACCGCGCGTTGATCTTCCTCACGGGCGGTTACGCCGGCGCCTCGGTCTCGGGTTCGTTGAACGACACCAGCCTGCCCGCCGGCGGCCAGTATTTCTCGACGCAGGGCTGGCGCAATGGCTTCGCGCTCGGCGGCGGCATCGAATACGCCTTCACCGATCACATCTCGGGCAAGGCGGAATATATCTACGAGAACCTGACCACGCAGAATGTGTTCGCGGCTCCCCGCGCCCTGAACGCGGGCTCGCGCGACAGCCTCGTGCGGGCGGGCGTCAACTACCACTTCTAGGATCGCGCGCCGATCGCGACCATCCGGGCCCGGCGGCCAACCCGCCGGGCTTTTTTCGCGTGCCGCATTTTGCGACTTCCGCCGCCGTCCGCGAATGGTTATCTGTCTCTTGCGTTTGTTGAGGCGCGAGGAGGATTTTTCATGGGTTTATTGACGTTCGCCAAGCATGTGGGCGCCGCCATTTTCGGCGGTAGCGAGGCCAAGGCCGCGCCCGCCGAGGAATTGAAGAAAGAGGCCGAGAAGCACGGCCTCGACGTTTCGGGCGTCGACATCGCCGTCGATGGCGACAAGGTGACGGTGTCGGGCACGACGGCGTCGACCGAACAGGCCGAGAAAATCGCCATCGCGGTTGGCAACACCATCGGCGTGCAGACCGTCGAGAACAAAATCACGCCCGCGAAGGTCGAGCCGGAATCGAAATTCTACACCGTGGTCAAGGGCGATACGCTCTGGAAGATCGCGGAGACGGAATATGGCCACGGCAAGGGTGGCAAGTACGACGTCATCTTTCAGGCCAACAAGCCGATGCTGTCCAACCCGGACAAGATTTATCCGGGGCAGGTGCTGCGTATTCCGCCGCTGGCCTGATTTCGTTTCGATTCAAACTGAAGGCGCGGGAGCGATCCCGCGCCTTTTCATTTGTCGCGCGGCGTCGGGGCGCGTCGCGAATGATCTAGCGCGCGGCGCGGGTCGCCTCGAACGCGGGCGCGTTTCGCGCGAAGGCGTCGAGAAAGCCGACGAGCCGCGGGTGGTTTTCGCGCCACGCGCCGCCATGTCGCAAATCGAGAAACCCCAGCGCGCAGGCGAGCGCGATGGAGCCGACATCGATTGCTTCGGGCAATTCCCGTTTCTCGGCGACGTCGAGCGCGCGCCCGATCTTGTCGCCCTGCATCGCCAGCCATTTCGTCGAGCGTTCATGCGGCGCGCGATAACGCGCCTCGTAGCCTATGAGGATGGCCGCGTCGAGGATGCCGTCGGCCAGCGCCTGCCATGTCAGCGCGCGAAAGCGTCGCGCGGGATCGATGGGAATAATCGCGTCGCCGCCCGCCAGATGATCGAAATATTCGAGGATCACGCGACTGTCGAACAGGGTCGTTCCTTCGTCGAGCAGGGCGACGGGAATCTTGTTCAGCGGGTTTGTCGCGCGCAATTCATTCGCGGGATCGTCTTCGCCATCGACGAAGATCACGCGATCGCCGAGGCCGAGATGCGCCGCCGCGATCCGGCACTTTCGCGCGAAGGGCGAGGCGGCGACCATGCGAATCCGGATCATCGTCGCCGCCGTCAATCGGTCGGCTGCGGTCCGTCGTAGCCCTCGACCAGAACGAGGTCGATGAGGCTCTTGCCTTCGCGCTTTTTCAGCGCCGCCTGATATTCCGGCGAATAGTAACAATCGCGCGCCGCGGCGTAATCGGGAAACTCGATCACGACATGGCGCGACCGCGTCGCGCCTTCCGGCGTTTCCGAGGCGCCGGCGCGCACGAGAAAGCGGCCGCCGTATTTGCGGAAGGCCGCGGCGTTGGCCGCCTGATATTGCTTGTATCCATCGGGGTCGCTGACATCGACGTGTCCGACCCAATATCCCCTGGCCATGCGCATGCTCCCTGTTGTCGTCTATTCGCCCGCGAGCCAATCGACGCGCCAGCGCGCGCCCGTGTCGCGCGCGAGCGTTTTCGTCATCCATGGCAGCATGACGCGCGCCTCCGCTTCCAGCGCGAAGGGCGGATTGACGACGATCAGTCCGCATCCCGTCAACGGACCGATTTCGCGCCATGTCGCGATGTCGATTTCAAGACGCAGCACGCGCTTCAGGCCCGCCTCGACGAGCCCCGCGCCGAAGTCCTCGGCCTCGGCGGGGCGCTTGAGCGGATACCAAAGGGCGTAAACGCCGGTGGGCCATTTTTTCCAGGCGCGAATGACCGCTTGCGCCATGGCGTCGAATTCGGCGCGATCCTCGAAAGGCGGATCGACCAGCACGAGGCCGCGGCGTTCCGGCGGCGGGACGCTCGCGTTCAGCGCCATGTAGCCATCCATGTGCAGCGCCTTCACGCGCTTGTCGTGGCCAAGGTTCCTCACCAGCCTCGGTTGATCGCGGTCATGCAACTCGCAGACAACCATGCGGTCGATGGGGCGCAGCAGGGCTTGCGCGATGAGCGGCGAGCCCGGGTATTCGAAGGGTTCCGCGTCTGGCGTCAGGCGGGCGATATCGAGCCATGGCGCCAGTAGATCGCGCACGTCGGCGGGCATGTCGGCTTTCGCGACGCGGCCGACGCCATCGCGCCATTCGCCGCCGCGCTGGGCCTCCTCGCCGGAGAAATCGTACTGGCCGAGACCCGCGTGCGTGTCGATGTAGCGCAAGGGCGTTTCCTTGCGCGTCAGGTAGATCAGCATCCGCGTCAGCAGCGCGTGCTTGAAGACGTCGGCGAAATTGCCCGCGTGGAAGGCGTGGCGATAGTTCAACGCGGCGCCGGCACGGTGATCTGCGCGGAGCGGCAGGAGCCGCGCGCCACTTCCGGGCAGGGGCGGAAATCGCGCAAGTCCTTGCTCAGGCAAACGCGCACTTCCTGCAACACGCCGCGCTGGCAGCCAACCGCCATCATGCCAGGCCGCAGGCGCGGGTTGGCCTGCTGGAAGGCGCGCGAAATGTCCGCGGGCGCGACCTGTTCGTCGCGGCGCAGGCGTTGAAACTCGTCGGGAATGACGATCTTGTCGCGCGCGAATTTCACGTCGGCGAAATAATCGGTCGCCGATTTTCCGGTGCAGGTGCCGTGCTTGCGCCACTCGTAGCGGGCGAGGCCCTCGTCCGGATAGACGCCGTGGGTCAACTCCATCGCCGCCCGGGTCGGGGCGCGCGCGGAGGGATCGCAATCGGCGGGAAAACCGCGCTCGAACTGCGGCCAAAGACCATGGACAACAAAGCCGAGATTCGCGCCGAGGTCACACTGGTTGCGGGCCTTGTCGGCGCCGCCCGTGGCGCAAAAGCCCGACGACCACGACAACGAGAGAACGTAGAAGTCGAAGTTGCCGGCGGCGGCGGTCGGCCCGCGGCGAAAGGCGCGGTCTCCCGCGCCGGGCAGGATGTTGTCGTCGGCCGCGTCGTCCGGCTTCACGCCCGAGGCGGGCGGCGCCACGCGATCGGCGCCGGGCGGGGGCGCCCGGTCGCGGCAATTGTCGAGAATGCAGCCGCCCGAATTGGGTTGGCGATATTGGGCGCGCGCGCCATCGGTCAAAAAGGGAAAAAGTAATAGTCCAAGCGCCAGCGCGCTTCGGCAAGATATCAACATGAAAATCCCCGCGACGCGGTCAGGGCCGCGCGGCCCGGCAGTTCAGTCCATAGGCGACGTTGCGATCGAGGCCGAGCATGCACCAGTCGACGCCCCAGTTGACGCCGAAGCTGGCGCCGACGCGGCTCGTGAAGACGCCGAGGGTCAGGCTCGTCAGCAGGCCGCCAGCGGCGTCCGCGCCGGTGAAGCCAAGGTCCTCGCCGATATTGTAATAGACCTCGCGCGCGGTGTGGTCGGAGAGAAGGGCGGTCGCGGCGCAATAGCGTCGGGGAATGTAGTCAACGCCGGTCGAGCGGAAGCCGATCTCGCGCGCGCGCTGGAAATCGTTGATGGACAGGCCCGAGTCCCAGTAATAGCCCTCGCGCTCGCCAAAGCGGGTCTGGATGAAGCCGGTGACGGAGGGATCGTCGCATTTGGGCAGGGCGCCATGCCAGCGCGCGTAGCGCTGCTCGGCGGGGGTCAGGGGACGCGCGCTGGCGGGCGCAGCCAGGGCCGCCGCCTGCGTCGCGATCGCCGCCGCGATGGCGACCTTCCGGAACGAATTGAAACGCATGATCGCCTCGTCTGCTGGTTGGCGCGACGATGCGTCGGCGGGCGCGTGGGGTCAAGGCCCCGGCGCGGGTTGTGCACGCATGTGGCTTTCGCGCCGCCGGGCGCGCGGGTTCAGTTTTCGTCGCCGGAATACAGACTGGTCGCGGGCTTGCGCGCGTCGCCGGGCGCGCCCAGCAGATCGACCACTTCGATACCGGCCCCGTCGTTGAGGGTATGGACGCCGTGCAGTCCAGCACCGGCGGGCGGGGGCAGGCGCGCCGCGATGCCCTGAGCGAAATTTCCGGGTTCGAGGCGCGTGATCTCGCACAACGCGAGGGCCGATCCGTAGCCGTCGGAGCAATCCTGCACGGGGCGATAAAGCCGCCCGTCGCGGGTGAAGAAGTGGCCGGCGCCGCGCGCTTGCCGACAGTCGATCATGACGGGATTGTCGGCCTCCGGCGTCCAGGGCCCATCGAGGCTCGCGGCGTGGAACAGGCTGAGCGTATCCCAGTCCGACTGGCCTTCCGCTTGCGCGCTGGCGAAGAGCCAGAAGCGCCCGTCGCGTTCGAGCAGCGTCGCGTCGGCGACCGCGATGTCGCCAAGCAAGACGCGGTCCCTGACCCAGACATCGGGAAATCGCTCGGCGCGATAAAGGTCGAGGCTCCCGGCGCCAGCCGATTCCGGCATCATGTAAACGACGCCATCGCGCTCGAAGACGAATGGGTAGGACAGATGCGAGGCGATTTCGAGAACCGGGCGTGGCGGCCCGGCGACCCCGTCGACGCCGATCTCGCAAACGCTGATGATCCCTCGCTGGGTGGCGTAGGGAAATTCCTCGACGAACAGATAGGTCTTGCCGCCCCGCGCGAAGATGAAGGGGTCGGCGTAATAGCGGGCGGCGTCGTCCGGCAGATTGGCGTAGGGCGACCGTGGCCAGGCGAATGTTTCGCGCACCGCGTCGCCGCCGGGGCGTCGCCACGCGACGCGCCAATGCGAGGCTTCCTCGCCGCCCGCCAGACGCTGGAGGCGTCCGGCGAGCTTGGCCGCCAGCATGCCCGCGCCAAAAATGGCGGGCGCGAGGGCGCCGCGCGCTGTTCCTTCAACCACGTTCGCGGCGGGCGCGTCGACGCCATCCGGCCACCGCTGAACCGCGCGTATCAAAAGATCGAGCGCGCGGCCAAGGACTCGATTGAGCCCATCCGTCAGGCGATGTGGCTGCTCGATCGCGGGCCATGCCCTTTCGCGGATCCGGGTCGAGCCATCCGGTAGCCCCGACATGATGGCGAGCTCGGGGCCGCGGCGATCGAGCAGCGCCGACACGGCCGCCGCCTCGCGCGAGGCGCCGTCGAAGGTCGCGAACAGCCTGGGCGTCGTCGTGGCGGCGCCCGCGAGGTCAATCGTCAGATCGGCCGCGCCGTCGAACCCGGCGGCGTCGGGCGGGGCGGGCGCGCGCAGGTCGCGCCGCAACGGTCCGTAAAGCATGTTTTCAAGGGTCGCGAGCAGGGCGAGACCCGGCGTGTCCGTCTGTTGCGAGGCAATAAAATCAATTCGGACGGCATGACCCATGGCCCTCAATCGCCGGGCCAGCGTCGCTTCCATCGCGCGAAAGCGGCCGTGGGCGACGGTTATGACGATGCGCATGCCGAAATCCACGAGTGAAGCGATTCACCCTATCGCGCGAGTGTTCGTGCGACAGGCGCGGGCATGATGTAGTCTGACCCGTAAATTATGACTGAGCGTTTCGCCGCGACGCCCATCAAATGGCCGATGTCGCGGCTGTCTCACCGGACGGACCCATCGCATGACCGCGGCGCCCCAAGACAAATCCCGCTCGAAAGCGCGACGCATCCTTATTTACACCCACGCGCTGGCGGGCGGCGGCGCCGAGCGCGCGCTGTCCCTGCTGGCGAGCGATCTCGTCGACCGCGGTCACGAGGTCATCTTCGCGACCGATTATCACTCGGGCGAAAACGACATCTTTCTCGATGCGGCCGTTCGTCGCCCGGTGCTGCATCGTAACCACGCGGTCACGACGTGGCGGCTATCGCGATTGATCGTCCGCGAGAAGCCCGACATCACGCTCTCGGGGCTTGGCGCCTCCAATCTCAAGCACGCGGTCGCCGCCTTGCTGGCGGGACGGGCCCATCGCGCGATCATCAGCTATCACGGATTTTTCGACGGCGAACCGAAACTTCTGAGCCGATTGTCCTTCATGCTGACGCCGGTGTTGACGCGACTTGTCGCGCGTAGCATCGCGGTGTCGCTGGCGTTGCGCAAGGCGCTCATTGGAACGTGGTGGGCCAGCGCGGCGCGCACGCGCTATATCCAGAATCCCGTTTACTTCGGCCCCGGTTTCCAGACGCCGACCGAGGCCGACCTGCGCAAGCGCGCCAATATTGTTCTGGCTTGCGGCCGGCTCGCGCCCACCAAGAATTTCATGCTTTTGTTGCGCGCCTTCGCGCTGGTGAAGCCGCGCGACGCGCGCCTCGTCATCATCGGCGAGGGCGCCGAGCGACCCGCGCTCGAGGCGGAAATTCGACGGCTGGGCTTGACCGGGCGCGTGGACATGCCGGGCTATGTCAAGGAGCCCTGGTCCTACTACGAGACCGCCCGATGCATGGCCGTCAGTTCGTTGACCGAGTCCTTTGGCATGGCGCTTGTCGAGGCGATGGCGCATGGCTTGCCCGTCGTTTCGACGGACTGCGGCGGCCCGCGCGAGGTGCTGGACAACGGTCGGTTTGGCCCGTTGGTGGGGCTCGACGACGAGGTTGGTCTGGCCAGCGCCATCACCAGCGCGCTCGCCAATCCGGGCGATCCCATGCCGCGGGTGCGTCGCGCCGCGACCTATTCGCGCGACGCGGCCGCCGACGCCTACGAGGCCTTGTTCGACGAGGTCGTCATGGGCGATGGCCGCGTCGCCCCGAAGACGCTGGCGTGGTCCGGCGTGGCTTCGCCAAGGACCTGACTCCCGGCCCCGCCGAGCTGATCGGCGTCGCCAACCCGTCGTTTCAATCGCGATGGCTTTGAGCCTATTCTGACGCGACCTCGCGCGCCGACCTGTTGACGCGCGGCGTCTCACGGGAGGACTCGATGCCGCGCATGTCTGGAATGATGGCGAGCCTTTGCGCCTTGATGATCGCCGCCTCGTCGGCGCGGGCGGCGGACGCGGTGCTCGTCGAGGCGGCGCGCAAGGAAGGCGAGGTCGTCTGGTACACGACGCTGCTGATCAATCAACTGGGCGGGCCGCTCGCCGACGCCTTCGAGAAGAAATACGGGATCAAGGTGCGCGCCACGCGCAACGATCCCGCGGAATCCGCGCTGCGCCTGCTGAACGAGGGGCGCGCCAACAACATCCAGGCGGATGTCTTCGACGGTTCCTTCGCGCCGACGGTGCTGGTGCGCGAGGGCGTTGTCGCCAAGTGGTTGCCCGATGTCGCGCGCGAATTTCCGCGGGAACTCGTCGACGCCAACGGCTACTGGATCGCGCATCGACTGACCATCGTTACGCCGGGGTTCAACACAACGCTGGTCGCGCGTGGCGCCGAGCCAAAAAGCTGGGACGATCTGCTGGCGCCCGCGTGGAAAAGCCGCATGGCGTGGGGCGTCAATCCCGGGATCACCGGCGCGACGGGCTTCATTGGTCTCGTGCTCGCCGAACTGGGCGAGGAGAAGGGGCTCGCCTATCTGCGCAAGCTCGCGACGCAGAACATCACGGGGCTCAAGATATCGGCGCGCGCCGTGCTCGATCAGGTCATCGCGGGCGAATATCCGATGGCGCTCGGGATACTGAACGACAATGTCGTGGTCAGCCGCAACGTGGGCGCGCCGGTCGCGTGGATTTCGATGAATCCGGCGCTGGCGACCCTTTCAACCATTTCCGTCACCGCCAAGGCGCGGCATCCCAACGCGGGACGCCTGCTCGCCGATTTCGTCGTGTCGGAGGAAGGCCAGACCATCGCGCGGGAACACGACTACATTCCCGTTCACCCGCGGGTCGCGCCGCGCGATCCCGATGTGCGTCCGGACGGCGTCCGCTTTCGCGCGGTCACGCTGACGCCCGAACAGGTCGACGCCGCGACGCCCGGTTGGGTCAGGACGTTCAACGATATCTTTCGCTGAAGGTCGTTCGGTTCAACGCAAAAGGGCCGCCGCGTCGCCGCGACGGCCCTTTTTTCGTTTCGGGTTGGTGGACTACGCGCTGGGCACGTTGTCCTTCCACCACTGCCAGTAGTCGCCGAGGTAGGAGCCCGGCCACGGGATCGACAGCAGCCAGTCGAACAGGAACCAGCAAAACAGGAACATGCAGATCGCCATGGGCAGCGTCAGCGTCCAGCGTTCCTTCGCCTCGACCCGCATGAACAGGATGATGAAGATCGGCACGGTGGGAATGAGGCCGATCAGCGCCATCGAGCACAGGAAGAACACCATCCAGCCAAAGAAGGTGACGCCGCGCAGGAACACGGTCATCGGCGGCAGGTGCGAGACGTTGCTGCCGATGTCCATGTGGATCTTCTCGGCCACCTCGCCCTTGGCCGCAGCCTCGAGCGTCCGCGCCGCGTGCACCTGGCTCTTGAACACGTCGTTCATCAGCGAGAGCGAGCAGAAAAGGATCGCGCCGGTGCCAACGATCATCGGGATGATCTTGGCGTAGAAGTTCCAGGTGATCGCCTCGGTCATCATCGTGGCGAAGATGGCGAGCAGGAACACCGGGAAAATCTGCGACTTGTTGAAGTGCGGCGCATGGAAGTCCGAGAGCATGCCCTTCACGCCGCCGTGCGCCTTGACGTCCTGCAGGAAAGGACGCAGCAGCGACAACAGCGACATGGCGAACATGATGACCACGAGCGGGCGCGTCATCCAGGAAACGCCATAGCGCTGGATCGAGATGAACATGTAGCGCTCGAGCACGCCGCCGAGAATGAAGCCCAGCACCAGCGGCGGACGCGGCCACTTGAAGTGCTTCATGCCCCAGGCGAAGATCCCGAAGAACAGCAGGGAGTAGAGATCGCCCCACTGACGCTTGCCCTCGAACGCGCCGATGTAACAGAAGCACAGAACGATCGGCAGGATTAGGGAGTAACGCAGGGTCGCCAGCTTCGCGAACTGTCCGGAGAACAGGAAGCAGAGGCCGGAGCCGAGGATGTTGGCGATCGCGATCGACCACACCATCGAATAGGTGATGTTGAGGTTCTTGGTCAGCATGTCCGGTCCGGGGACCAAGCCATGCATCAGGAAGGCGCCGAGCAGGATCGCCATGCCCGCCGAGGAGGGCACGCCGAACACGACGGTTGGCACGAGCGCGCCGCCCTCGCGGGAGTTGGTCGCCGCTTCCGCCGCGATGACGCCGCGGACGTCGCCCTGACCGAAGGTCTTGTTGGCGTCCTTTTCCGTCTTCAGCGCGTGACCGTAGGAAATCCAGTCGATCACCGAGGCGGAAATGCCGGGAATGGCGCCGATGACCGAACCGATCCAGGCGCAGCGCAGCACCAGCCACCAATGGCGGAAGCAGTCGCGGCAACCCGCTAGCAGGCCAGCGCGCGTATCCATCAGCTTGTCCATCTGGACAACAGAGGTGCGCGCCACGAGCAGATCGCAGAGCTCCGGCAAGGCGAACACGCCAAGGGTCAGCGGCACGAGGGGCAGGCCCTCCCACAGATAAAGGCTATCCATGGTCCAGCGCAGCGTGCCGGTTTGCGGGTCGGAGCCGATCATCGCCAGCATCATGCCGAAACAGGCGGCGGTGAGGCCGCGCAAGGGCGCGCTGCCCGACAGCACCGACACCATGGAGATGCCGAAAACCGCCAGCGCGAGAAGCTCGGGCGAACCGATGAAAAGGATCATGGGACGCATGATGGGCAGGGTGACGCCCATCAGCACGGCGCCGAAAAGGCCGCCCATCAGCGCTGACATGTAGGCGGCGCCCAGAGCGCGCCCACCCTCGCCGCGCTTGGTCATCGGGTAGCCGTCGAGCGCCGTGGCGGCGGACGCCGCGTGGCCCGGCGCGCCCAGAACGATCGCCGAAATCGGGTCGGCCGTGGTCGTCGTCGAGGCGAGACCCAGCAGCAGGGCCATCGCCGTCGGCGGGTCCATGCTGTAGGTGAACGGCAGCAAGAGAGCCGTGCCGGCGACGCCGCCGATGCCCGGCAGAATGCCCAGCGCGAGACCCATGCAGACGCCGCCGAACAGGACGAGCAGCCGCATCGGGTCGATCATGATAAAAAACGCCGCGCCCGCCGCGTGCAGAATTTCCATGGACGAATTCCCCACCCTACCATCTGGCGGCGTCACAACACATTCCGTGACAGTCCGCGACGGCGCGTCTTATGCCAGAGCCTGAACCAAATGACTAGGCTCATTTCAGCGTTGAACGTGTTAATGTGCCGCGCCTAACCAGCGTGAACAAACGCCTATCACCCGCGTGTTGCGATGCGGCATCGTGGCGGCTTTTCGATATTGTTCCGCTCGTCTTTTGATCTTTCAGCTTATACGATCGGCGCCCCGTGTTTAACTTGGCGTCGTCAATATTCATCCGCGCCGCGCCGGTTTCCGCGCGATCGGCGGAAGCTGTCGGCAAATATCCGTTGCGGTGAAGTCTTGCGACGTGGCGTTGGGGTTTTCAGCCGCCCGGTCCGGCCGCGGCGCCGAACAGCAGCGACTTGATGGTGACGGGCACCGTATGCGAGGGCATGCGCAGACGGCCGATGTCGACGAAATCGAAATCGCGCGTCACGACGCCGTCGATCACGAGGACTTCGGGTTCGATGGCGAGATCGCTTTTCATGATGGCGCCCAGCGTCAGCGCGATGTCGCCTTCCGCGAGCAAATAGAGCGGTTGGCGCCCGGCGATCCGATCGGCGAGGCCGAGCGCGAGCCCTTCCGCCAGCGCGCGCAACCGCGCATATTCCGGCGCTCCACGCCATGGAATCGAAACGGCGAACGGCGCGCCGGGGCCCGCTTTATCGAACGCCGCGCGATGCGTGGCGATGGCGCCGGCGACCGTGTCCGCGTCGATCGCGCTGGACAGGTCGAGCGGCGGGCGCAGCACGGGCAGGTTTCGAACCGGCAGAAGCGCCGCGTGCGAGGAGATGAAAATCGTCTCGCCGCTCAGTTGCATGGCGTGTTCGGAGGCGCCGAGCACCGTGGCGCGGATGCATTCGCCCGGCGGCAGCAGGTCGAAGCGCAAGCCGCCCGCGTCGATGCGCTGGCGCAGCGCGCGCCCGAGATCGCGACCGAGATCGCCGAAATCCCGTGTCTCGCGGGCGTACACATATTCGCCGACGCCGCCCGAGATCATGATCCCGTCGACGTGGTGGGGAATTTCAATGGGCGTGGTCAGATACAGCGCGCGCGTTTCGGCCGACGGCGTCGCCGACAGCGCGTCGATCAGCGCCTCGGCCATTTTTTCGGCGACGGACAGACGGAGGCGTGGATCGATGACATCGCCGATCCGCCAGCGCAGGCCCGCGCGCTCGGCGAAGCGTCGGGCGGTGTCGTCCAGTCTGACGACGTTGTTGTCGCGATCGATGACGAGCACGCGCCCGCCAATCGCCAACGCCGCGGTCGCCGTGACGCGGCCATCGACAACGACGGCCAGTTTCGTCGTGGCGCCGCCGATGTCGATGACCAGAATCGTCGAGCCGGCGCCGCGCCGGGAAACCTCCACCGCGCCGCAGCCATGGGCGGCGAGCATCGCTTCCATGTGATGACCGGCGGCGGCGCAAACGAGATCGCCGATCTCCTCGCCAAGCACATGGGCGACGGTTTGCGCGTTGCTTTTGGTCGCGGCCTCGCCCGTGAGGATGACGACGCCCGTCTCGATATCGTCGGCGGTGAGATTGGCGCCGGCGAAGGCGGCGTCGACAAGGGCGCGCAGGCGCGCCTCGTGGATCGCGCCATCGGGCGTGAAGGGCGTGGGCGCGACCGGCGACAGATGGAGCGATTCGCGTTCGCGCGCGCGGCCGCGCAGGGCGCGATGTTCGCCGGGGCCGCGCATTTTCACGCGCGAGAAGGCGACCTGCGCGCTGGATGAGCCGATATCGACGCCGACGGAAATGAAATCGACCGATTCAAGCGACCTTGAACTGGGATCGAGATAAAAATCCGCGTCGTGGTCGTGATCGAATTCGCCGTCGCCGTGGTCATGGGCGGCGAGCGCGCCCATCGCGTGGTCGGCGAGGGAATGGGGCGGATTGGCCATTCAGACCCTCGATCGGGGGCGCCTTCTCCCGCGCGCGAGAGAAGGCCTTGCTTGATCGAACTTACTTGCGCGCGCCGCGCAGATATTCGCGCACGATCTCGTCGGTGAGCACGACATAGGGGTCGAACTCGGGCGCGTCCTCGAGCTGGTCGAGGGTGTTGAGACCCATCTGCTTGAAGATGCGCGCGGTCGAGGAAATCAGCCGCGCGGGGCGCGCCGGGTCGGCGTTGAAGTGCTGGTGAATGGTGTTCGGCGGAATGTAGATGTAATCGCCGGCTTCCCATTCGAAGCGCTTGGTTTCCTTCTGCGGAGTCCATTCGAACACGTCGGTGATCTCGACGTCGCAGTCCTGATGGATGTCGTAGCCCTTGCCCTCGACGACATAGACGCATTCCTCGGCCAGGTGCCGATGCTTTCCCGAGCGCGAGCCCGGCGGAATGATCTGCATGTAGGCGTCGACCGTCTCGATGCGCGTGTTCATCTGTTCGTTCATCAGGTGCTTCAGCAGTCCCTGACGCGACATTTCCCATGGCATCTCGTGCGGCTTGACGACCTTCTTGCGGCGCGCGTTGCGCGACGGCGCGTCGCGCGCCTCGTCGAGAAGGCGCTGGTAAAGCCGCTCGTTGTTCTTGCCTTCCAGCCAGGCGCCTGTTTCACCCCACGCCATGTCAGTAGCCTCCATTGGGATGGTTGAGATCCTGCTCGTCCTCGCGCGCCATGAAGCCCTCGCTCTCCGGCGTCACGTCGACGGGCCGATCCTTGACCGTCTTCTGGAACAGCATGTTGAGGAACAGGTACATGGGCTTCGTCTTGATGACGAGCGCGCGCGCCGGCTTGTCGGTCGACGCGTTGAAATGCTGATGCACGCAATTGTTGTGCACGATGGCGATGTCGCCCGCTTCCCAGTCGTAGCGGATGCCGTCGTGAATTTCGTAGCCCTTGCCGTCGAGAATGTAGAAGGCGGCCTCGTTCACGTGGCCATGCTTCTGGGAGGAGGCGCCGGGCGCGTATTCCTCGAGGTGCATGTGGAAGGTCTGGGTGATGCCGTCCTTCGGCTCGACATAGTGTCGGCTGAAGCACTGGGGACCGTCGATGAAGGCGATGTCCTTGGCCTTGCGCACGCGCGGCACGGAGCGCAGGCGGTCCAGCTCTTCCTTGACGTTATAGGCGCCCTGGATGCCGCGGACGAAAACGCGGTCCTTCTTGGAGTGATAGAGGCCCGCGATCTTTTCCTCGCGCGTCTGGTTCTCGGAATTGTGCCCGATGCTGCCGGGTCCGCCGCGCTGGACTCTCGCGTCGCCTTCCATGTTTCGCTCCTCGCTCGGGATGACGCGCCCGTCGAGGGGATGGGCGCGATGTGGGACGGTATTTCCGCCCCGCGCGAAGACGTGTCAAGCCCGCCCTATTCGGCGGCGGCGGCGAGCCCGGCTGGATCGCGCAGGCCGAGGATGCGGCGCGCGTTGTCGTGCATGATTTTCCGCTGGTCGGCGGCCGAAAGTCCGACCTCCTCCAGCAGGGCGAGGCAGGTCGCCGGATCCCAGCAGGGGTAATCCGTGCCGTACATGACGTGGTCGATGCCATAATACTCGATGGCGAACCGCATGCCGGCGCTGTGCGGCGACACCGTGTCCGTGAACATGCGCTTCATGTAGTCGCTGACGGGGCGCGGCAGTTTCGCGGCCTTGGTGTTCTTGTCCATGCGGCCCGACTGGTAGGGCAAGGCCCCGCCCGTGTGGGACAGGACGACCTTGAGCGTGGGATGCCGCTCCATCAGGCCGGAAAGGATCAGCCGCGAGGCGGCGACGCTGACCTCGATCACCCGGCCAAGGCTCAGGTGGAGCGCCCCGTTGTAGCCGTCGAGCAGGGAATTGAAGACCGCGTCGGTCGGGTGCAGGAACATGGGCAGGCCCAGTTCGGCGACGCGGGCGTAATAGGGTTCGAGCCGCTCCGCGTCGATGCGCGCGTCGGCGCCGACGCTGCCGGGCAGGTTGACGCCCATCAGGCCGAGACGACCGACCGCGTCCTCCAGCACCTCCAGCGCGACGCGCGTGTCCTGCATGGGAATGGCGGCGCTGCCCCAGAAGCGACCCGGATGCTTGCGCTGCGCCGCGGCCATTTCCTCGTTCCAGGCGATGGCGAAATCGCGGCCTTCCTCGGCGGGCATGGCCGAGAAAAACACCGAGAAGGGGCCGATGGAGGAGACGACCGACACGTGATGCCCGAGCCCGTCCATGTGGGCGAACTGGTCGTCGAGATCGTACCATTCCTTCCAACTGTTGAGCACGTAGTCGCCGCCCGCCTGCAACTGGCAGGCGTAGCCGCCGCGGTCGTTGACGGCGGCGTTAGGCAGATCAACGCGCTTGCACAGCTTGTCGAAAACCGAGCGGGGCCAATAGTGAAAATGGGAATCGATGATATTCACGGCAGGCTCTCCCGACGGTTCTTTCGTCAAGCATAGCACGATTGGCGGCTGGCCGCGAACCCTCACGGGCCGGCGCGCACGAGGCCGACGTTCAGCTTGCCGCGGAATTCCTCGCGGTAGCCGCGCTCCTTCATCAGGGCGAGGCAGTCCTCCTTCCAGTGGGTCTGGAAACAGTCCTCGATCAGCACGGCCTTCGGCCAGAGGGAGGGCGGCGCCGAGCGGAAGAAGGGGCCGAGCGCCTGATCCTCCGAACCCTCGATGTCGATCTTCAGCGCGTCGATGCGATCGAGGCCGCGGGCCGCCAGCACGCTGTCGAGCCGGCGCGTCGGGACGGTGATCGTGTCCTCGCCATAGGCGGTGCTCTGGGTGTCGAGGTTGAAGGCGATCTCGCCGTCGCGGTCGGACAGGGCGATGCGTTCGAGCATGACGTTCCTGAGGCCGTTGGCGCGGATATTGAAATCCAGCATGTCGGCGATGCCGGCGATCGGCTCGAAGGCCAGCACCTTGCAGTCCGGCAAGCGCGCCGCCACCGCGAAGGTGTAAAAGCCCATGTTGGCGCCCGCGTCGACGAAAACGCCATCCTTGGGCAGGTGGCGGAACAGGAATTCCCGCTCACCCTTTTCCGACCCCTCGGGCGTGAACAGCATGTGGCGCGCGCTGGCTTAGTGGGTGGGGTAAATCCGCAATGTCAGGCCATGGTAATCATAGTCCACGGGAGCCTCGCGCAACTTCGTCACGGCGAGGCCGCCGTAATTGCGCAGCAGGCCATTGCTCAGCCCCGTCGAGCGGGCCGTCGCGATGATGGCGCGTTGGGCCGCGGTCGGGGCGTAACGCCCGATCGGCGCGTCGGTGAACGGAATCCGCTTGGCCATTTCAAGAAGGGTTCGGGATGACCCCATGACTATATTCCTTGGTCGGTGGCCCACGCGGACCGCTTTTTCGTCCCTATGACACAAACGCGGGCGCGGGGCGATTGCCGCCATTGGGGCGCGCCAAAATACCTCGCCCGATTTTCCTTGCCCTCGGCGAAAACCCGTTTATTTGTGCGCCCGACGTTCGCGCCGGTCGCGGGTAAGGCCGCGTCCACTCCGGAGGAAACCCATCCCATGCGTTATATCGACTGTTTCAACCACTATTTCCCTCAGGGTCTGTGGGACAAGATGCTGGCGACCCCCGGCGCCGCGGCCGACATCGGCGCGCGCATGCGCGGCATTCCCGCCATCTACGATCTCGACCGTCGCAAGCAGGTCTGCGACATGTTCCGCGACAAGTATGACTACACGCAGGTCATCTCGCTGGGCATGCCTCCGCTGGAAGCGCTCGGCTCGCCCGAGCAGGTCGAGGAATTCGCCAAGCTCGGCAACGACGGCATGGCCGAGCTCTGCGTCAAGGAAAAGGACTACTTCTGCGGCTGGCTCGCCTCGCTGCCGATGAATTCGCCGAACGCGGCCAAGGAACTCGAGCGTGCGTTCAAGAACGGCGCCTGCGGCGTGCAGTTGCATTCCAACATCAACGGCAAGCCGCTCGACGAGGCGGAATTCCGCCCGGTGTTCGAGGTCGCCGAGAAGCATGACAAGATGGTGTTCCTGCACCCCTCGCGCGGCGCGTTCGATCTGCCCGACTACAAGACAGAGAAGAAGTCGAAGTACGAGATCTGGTGGACCTTCGGCTGGCCCTACGAGACCTCGGTCGCGATGGCCCGCCTCGTGTTCGGCGGCGTCATGGACGATCATCCGAACCTGAAGGTTCTGGCTCATCATCTGGGCGCGATGGTTCCCTACTTCGAGGGTCGCGTCGGTCCTGGCTGGGATCAGCTCGGCAACCGCACGACCGACGAGGACTACAAGACGCTGCGCGCCAACATGAAGAAGAGCCCCTTGCAGTACTTCAAGGAGTTCTACGCCGACACCGCCGTGTTCGGCTCGAAGGCCGCGACCGATTGCGGCCTGGCCTTCTACGGTCCCGACCAGTCGCTGTTCGCCTCGGATTGCCCCTTCGACCCCGAGAAGGGTCCGGGCTACATCCGCGAGACCATCAAGATCATGGAAGGCCTCGATTACAGCAAGGCCGACATGGAAAAGATCTGCCACGGCAACGCGCAGAAGCTGCTCGGCATCAAGTAGGCGGAACTTTTTTCCGACAAACGAACGAACGCCCGGCCGGTTTGGCCGGGCGTTTCGCGTTCGGGCGCGTGCATTTGACCCGCTTGCGGCTGACGGCCCGATCGCGCATCCTGCCGGCAACGCCTTCCTTCGCGAAGGCGACCCGGAGGAAACATGCTTCACAGAATCAGGGCGCTCGCGCTTTCGACTCTTGCCTTTCTCGCCCTGGCCGCGGCGCCGGCGCGCGCGCAAATGGGCGGAACAATCAAGTTCTATATCGGCGCCGCGCCGGGCGGCCCGGTCGAGACCTATGCGCGGGTGCTCGCCGACCATATGTCGCGCACGCTGGGCGCCAATATCGTCATCGAGGTGCGCCCCGGCGCGAATGGCGTCGTCGCCGCCAATGTCGTGCAGGACGCGCCCGCCGACGGGCGCTCGGTGTGGGTCGCCACGCAATCGATGATCGAAATCAACCCGCTGGTCTATTCCGACCTGCGCTGGAAGATCGACGACTTCATGCCGGTCATCAAGGGCGTCGAGGCGCCGCTCGCGCTGGTGACGAATCCGGAGGTGCCCGCCAAAACGCTTCCCGAACTCATCGACTGGATCAGGAAGAATCCCGGCAAGCTGTCGATGAGTTCCTACAGCCCCGGCACGCCTGGTCATTTTCTCGGCGTGCAGATGAACGAGCGTTTCGGCCTCGATCTCGCGCAGGTGCCCTACAAGGGTTCGGCGCCACAAATCACCGACACGCTGGGCGGCTATTCCAAGCTGGGCTTTTTCCAGACCGCGCCGGTCATTCCGCATTTGCAGGCGGGGGCGCTGCGCGCCATCGCGGTCACGAGCGCGCGGCGCTTCTCGCCCATGCCGGATACGCCGACTTTCACCGAGCTCGGCTATCCCGATTTTCTCGCGACGGTCTGGTACGGGCTGCTGGTGAAGAAGGGCACGCCCGCCGACGTTGTCGCGAAAATCGCCGAGGCGGCGAAGGCGGCGCACGCCGACAAGCAGGTTCAGGTCGCGTTCAAGGCCCTTGGCGTCGACGTTGTCGCGGTGACCGAGCCCAATTTCGGCGCCTCGATCCGTGCCGGCGCCGAGCATTGGGGCCGCCTCGTCAAGGCGACGGGGTTCAAGGCCACCGAATGACGCGCGAGCGCCCTCAACGCTTCGGCGTGTAGGGCCCCAACTCCTTCGCGGCCTCGGCGGCGACGGTGAGATCGAGCACCTGTTCGACCTCGACCTTGTCGGTGACGTCGCCGGTCTGCTTGAAGAAGGCGAGATCCTTTTTCAGGCTGTCGACGTTCAGCGTTCCATCCGGGTTGACGCCGTGCATGGTCATGGCGCGCAGCACGCCGGGATTCTTGATGACGGTGTGTTTGGCGAGGATGGCGATAAGCTCCTCGCCGCCGGGACCGGTCAGCTTGCCACCCACAAGCGCGTCGTTGAAGTCGCGCGCCGCGCGCAGATAGGCCTTCATGAAGCGCGCCGCGACGGGTTTGCGCTTGTCGAGGAAATCGCTCGAATACATGATCGTCGCGGTCTGCGCGTTTGGATAGAAGGCGTCGTTGCCGGTCAGCACGACCGCCGCGCCGAGCGCCACGATGTTGGTGGTCGTCGGCTCGGTCGTGATCGACCCGTCGATGGCGCCATTTTGCAGGGCGGGCGCGTGCTGGGGAAAGCCCAGATAGACCTTTTCGACGTCGTCGTAGGTCAGCCCGACGCTTTTCATCGCCTCGTTCAGCACGGAGGCGTCGCTGCCGCCCGCGCCGGTGATGGCGACCTTGCGCCCCTTCATGTCGGCCAATGTCTTGACCGCGCCGCTGTCGATCAGCGCCTTGCGCACGAGAAACGACTGGAACGGCGCGCCCTTCACATTCGTCGCCTTGTCGGCGACGAGCTTGATGCGGATGCCGCGGCCAACCGCGTTGTAAAGCCCCGCCGAGGCCGCGCCGCCGCCGACATCGAGCTGGCCCGCGCCCATGGGCGCCACCATTTTCGCGCCGGTGTCGAATTCGACGAAGTCCGCGTCGATGCCTTCCTTCGCGAAATAGCCCTTGTCCTGGGCGATGAACAACGTGCCGTCGCTCACCGCGTTGACGATGCCAACGGTCACCTTGTCGTTGGCTTGGGCGACGCCCGTCGTCGCGACGAACGACAGGGCGAGGACGATTCTGGCGGCGGCCCGCATGGGATTACTTGTCCGTCTTCGAGAAGCCCGGACCCATGTTCCAGTCCATGGCGTAATAGGGCCGGTCGGTCAGGCGGCAGAAGTTCTCCCAGCCGCGCTCCAGCGTGAAGCCCGCGCGTCCGCCTGCGTTCGCGGCGACCTCGCCCTCGGACATGGGGATGATGTCGCCGTCGCCGAGCTGGTAGGCCTTGAGCAGCATCTCGGCGTTGATTTCCATGTAGATCGAGGTGAACACCACCTCGCGCAGGGACTTGCCGACGACGACGCTGCCGTGGCCGCGCATCAGCGCGACGGTGCGGTTGGCGAGGCAGGCGGCGAGGTCGTCGCCCATCTCCGTCGAGGTGACCAGCAGGTTGGTGACGCCGAACTTGTGCGAGATGTCCCAGGTCGGGATGTCCGTGCCAATCGGCGCGCACATGTGCATGATCGGCTGCATCTTCTTCTTGGTCTGCACGGTGAAGGGCACGACGTTGGGCGAGTGGTTGTGCACCACCGCCATCACGTCGGGACGCGCGGCGTAAACCGAGCCGTGGATGAAGCGCTCGGAATAGGGCTTGCCCGCCACGTGGCCGACCGTGGCGCCGTCATGGGTGAATTCCATGATGTCGCCGATCTCGACGCAGTTGGGCGCGCGGGCGCGAGACAGGAAGAAGTGGTTGGGGTTTTCGGGGTTGCGCATGGACACATGGCCGAAGGAATCGACGACGTGATGATGGGCGAGCACGCGGTTCGCCGTGACGAGGTCGTCCTTCAACTGGGTCAGATTGCTCATGCGTCATCCTCCGCTTTGGTGAAGGCGCTCCACCCCTTGGCAGGGAGCGCCGGAAGTCCGGTCCGGCGATCCCATAGCACAAGCCGCGCGCCTGCCAAGCGCGCCCGCCGCGGCGTCAGGACGCGGCGGGGTCGGGCGTCGCCTCGAACAGCATGCGCGCCTGATTGTGGCCGATGTTGAGCGGCGCCCGCGCGCCCTTGAGCCCATGCGCGGCGAGCAACGCCAGCATTTCCTTCTCGTCGTAGCGAGTCAGGCCGTACTGGGCGCGCAGCGCGCGATAGTCGGAGAAGAATGTGCGCACCAGTCCGACGCAGGCGGCGATCAGGAAGCCGCCCTCGAAGGCGAAGGACAGCAGCGCGCGGATATCGTCGAGCGGGCCGGTCGCCGGAGAGATGACGTCGGCCAGCACGAGGCGGCCCGTTGGCTTCAATTTGGCGCGGAAGCCGTCGAGCAGCGTCTCGAAGTCGCGCTTGGGGATGTATTGCAGCACCGAGTTGACGACGATGAGGTCGAGCGCGCCATCGGCCACGCCGTCGAGCGCTTCCTCGCCGAGCAACGCGATCGAGTCGCGCCCCTCGAAACGGCGGGCCAGCCGGGCGCGCACGTTGGGGGCGGCGTCATAGAGGTAGAGCTTCGCGCATTTGCGCGCCACGAGGTCGGCGGCGGAGGCGTCGCCGCAGCCATAATCCAGCACGACGGAATCGGGCGAGCGAACGAGGCTGGCGATGCCCTTGGCCACGAGATCATCGTGCAGGGCGCCGTGGCGCTCGTTCACGTAGATCGTGTTCTTCTCGCGGTTCCAGAAATCGCGCCAGGACATGTTCGTGCTCCCGCGCGGGCGCGGATCGGGGTTGAAGGTGGCGCGGTTATTTCAGAGCCTTGGCCATAAGGCCAGAGCGGGCGGGGCGATCCGCCGTATTGACGCGCTGGCCCGCTTGATTACTTGTTGATTAACTGGGGCAAGCGCCCAACCAGTGGGAAGAATCGATGTCAGGGGAAGACGCCAACGCCGACATGATCGCCGACAGCGCCGCGAAATTCGCGGCCCAAGCCGTCGGGTTGGGCTTGCTGGGGCGCGCCGCGCCCGACCATGCCGGCTGGCTGACGGCCCTGGCCGAGGCCTCGTGGCCGGGCCTGCTGGCGTCCGAATCCGACGGCGGCTCCGCCCTGCCCATCGCCGATTTCTGCATCGTTTGCGAGGAATTCGGCCGCAAGCTGCTGCCGGGCTTCGCGCCGCTGGCCGCCGCGCTCGGCGTGCTCGGCGAGGACACGGCCTTGCGCGCGGACATTCTGGCGAGGGCGATGAACGGCGAGGCGCTGGTCGCGCCGGCCCTGCAAAGCGAGGGCGCGCGGCCGTCGGCCGGTCATGGCGCCACGCTCGCCCCGACCGACGGCGGCGGCTGGCGGCTCGACGGCGCCAAGCATTTCGTGCCCGACGGCGACACCGCCGAGGGCTTCGTGGTCGACGCGCGCGGGCCGGATGGGCTCGCGCTTCTCTATGTTCCGCGCCGCGCCGCGGGCGTTTCCACCACCGTCGACACCGCGGCCGATGGCGCGCGGCTGGCGCGCGTCGAATTCGCGAATGTCGGGCTCGACGGCGGTCACGTCATTGCCATGGGGCCGCGCGCGGCGGCGGCGCTGGATCGTCTGCGTTTTCCGCTGCAACTCGGACTCGCCGCCGAGCTGATCGGCTTGGCGCGCGAGGTATTTGATCGCACGCTGGACTATATGCGGACGCGCCGCCAGTTTGGCCGGTCGCTGGGCGCCTTTCAGGCATTGCAGCATCGCGCCGTCGACATGGCCTGCGACATCGAGCTGTCGCGCGCCTACGTGCTGGAAGCCGCGCGCGTGGCCGACGCGCCTCGCCCCGGCGTTCTAGAATTGATCGCCGGCGCGCGCGCGCGGGCCGGCGAAACCGCGCTCGCCGTCGCCAAATGGGCGATCCAGATGCATGGCGCGATCGGCTTCACGGACGAGTTCGACATCGGCCTTTTTCTCAAGCGCGCGCTGACGTTGACGCGGATCTATCGAACCATCGAGGCGCACCGGGCCCGCTTCCGGGAGGCGACGTCGGGCGCGAACGCGCTTGACCTGTTCGGCCTGTTGCGCGCCGACACGGCGCAAGACGCGAGCTTCCGCGCGGAGGTGCGCGCGTTTCACGAGGCCGCCCTGCCGGCGCGCCTGCGCGATCTGCCGTTGCGACCGGCGCACGAGGACGCGCTGTGGTGGCACCGTCAGTTGCACGCGCGCGGCTGGATCGCGCCGAACTGGCCGCGCGAGCATGGTGGCATGGACGCCACGATCCGCCAGCGCCTCATTCTGCTGGAGGAGGCCGCGCGCGCCGGCGCGCCGGAATTGTCCAATCAGGCGATCTATCACATCGGACCGATAATCATCCGCTTCGGCACGCCCGAGCAGAAGGCGCGCCATCTGCCGCCAATGCTCGATGGAAACGTCACCTGGTGTCAGGGCTATTCCGAGCCCAACTCGGGTTCGGATCTCGTCTCGCTGCGCGCGCGCGGCGAGGTGCGCGGCGACCGCGTCATCATCAACGGGCAGAAGATATGGACGACCGCGGCCCATCACGCCCAGTGGATGTTCGCGCTCGTGCGCACCAACCCGGACGCCGCCGACCGGCGCGAGGGCATCAGCATGATCCTCGTCGACATGGCCGCGAAGGGCGTGCGGCCGCGCGCCATCAAAACCATCACGGGCGACGATGAATTCGCCGAGGTGTTTTTCGACGACGTGGAGGTTCCGCTCGCCAACGTGGTGGGCGAACTCAACGGCGGCTGGAAGCTCGCCAACGCGGTGCTGGAGAACGAGCGGCTGATGACCTCCACGCCGCAGCGCGTGAACGCGCTGCTCGATCGCGTCGATCTGCTGGCGCGCGAGACCGGCGCGTTCGACGACATCGCGTTCGCCGACCGCCTCGCGCGGGCGCGCATCGACGCCATCGCCTATTCCGCGGCCTTCGCGCGCCAGCTTGAGCGCATGCGCGTCGCGGGCTCGCCGGGGCAGGCGTCGTCGCTGCTGAAGATCGTCAACACCGAATTGCAGCAACGCCTCGCGGACCTGTTGCTGGAAGCCGCGGGCTCGGCGGGCGCGAGCCTCGCCTTCATCGAGGTCGGGGGGCGGCGGCTGCATCCCGCGCTGACCTTCCTGCAGGCGCGGCGCAACACGATCTACGGCGGCACGTCGGAAATCCAGCGCAACATCGTGGCGCGACGCCTCCTTGATCTTGGCAATGACAAGCGCGGCGAGAGGGCGTGACGAACCCCGTCGCGCGGCGCTATAAGCGCCTCTCGAGGGATGAAGCGACGGCGGGAACACATGAAGCACGAACAGAACATGCTGCTGACGCGCACCGGGCCGGGCCAGCCCATGGGCGCGCTGTTTCGCCGTTACTGGCTGCCGATACTCGTGTCGGGCGAACTGCCCGAGCCCGATTGCCCGCCGGTGCGCGTCAAGGTGTTGTCCGAGCGGCTGCTCGCCTTTCGCGACAGCGAGGGCAGGCTTGGCCTGATCGATGAATTCTGCGCCCATCGCGGCGTGTCGCTGTGGTTTGGCCGCAACGAGGAATGCGGCATCCGCTGCCCCTACCACGGCTGGAAGTTCGACGTCAGCGGCCAATGCGTCGAGGTGCCCAGCGAGCCCGTCGAAAGCGGCTACGCGCAAAAGATCAAGCTGAAATCCTATCCGCTGGTGGAGGCGGGCGGCATATTGTGGACCTGCCTCGCCGAGCCGTCGGAGCGCCCGGAATTTCCTGGCTTCGAGTGGCTGAAACTGCCGCCGGGACATCTTTATGTGTCGAAGCGCCTTCAGGAATCCAACTACATGCAGGCGATGGAGGGCGGGCTCGACTCCAGCCACGTGTCATGGCTGCACAGCATGGAGTTGCACACCGATCCGCTGCACCGCGCCACCAAGGGCGCGAATTACCAGAAGGATCGCGCGCCGAAATTCGAGATCATCGAATCCGAGGGCGGCCTGCTGATCGGCGCGCGCCGCGTCGCCGATCCCGGCATGACCTACTGGCGCGTCACGCAGTGGATCATGCCCTGCTACCAGATGATTCCGCCCTATGGCGACAACGCGCTCAATGGTCACGCGTGGGTGCCCGTCGACGACGAAAATTGCTGGGTGTGGACCTTCACCTGGCACCCGACGCGCGCGCTGACGGAGGAAGAACTGTCGGCGATGCGCGGCGGCCATGGCGTGCATGTGGAATACGAGCCCGGCTCGTTCCGTCCCCTCGTCAACAAGGACAACGACTACGGCATGGACCGCGCCGGGCAGAAGGCCGGCAAGACCTTCTCCGGCGTTTACGGCGTCGCGCAGCAGGACGCCTCGGTGCAGGAAAGCATGGGGCCGATCGTCGATCGCGCGAGGGAAAACCTCGTCGCCACCGACAACGCCATCATCATGGCGCGCCAG
Organism: uncultured Hyphomicrobiales bacterium; assembly: GCA_903861645.1. Lineage (GTDB taxonomy): Bacteria > Pseudomonadota > Alphaproteobacteria > Rhizobiales > Beijerinckiaceae > Terripilifer. The sequence goes on from CAIOVE010000061.1 coordinate 40,020, forward strand.
CGCATGATGCGCTCGGCGACGGCGCTGGTCGAGAAGGGCGTCGCGCCGCCGGCGCTCGCGCCCGCGTGTCACGCGGTGCGCTCGGCTTCCTTCGTGCTGCCGGATGGCGAGATGTTTCACAAGGCGCGGCCCGACGCGCTGGTGGCGACGGCGGGCGTGCCGCACGTCTCGATCTAGCGCGCGCTCAACGGATTCATGCCCATGACCACCATCGCCGCCGCCGTGGCCACCGACATTCGCGTCACGCAAACGCGCGAATTCATCCTGCCCGAGCCGCCCGCCGACGGCGGCCTGCTCAAGATCGAGATGACCGGCGTCTGCGGCAGCGACTGGCCCTATTATCTCAAATATCCGAAGGCCAAGGGCGCGCTCATTCTCGGCCATGAATCAGTCGGTCGCATCGACAGGCTGGGTCGCGACGCGGCGAAAAAGTTCGGCGTGCGCGAGGGCGATCGCGTCGCGCTGGAGGAATATCTGCCCTGCGGCCATTGCCGCTATTGCCGCCAGCAGGAATTCCGCCTCTGCGACGAGACCGACACGCTGAACAAGCCCGGCACGATCCGCTATGGCTCGACGCCGGTCGACATCGCGCCGGGCCTATGGGGCGGCTTCGCGCAGTATCAATATCTGCATCCCAATTCGGTGTTTCATCGCGTGCCCGACGCGATGCCCGCCGAACTCGCCGCCATGGCGCTGCCGCTCGGCAACGGCGTCGAATGGGCCTATCTGCAGGGACGGGTGAAGATCGGCGAAACAGTGCTCATTCAGGGGCCGGGGCAACAGGGCCTCGCCTGCGTCGTCGCGGCGAAGGAGGCGGGCGCCGGCGCCATCATCGTCACCGGGCTTGGCACGCCGAGCGACACGAAGCGCCTCGCGCTGGCGCGGCGCCTTGGCGCGACGCACACGATCAACGTGCAAGAGCACGACGCGCTGGAGACTGTCGCCGATATCACCGGCGGCGAGATGGCCGACCTCGTGCTCGATTGCGCGGCGGGCGGCACGGAGACGATCCTGTCGGCCATCGGTCTGGCGCGCAAGGCGGGCCGCATCATCCTCGGCGGCTGGAAATTCAGGGATGTGCCGAATTTTCCAAGCGACACGCTGGTGCGGCGCTTCCTCACCATCAAGGGCATGCGCGGCCATTCCTACGAGGCGGTCGAGATCGGCCTCGGCATCATCGCGTCGGGCAAATATCCGCTGCGCGAGATGGCGACGCATGTCTTCGGCCTCGGCGAGGTCGATCTGGCGCTGCGCACGGTCGGCGGCGAGGGCGCGCCCGACGCGATCCACTGCGCCATCGATCCGTGGCGGTAGGGACCGTTTGGCGAAAGCGGCGAAAGGCGGTTTGATGGCGGCATCAAACCCGTTGAGTCGGTGGAGCCTTCCTTGATCGCGCGCGTATTCAACGTAAACGTGTCTCCCCCCCCCCTGTACAAGGGAGGGTTGAGTGGCGGTGAGCGGCAAGCCGGGCGGCAACACGCTCTATTATGGCGACAACCTCGCCATCCTGCGCGACCATGTCGCCGACGGGAGCGTTGATCTCGTCTATCTCGATCCGCCGTTCAACTCGAACGCGACCTACAACGTGCTGTTCAAGGCGCCGGACGGGCACCAGTCGCAGGCGCAGATCGAGGCCTTCGACGATACTTGGCACTGGACGCCGAGCGCCGAGCAGGCGTTCGACGAGGTGATGCAATCGGGCAATTCCGACGCCGCGACCATGCTGATGGCGATGCGGCAGTTTCTCGGCGAGAACGACATGATGGCCTATCTCGCCATGATGGCCGTCCGGTTGATCGAATTGCATCGCGTGTTGAAACCGACGGGCTCGCTCTATCTGCACTGCGATCCGACCGCGAGCCATTATCTGAAAATTTTGCTCGATGCGGTGTTTGGGAATGAGAACTTCTTGAACGAAGTAATCTGGAAACGGACGAGCGCGCATAGTAGTTCAAAGCGTTATGGGCCGATTCACGACACCATTCTTTTTTATGCAGCCAGTCAAAAATACGTTTGGAACAAAACTTACAATTCTTAGTGTCTGTCCGGAGAGATCATGCTGGATTGCATAGCTTTCTGAGCATAAGCCTTATTGACGCGAGGCGCAGGAACGCGAGCGCTCTTCGGTTGAGATTTTCCCAGTCCTTGGCTAGGCGCCTGCACCTCCCGAGCC
>CAIOVE010000062.1 GCA_903861645.1 uncultured Hyphomicrobiales bacterium
CCCGGAGAGACCCATCGTTTGATTCACCCGCCGGGTGCGGCATCAGGGAACCCTCCATGCGTGAAGAAGTCCCTGCAAAATATAGCTGAATCGCGATTCAGACGCATCAAATAATTACGTCATCTGGCGAATGCGGGCTTAAATCCCTCGATTTCAGCCACCTCGTTGATTTTATTTAGGAGGACGGTTTTGCCGACACCCCGCAATCCCACCATGATAATGCTTTGCGTGGGGCGACCTTGCGCTATGCGTTGCAAAGCGGTTGATCCGCTCGCGATGACATCGGCCCGACCAGCGAGTTCGGGTGGCGGGGTGCCGGCGCCTGGCGCGTAGGGGTTGCGAACTGCGTCCATTTATGAGGGCCTTATCTATTTATGGGCAATTCTTTCCATAATATCCTAATTCTAGTCAATATCGATTTTGCGGCTCAGACAAATTCGCCCCTTCCGCAAACATGCTAGAGAGGCGCGCCGCGCGTCGCGCGCGGCGGGAGTTTCATGATGCGCGATGACGATTATCCGCCGCAGTCGCCCTATTCGACGGGCATGGGCGGGCGCTGCCCGCGGTGTGGCGACGGCAAGCTGTTCAAGGGGTTTCTGTCGGTCGCGCCTTCCTGCGACCTGTGCGGGCTCGATTACGCCTTCGCCGATTCCGGCGACGGGCCGGCGGTGTTCGTCATGCTCATCGCCGGCTTCATCGTGGTCGGCGCGGCGCTGATCTTCGATTTCAGGTACGAGCCGCCCATGTGGGTGCATCTCGTCGTCACGCTGCCGCTGGGCGCGCTGGTGTGCCTCGCCATTCTGCGGCCGCTGAAGGGCGTGATGATCGCCCTGCAATACCAGAACAAGGCCGAGCAGGGGCGGCTCGATGGCTGAGGCGGGCGCCGCGCGCAAGCCTTCCATCCTCGCGCCCATCGCCATGGCCGCGCCGGTCTTCGCCGTGCTCGTCGGGCTCGGCGTCTGGCAGGTCGAGCGCCTCGCGTGGAAGGAGGACATGCTGGCGCGCATCGACGGGCGCATCCATGGCGCGCCGGTTCCGCTGGCGCCCTCGTCGCAATGGCCGGCGCTGGCCGCGGGCGATGTCGACTACACGCGCGTCGGCGTCGCCGGCACGTATCTGCCCGGCAAGGAGGCGCTGATCTTCCGCTCCACCGGCCATGTCGAGGGCAAGCTGGCGCAGCCCGGCTACTGGGTCATGGCGCCCCTGCGGCTCGCCGATGGCGCGACCCTGCTCGTCAACCGCGGCTTTGTCGGTCTCGACCGCAAGGACGATCCGCGCCGCGCGGCGACCCTGCCGGCGGGCGAGGTCACGGTGACCGGCCTGCTACGGCTGGCGGAGACGCGCAATCCCTTCACGCCCGCCGACAATCCGGCGAAGGGCGAGTGGTACACGCGCGATCCGCTTGCCATCGCCGCGGCGCTCGGGCTGGAGCGGCCCGCGCCCTTCTCGCTCGACGAGGACGCCCACGCGCCCGCCGCCGAGGAGCTGCCGGCGGGCGGCGCCACCGTGCTCGACATTCCCAACAATCACCTGAGCTACGCGCTGACGTGGTTCGGCCTCGCGGCGACGCTGGTCGCCATGCTCGCGCTGTTCCTGCGGCGGCGGGCGCGGGGTTAAGTCCGGCGCGCGCCCTTCCACGTCACCATGGCGACGGCGGCGACGACCAGCGCCATGCCGACGAGCGACCAGGGGTCGAGCGTTTCGTTGAACATCGCCCAGGCGATCAGCGCGGTCGTCGGCGGCACGAGGAAGAACAGGCTCGCCACTTCAGAAGCCTTGCCGCGGCGGATGAGCACGAACATGGCGCTGATGGCGCCGATCGACAGCACGACGCAGAGCCAGAACAGGGCGAGGCCGAAGGACAGCGTCCATTCGACGCGCAGATGGTCGTGGAACAGCGCCAGCGGCGCCGTCACGATGAAGGACGCGACGAATTGCACGATGGTGCCGGTGCGCAGGTCGAGCGCCGGGCAGAAGCGCTTCTGCCAGAGCGTGCCGAAGGTCAGCGACAGCATGGCGAAAATGGCGCAGCCGATGCCCAGCGGCGTGCCGAGCCCGAGGCCGAGCTTCGCCCGGACCACCAGCATGACGCCGGCGAGGCCCATGGCGAGGCCGGTCCACTGGCGCCCGGTGACCTTCTCGCCGAGCAGCGGGCCGGCCAGCGCCGCCGTCAGCACGGGTTGGAGGCCGGCGATAAGGGCGGAGACGCCGGCCTCCACGCCATAGGAGAGCGAGGCGAAGACGCCGCCGAGATACCCCGCCTGAACCAGCAGGCCGGCGATGGCGATGGCGGGAATGTCCTTGCGGGCCGGCCATGGCGCGCGCATCACCAGCGCGACGACGCCAAGCAGGACGACGACGACGGCGTAGCGGATTTCAAGGAACATGAAGGGGCCGGCGTGGGGCATGCCGAGCTTGCCGGCGACGAAGCCGGTCGACCAGAGCACGACGAAAACGCCGGGCAATAGCGCCGCCGCCCATCCGCCGCGCGTCGTCGCCGTGTTTGTGTCGCTCATGCCCGCCGATTCCCGCGTCTGGATTCCGGCCTCTCCCTTAATGGATCGGGGCGGCGGGTCAAAGACCGGGCGGGCGCCCATTTTTTCCTTGCATTCGGCGGGAATTGCTGTATTTCAGCCCCAACGATTTCTCATATGGATCATCCTCGGATGGTCACCCTTGAGAGTGGGGCCTTCGGGACCCGCTCTTTTTTATTGCCCGGCGTTGCTGTCCGCGAGCCTCGCCGGTCGCTTCGGAGCTGGATGTGACCACGGACAATCAGGCGGCTCCCGCCGGGATTGCTGACGACATCGACGAGCCCCGCCTCGTGAGCGAGACGGGCGTCGCCGCGCGCGTGGCCAACATCATCGCGCCGGCGCTGCGCGACCTCGGTTTGCGCATCGTGCGCGTCAAGACCTTCGACAACAACGGCCTGACCCTGCAGATCATGGCCGAGAAGGCCGATGGCACGATGACGGTGGGCGATTGCGAGGCGGCGTCGATGGCCATCTCGCCGCTGCTCGAAGTCGAGGATCCCGTCGCCAGCGCCTATAATCTCGAATTGTCCTCGCCGGGCATCGATCGCCTGCTGGTGCGGATTTCGGACTTCCGCCGCGCCATCGGTCACGAGGCGCGCGTCGAGATGGGCACGCTGCATTACAACCGCAAGCGCTTCCGCGGCTGGATCGAGGGCGTCGAGGGCGAGGGCCGCGACGCCGTGCTGAAGCTGCGCCGCATCGACGCGCGCGCCGACGAGGAATCCGACGTGGCGCTGCCGCTGCGCGATCTGTCCGAGGGGCGCCTGTCGCTGACCGAGGCGCTCATCCGCGAGACCCTGCGCGCGGCCAAGAAGGCCGAGGAAGAGGACGACGCGGGCGAGGCGCCCGGCGAGGACGCGCCGGAGGCGGAAGCGCCCAAGCGTGGCCCCGGCCGTTTCGCGGCCCGCAACGGCAACAGGCCGCTGACGCCCGCGGGCGCCAAGCCGGCGAAACAAGGAAATCCGGGGACGCGCAAGCGGCCCCACTAGGCGAACCTCCGCGGGCGGGCGCCCGCGACACAGGAGAACGACATGGCAATCAGCGCCAACAGGCTTGAACTCTTGCAGATCGCCGACGCGGTCGCGCGCGAGAAGTCCATCGACCGACAGATCGTGCTGCAGTCGATGGAGGAGGCGATGCAGAAGGCGGCGCGCTCGCGCTACGGTCAGGAGACCGAGGTGCGCGCCGACATCAACCCCAAGACCGGCGAGGTGCGTTACTCGCGCCTGATGCTCGTCGTCGATCAGATCGAGAGCGACGCGACGCAGATCACGCTGGAGCAAGCGCGCAAGAAGAACCCCGCCGCGCAGCTTGGCGACTGGATCGCCGAGACGCTGCCGCCCTTCGACTTCGGGCGCATTTCCGCGCAGGCCGCCAAGCAGGTCATCGTGCAGCGCGTGCGCGAGGCCGAGCGCGATCGCCAGTACGACGAATACAAGGATCGCATCGGCGAGATCGTCAACGGCGTCGTCAAGCGCGTCGAATATGGCAACGTGATCGTCGATCTCGGCCGCGGCGAGGCGATCATCCGCCGCGACGAACTGATCCCGCGCGAGATGTTCCGTCCCGGCGACCGCGTGCGCGCCTATCTCTACGACGTGCGCCGCGAGCAGCGCGGCCCGCAGATCTTCATGTCGCGCACCCATCCGCAGTTCATGGCCAAGCTGTTCGCGCAGGAAGTGCCGGAAATCTACGACGGCATCATCGAGGTGAAGTCGGTGGCCCGCGATCCCGGCTCGCGCGCCAAGATCGGCGTCATCTCGCGCGATGGCTCGATCGATCCCGTGGGCGCCTGCGTCGGCATGCGCGGCTCGCGCGTGCAGGCCGTGGTGAACGAGTTGCAGGGCGAGAAGATCGACATCATTCCGTGGTCGGCGGACGCGGCGACCTTCATCGTCAACGCGTTGCAGCCGGCGGAAGTCGTCAAGGTGGTGCTCGACGAGGATTCGGCGCGCATCGAGGTGGTGGTGCCCGACGATCAGCTGTCGCTGGCCATCGGCCGTCGCGGCCAGAACGTGCGTCTCGCCTCGCAGCTCACCGGCTGGGACATCGACATCCTGACCGAGGCCGAGGAATCCGAGCGTCGCCAGAAGGAATTCCAGGCGCGCACCCAGTCCTTCATGGAAGCGCTCGATGTCGACGAGGTCGTCGGCCAGTTGCTGGCGTCGGAAGGTTTCCGCTCCGTCGAGGAACTCGCCTACGTCGATCTGGGCGAGCTCGCCACGATCGAGGGTTTCGACGAGGATACGGCGACCGAAATCCAGAACCGCGCGCGCGATCATCTCGGCCGCATCGAGGCCGAGCTTGACGAGAAGCGCCGGGCGCTCGGCGTCGCCGACGAATTGCGCGAGATTCCCGGCGTGACGACACAGATGCTCGTCAAGCTGGGCGAGAACGGCGTCAAGACCGTCGAGGATCTGGCGGGCTGCGCCACCGATGATCTGTGCGGCTACACCGAGCGCGGCAAGGCTGGCGAAACCATCAAGGAGCCAGGCTTCCTCGATGGCATCGAGATTTCCCGCGAGGAGGCGGAAGCCATCATCATGGCGGCGCGCGTCAACGCCGGCTGGATCGAGGCCTCCGCCGCCGAACCCGAACACGAGGCGGACGCCGACGCGCCCGCCGAGCCGCCGGCGCAGGGCTGATCGGAGGTTTCGCCTTGGGCCGCGCGGTCGACTGGCGCGACGAGGAGGGTCCGGAGCGGACCTGCGTCGTCACGCGCGTCAAGGGCGCGCCCGAGGACATGATTCGCTTCGTCGCCGGGCCGGACAACCGGGTCGTTCCGGATGTCGCCCGGCGTCTGCCGGGTCGGGGCGTCTGGCTGTCGCCGAGCGCGCCGGTTCTGGCAAAGGCGCTGGCGACGAAAGCCTTCTCCCGCGGCTTGCGGGACAAGGTCGAGGCGCCGGCGGACCTGCCGGCGGAGGTCGACGCCCTGCTGGTCGCCGACGCGCTGCAATGGCTGTCGCTCGCCAACAAGGCGGGACTGGTCGTGGCGGGTTTCGCCAAGGTCGAGGCGGCGATCGCCAAGGGCCAGTTGGCGGCCTTGATTCACGCCGTCAACGCCGGCGCCGATGGCGTGGAAAAACTGGGGCGCGCCCTTGGTCGCGCCACGGGCGAGGGGCGGCCCCGGCCGCCCACCATCGGAATTTTTGATTCCGCGCAATTGGATTTGGCATTGGGGCGGCCACATGTGATACATGCCGCGCTTACGTCGGGTCCGGCGGCGCGAACGCTGTTGGCGCGGTGCCGCCGGTTGGCCCTGTTCAGGGGCCTCCCTTGGGCTGATCCGACGGAAAACGAATTCATGTCTGGCGATCGTCGGCCCGAGGCCCGCGATGTTCCGGACGGGCGGATAACGGACGAACGGCCAGTCCCTGGGATCGCGAACGAATGAGTGAAACGAAAACCACCGGCGAAAAGACCCTGACGGTCGCCTCCAAGACCCTGTCGCTGAAGCGGCCGGTCGAGGCGGGCGTCGTCAAGCAGAGCTTTACGCACGGTCGCAGCAAGACGGTCGTGGTGGAGAAGGTCAAGCGTCACGTTGCCCGTCCGGGCGAGACGGCGCCGGCCGCTCCCGCGCCGGTGACGGCGCGCGCCCCGGCACCCGCCGCGCCAACCGTCGCTCCGCCCGCCGCGCCTGTCGCGCCGCGTGGTCCGACGACCGCCGCTCCCCCGGCCGCGCCGCCGCGCAAGCCGACGGGCGTCGTCCTGCGCACGCTGACGGACGCAGAGCGGGATGCGCGCGAGCGCGCCCTCGCCGGCGCCCGCGAACGCGAGGAAGAAGAACGCAAGACCGCGCTGGCCGAGAAGGCCGCCCGCGAGGAACGCGAGGCGCGCGAAAAGATCGAGCGCGAGGCCGCCGAGGCCCGCAAGCGCGAGGAAGACGCCCGCCGCGCCCACGAGGTCGAGGCCAAGCGCCGCTCCGAGGTGGAAGCCGCCCGGCGTCTGGCCGGCGGCACGCCCGGTCAGGGCCCGTCCGTTGTGCGTCGCCCCGCTCCCGGCGAGGCCCCCGCGACCGTCGCGGCTTCGGCGACGGCGTCTCCCGCCGCCTCGACGATGGCCGCCGCCACGCCGGCCGCGGCGCGCGCGCCCCAGTCCGAGGATGACGCCAAGCGGGTCATTCGCCGTCCGGGCCTGCCCACCAAGGTGGTCATGCCGGCCCGCCCGGCGCGCGGCGCCGAGCAAAAGCATCGCGGTCGCCTGACCGTCACCGCCGCCACGGGCGAGACCGAGGAAGAGCGGACGCGTTCCGTCGCCTCGTTCCGCCGCCGCATGCAGCGCCTGACCGGCCGCGGCGCCAGCCAGCAGAAGGAAAAGCTGGCGCGCGAGGTCATCCTGCCCGAGATGATCACCATTCAGGAACTCGCCAACCGCATGTCGGAACGCGCGGTCGACGTGATCAAGCTGCTGATGAAGCAGGGGCAGATGCTCAAGATCACCGATTCGATCGACGCCGACACGGCGCAGCTCATCGCCGAGGAGCTTGGCCACACGGTCAAGCGCGTCGCCGAGGCCGACGTCGAGGAAGGTCTGTTCGATATTCCGGACGCCGACGAGCATCTGGAGCCGCGACCGCCCGTCGTCACCATCATGGGCCACGTCGATCACGGCAAGACCTCGCTGCTCGACGCGCTGCGCTCGGCCAACGTTGTCGCGGGCGAGGCCGGCGGCATCACACAGCACATCGGCGCCTATCAGGTCGTGTCGCCGACCGGCGGTCTGATCACCTTCATCGATACGCCCGGTCACGCGGCCTTCACCGCCATGCGCGCCCGCGGCGCCAAGGTGACGGACATCGTCATTCTGGTCGTCGCCGCCGATGACGGCGTCATGCCGCAGACGATCGAGGCCATCAACCACGCGCGCGCCGCCAGGGCGCCGATCATCGTGGCGATCAACAAGATCGACAAGGCCGACGCCAAGCCCGAGCGCGTGCGCGCCGAGTTGCTCCAGCACGAGGTGCAGGTCGAAAGCATGGGCGGCGACGTGCTCGAGGTCGAGGTTTCCGCGACCAAGCGCATCAATCTCGACAAGCTGCTCGAGGCGATTTCTTTGCAGGCCGAACTGCTCGACCTGCGCGCCAATCCCGACCGCCCGGCCGAGGGCGCCGTCATCGAGGCGCGTCTTGACCGTGGCCGCGGTCCGGTGGCCACTGTGCTGGTCGCGCGTGGCACGCTCGATGTCGGCGACATCATCGTCGCGGGCTCGCAGTGGGGACGTGTTCGCGCCCTGCTCGACGACAAGGGTCAGAACGTGCTGGACGCCCCGCCCTCGACGCCCGTCGAGGTGCTTGGCTTCAGCGGCGCGCCGGAAGCCGGCGATCGCGTCGCGGTCGTCGAATCCGAGGCCCGCGCCCGCGAGATCACGGAATATCGCGATCGTTTGAAGCGCGAGAAGGCCGCCGTGCGCGGCGGCGGTCAGGCCCGCGGCTCGCTCGTCGACATGATGAGCCAGCTCAAGGCCGTTGGCCGCAAGGAATTCCCGCTTGTCATCAAGGGCGACGTGCAGGGCTCCGTCGAGGCGATCGTCGCGACGCTCGAAAAGCTCAACACGGACGAGGTCGCGGCGCGTATCGTGCACGCGGGCGTCGGCGGCATCAGCGAATCCGATATCTCGCTCGCCGAAACGTCGGGCGCCGCGGTGATCGGCTTCAACGTGCGCGCCTATAAGGAGGCCGCCGAGGCCGCCGACCGGGCGGGCGTCGAAATCCGCTACTACAACATCATCTACAACCTCGTGGATGACGTGAAGGCGGCGATGTCGGGCCTGCTCGCGCCGACGCTGCGCGAGGCGATGCTGGGCAACGCCGAAATCCTCGAAGTGTTCAACATCACCAAGGTCGGCAAGGTCGCGGGTTGCCGCGTCACCGACGGGCGTGTCGAGCGCGGCGCCAACGTGCGCCTTATCCGCGACAAGGTTGTCATTCACGAAGGCAAGCTGTCGACGCTCAAGCGCTTCAAGGACGAGGTCAAGGAAGTGGTCGTCGGGCAGGAATGCGGCATGGCCTTCGAGAACTATCAGGACATGCGCGCCGGCGACGTCATCGAATGCTATCGCGTGGAGAGCATCGCCCGGTCGCTTTAGTCGACCGGGTCCATTTCGCAATCAGTCATCCAGCGGGCCGGCGCGGCGCTTTTCGCGTCGGGCTCCGTTGGCCGCTGTCGGGAACAGGGCATGTCCAGAGGTCATCATAGCGGCGGCGAACCTTCGCAGCGCATGTTGCGCGTCGCCGAACTCATCCGTCACTGCGTCGCCGACCTTCTGTCGCGTCACGACGTCGTCGACCCCGTGCTCGACACGCAGGTGGTGACGGTGCCGCGCGTCGGCATGTCGCCCGACCTCAAGCTGGCGACGATTTTCGTCATGCCGCTCGGCGGCAAGGATTCCGCGCCGGTGCTCGAGGCGCTCGACCGCCACAAGAAATTCATGCGTGGCGAGATCGCGCGGCGGGTGAACCTCAAGTTCGCCCCCGACATTCGTTTCAAGGTCGACGATTCCTTCGACAACTCGGCCAGGATCGACGCCCTGCTGCGCACCGACAAGGTGCGCAAGGATCTTGAAAAGCCAATCGAATCCGACGACGCGGTCTAGCGCGTCCCGATTGCCCGCGCCGCGGGCGTCCCGTCAGGCAGGAACATGAACGCACCACGCTCCAAACGCGTCGAGGTCAACGGCTGGGTTGTCCTCGACAAGCCCGTCGGCATGACGTCGACCCACGCCGTTTCGCGTCTCAAGCGCATTTTCAACGCCCGGAAGGCGGGCCACGCGGGCACGCTCGATCCGCTGGCGTCGGGCATTCTGCCGGTCGCCTTCGGCGAGGCGACCAAGACGGTGCCGTTCGTGCAGGATGGCGAGAAGGCCTATCGCTTCAGCGTCAAATGGGGCGTCGAGACCGATTCCGACGATTCCGACGGCTCGCCCACGCGCGTCAGCGACCTGCGGCCCTCGCGCGCCGACATCGAGGCGGCCCTGCCGGCCTTCATCGGCGAAATCATGCAGCAACCGCCCGCCTATTCGGCCATCAAGGTCAATGGCGAGCGCGCCTACGACATGGCGCGCGACGGCGAGATCGTCGATCTGCCGGCGCGTCCGGTGACGATCCATTCGCTGACGCTCGTCGCGGCCACCGCCGACGAGGCGGTAATCGAGGCGCAATGCGGCAAGGGCACCTATGTGCGCGCCATCGCCCGCGATCTCGGCCGGATGCTCGGTTGCCTCGGTCATGTGGTCGCGCTGCGGCGCACGCGGGTCGGGCCCTTCACCGAGGACGACGCCGTTCCGCTGGCCTCGATCGAGGCGGAGGGGGCCGACGCGGGCGCCTTCATGCGCGACGTCGAGGCCGGCCTGACCGAGGTGCCCTGCGTGGTGGTGGACCGCGACGGCGCGGCGCGGCTGCGGCGCGGGCAATCGCTGATCCTGCGCGGCCGCGACGCCCCGGCGGGGGGCATGGCTTACGCGGCTTGCGGCGGCGTTCCCGTCGCCTTCGGCGAGGTGGTGCAGGGCGCGCTGGAGCCGAGCCGGGTGTTCAACCTGCCGATCTGAGCGGCGGGCTGGCCTTTCCTCCGCTTTGGTGTATAAGCCGCGCAACCATCCGGGGCGAGAGCTCCGCGTGGACCGCCTGTTCGTGACCGCGCTGGACGACATCCCGGCCCGGCCATCCTGGCGGATCAACCTCTCGAAAAAGGAACCTCACGATGTCGATTACCGCCGAGCGCAAAACCGCGCTGATCGCCGAATACGCCACCAAGAAGGACGACACCGGTTCGCCGGAAGTTCAGGTCGCGATCCTTTCGGAGCGCATCACCAACCTCACCGAGCACTTCAAGAGCCACGTCAAGGACAACCATTCCCGCCGTGGCCTGCTGAAACTCGTTTCGCAGCGTCGCCAGTTGCTTGACTACGTGAAGAAGCACGACGAGGCGCGTTACAAGAAACTGATCGAGCGGCTCGGCATTCGCCGCTGATCGTCAACGGCGACGACGTCAGGTCGTCGCCTACTGGCCGCGCGCATGGGCGCTCGGTCATCAGGACCGACCGGCGGGGGACGTCGGCGGTTCCATGGGATGGCGGCATGGGGCCGTCATGCCAAACTCGGGAAAGAACTCGCGCCATGGCAGGATCGCCGGACGCTGTCGTCGCCGAGGGCCCTCGCCGGCCCGCGACAGCGTCTCGCCGTCTTGCTCGTGGCGCGCGCGCTTTTCCGGCGCCATGAAAGAAGGCACATATGTTCGAAATCCATCGCGAAGAACTTGACTGGGCCGGCCGCAAGCTGACCCTCGAAACGGGCCGCGTCGCCCGTCAGGCCGACGGCGCCGTCTGGGCGACCTACGGCGAGACCACCGTGCTGGCCACCGTCGTTTCGGCCAAGGCGCCGAAGCCGGGCGTGGACTTCTTCCCGCTCACCGTGAACTATCAGGAAAAGGCCTTCGCGGCTGGCCGCATTCCCGGCGGCTATTTCAAGCGCGAGGGTCGTCCTTCCGAGAAGGAGACGCTGGTCTCCCGCCTGATCGACCGTCCGATCCGTCCGCTGTTCCCCGAGGGTTACCGTCACGACACGCAGGTCGTGGTGACCGTGCTGTCGCATGACCTCGAGAACGATCCCGACATTCTGGCGATGGTCGCGACCTCCGCCGCCCTGACGATCTCGGGCATTCCCTTCATGGGCCCGATCGGCGGCGCGCGCGTCGGCCTGATCAATGGCGCCCTGAAGGTCAACCCGACCATCGACGAGATGAAGGATTCGCATCTCGATCTCGTCGTCGCCGGCACGGCCGACGCGGTGCTGATGGTGGAATCGGAAGCCCGCGAGCTTTCGGAAGAGACCATGCTCGAAGCGGTGATGACCGGTCATCGCGGCTTCCAGCCGGTGATCGACGCCATCATCCGCCTCGCGGAGAAGGCGGCCAAGGAGCCGCGCGATCTCAAGACCATCGACAAGTCGGCGGTCGAGAAGGCCGTGGCCGACATCGCCGAGGCCGAGCTGCGCGAAGCCTACAAGAACACCGTCAAGCAGGTGCGCTACGCCGCCGTCGACGCCGTCAAGGCGAAGGTCAACGCGGCGCTGCTGCCGGCCGATGGCGAGGCCAAGTTCGACAAGCAGCTCGTCTCCGAGGCCTTCCACGATCTTCAGGCGAAGGTCGTGCGCTGGAACATTCTCGACACGGGCATCCGCATCGACGGCCGCGACGTGCGCACGGTGCGCCCGATTCTCGCGCAGGTCGGCGTGCTGCCGCGCACCCATGGTTCGGCGCTGTTCACGCGCGGCGAGACCCAGGGCCTCGTGGTCGCCACGCTCGGCACCGGCGAGGACGAGCAGTTCATCGACTCGCTGGAAGGCACCTACAAGGAGCGCTTCCTGCTCCACTACAACTTCCCTCCCTACAGCGTCGGCGAGACCGGCCGCATGGGTTCGCCCGGTCGTCGCGAAATCGGCCACGGCAAGCTTGCCTGGCGCGCCATTCGCCCGATGCTGCCGACGGCGGCGGAGTTCCCCTACACGATCCGCGTCGTGTCGGAGATCACCGAGTCCAACGGCTCCTCGTCGATGGCGACCGTCTGCGGCGCCTCGCTCTCCCTGATGGACGCCGGCGTTCCGCTCAAGCGTCCGACGGCGGGCATCGCCATGGGCCTCATCCTTGAAGGCGAGCGCTTCGCGGTGCTTTCCGACATTCTGGGCGACGAGGATCACCTCGGCGACATGGACTTCAAGGTGGCCGGCACGACCGAGGGCGTCACCTCGCTGCAGATGGACATCAAGATCGCCGGCATCACCGAGGAGATCATGAAGGTCGCCCTCGCGCAGGCGCGCGATGGCCGCCACCACATCCTCGGCGAGATGAGCAAGGCGCTGACCGGCGCCCGCTCCGAGCTTGGCGAGTTCGCGCCGCGCATCGAGACGCTGAAGATCCCGACCGACAAGATCCGCGAAGTGATCGGCACGGGCGGCAAGGTGATCCGCGAGATCGTCGAGAAGACCGGCGCCAAGATCAACATCGAGGACGACGGCACGGTGAAGATCGCCTCCAGCGATGGCAACTCCATCAAGGCGGCGATCAAGTGGATCAAGTCGATCGCTTCCGATCCGGAAGTCGGCATGATCTATGACGGCACCGTCGTGAAGACGACGGACTTCGGCGCCTTCGTGAACTTCTTCGGCGCCAAGGACGGTCTCGTCCACATCTCCCAGCTCGCCAAGGCCCGCGTCAACAAGACGACCGACGTCGTCAAGGAAGGCGACAAGGTCAAGGTCAAGCTCATGGGCTTCGACGATCGCGGCAAGGTGCGCCTGTCGATGCGCGTCGTCGATCAGGAGACGGGCGAAGACCTCGAAGCCAAGGAAAACGCCGAGCGCAAGGCCAACGGCGAAGCGCCGCTGCCGCCGAACGAAGGCTGATTTTCTAGCCCTTTGGCTCTCCATCGAAAGGCGGCTCCGCGAGGGGCCGCCTTTTGCTTTTGGCGGGCGTTAACGCGACGTTTCCCATGGCTCGCTAGCGTCAGGGCCTGTCGCGTCGGACCCGCCATGAACGCCTTTGAAGCCATGCTCGACGAACTCGCGGCCGCGCCGGACGGACGTCGCCCGGCGCGGGTTGTCCATGGCGCGACGGCCTGCCTCGACGGGCCGCCGATCGCCGCGGTCTCGCCGGTATTCGCGGCGGCCCGTTACGCCGACGCCGCCACAAGCCCCGATGCGCCCGCGCCGACGCAACAGTCCTCGCGCGCCCGGTCGGCGCTGGCGTGGGAGCGTCTGCTTGACGAGGCCGAGCGCTCGGGCGCTTCGGTCAAGCGCCTTGAGGCGTTGCGCCGCGAGCTGGCGTGGGCGTTTCATCCTGATCGGACCGGCGACGATCCCGACCGGTCGATGACACGATTCAACGCGCGGATCGATGCGCTCATCGCTCGCGCGCGACGCATACTGCTTGCTACATAAACACTTGATATTATTGATCTTTTAGACACATTATCAACCGCGTACAACACCTGTACAACAGGAATTATTTCCTAAACAAACTAACCCATTGATTTATTGAAACTATCTCAGCGCCTCATGTATTCCAACCATAAACCAATCCCCTGCCCTGTACAACATTCTGTAAAACTGGAAGCTGATCGATACGGTCAACGTCCGGGAAACAACCCGCTTCCGTGATAACCTAAATAGCTAAATACCCTTGAGCATTCACGGCGCAACACACGACATTGGGCACACATAAAGTAATATACGCATGAACTTAGCCTAAAATTTAGCCAAATAAGCATTAACGTTTTTCTCAACCTGGTCTTCCATGTAAATACCGCCCATCACTGCAACACCATCAATTCCTTCATCCATCACCGCTTTAACAAGCCCCGGATTTATGCCCCCAAGGGCGATAATAGGGATACCCACCGCAGTCGCTGCCCTCAGAATGCCGAGACCTAAGGTCGGCCCATAACCGGGCTTGCTGATAGTCTCGAAAATCGGGCTCAGGGTGACATAGTCGGCTTCCTTCGCCTTCGCCAGCGCGACGTCCGCTAGGGAATGAGCCGAAATGCCAATTAGGGCGTCCGCCCCGAGCCGCAGACGAGCCGAGGCCACATCCGCCGACATGGACAGATGAACCGCCTTGAGGCCTAGCTCGGTCGCAAGTCCAATGTCAGAACCCGCGGTCATCACGGCCCTGCCTCCAATCGCCGCTAGAACCTGACGCGCCAGAGCCAGACGCTCCTCTCGCGCAAGATCCTTGTCGCGAAACCAGACCCAGCCTGCGCCTGCGCTTACCGCCTCATGGACGGCTGAGGGCAGGTCACGCGCCGCCAGACGTCGATCCGTAACAACCAGCAGGCGATCAGGCAGAGGCGTCACGAACCCACCAATCCCATCTGCGGGCTCGACGGCTCGGCGCGCCCCCGCCGGGGAATACGCCCCGCGAGATAGGCGAAGCGTCCAGCTTCAAC